>JBPOHD010000059.1:0-61720 GCA_052035955.1 Pseudomonadota bacterium
CGGATTTCTCCTTTGCTCGAAGGGGTCAGGCGGCCGCGTGCGCTTCGCGCGGCAGCACCGGAAAGGTCTTGACGATGAACAGGTAGAGGGCGATTTCCGTGGCGATGGTCGCCACGGTCATGATCAGCTCCGGCAGGGCCGGGAAGTAGCTGAAGCCCGGACCCGGGTTGTAGGTGATCAGGAAGGCATCGAAGCGGTAGAGGGCCCCGGCCAGGATCATGCTGACGGCCGCGTAGAGCAGGTGCTTGCCGTTCTCCCGCTTGGCCGGCGAGGCCAGCACCGCCAGCGGGTAGGCGAACAGGGCGGTCTCGATCCAGAACATGACGCTGCCGAGGTCGAAGGCGAACATGGCGCCGACCTTGCCGGCCAGCACCAGGTAGGCGAAGCGGACGACCAGGAAGGCCGCGATCAGCCCCATGATGATCCTGCCCAGGCCGGAGAACAGGTGCGTCTCCGGATGCCGCTTGAAGCCGGTGGTCAGCAGCGAGCCCTCGAAGATGACGATCGCGAAGCCCATGGTGAAGGCGGAGAGGACCGCCAGCAATGGCTGGACGTGCAGCGTCTGCCAGAGCGGATGCACCTTGTAGCCCATGGCGATAAGGAAGCTCCCCAGGGAGGACTGGTGCATGGTCGGCAGCAGGATGCCGAGGGCGATGAAGAAGAACAGGGCCTTGTCGAGCCGGCGTCGCCAGGCGTCCGCCCGCAGCTGCCACCCGGTCTGCCGCCCCAGCCACTCGAGCAGGGCCGGCGAGAACTCGATGGCCAGCACGAGCACGTAGGTGGCCACGCACAGGCCGACTTCCAGCATCACCGAATGAGGGTTCGCCTGCCAGGGCAGGAACATGTTGTAGGCGTTCCAGTACCGCCCCATGTCCACGAAGGCGCCGAAGGCCGCGAAACCGTAGCCGAGCAGGCTGGTCACCAGCGCGGGACGGATCAGCGGGTGGTAGCGGCCCTTGTTGAAGAGATAGACCGTCACCGCCAGCGCGTAGCCGCCGCAGGCCAGCGCCGTGCCGACGACGATGTCGTAGATCACCCAGACCCCCCACGGGAAGCCGCCGTTCAGGTTGGCGACGGTGCCCATGCCGGTGATGAAGCGGGTGACCAGGAAGACGGTGCCCAGCGCCGCGATGGCGACCATCAGCAGGAAGAAGGGCGTGAGGAGCGGTCGGTTCTCGATCGCCTGGTACTCGTGTTTCATTCCGAGCCTCCTTTCCGGTCGTCCTCGGTATTCCGCTTCACCAGCCAGGTGAAGCCCCCGAGCGCGATGGCCGGCAACGCGAAGTAGCTGTAGAGCGTGCCCTGGACGCCTTCGGAGATCGACGCGTAGGAGCGTTCCGGCAGGGGCGGCATGCCGAGTTGGTCGTAGGGAATGGCCGACAGGTGCATGACGTTGGTGCCGCCGGCTTCCTTTTCGCCCCAGACCGTCTTCTGGTATCCGGGCACTGCCTTTTCATGGAAGCTGTCGGGCTTGCGGATGTCGCCGCGCGGATAGGCATAGGTTTCGCCCGGCTTGAGGGCCAGGCGTCGCTTCGCCTCCGCCAGCAGCGCGCTGCGGGAACCGAAAAGGGTGGCGCCCGTCGGGCAGGCTTCCGCGCAGCCGGTCATCATGCCCTTGTCGATGCGCCCGACACCCTTCTGGTTGCACATCTGGCACTTGTGGATCTTGCCGAAGGCGTTGTCGTAGTCGTATTGCGGCACGTTGTAGGGGCAGCCGGTCATGCAGGTGCGGCAGCCGATGCACACGTCCGCGTCGTAGCCGACGATGCCGGTCGTGGGATGGCGGGTCAGCGCCTGCACGGGGCAGACCGAGACGCAGCCCGGATCGACGCAATGCATGCAGCTGCGCTTCTCGAAGGCGAATCCGTCTGCCAGGGCATCCTTGACCGCGCCCTTGCCATCGACGTGGATCTTGATGACGTTGAGCGTCTGGGCGGAAAGGTCGAGGGCGAAATCCGCGTGGACGTCGCCGGCCAGGGGCACGGGCGGCATGCCATTGACTTCCTTGCACTTGCTCACGCAGGCCTTGCAGCCGACGCACAGCGTGGCGTCGTAGAGCATGCCCACCGCTTCCGGCGCCGGGTCGAGGTTCGGGCGGGCCTGGGCGCCCGCTCCCGCCAGGGCGGCCGCCGAGGCCACCGTGGCGCCGAGGGAGGTTTTGAAGAAGTTTCTCCGGTCCATGGTCAGGCTCCCTGGCCGCCCGGCTTGTCCGCCTCCGCCCGCGTGGCCTCCAGTTTCTTGCCGGTCGCCGCCGTCGCGCCGAGCAGCGCCCCCACCGCCACGCCGGCCACGGCCGCGGCCGCGACCACCGTCGATGAAGTCGGGTTCTGCCGGTCGGCGATGTTGGGGAAGGCATTGGGCGGCGTGTGGGTCTTCACCTCGGCCAGGCTGAACATGGGCTTGTTGAAGCCGGTGCCCTGCTCGGAGCAGCCGAAGCAGGGATGGCCGACGCCGATCGGCCAGACACCGCCGCCGACGTTGTTGTATTCGAGGCTTGGGCAGTTGTTGTAGGTCTCCGGACCCTTGCAGCCCAGCTTGTACAGGCACCAGCCCTGGCGATGCCCGTCGTCGCCGAACTGGGTGGCGAAGCGGCCGGCGTCGAAATGGGGACGGCGATAGCAGTTCTCGTGGATCAGGCGGCTGTAGGCCCACTTCGGCCGTCCCTTGTCGTCGATCGGGGGCAGCTTGCCGTAGGTGACGAAATAGAGGACCGTGCCCAGGAAGTTGGCCGGGTTCGGCGGACAGCCGGGAATCGTGACCACGGTCTTGCCCTTGAGGAACTGGGGGGCGCCGGTGGCCCCGGTCGGGTTCGGCGAGGCCGACTGCACGCCCCCCCAGCTGGCGCAGGAGCCAAACGCCACGATGGCGGCGGCGCCCTCGGCGGCCTCCCGGGTGGCGTCCATCATCGTCTGGCCGCCGATCTTGCAGAAGATGCCGTTCTGGGCCAGGGGAATCGCGCCTTCGATCACCAGCAGGTATTTGCCGTGGTGCTTCTTCATCGCCTCGCGCTTGATTTCCTCGACGCGATGTCCGGCGCCCGCATCCAGCGTCTGGTGATAGTCGAGGGAGATCAGGTCGAGGATCAGGTGCTCGAAGGAGGGTTGTTCCGAGCGCAGCAGCGATTCGGTGGGACCCGTGCATTCTTGGCCATGCAGCCAGATGACCGGGGGCCGCCCCGGGTTGGCGATGGCCTGGGCCATGGCGTAGGCGGCCTTGGTTCCCAGCCCGAAGGACGCGGCCACCCCGGTGCAGAACTTCAGGAAGGTCCGGCGCGAAACGCCCAGCCTGCGTTCGACGGCCGTGAATTCGACCGACGATTCGATTGCGAAATCGGATTGCTTGTCCACGATGACACTCTCCCCCAATGGCCACGTCTAGATCATGGCCTAAATGCAAGTTCCGCACCAAAACGGGGAGACCCGCTTAAGCTATTGATTAAACGAATGTGGAACGCGAAAAACGAGCCGACGGCCGATCGGGACTGAAAATAATCCTGGCGCCTTCGGGCGCGAACTGGAAACCATCCTGCCAATCCCGGGCGATCGGAAGGCAGGCATTCCGGGGATCGCAGGCGGACTGGGCCGCCTCCGACCCACGCCTCCCCCCGCAGTTGCCCGAGACCGCGGATACGGAAGCCGCGGCCTCGCCGGCCGGCGCCTCAACCGGACCCGAGTCGGGCAAGCCGTCGGCCGATGTCGGCCGCGAAGAATTCCACGGAACGGGAAGACACGCCGAGTTTCGCCGCCACGTCGGCAAAATCCGCTACCGCCCCGGCCACCGCCTCGACGGCCGCCACGGCGCGGGCGCGGGACCCCAGCCAGGCCGCCCCCAGGTCGACCAGTTCGCCGCCCGTCGGTGTCATGCGGCCATGACCCATGGCGAGGACGTGCTCCAGGTTGCGGGCCAGGTTGGGCACCAGGTCGTAGGCGGGAGACAGCCTGTATCCTTCCGGCATGTGGCGCATGGCGAAGTTCTTCAGGTGGTCGTCGGTGTTGCCGATGGCGGCGTTGAATACCATGCGGCGGAAGAGATCCGCCACGTCGGCGGCCGGATCGGCGGAATGCTTGCGTACCATGCCCATGGGATCATCGTAGGAGAGGGCGAAGGTCCCGCCCCGCTCGCGGCACAGGGTCCTGAGGCTGATCATGTGGTGCCGGCCCGAAGCCGTCAGGTCGAAACGCCGGGTCAGCAGGATGTGGCGCGCACCGGCCGCCAGCAGCCGGTTTTCCGGGACGGGGATGCCGGCGGCGGCAGCCAGCGCCAGGCAGGCCGCCTCCAGGCCGGGCACGTCGTGGCCCTCGTCCCGGTGGCGGGACGGAAACTTGGCGATCCAATAATCCCCGCCATCCATGACGATGGCCTTGGGACGGGCCCCGCCCGGCGTCGAACCGGCCTCGAACAGGCCTCGAACAGGCGATGCAGGGTGGCGTCGTCCAGGGTCTCGCCGGCGTCGAAGCGCTCGGCGGCGCCGGCCAGGTCCTCCGCCGTGCCGGCTCGCCGGCGCGGTGTGGGCGGCCGGCGGTCGGGGCCGTAGGCGAGGGCACCCATTGTGTCGGCGCCGCTCTCGAGGAGAAAACGCGCCGGAACCTGCTCGGCGCGCGGCAGGCGACGTTCCAGCACCAGGAGCCGGCGCCCCCAGTCGTCGGGCAGGGAATCGTCGAACACGCCCAGTGGCGGACCGAGGTGGCTGGCCCGGAACTCTCCCGGCCGCAGGGGCAGGGATTCGGGGTCCAGGGCAAAGGCCCCTGCCCGTTCCAGCCATTCCGGGGCATAACGAAAGGCCGAGGGGGCCGAACCGTCGGCGCGCAGGTCGGCGAAGGCCAGTTCGCCGGCGATGGCCACCTGGCCGTCGGGAAAACGGAGGAAGACGACGAGCCGCCTCATCGCCGCCTGGCCCTTTGCCGGCCGGCACCTGGTCCCGGCGGAGTTTCGTCGAACAGGCTGTCGGCCGCGAGCAGGCGACCCAGGTCGTCCGGCCGGTCGAGCATCCAGAGTGCAGCCGCCCAGGCACCGACCGCCACGGTCGGCAGGCCTTGTTCCATGTCCCGCAGGGTCGGCACGGAAACCCCGATGCGGGCGGCGAAGACGGCCTGGGTGTCATTGCGGGCCAGGCGCTCCCGGCGCAACCGGGTGCCGAGGGCCACCAGGGAGGATTGTGTGCCGTTATTGGAAAACATAAGGCCCATTATCATCTTTTTTGTCATCCAATACATCATTTAATTTGTGTTACAGGCGCCCCCCGCCCTCGAGCCCAAGACCAGACCTCCGGGGCTTTCGACCCGATGAGACCGCGCTGAAGGCGAATCCCAACTTCAGCCACTCATGCATATCCGGCATCGGCGGCGAAGCGCGGGGGATACGCCCTCCGCAACGAAGCCTTCTCCCCCAAAGCGGGTGATTCGGCAGGTCGGGCGATCGGAGGATTCCGGCGCCGCCGGGAGCGGCACCGACAGCGTGCGCGCCACCCGGTGTAACGCTGCCGGTAACATCCGTCGCCCCGAAAGCCGCCCGGGAAGCCCCGCCGCTGCTGGCTTTGCGGGTTTTCATGCATCCGGCACGAGGGCCCGGCGCAAAGCAGCTTTCCACTCGCGCCGCCGCTTCCGCGGTCTGCTTTCCACTCCCGGCCCGAGCGGCCCGGAACACCGGGAATTTCTGTTTATTCCTCAAACATTTGGAGCGCGATAGTCGACTCAGGAAGGCTTGGCACGCTTCGCGCTTGGGAGGCCTGCCACCGCCGTGCCCGGGAACCCGACCTGCCCCCGGTGCCGGCGCTGAACACAGCGACCGACAGGAGACCACCGATGACCGAAACCTTCTACGAAGTCCTGCGCCGGCAGGGAATCACCCGGCGCAGCTTCCTCAAGTTCTGCAGCTTGACGGCCTCCTCCCTGGGCCTGGGCTCGGCCTTCGTGCCGAAGATCGCCCACGCCCTGGAGACCAAGCCGCGCACGCCGGTCATCTGGCTGCACGGCCTCGAATGCACCTGCTGCTCGGAATCCTTCATCCGCTCCGCCCATCCGCTGACCAAGGACGTGGTCCTCTCCATGCTCTCCCTGGACTACGACGACACGCTGATGGCTGCCGCCGGCCACCAGGCCGAGGCGATCATCGAGGAGGTGAAGAAGAAGTACAAGGGCAACTACATCGTCGCCGTCGAGGGCAACCCGCCCCTCAACGAGGACGGCATGTACTGCATCCACGGCGGCCGGCCCTTCGTGGAAGTGCTGAAGGAAACCTGTGCCGACGCCAAGGCGGTCATCTCCTGGGGCGCCTGCGCCTCCTACGGCTGCGTGCAGGCGGCCAAGCCGAACCCGACCCGGGCCACCCCGGTGCACCAGGTCATCAGCGGCAAGCCCATCGTGCGCGTGCCGGGCTGCCCGCCCATCGCCGAGGTGATGACGGGCGTCGTCACCTACATGCTCACCTTCGACCGCATCCCCGAGCTTGACCGCCAGGGCCGGCCGAAGATGTTCTACGGCCAGCGCATCCACGACAAGTGCTACCGCCGGCCCCACTTCGACGCCGGCCAGTTCGTCGAGCAGTGGGACGACGAGGGGGCGCGCAAAGGCTACTGCCTCTACAAGATGGGCTGCAAGGGGCCCACCACCTACAACGCCTGCTCGACGGTGCGCTGGAACGGCGGCGTCTCCTTCCCCATCCAGTCGGGCCACGGCTGCATCGGCTGCTCCGAGGACGGCTTCTGGGACAAGGGGACCTTTTACGACCGGGTCACCGACATCAAGCAGTTCGGCATCGAGTCGAACGCCGACAAGGTGGGCGGCACGGCGGCCGCCGTCGTCGGCGGCGCCATCGCGGTGCACGCGGGCCTGTCGGCCCTGAAGCGGGCGTCGGTCAAGCAGGGCGACCAGAACACGGAGGCGAAGTAATCATGGGTGCATACGAAACGCAGGGCTTCAAGCTGGACAACTCGGGCAAGCGCCTGGTCGTGGACCCGATCTGCCGGATCGAGGGCCACCTGCGCGTCGAGGTGAACCTCGACAAGGACAACGTGATCCGCAACGCCGTGTCCACGGGCACCATGTGGCGCGGCCTGGAGGTGATCCTCAAGGGGCGCGACCCGAGGGATGCCTGGGCCTTCACCGAGCGCATCTGCGGCGTGTGCACGGGCACCCATGCCCTGACCTCGGTGCGGGCGGTGGAGGACGCCCTGGCGATCAGGATCCCCGAGAACGCCAACACCATCCGCAACATCATGCAGCTGAACCTATACGTGCATGACCACCTGGTGCACTTCTACCACCTCCACGCCCTGGACTGGGTGGACGTCGTGTCGGCCCTCAAGGCCGATCCGAAGAAGACCTCGGAACTGGCCCAGAGCATCTCCAACTGGCCCCTCTCCTCCCCCGGCTATTTCCGCGACCTGCAGAACCGCCTGAAGAAGTTCGTCGAAAGCGGCCAGCTCGGTCCCTTCATGAACGGCTACTGGGGCAACCCGGCCTACAAGCTGCCGGCGGAGGCCAACCTGATGGCCGTTGCCCACTACCTGGAGGCCCTCGACTTCCAGAAGGAGATCGTCAAGGTCCACACCATCTTCGGCGGCAAGAACCCGCACCCGAACTGGCTGGTCGGCGGCGTGCCCTGCCCCATCAACGTCCATGACACCGGCGCCGTCGGGGCCATCAACATGGAACGGCTGAACCTGGTGAAAAGCATCATCGACCGCTGCAAGGAGTTCGTCGAGCAGGTCTACATCCCCGACCTGCTGGCCATCGCCTCCTTCTACAAGGGCTGGCTCTACGGCGGCGGCCTCTCCTCCCAGAACATCCTCTCCTACGGCGACATCCCGGACAAGGCCAACGATTACAACCCGGCCAACCTGCTGCTGCCGCGGGGCGCCATCGTCGGCGGCGACCTGGCCAAGGTGCACGCCGTCGACCTGAAGGATCCGGAGCAGATCCAGGAGTTCGTCAGCCACTCCTGGTACAAGTACGCCGACGAGTCCAAGGGCCTGCATCCCTTCGACGGCGTCACCGAGCCCAACTACAAGCCCGAGGGCAAGAACTTCAAGGGCACCCGCACGAAGATCGAGCAACTGGACGAGGAGGCCAAGTACTCCTGGTTGAAGGCGCCGCGCTGGAAGGGCCACGCCATGGAGGTGGGCTGCCTGTCGCGCATGGTCCTCGGCTACGTGCAGCCCAAGCAGTACCCCTTCATCAAGGACACCATCGACGCCGTCCTGAAGAAGCTGGACGTGCCGGTGACGGCGCTCTTCTCCACCCTCGGCCGCACGGCCGCCCGGGGCATCGAGACCCTCTACTGCGCCGACCTGCAGGTGCAGCAGTTCGACAAGCTGGTGGCCGCCATCAAGGCCGGCGACACGGCCACCGCCAACGTCTCCAAGTGGGATCCTTCCACCTGGCCGAAGGAAGCCAAGGGCGCCTGCTTCACCGAGGCGCCCCGGGGCGCCCTGGGCCACTGGATCAGGATCAAGGACACGAAGATCGACAACTACCAGTGCGTCGTCCCGACCACCTGGAACGGCAGCCCGCGGGATCCCAAGGGACAGATCGGCGCCTTCGAGGCCTCGCTGATGAACACGCCGCTGGCCAAGGGGGACCAGCCCCTGGAGATCCTGCGCACCCTGCACAGTTTCGACCCCTGCCTGGCCTGCTCGACCCACGTCATGTCGCCGGACGGGGCCGAGATGACCACGGTCAAGATCCGCTAAGGAGACCTCCATGCTCGCCGAACAGGATCTGCTGGAAGCGAAACAACACGGCCGCGACGTCCGGGCGATCTACGTGTACGAGGCGCCCCTGCGCCTCTGGCACTGGATCAATGCAATATGCATCACGGTGCTGGCGGTCACCGGCTACTTCATCGGGCAGCCGCTGCCGACCGTGCCGGGGGAGGCGAGCGACAACTTCGTCCTGGGCTACATCCGTTTCGCCCATTTCGCGGCCGCCTACCTCTTCGCCGTGGGACTGCTGGGCCGCATCTACTGGGCCCTGGTCGGCAACCACCACGCGCGCCAGGTGTTCAGCCTGCCGATCACCAATGCCAGGTGGTGGAGCGAGGTCTTCTTCGAGCTGCGCTGGTACATGTTCCTGGAGAAGGAGCCCAACAAATACGTGGGCCACAATCCGCTGGCGCAGCTGATGATGTTCTTCTTCTTCACGCTGCTGTCGATCGGCATGTTGTTCACCGGCTTCGCCCTCTACAGCGAGGGCGCCGGCCTGGGGAGCTGGCAGGACACGCTCTTCGGCTGGGTGATCCCGGCCCTGGGCGGCAGCATGCAGGCCCACAGCATCCACCGGCTGGGCATGTGGATCATGGTGGTCTTCGTGATGGTGCACATCTATGCCGCCATCCGCGAGGACATCATGTCCCGGCAGAGCCTGCTCTCCACGATGGTCAGCGGCTGGCGCATGTTCAAGGACTGATGGCCGCCGCCCACGCCGACTCTCCGCCGACGTCCCGCCCCTCCGGGCAAACCGTGGTTCCCGCCACCGGACGTCGTTCGGGCGCGGTGCCCCTTCCGGGCCCGCGCCCTTTTCTTTCCGCCCGCCGCCGGCCGCCCCATCCCGGGCGTTTCCTGGACGAGCACTACCTGGGGCCCCTTCACATCACCCAGGACAGCCTGGCCCGGGCCCTCGGGGTCTCGCGTCGGCGGGTGAACGAGATCGTCCGCGGCCGCCGCGGCCTGACGCCGGACACCGCCATCCGCCTGGCCCGGGTGTTCGGCGGCGACCCGGCCTTCTGGCTCCACCTCCAGGCCGCCTGGGACCTGCACGAGGCGGCCCGGGAAAGGGGGAGGGAGAAGGATTGATGGAAACCAGGTTTCCACTGACAATTGCCACCTGCGAGGCCCCCTGACGGCCCGCCATGTCCCTGCCGGTACCGGGGAAAACCAAGCAGTTGATTCAACTATGAACTTTTTCCCCGTCCGGGAGGTCCTCGCTGGCACGGGTCTTGATATGTCACTACCACCGTTACAAGGCTGAACCCCCGCCCCATGAATCCAAAAGACATCGACGTGCTCGTGCTCGGCATCGGCAACCTCCTCTGGGCCGACGAAGGACTCGGCGTCCGCTGCGTCGAGGCCCTGGCCGCCGGCTGGACCCTGCCCCCGGGGGTGACGGTCATGGACGGGGGCACCCAGGGCCTCGCCCTGCTGCCCTACATCCAGTCCGCCCGCCGGCTTCTGGTCTTCGACGCGGTCGATTACGGCCTCGAGCCGGGCACCCTGCAGGTGGTGGAAGGCGACGAAGTGCCGCGCTTCATGGGCGCCAAGAAGATGAGCCTGCACCAGACTGGCTTCCAGGAGGTGCTGATGGCCGCGGAGCTGACCGCCCAGGCCCCCGAGGAACTGGTGTTGATCGGCATCCAGCCCGAGGAACTGGAGGACTACGGCGGCAGCCTGCGGCCCATCGTCCGGGCGCGCATGGCCGACGCCCTCGGCCTGGCCCTGGACCGGCTGCGGACCTGGGGCTTCCCGGCCCGGGCCGCGGCCGGCGCGGCCGCCCCCCTGAACGACGCGGCCCTGGCCATGGACCGCTACGAGGCCGAGCGTCCCTCGGCGGCGGACGCCTGCCGCATCGGCGACGCCCGCTTCCTGCCCGGCGGCGGGGCCTGAGCCATGTGCCTGGGCATCCCCATGCGGGTCGTCTCCATCGACGGCATGTCGGCCCTCTGCGAGGGGCGCGGCGAGCGGATGACGGTGGATACGCTGCTTACCGGCCCCCTGGAACCCGGCCAGTGGGTGATGACCTTCCTGGGTGCCGCCCGGGAGGTGATCGACGAGACGACGGCCGACCAGGTAAACCGGGCCCTCGACGCCCTCGACCAGATGCTGTCCGGCGGCGAGGTGGACATGGAGGCCCATTTCGGCGACCTGATCCACCGGGAGCCGCAACTGCCCGACTTCCTCCGGCCGCAAGTGCCGCCCCCCCACGACGAAAAGGCCTGAACCCCATGGACACGACCCCCGCCACGCCCGACACCGCGCCCGCCTCCGCCGCCCCGGCGGCCGGCGACCCCCGCGACCGCCAGCTCCTGGAGCGCCTCGCCGTCCGGGGCGTCGGCCGGCTGGAAGGGGAGCAAGACCTGGCGGCCTTCCTGGCGGCCCCGGGCGAGGCCCTGCTCTTCTTCCCCGAGCGGGTGGCCCAGGTGCCGGAAAGCTGGGACGTGGCGGTCATCCTGCCGGAGGTCCTGAAGGCGCTGCCGGGCCTCGGCGCCCGCGTCCTGCCGCCGGCCGCCGGCAAGCCCCTGCAGGCCCGCTTCGGCTTCCGCCGCTGGCCGGCCGTGGTGATGCTGCGCGACGGCCAGTACGTGGGCGCCGTCGAGGGCATGCTGGACTGGGCGCCCTTCCAGCAGGCCCTGGCCGACCTGCGCGCCCGACCCGCCGGCCGGGCGCCCATCGCGCTGCAACCGGCCTCCTCCCCCTCCTCCTGCCACTGACCCCCGGGCGACCACCATGACCTCTCCCTTCAGCACCGGCTCCTTCCCCATTCCCGTCGTCGGCATCGGTCCCGGTTCCCAGCCCGAGGCCGAGGCTCCGGACTGCGCGACCCCCGGCGAGATGGCCGTGTTCCGCATGCCCGTGCCTCGCCAGGCGGTGGATCCGGAAGCCCTTGCCGCGGCCATCCGCATCGTCGGGCAGTTGCGGGAGGCCATCGATCCCAAGGTCACGGCCGCCCCGGGCGTGCGCCTGCCGGGCGTGGACCTCCTGAACCTGTCGTCCGGGACCCTGGCCGCAGTCAATGAGTGCCTGGGAGAGGGCGAGGTGAGCGCCGTGCTCGAGCGGGACACGCCCCTGCGCATCCAGGAGACGGCCTTCGCCGGCCTCTGGCACCTGCGCCGTCCGGCCACGGCCGACGCCGCGGGCGAGGACCGGGTCGAGATCGGGCCCGTGCCCACGGCCCTGCTCGAGGCGGCCCAGCACCTGCCCGCCACGGCGATCCTGCCGCCGGCCCCCGAGGGCCTGATGAATTCCCTGCCCCTGGTCCACGAACTCCTGGACCGCGCCGCCCGCTGGCGCCCCGGCCAGCCGGCCCACGTGGTGAACCTGACCCTGTTGCCGATGACGCCGGCCGACCTGGAATACATCGACGCCGTCTTCGGCCGCGGCGGCATTGCCATCCTGTCCCGCGGCTACGGCAACTGCCGGATCACGGCCACCGGCCTGCGCCACATCTGGTGGGTCCAGTACTTCAACGCCATGGACACCCTGATCCTCAACACCCTCGAGGTCTGCGCCATGCCCGAGGCGGCCCTGGCCGCCGCCGAGGACCTGGCCGATTCCCGGGAGCGGCTCGGCGAATACCTGGAAATGCTGAAGGAAGACCTGTGCTGACCTTCGAGGGCTCCTACCTCGGGGATGCCGCCAAGATCTCGCCGGAGGCCCGCCTGGAGTGCGGCGTCTGCTGGTGGCTCTACGATCCAGCCGTCGGCGACCCCCAGGGCCAGATCCCCCCCGGCACCGCCTTCGTGGACCTGCCGGAACAGTGGCGCTGTCCCCATTGCGACGGCGAGAAGCACAAGTTCATGGTGGCGCCGGAATGACGGAGGTGCCGCTGCCCGCGGAGGACCCTTCGGCCCGTGTCGAAGCCGAGTTCCGGCGCATCGCCGCGATCATGGGCGGGCTGCCCATCTGCAATCCGGCGCTGGCCGTCGAGGCCCTCGGCTTCAGGCCCTGGAACGGCCTCTGGGTCGGTGCGCTGCTGACGCCCTGGACCCTGAACCTGGTCCTGCTGCCGGGCCGCAACGGCGATTTCCGGCGCCTGAAGCAGGACGAGACCCAGGTCTGGTCCTTCCCCTCCGGCGACTACGGTTTCTGGGGCGGCCCCGCCTCGGCCCTGGGCGACTACCAGACCTGCCCGCTGATCTCGCCGGTGCTGGAATTCGCCGACCAGCAGAGCCTGCGCGAGGCCGCCGCGGCGGCCCTGGAAGGGCTCATGGCGGCGCCGGAGCCGGTCCCCGACCCGCCGGCAGGCGATTCCGGCCGCAGCCGCCGCGCCTTCCTCTTCGGCCGCGGCGCCGCCGCGTGATAAGGTAGCCCGGATGCACGAGATGTCCCTGGCCGAAGGCGTGATCCAGATCGTCGAGGAGGCGGCCCGCAATGCCCGATGCAGCCGCGTCAGCGCGGTGATCCTGGAGATCGGCCGCCTCTCCAGCGTCGAACCAGAGGCCCTGCGCTTCTGCTTCGACGCCGTGAGCCGCGGTTCCATCGCCGAGGGCGCACGGCTGGAGATCGAGGACGTGCCCGGCACCGCCTGGTGCCTCCAGTGCAGCGAGAGCGTCGAGGTGGCCGCCCGATACGAAGGCTGCCCGCGCTGCGGTTCCTACCAGCTGCAGTTCACGGGCGGCACCGAGATGCGGGTCAAGGAAGTCGAAATCGAATAGGAGTACGGTTCCCGAACGGAACCGGCGAAGCGGAGAAAAGAACATGTGCGTCACCTGCGGCTGCGGCAGCGGCGAAACCCGGATCGAGGGACAGGCCCTCGACCACGAACACCCCCACGATCATCCCCACGAGCACACCCACGTCCATGCGGACGGCACCGTGCACAGCCATGCCCACGACCACGGGCAGGACGCCCATGGCGACGCCCACCGCCACGAGCATGGGCCGCTGGCGGCCGAAGCCCATGAACACGAGCACCTGCATGCCGACGGCACCGTCCATCGCCACGGCCACGTGCACGCGGGCGAGCACGAACACCCCCATGGCGAGGCGATGCAGGCGGCCCATGACCACGTCCATGCCCATGCCGACGGCACGACCCACGGCCATGCCCACCTGCACCAGGGCGACCATGCGCACGTCCACGACCGCGGCGATGCCCACCCCTACCGGCCCCAGCAGGCCCAGGCCAGCGGCGCGGTCCATTCCCACGCCCCCGGCGTGAGCCAGGCCCGCATGCTGAAGATCGAGCAGGACATCCTGGCCAAGAACGACGCCTATGCCGCCGGGAACCGCCGGCTGCTGGCCGAGCGCGGCGTCTTCGCCGTCAACCTCGTGTCCAGCCCCGGTTCGGGCAAGACCACCCTGCTGGTGAAGACCATCCAGGCCCTGGGCGGCGAGATGCCGGCGGCGGTCATCGAGGGCGACCAGCAGACGGCGCTCGATGCCGACCGCATCCGCGCCACCGGAGCCCCCGCCATCCAGGTCAATACCGGCAAGGGCTGCCACCTGGATGCCCACATGGTCGGCCACGCGCTGGAGTCGCTGCCAATGGCGGAGGACGGCCTGCTCTTCATCGAGAACGTCGGCAACCTGGTCTGCCCGGCGGCCTTCGACCTGGGGGAGGCCCACAAGGTGGCCATCCTCTCGGTCACCGAGGGCGAGGACAAGCCGCTCAAGTATCCGGACATGTTCCAGGCCGCCGACCTGATGATCCTCAACAAGGTGGACCTGCTGCCCCACCTCGCCTTCGATGCCGACCAGGCCGAGGCCTATGCGAAACGGGTCAATCCGGCCATCCGGGTCCTGCGCCTTTCCGCCACCACCGGCGAGGGGATGGGGGCCTGGCTGGAATTCCTGCGCCAGGGCCTCGCCGCCGCCCGCGGACGGCGCCTGGAAACCGTCGAATCCCTGAAGCGCCGGGTCGCCGAGCTGGAACGGCAGCTGGCGGCCAAGGCCTGATCCTCGCGAGCACGGACATGAACTCACCGGAAACCATCGGCACCGCCTTCCCCCTCGCCCGCACCGCGCCGCCGCTTCTGGCGGTGGGCGCCTGGTTCAAGAACACCATCTGCGCCGCCAGCGGCCGCGAGGCCCTGCTCTCCGGCACCGTCGGCGACCTGGACCGTCCCGAGGCCTGCCGGGACTTCGAGACCAACGTCGGCCTCTACCTGGACTGGCTGGGCGCGGCACCGACCGTCATCGCCCACGACCTGCATCCGGACTTCCATTCGACCCGGGAGGCGGTGCGCCTCGCCGCCGAGTTCGGGGCGCGGACCGTCCCGGTCCAGCACCACCATGCCCATATCGCCGCCGTATGCGCCGAGCATGGCCACGCCGGCCCGGTGATCGGGCTGGCCCTGGACGGCGTCGGCCTCGGCGACGACGGAACGGCCTGGGGCGGCGAACTGCTCAAGGTCGACGGCGCCCGCTACGAACGGCTCGGCCACCTGCTGCCGCTGGCCCTGCCCGGCGGCGACCGGGCGGCCCGGGAACCCTGGCGCATGGCCGCCTCCGTGCTGCATTCGGTCGGCCACCCGGAGGAGATCCTCCGCCGCTTTCCCGACGAGGCGGGGGCCCCCACCATCGCCGCCATGCTCGACCGCAAGCTGAACAGCCCCGTCACCTCCAGCGCCGGCCGCGTCTTCGACGCCGCCGCCGGCCTGCTGGGCCTCTCCCGGCGCATGTCCTTCGAGGCCGAGGCCGCCATCGCCCTGGAGAAGGCCGCCACGCGGCACGTGGAGGCCCACGGCTGGCCGGAACCCCTGGCCTGGGCCATCGACGGCGCCCACCGGCTGGACATGCGCGCTGCCCTCGCCGGACTGAAGCCCGGCACCCGCGTCGACGCCGACGCCGCGGCCTTCCACGCCGCCTTCGCCGACGGCCTCGCCGAATGGGCCTCCCGGGCCGCCGCGGGCACGGGCATACAGCGCATCGTCTTCGGCGGCGGCTGCTTCCTCAACCGCCTGATCGGCAGCCGGGTCACGGAAAAACTGGAGGCGAAGGGCCTCACCGTGATGAAGCCCCTGCGCTGCTCCCCCGGCGACACGGCCGTGGCCCTCGGCCAGGCCTGGATTGCGATGCTTTCCTGAATTGCCAGAAGGAACCCGGAAATGTGCCTGGCAATCCCCGCCCGCATCGTCGAGATGCCCGACCCGCAGAACGCCATCGTGGACCTGGGCGGCGTGCGCAAGGAAATCTCCCTGGCCCTGGTCGAGGACGCCGCCGTCGGCGACTACGTCATCGTGCACGTGGGCTACGCCCTGCAGAAGCTCGATCCCGAGGAGGCCATGAAGACCCTGGCACTCTTTGCCGAGATGGGCGCCCTCGGCAGCGCATGAAGTTCGTCGACGAGTTCCGCGACGGCACGCTGGCCAAGGGACTGGCCTCCGCCATCGCCCGGGAAGCCCATCCCGGGCGGCGCTACAGTTTCATGGAGTTTTGTGGCGGCCACACCCACGCCATCTCCCGCTACGGCGTCTCCGACCTGTTGCCGGAGAACATACGACTCGTCCACGGTCCAGGCTGCCCCGTCTGCGTGCTCCCCGTGGGCCGCATCGACATGGCGATCCGGCTCGCCCTCGAGCACGGCGTCATCCTCTGCACCTACGGCGACACCCTGCGCGTACCGGCCTCGGGCGGCCTGTCGCTGATGAAGGCCAAGGCCCGGGGCGGGGACATCCACATGGTCTATTCGACGGCCGACGCCCTCAAGGTGGCCCGGGAGAACCCGGGCCGGGAGGTGGTCTTCCTGGCCATCGGCTTCGAGACCACGACGCCGCCGACGGCCGTGGTGCTGAAACAGGCCAAGGCCGAGGCGCTGGCCAACTTCAGCGTCCTCTGCTGCCACGTGCTGACGCCCTCGGCCATCGTCACCATCCTCGAATCGCCGGAAGTGCGGCAATGGGGGACCGTCCCGCTGGACGGCTTCATTGGCCCGGCCCACGTCTCCACCATCATCGGCAGCCGGCCCTACGAGCACTTCGCCGAGGAATACCGGAAGCCCGTGGTCATCGCCGGCTTCGAGCCCCTGGACGTGATGCAGGCCGTGCTGATGCTGGTGCGGCAGGTGAACGAGGGCCGCGCCGAGGTGGAGAACGAATTCACCCGGGCGGTGACCCGAGAGGGCAACCGCAAGGCCCAGGACCTGGTGGCCGAAGTCTTCGAACTGCGCCGGGAATTCGAGTGGCGGGGCCTGAACATCGTGCCCTACTCGGCCCTCAGGATCCGGCGCGAATTCGCCCGATGGGATGCCGAGCGGCGCTTCCCCGTCGGCTACCGCAGCGTGCCGGATCACAAGGCCTGCGACTGCGGCGCCATCCTGCGCGGCGTCAAGGAGCCGCGGGACTGCAAGGTCTTCGGCACCGTCTGCACGCCGGAAAACCCCATCGGCTCCTGCATGGTGTCGTCGGAGGGCGCCTGCGCCGCCTACTACACCTACGGCCGCTACAAGGACGCGGCATGAACGCTGCGCGCAAGGCCTACGTCCGCCCCCTGGACCTCAAGGAGGGACGGGTGGACATGACCCACGGTTCCGGCGGCCGCGCCATGGCCCAGCTGATCGAGGAACTCTTCGCCCGCCACCTGGACAACGAGTGGCTGCGCCAGGGCAACGACGGCGCCACGCTGCCGGCGCCGCCGCCGGGGCGGCTGGTCATGTCCTGCGACGGGCACGTGGTCTCGCCCCTCTTCTTTCCCGGCGGCGACATCGGCTGCCTGTCCATCCACGGCACGGTGAACGATGTCTCCGTCATGGGAGCGAAACCCCTGTGGATCGCCGCCAGCTTCATCCTCGAGGAGGGCTTCCCCCTGGCCGACCTGGCGCGCATCGTCGAATCCATGGCCCGGGCGGCCAGGGAGGCCGGCGTCGCCGTGGTCACCGGCGACACCAAGGTGGTGGAACAGGGCAAGGCCGACGGGGTCTTCATCTCGACCACGGGCGTCGGCGTCGTGGCGGAGGGCGCGCGACCTTCCGGCGACCGGGCGCGACCCGGCGACGCCATCCTGCTCTCGGGCAGCCTGGGCGACCACGGCATGGCCATCATGGCCACCCGGGAGCACCTGGGCTTCGAGTCGCCCATCGTCTCCGACACGGCGGCCCTGAACGGCCTGATCGCCACCCTCGCCGCCACCGGGGTGGACCTCAAGGTGCTGCGCGACCCGACCCGCGGGGGACTTGCCACCACCCTGAACGAGATCGCGCGGCAATCGGGCGTCGGCATGATGATCGAGGAGTCCGCGATCCCCGTGAAGCCCGCCGTGGCCGCCGCCTGCGAGTTCCTCGGCCTCGACCCCCTCTACGTGGCCAACGAGGGCAAGCTGGTGGCCATCGTCGCCGAGGCCGACGCCGGGCGCGTGCTGGCCGCCATGCGCGACCATCCCCTCGGGGCCGATGCCGCCCGGATCGGCACCGTCACGGAGGACGACCACCACTTCGTCCAGATGACCACGGGATTCGGCGGCCGGCGCATCGTGGACTGGCTCACCGGCGAGCAGCTGCCGCGGATCTGCTGAAAGAACGTTCACCACAGAGGACACAGAGGACGCGGAGAAATTCGAAAATCGTGAAGGAACCTGTCTTTTCTCCGAGTTCTCTGCGTCCTCTGCGGTAAATGGCCGTCGATCCCATGCGCATCCTGATCCTTGCCCACAGCTTCAACAGCCTGGCCCAGCGGCTGCACGCGGAACTGCGCGCTCGGGGACATGCGCTGGCGGTGGAACTCGACATCGCCGATTCCGTGGCCGAGGAGGCCGTCGCCCTCTTCGCGCCCGACCTGGTCCTCGCGCCCTTCCTGAAACGGGCGATCCCGGAATCCATCTGGTCCCGGCACCTGTGCCTGGTGGTCCACCCGGGCATCGTCGGCGACCGGGGCCCCTCGGCCCTCGACTGGGCGATCCGCGAAGGCGGGGACCGCTGGGGGGTCACGGTCCTGCAGGCGGAGGCGGAGATGGATGCCGGGCCGGTCTGGGCCCATGCCGGGTTTGCGCTGCGTCCCGCCGCCAAGGCCAGCGTCTATCGCCGGGAGGTGACCGAGGCCGCCATGGTCGCCGTCCTCGAGGCCGTGGGCCGCCACGACGACTGGAAAGCCGGGCGCTGGCAACCCATGCGGCCCGCGGACTTCGATCCCCCGCCGCAGGGCCGCCTGCGGCCCCTGATGCGCCAGGAGGACAGGGCCATCGACTGGGTCCGGGACGACACGGCGACGGTGCTCGCCAAGCTGCGCGCCGCCGACGGCTTTCCCGGCGTCCGGGACAGGCTCTTCGGGCAGGACTGCCACCTCTTCGACGCCTGGCCCGAGGCCAGGCTGCGCGGCGCCCCCGGCGAACTCCTCGGTCGCCGCGAAACGGCCCTGCTGCGGGCCACGGCCGACGGCGCCGTGTGGATCGGCCATGCCCGGCGCGCCGGCGCCGAGGTGGCGATCAAGCTGCCGGCCGCCGTCGCCTTCGCCGCCGAGGCGGCGGCCCTGCCGGAACTGCCCCTGCCGGGCTGGTGGGCGGCCGACCACGCCACCTGGCAGGACATCCGCTACGAGGAGGCGGGCGGCGCCGGCTTCCTCCATTTCGACTTCTACAACGGCGCCATGGGGACGGCCCAGTGCCGGCGCCTGCTGGCCGCCTTCGAATGGGCGCGGACGCGGCCGACCCGCGTCCTGGTCCTCATGGGCGGCCGGGACTTCTGGTCCAACGGCATCCACCTGAACCTGATCGAGGCGGCCACAGGGACCGAGGACAGCCCGGCCGACGCCTCCTGGGACAACATCAACGCCATGGACGACCTGGCGGAGGCGATACTCCGCTGCGACGACAGGACCACCGTCGCGGCCCTTTCCGGCAACGCCGGGGCCGGCGGCTGCTTCCTGGCCCGCGCGGCCGACCTGGTGTGGGCGCGCGACGGCGTTGTACTCAATCCGCATTACCGCAACATGGGCAACCTCTACGGCTCCGAGTTCTGGACCTACCTGCTGCCGCCCCGGGTGGGCGAGGACGGCGCCCGCCGCATCATGAAGAACCGCCTGCCGATGCTGGCCCGCGAAGCCGTGCAGTGCGGCTTCTACGATGCCTGCCTGGCCGGCGACCCCGTCGCCTTCCGCGTGGACGTGGCCCGCCGGGCGGCCGAACTGGCCGCCTCGCCGGACCGTTCGGGGCAACTCCCCGCCAAGCGCGCGAAACGGGCCGCCGACGAGGCGGCCAAACCCCTGTCCGCCTGGCGGGCCGAGGAGCTGGCCGAAATGCGGCGCAACTTCTACGGCTTCGATCCCGGCTACCACGTGGCCCGCTGGCATTTCGTCCGCAAGTCCCCCCATTCCTGGACGCCGCGCCACCTGGCGCCGCACCGGGAGCCTGGCACCCTCATGGAGGCCACCCGATGACCTTGCGCTGCACCCCTTCACCGCAAAGGCGCAAAGGACGCGAAGGGCCGCAAAGGAGACCCCCGGTCGAAGGTCGCGAAGGCCTGCCTCATCGCAGCCGCGTTCCCCGCGATCCTTTGCGTCTTTTCCGCGGCGAGTCATTGGCTTTGCCGAGGCCGAAACCCATCGCGGTGGAGGCGCCATTGCCATGCGAACCGGATGGCATGGCCCTTGCGGGAGCGCCGTCCGTGGCGCGATTGGGGCGGTTCCGAACCCCATCGCGGCGCGGACGCCGCGCCTACGAAAGCCACCATTCCGCCTTGCCTTTCCCTGCGTCCCCCTGCGCCTCTGCGGCAAGGTCCTGACGATGAACGCCCCAAACCGCCTGCCCACCGTGCTCGTCGTGGACGACGAGACCCGCTCCCAGGAGGCCCTGCGCCGGACCCTGGAGGAGGACTTCGAGGTCTTCACCGCCTCGTCGGCCGGCGAGGCCGAGACCGTGATGGCCCGGGAGTGGGTGCAGATCATCCTCTGCGACCAGCGCATGCCCGGGACCACCGGCGTCCAGTTCCTCAAGCACGTGCGGGAGCGCTGGCCGGAGACGGTGCGCCTCATCCTGTCCGGCTACACCGATGCCGAGGACATCATCGCCGGGGTCAACGAGGCCGGCATCTGGCAGTACCTGCTGAAGCCCTGGCAGCCGGAACAACTGCTGCTGACCCTGAAGAGCGCCGCCAGCCTGTGGACCCTGCAGCACGACAACCAGCGCCTTTCCGTGGAACTGCTCAAGGCCTCGGAGCCGGTGCTGCGCCGGCGGGTGGACCAGCAGAAGTCCCGGGCGCGCAAGGAACTGGGCCTGGACGGCCTGGTGCGCTCGCCGGACAGCCCCATGAACGCCGTCTGCGACCTGGTGAGCCGCATCGCCGTGCACGACCTGCCGGTGATGATCAGCGGCGAGTCCGGCACGGGCAAGGAGATGCTGGCCCGGGCCCTGCACTACCAGAGCGGCCGCGCCGACCGGCCCTTCGTCACCGAGAACTGCGGCGCCCTGCCCGACCAGTTGCTGGAGGCGGAACTGTTCGGCTACAAGCGGGGCGCCTTCACGGGTGCCTACGAGGACAGGATAGGGCTGTTCCAGCAGGCCGACGGCGGCACCCTCTTCCTCGACGAGATCGGCGAGACCTCCCCCGCCTTCCAGGTGAAGCTGCTGCGCGTCCTGCAGGAGGGCGAATTCCGCCCCCTGGGCAGCCCCCGCCCGGTCTTCGTCGATGTCCGCGTCATCACCGCCACCAATCGCAACCTGGAGGACGAGGTGCGGGCGGGCCGCTTCCGGGAGGACCTCTACTACCGGCTTGCGACGGTGACGCCCCACGTCCCTTCCCTGCGCGAGCGGCCCATGGACATCCCGCTGATCGCCGCCGAGATCCTGCGCCGGGCCGCCGGGCAGCTGGGCCGGCCGGGCGCCCGTCTTTCGCCCGAGGCCATGGCCTGCCTCTGCGCCTGGCGCTGGCCGGGGAACGTGCGCGAACTGCAGAACGAGATCCTGCGCATGGTGGCCCTGTCCGACCGGGACGAGCTGGGCGCCGAACTCCTCTCGCCCCGGGTATTGCGGGCCGCCGACGAGGAGCGGGAACAGGAAACGGCCTTCGTCGCCGGCCTCGAGGGCACGCTGAAAGACCGCCTGGAGACCCTGGAGGCGAAGCTGGTCAAGGAGACCCTGATCCGCCACCGCTGGAACAAGACCCGCGCCGCCGACGAACTGGGCCTCTCCCGCGTCGGCCTGCGCAACAAGCTGGCCCGCTACGGACTGGAGAAGAAGTCTTGAGCGACGACGCCAGGGAAAACGGTCGCGCCAACATCCTCTGGCTGCAATCGGGCGGCTGCGGCGGCTGCACCATGTCGCTGCTCTGCGCCGAGACCCAGGACCTGATCGCCCGCCTCGGCGGGGCAGGCCTGGGTTTCCTCTGGCATCCGGCCCTCTCGGAGGAGAGCGGCGAGGAGGCCCTGGCCCTGATCGCCGATTGCGCCGAAGGCCGCCGGCCCCTGGACATCCTCTGCGTCGAGGGCGCCCTGCTGCGCGGTCCCGGCGGCACGGGACGCTTCCACATGCTTTCCGGCACCGGGCTGCCGACCATCGACTGGGTGCGCCGGCTGGCCGCCCGGGCCACGCACGTGGTGGCGGTGGGCAGCTGCGCCGCCTATGGCGGCATCACGTCCGGCGGCATCAACCCCGCCGATGCCTGCGGCCTGCAGTTCGACGGCCCCCAGCGTGGCGGACTCCTGGGGGGCGGCTTCCGCGCCGCCGGCGGCCTGCCGGTGGTGAACGTGGCCGGCTGCCCCATCCACCCGGAATGGGTGGTGCTCAGCCTCTGCCTGCTGGCCGGCGGCCAGATGCGGGAAGCGGACCTGGACGCCCAGGGCCGGCCGCGCTTCTATGCCGACAATCTGGTGCACCATGGCTGCCCGCGCAACGAGTACTACGAATTCAAGGCCAGCGCCCAGAAGCCCTCCGACCTGGGCTGCCTGATGGAGCACCTGGGCTGCAAGGGCACCCAGGCCCATGCCGATTGCAACCAGCGCCTGTGGAACGGCAGCGGATCCTGCCTGCGCGGTGGATTTTCCTGCATCAACTGCACGGCGCCGGGTTTCGAGGATCCGGGCCACCCCTTCCACCAGACGCCCAAGGTGGCCGGCATCCCCATCGGCCTGCCCTCCGACATGCCCAAGGCCTGGTTCGTCGCCCTGGCAGCCCTGTCCAAGTCCGCCACGCCGAGGCGGGTACGCGAGAACGCCACCTCGGACCACCCAAGAGTCCCGCCAGAGCAGCGGGGAACAAAATGAGCAAAGGCGATTCGGCCACGCCGCGTCGGCTGGTCGTCGGCCCCTTCAACCGGGTCGAGGGGGACCTGGAGGTCGAATTGGGCGTCGCCGACGGCCGGGTCACCGAGGCGCGGGTCAATGCCTCCCTGTACCGGGGCTTCGAGCAGATGCTCATGGGCCGCGACCCGCTCGACGCGCTGGTTTACGTCCCGCGCATCTGCGGCATCTGCTCCGTCTCCCAGTCGGTGGCCGCGGCCTTTGCCCTGGCCGATGCCGCCGGCATCACCCCGCCGCCCAACGGCCGCCATGCATTCAACCTTATCCATGGTTGCGAGAACCTGGCCGACCACCTGACCCATTTCTACCTGTTCTTCATGCCTGACTTCGCCCGCGAGGCCTATGCGGGCCGCCCCTGGCATGCGGCGGTCGCCGGCCGCTTCAAGGCGGTCACGGGGCAGGCGGCCGGCCAGGTGCTGCCGGCCCGGGCGCGCTTCCTGGAGGTCATGGGCCTGATGGCCGGCCACTGGCCCCATTCCCTGGCGCTTCAGCCGGGGGGCACGACCCGCGGCCTGCTGCCCGCCGAACCCCTGCGCCTGGGCTTCATGATTTCCGAGTTCCGCGCCTTCCTGGAGCGGACGACCTTCGGCGACCGGCTGGAGGCCGTCGCCGCCCTGTCCAGCCTGGAGCAGCTCTCCGCCTGGCGCGAAAGGCCCGCTTCCCGGGCCTCGGACCTGGGCATCTTCCTCGACATCGCCGACGACCTGGACCTGGCCCGCCTGGGCCGCGCCACCGACCGCTTCCTCAGCTACGGCGCCTACCCGGATGAGGCGGGACACCTCTTCGTCCGCGGCGTCACGGACTGCGAGAGCGTCGAGGCCGTCGACCCCGGCGCCATCAACGAGGATGCCACCCATGCCTGGCTGGTCGAGGGCGAGGGGCCGCTGACGCCCTTCTCCGGCGTGACGGCACCGCTTCCCGACAAGGAAGGCGCCTACACCTGGTGCAAGGCGCCGCGCTATGCCACCCGCGTCGTCGAGACCGGCGCCCTGGCCCGCCAGATGGTGGCCGGGCACCCCCTCGTCCGCGAACTGGTGGCGCGCCATGGCGGCAGTGTGCTGGCCCGGGTCCTCGCAAGGTTGCTGGAAATCGCCCTGGTCCTGCCGGCCATGGAGGCCTGGGCCCGGGCCCTGCGGCCCGGCGAGGCCTGGTGCGAGCCGGTGCACCTGCCCGAGCAGGCCGATGGCATCGGCCTCACCGAGGCCGCCCGGGGCAGCCTGGGCCACTGGCTGCGCATCCACCAGGGACGGCTCCAGAACTACCAGATCGTCGCCCCCACCACCTGGAACTTCTCGCCCCGGGACGGCAACGGACAGCCCGGCGCCCTGGAACAGGCGCTGGTCGGCGCGCCGGTGGGCGAGGACGAGAAGACCCCGCTGGCCGTCCAGCATGTCGTGCGTTCCTTCGACCCGTGCATGGTGTGCACGGTGCATTGATTCGGCGGAACGGACGACACCTCGACGACCGCTGGCGCAATTCGCCAGGCCACGCCGATGGGAAGCCATCGCGCCATCCATTCGCCTTTACCTCGCACCACCCGGACAGTAAGATTGCGCTCCGCCTCGCAGGCCGAACGATTCCGGACGGCGTGCCCGCCCATCTTCCGAAAGGGATTCCATGACCAAGCTCCTCCGCCTCGCCGCCGGCCTCGCCCTTGCCGCCCAGTTCGCGTTCCCCCCGGCGGCCCTCGCGGCCGAGAAGGTGAATATCGGCATCGTCACCGGCCCGACCTTCGTCCACACCCATGCGGGAACGAAGTTCAAGGAGGAACTCGACAAGGCGCTGCCGGGCAAGTATGAAGTGATCATCCACCATTCCGCGGCACTGGGCAGCGAGACCCAGGTCCTGCAGCAGATCCAGCTCGGCACGGTGCAGATGTGCGTGTGCACGACGGGCCCCATCGAGGCCTTCGTCCCCGAGGTCAAGGCCCTCGAGATGCCCTTCCTCCTCTCCTCCTACGAGGCGGCGGACAAGGTGCTCGACGGCCCCATCGGCGCCGACCTGCTGAAGCGCTTCGAGAAGGCCGGCTTCGTCGGCATGCACTTCCTCGACAACGGCTTCCGCGACGTGACCAATTCGAAGAAGGCGGTGACCGGGCCCGACGACCTCAAGGGCATGAAGATCCGCACCATGGAGTCGCCGACCCACCTGGCCATCTGGCGGGCCATCGGCGCCAACCCGACGCCCATGGCCTGGCCCATCACCACGCAGTTGCAGCAGGGCGTGCTCGACGGCCAGGAGAATCCGATTTCGGTCATCTCCGCCGCCAAGCTCCACGAGGCGGGGCAGAAATACCTGTCCATCACCCGGCACGTCTATTCCGCGCTGGTCTTCGTCGGCAGCAAGGCCTTCATGGACAAGCTGCCCGCCGCCGACCGGAAGGCCTTCATGGACGCCGCCCGCACCGCTTCCCTGGCCGGGCGCCGCTTCGTGCGCGACAACGAGGCCAGCCAGCTTGCCGCCCTGAAGGCCGCGGGCGTACAGGTGGTCGACAACCCCGACGTGGCCGCCTTCCGGGCCCGCACGGAGCCCCTGTACGCCAACCTGTCCGGCGACACGAAGAAGATCGTCGACGAGATCCGCAAGACCGCCAAGTAGGCTCCACGCCACGGAGGGTGCCACCGGCCTCCTCCGTGGCCGATCGGGAACTCCATGGACTTCCGGACCGCGCTTCACCGTGCAAGCGACCGGGTGAACGGCTGGGTGGAAACCCTGCTGCTCCTCGCCGGCATCGTGATTTCGGTCGTCCTGTTCCTTCAGGTGGTGGCGCGCTACGCCGGCCATTCCCTGAGCTGGTCCGAGGAAGTGGGACGTTACCTGCTGGTGGCCATCACCTTCCTCGGCGCGACGGTGGCCTACAAGCGGGCGAGCTTCGTCGGCCTCAAGGGTTTCGGGGCGAAGCTCGGGCCCTTCGCCGAGGAGGCCATCGTGCGCCTGCTGCAGGCGATGACCTTCGCATGTTTCGTCTTCATCGCCTGGTTCGGCACCCGCTATGCCTTCAATGCCTGGGAGCAATCCTCGACTGCGGTGCAGATGCCCATGTCCATCCCCCTGTCGGTGATCCCCGTGTCGGGCCTGGTCTTCCTGCTCCACGTGGCGAACGACATCCTGCGCCGGCGGACGACGCCGTGATCATCGTCCTGCTCTTTGCCCTGATGTTCCTGCTCATGGCCCTGGGCCTGCCCATTGCCCTGGCCATCGGCCTGCCGGCCATCGGCCTCATCGTGACACCTGGGGTGTTTCCCGACACCGTCGCCTTCGCGGCCCTCGGGCAGACGGTGGTGCAGCAACTCTTCTCGGGCGTAGATTCCTTCGACCTGCTCGCGGTGCCGCTGTTCATGATCGCCGGCTCCCTCATGGAAACCGGCGGCATCTCCCGGCGCCTGATCGACTTCTGCGACAGCCTGGTGGGCTGGGCCCCCGGCGGGCTGGCGGCGGCGGCCATCGTGGCCTCCATGATCATCGCCGGCATTTCGGGTTCGGCGGCGGCGGACACTGCGGCCATCGGCGCCGTGGTGATCCCGGCCATGATCCGCCAGGGCTACCCGCCGGCCTTCGCGGCGGCCGTGGTGGCCGCCGGCGGATCGATCGGCATCATCATCCCGCCGTCGATACCGATGGTCATCTTCGGCTTCATGACCAACATCTCGACCTCGCAGCTTTTTGCCGGGGGCTTGCTGGTGGGCATCCTCATGGGCCTCTCCTTCATCGCGGTGGCCGTCTGGATCTCCTGGCGCCGCGGATACGGTACCCGCAGGCCCTTCCTTTGGTCCCAGGTGCTGGCCACGGGGAAGGACGCCCTGTGGTCCATGGGCGCCCCGGTGGTGGTGCTGGGCGGCATCCTGAGCGGCATCTTCACCGTCACCGAGGCGGCGGCCCTGGCGGTCTTCTACGCCCTGCTGGTCGGCGTGGTGATCAACCGGGAACTCAAGTGGCGCGACCTGCCTGCCCTGGTGGTGCGCTCCCAGATCATCGCCGCCGGCATCCTGTTCATCATCGCCATGGCCAAGGTCTTCGGCTGGCTGCTGGCGATGCAGCAGGCCGCGATGCTGCTCGACGGTTTCGTGAATAGCCTCTCCCTGCCGCCGATGGGGCTGCTGCTGCTGGTGATGGGCCTGCTGCTGGTGGTCGGCTGCGTCATGGAGACCACGGCGGCCCTGCTGCTGCTGGTGCCCGTGCTGGCCCTGCTGATGCCCCAGATGCAGGTGGATCCGGTCCAGTTCGGCGTGCTGGTGGTGGCGAACCTGGCCATCGGCATGCTGACGCCGCCGGTGGGCATCTGCCTCTTCGTCAGCTGCGGCATCGCCAACGTCTCCCTGGGGCGGGTATCGGGGGCCGTCGTCCCCCTCGTCGTGACGGCGATGCTGGACCTGCTGATCGCCGCCGTCTGGCCGCCCCTGACCCTCTGGCTGCCGACGCTGTTCTATCGCTGACGGGCGGGTCTGCCGAATGCCGTCCAGCGCTCGTACTACACCATTCTATTCAGGCGGTCTTCGTCGACCTACCCTCGAGCAGACTCCGACACGCAAGACTTCCCGAGCAAGGCTAATCAACGGTCACGCATTCGAAAAGACCGTAGGGAGATCCAAGATTCCCACTGGAGAGTACGAAACCTATACTTTCCAAATTCAACACCTCCGGCTCGACAGTCAGCTACGAGAACGACGGCCCACGCGCCCGCTGCCCCCGTCGGGAAGCGAGCCTGCCGGAAAGCATGCCAAGCCCAATTGCGAACAGCGCCCAGGACTCCGGTTCCGGCACTGGCAAGGACACGGGCACGTTCGGAAAGCCGGAACTGACAGAAATCGAGTATCCGGGGTGTCCCGCCAGGAACCCAGGATCGATGTAGATATACGGATCAACATACGCTTCGGCAGTACCGGAAATGGGTCTGCTGGACGAAAGGGAGACCACCGCGCTCATGGACACCGTATTCACTATTCCAGTCCGGGCGAGAAACGCGAGGGCACCCGAATAGCCCGCGATCGGTCCGACTTCGCGCGTATCCAGAATCTGCCCCAGGTAATCTCGTTCGTCGCTCGATAGCACCTCCAATATCGCTTGGGCGCCGAACGACGGGGAAACACCAACATGCATGTTCGTCACCACGAATACCGGGACGTAGATCCCGCTCAGCGGCCCGTTCACGGAAAATGCATAGTCAATATTTGCCCGAGCAATATTGAATCCAACGAAGGTTCCGTCCGCGAATGCCGTGGCAACTCCCGCCGACGATGTGGAAGACGAGATATGCGCCGACCCTTTGACAAGATTGCACAAACCCACACCAACAAGGTCCTTTGCGCCGTCGGTACCTGAATTGAGCAGGCAACTCTCCGTGTAATACGGTGCGGCCAATTCCGCGTTTGCGGATTCCACCGTCCCCATGACCAACGACGTCGTCAAAGCGATAATCTTCGTCGCAGTCAAGAAGCCTCTTGACGGGGCGGAGTTGCTGCAAGAATTCTCTTCCTTCCGACTCGAACGACGGGTGGTGATTTCAGATGGCATTTTTCGTTCCTTTCATCGCAGGACACATTCGTTCGGGTCTGCATTTTCAAACCGCTTTTTCAGCGTACGCGATCGAATATACAAGCGTCAATCCGCACCGCACCATTGCTTGTTCGGTCACCGACCGTTCGCGCCACGGACGCGGAACCGATCGCCAACCATATAGTCGGCGCGATCGAAGCAGCCTTCGACGTCAATACGGACTGGCGCCGCAACCAGATCAGAGGTACCTGCGGGGCGGGCGAATTTGTCGGCAATCCCGATGCCACGGCCTATTCACGGTCGCCGTTATTGTCGGGCCACCCCCTGAGGCGGTGGTAGGTTTTCCCTGCCGGGCGGCAACTCCAAGGCGCCTGACACGGAGAAGAGCGCCCGCGGCATGGCACCGGATATCCGCCTCGCCGACGGCGGCCTGTAGTAAATCACGATGCAAATGTTTTCTGCCGCCCAGCCCAGAACCTACCTCGACCTGATAAGCGGTGTCGTTCGCGAAGCGGCTCGGCGGAATCTGAAAGCCTCGACCCGCCCGGCCGGGTCGGCAAGAACCGCCTGACCGGCTTCGCCGAATAGCCCACGGGCCCTCAGGCTCCTCTGGCGTCCCGGCGACCGACCGCCGGCCATTGCATCCCGGTCAGGGGGCCGGAGGACGTCCTCCCGGCCCGCATCTGGTCAACCGCCTCTCGTGCGTCCCCAGGAGGCGCCCGTGCCGTTGCTGCCGCAGAGGGCGGCAACCTCGGCCTCTGGCGTGAACTCCCCCAGGGCCGACAAGGCAGCCCCTTGCCGCTTGCTTTCCATCTGGATCGCCTGATGCCGGAGAAAATCGTGCAGGACGCTGGCCAGAATGGCCTCGCCCGCCGTTCCGCGATCCTTGGCCAAGGCACTCAGGACCGCCGCATCCTCATCCGAAAGCCGAACATTGATCGTGCCCATGGCCGCTCCTCCTGAGGAATCGATGACCCACTATAGGCCATCCCCGGGGACGGGGCGAATCTGTTTTTTTGGGGTAGGGTAATCTGGCGGAGGCGGTGAGATTCGAACTCACGAAGGGTTGCCCCTTGCCGGTTTTCAAGACCGGTGCAATCGACCACTCTGCCACGCCTCCGAACACCGACACCTTGCCGGTTTTGGCTCCGGCCTAACCTGCCATGCAGGTTAGCCTACGCCGCAACAAGCCCTGCGGGCGTGTTGTGGCTTCGTCCTCCGCTAACGCGGCCAACCTACGCCGCAACAAGCCCTGCGGGCGTGTTGTCAAGACCGGTGCAATCGACCACTCTGCCACGCCTCCGGTGCCGACCCTTTCCGGTTTGGGCTCGGCGCGTCAGGCGGGCCGATTATACGGCCGCCCCCGCCGACGGCCGGCCGCCGTCGGAACCGGCGGCTCAGGGCCTCTCCTTCTCCTGCAACGTCCGCCACTGCACCTTGCCGGTCGCCGACTTGGGCAGGGCCTCGACGAAATCGACGATGCGGGGCGCCTTGTAGGCCGCCATCTGGCCGTGGGCCCAGTCGATGATCTCCTGCTCCGTCACCTTGCCGCGGCTGGCCTCCTTGAGCACGATGACGGCCTTCACCGTCTCGCCCCGCTTCGGGTCCCGGGCGGCGACGATGCAGGCCTCCTGCACGGCCGGATGCTGGTACATCATTGCCTCCACCTCGGCCGGCCAGACCTTGAATCCGGAGGCGTTGATCATCCGCTTCAGGCGGTCCACCATGAAGAAGTAGCCGTCCTCGTCCGTACGTGCCAGGTCGCCGGTGCGCAGGAAGCGCTTCCCGTCCAGCTCGATGAAGGAGGCGGCCGTGCCCTCCGGGTTGTTCCAGTAGCCGAGGAAGACCTGCGGCCCGTGGGTGACGATCTCCCCCACCTCTCCGGGCGGCAGCTCGCGGAAGCTTTCCGGGTCCACGACCCGCGAGTCGACGTCGAAGATCGGGATGCCCAGGCATTGCTTCTTGGCCCGGTCGGGGGGATTGATGTGGGTCGGGGCGATGGTCTCGGAAAGCCCGTAGCCCTCGACGTAGGTGATGCCCATGTCGAGCAGCTTCTGGGCGACGACCTCCGGCATGGCGGCACCGCCGCCGCTCATGCGCTGGATGCTGGAAAGGTCGTAGTCGCCGATCTTCGGGTTCATCAGGAAGTCGATGACCATGGTCGGGATCGCGGTCCACGCGTTGACCTTGTAGCGCTGGATCAGCTGCGCCGCCGCCTCCCGGTCCCAGCGCGGCAGGAGGACCACCGTGGCGCCGTTGTAGAGGGGGCCGCTCATGCTGCCCTGCATGCCTGTGACATGGAAGAAGGGCAGCACCGCCAGGCGGGTGGTGTCGGGCTTCATGGAGAACCACTGCTCACCGGCCACCAGGGTGTGCATGACGGTCCGGTGGGTGTGCATGCAGCCCTTGGGATTGCCCGTGGTGCCCGAGGTGTAGGGCATGACGCAGAGGTCGTCCGGCCCGGCTGTCAGCGGCCCGGGCCGCAGCTTGCGGGCCATGGCGTCCGCCCAGTGCGTGGCGCCCGGGTCGTCGATCGGGAGGCGCGGCGCGGCGACGAAATTCGGCACCGGCAGGTCGGTGGGCCGCCGCAGGTAGTCCGAATAGGCGGCCACGACGATCCGCTCCAGCCCTTCCTTCAGCAGGGGCTGCATCTGCAGGTAGATTTCCTGCGACGCGATGGCCACCTTCGCCCCGGCGTCCCTGACGTAGTGGCGCAGCTCGTTGGTCAGGTTCATCGGATTCACCGGCACGACCACGGCATTGGCGCGCAGGATGGCGTAGTAGCCGATTATGAACTGGGGGCTGTTCTGCATGTAGAGCAGCACCCGGTCGCCCTTGGCGACGCCGCATTCCTGCTCCAGGAAACCCGCCAGCCGTTCGGTCTCGTCGAGGAACTCGGCGAAGGTGATCGGCGTGTCGTAGAAGATCAGGTAGGGCTTGTCCGGATACCGGCGGGCCGACACCTCGGCGTTGTAGCAGAGGTTGGTGGCCGGGACGGTCATGTGCCGCGAGGTGAAGCGCGGCCAGTGGGCGAAGTGGCGGTCTGACATGGCGGTCTAGCTCAGGTGGATGGCGAAGAAGCCCAGCATGCGCTCCCAGGCCCGGGCCGCGAAGGCGGGGTTGTACACCTCGGGACGGGCCTCGTTGCAGAAGGCGTGGGCGGCGTCGTAGCGGAAGATCTCCGGCGCCTTGCCGGCGGCACACATGGCGGATTCGAGCGCGTCCACGGCGGCCGGCGTGCACCAGGTGTCCTGGTTGGCGAAATGGCCCTGGAAGGGCACGCGGATGTCCGAGGGATCGGCAAAGGAGGCGGGCGGGATGCCATAGAGGCAGACGGCGGCGTCCACCTCGGGCACATGCACCGCCGCGGCGACGGTCAGGGCCCCGCCCATGCAGTAGCCCATCACGCCCACCTTGCCGCCCAGGGCCTTCAGGTGGCGGGCGGCGCCGCGGATGTCCTGGTGGGTGGCGCCGGGAAAGTCGAGGCCGGTCATGAGGTGGTTGGCCTCGTCCGGGTCCTGGGCCACCCGGCCCTTGTAGAGGTCCGGCACCAGGGCGTTGTAGCCCGCCGCCGCGAAGCGGTCGGCAACGCCCTTGATCTGCGGATTGAGGCCCCACCATTCCTGCAGCACCACCACCCCCGGCCGGCCCTGCCCCGCCGTCGCCAGGTAGCCCTTCAGGACCTGCCCGTCGGGGCTGGCGAATTCGATCATCCGTCCCATGGTCGTCTCCTCATGTCCATCGTGCATCGTGTCGGGCAAGAATCCATCGCGGCGCGAACGCCGCTCCTACAAGGCCGAGCCCTGGACTCCACCGCCGCAGTCCGGGCGCCCGCCCCCCCAAGCCCGGACGGCACCCGACGAAGCCGCAATCCGCGCCCGCCCGAACCGATCGCCCCCCCCATGTGAGCGAAGGGATCTATCGAGTTCCCCTCCCGCGAGGGAGGGGCTAGGGTCTGTTCGCATTCACGCGACGTGTGCGCCGACTGAACGAGAACAGACCCTGGGAGTGGGCGGGCCTACCTGTCCAGATACCGTTCCAGCTCGTACTTGGCGATCTGGTTCCGATGCACCTCGTCCGGGCCGTCGGCGAAGCGCAGGGTGCGCGCGTTGGCGTAGGCCGCAGCCAGGGGAAAGTCGTCGGAAACCCCGCCACCGCCATGCACCTGCATGGCCATGTCGATCACCTGGCAGGCCATGTTGGGGGCCACCACCTTGATCATGGCGATCTCCTTCTTGGCGATCTTGTTGCCGACGGTATCCATCATGTAGGCGGCATTGAGGGTCAGGAAGCGGGCCTGGTCGATCATCAGGCGGGCGTTGGCGATGCGCTCCCGCGTCACCCCCTGGTCGGCCACCGGGCGGTGGAAGGCGACGCGCTTCAGGGCGCGGCGGCACATGAGCTCCAGGGCCCGTTCGGCGACCCCGATCAGCCGCATGCAGTGGTGGATGCGGCCCGGGCCCAGGCGGCCCTGGGCGATCTCGAAGCCGCGGCCTTCGCCCAGCAGGATGTTGGAAACCGGCACCCGGACGTTTTCGAAATCCACCTCGCCGTGGCCGTGGGGCGCATGGTCGTAGCCGAAGACGTTGAGGGGGCGCACCATCGTCACGCCCGGCGTATCCATGGGCACCAGGATCATGGACTGCTGGCTGTGGCGGCTGGGATTGTCGGGGTCCGTCTTGCCCATGAAGATGAGGATCCTGCAGCGCGGATCCGGCGCGCCGGAGGTCCACCACTTGCGGCCGTTGATGACATATTCATCACCGTCGCGGACGATGCTGGCCTGGATGTTGGTGGCGTCGGAGGAAGCCACCGCCGGCTCGGTCATGGCGAAGCCGGAACGGATCTTCCCTTCGAGCAGGGGCTCGAGCCACTGCTTCTTCTGGAACTCGTTGCCGTAGCGCTCGATGGTCTCCATGTTGCCGGTGTCGGGCGCCGAGCAGTTGAAGGCCTCGGGGGCGATGTGGGAGCGGCCCATGATCTCGCACAGGGGTGCGTATTCGAGGTTGGTCAGGCCGGCGCCGTACTTCGATTCGGGCAGGAACAGGTTCCACAGCCCCTCCACCTTGGCCTGTTCCTTCAGCTTTTCCATGATCCGCGTGGGCTGCCAGACGTTGCCCCGGCGGCGGTTCTCCTCGACCTCGGCATCGAAGGCGGCCTCGTTCGGGTAGATGTGCTGGTCCATGAAGGCCAGCACGCGCTTGCGCAGGTCCTGCACTTTCGGGGAGTATGCGAAATCCATTGCGGCGTTCCTTTCGTCAAGATTTTCCGGTGATTCGTTCGACCTGCCGCCAGGCTTCCTCGGCCAGGGGGCGGGCACGCTTGCCCATTTCCACGGCCTCGGCGCTGGAGGCATTGCCCTGCACGGCCCGCGCCATGATTCCCTGGATGATGGCGGCGAGCCGGAACATGTTGAAGGCGATGTAGTACTCCCACTCCTCCCTGGGGATGCCCTGGCGGCCGGTGCGCCGGCAGTAGGCCGCCACGTACTCCTCCTCGGAGGGGATGCCCAGGGCCTTCAGGTCGTAGCCCACCAGGCCGCGGAACTGGTTGGGCGACAGGCGCCAGGTCATGCAGTGGTAGGCGAAGTCGGCCAGCGGATGGCCCAGCGTGGAAAGCTCCCAGTCGAGCACGGCCAGGATGCGCGGTTCGGTGGGGTGGAAGATCACGTTGTCCAGGCGGTAGTCGCCGTGGGTGATGCGGGTCTCGTCGCCGGCCGGGATGTGCTGCGGCAACCACTCCATCAGGTGGTCCATGGCCGGGATGGACTCGGTCTCGGAAGCCTTGTACTGCTTGGACCAGCGGCCCACCTGGCGCTCCAGGTAACTGCCCGGCTTGCCGTAGTCGCCCAGGCCCACGGCCACGTAGTCGACGTTGTGCAAGGCCGCGATGACCCGGTTCAACTCGTCGAAGATGGCCTTTCGCTCGGCCGGGGTCACGTCCGGCACGGCGGGATCCCAGATGATGCGGCCCTGCACGTAATCCATGATGTAGAAGGCGGTGCCAATGACGCTGTCGTCCTCGCAGAGGGCATGGCTGCGGGCCACCGGGACGCCCGTGGCGGCGAGTGCCGAAATTACGCGGTACTCCCGGTCCACCGCATGGGCCGAGGGCAGCAGCTTGCCCGGAGGTTTGCGTCGCATCACGTAACGATGGTCCCCGGCCGCCAGCAGGAAGGTCGGGTTGGACTGGCCGCCCTTGAATTGCTCCACGGCCAGGTCGCCCCGGAATCCCTCCACGTGGGCCTTCATCCAGTCGGCCAGGCGGCCGGTGTCGAAGGCGTTCTGCGGCGCCACCGGCCGCGTTCCGCTGAATTTTTCGCTCATTTTCCAACCTCCAAAGTCCGCCGCAAAGGCGCCGGGGCGCACAGTTCGTGAAGGGAAGACGGGATGAAGCCGGCCCATCGCTTCCCGCCCATCTTTGCCTTCCTCCGCACCTTTGCGTCCTTGCGGCGGGTTTCCGAATTCAATCCAGCTTCACCAGTTGCTTGCCGAAGTTCTGGCCTTTCAGCATGCCGATGAAGGCCGCCGGCGCCGCCGCCAGGCCCTCGGCCACCGTCTCCCGGTACTTGATGCTGCCCGCCGCCACGTGGCCGCCCAGTTCCTTGAGGGCGGGCGGCCACAGTTCCATGCGATCGGAAACGATGAAGCCCTGCATCTTCACCCGGTTCACCAGGATGGAACGGATGTTCTTCATGCCGTAGGGATCGGTCGTGTTGTAGTCGGCGATCAGCCCGCAGAGGGCGATCCTGCCGAAGGGGTTCATGCGGCCCAGCAGGGCGTCGAAGATTTCGCCGCCGACGTTCTCGAACAGGCAGTCGATGCCGTCGGGCAAGGCCTGCTTCAGGTCCCCCCGCAGATTGCCGGCCTTGTAGTCCACGCAGGCGTCGAATCCCAGTTCCTCGACCACGTAGCGGCACTTCTCGGGTCCGCCGGCGACGCCGACGACCTGGCAGCCGTGGATCTTCGCCAGTTGCCCCACCACGCTGCCGACCGCCCCCGAGGCCGCGGTCACCACGACCGTGTCGCCCGACTTGGGGGCGCAGATGTCGATCAGTCCGACCCAGGCCGTCACGCCGGGCATGCCCACGGGGCCGAGGTAGGCCGACAGCGGGATGCGTTCGGCGTCGACCTTCATCAGTTCCCGGCCGTTGGCCACGCCGTAGTGCTGCCAGCCGAGGGAGCCCGTCACCCTGTCGCCGGGCTGGAAGGACGGATGCCGGGAGGCCACGACCTCGCCGGCCGTGCCGCCGACCATCACGGCGCCGATGTCCACGGGCCTGGCGTAGGACTTGGCGTCCGACATGCGTCCCCGCATGTACGGATCCAGGGACAGCCAGCGGTTGCGCACCAGGACCTGGCCTTCGCCCGGCTCCGGGATGGGCGCCTCCTGGAGGCGGAAATTCGCTTCCTCCACCCAGGCCGTGGGCCGGCTGGCGAGGACCATCTGGAGATTCTTTTCAGTCAATTTGGATTACCTCGAAATTCGATGCTTCACCGCAAAGGCGCGGAGGCGAAAAGGGACGCAAAGGGGTTCCCCGGCAAGGCAGGCGCTTCCGCATCCCTCGACTCGATTCGCCATCCTTGGCGACCTTCGCGCCTTAGCGCCCTTGCGGCGGAGTTTTTCCGTCATGGCCCGCCGCCGTTCCTCGACAGGTCGGCCAGGAAGGCCTCGCCGTCGGCGACGCCCAGATCGTAGGCGGCCCGGACACCGTCCGGGTTCGTGTAGTCCCAGCCCTTGATCGGCACCGGCCGCGAGGGCTGGACGTACTGGAAATCGGCGTTGGCCGGCAAAGGCCGGGCGTAACGCCGCGACAGCAGCACCAGCGTGGCCCCCTGGCGGCCGCCCGGCGCATGGTCCAGGGCGCCGACCGGCACGTTGTCTACCATGCCGCCGTCCAGGGCCACCTGGCCGTGCAGGCGCAGCACCGGGGTGAAGGGCGGCGTGCAGGAGGAGGCGAGGATCAGGTCGGCCAGTTGTTCCGGGGTCGCACAGTCCTTCACCCGGAAGACGTCGCGCCGGAAGCCGACGCGCTGGCCCAGCCGGGGATGCAGGGCCTTGCGCACCTGCTTTTCGAACTGGTAGGCAAGGATGCCGGCGAGGACGCCGCTCCGGGGCCCCAGCCATTCCGGAAGCCGGGCGACCTGGACGAGGATTTCCGGACCGGCATGCAGCTTCCTCAGGGCATCCGCGTCGAGGATGGTGAGCAGCGCGGTCCGGTACATGGCGGCGTGGGGAAAGGCCCGTTCCCCCTTCAGCCAGTTGCCCGGGTAGAAATTCCGCGGGTTGCGCCGGGTGATGTGGTCGTAATAGGCGAGGGTCTCCGGCGTCTTGCCGGCCACCAGCATGCAGGCGGTGGAGGAACCCGCCGAGACGGCCGCGATGTGCCGGGGCGCGAGGCCGCCGGGTTCCGCCACCGCGTTCCAGAACCCCGCCTGCCACCAGCAGCGGTTGCCGCCGCCGGCCAGCACGACGTTCCGGAATCGCGAAAGGGGTTTCAATTTCCCTCCCCCTCCTTCATCTCCTTGCGCAGCTTGAAGGTGCCCAGGGACTTGGCGACCATCTCGCCGCCCTCGTCGAAGGCCGCCCCCTCGCAGAAGAACAGGGACCGTCCGCCGCGCAGCACCTTGCCCTCGGCGACGATGCGGCCGCGGGCCGAGCGCAGGAAGCTGACCGACATGTCCACGGTCATGACCCCGCCGGCATGGCCGCGCATGCCGCGACTGGCCACGGCCATGGCCACGTCCAGCATGGTCATGATCACGCCGCCGTGGGAGACGTGGAAGCTGTTCATCAGTTCCGGCCGCAGGTCCAGCGAGATCCGCGAACTCCCTCCCCCGGCGTGCTCGGCCTGGACGCCGAGCAACCGGAGAAAGGGAATGCTGAGGCCGAAGAAGGCGTCCTGGCCGGTCATTGGCCCCCCCTCCCCCCGCCCCCCTCCCCACGGGAGTGGGTGACGGCGGTTCGCCGCTGCGCGGCTCCGGGCCCCTGGCTGCGCCCCTCCGGGCGGCCGAGCGGGGCGCTCACGCGGTGCAGGCGCCGCCGTCCACGGCGATGTACTGGCCGGTGATGTGGCGGGAAGCTTCCGAGGCCAGGAAGACCACGGTGCCCTTCAGGTCCTCGTCGCCGCCCAGGCGATGCAGGGGCGTGGTGGCGACGACCATCTTCTCGATCCTCTCCAGAAGCCCCTTGGACATCTTCGAGGGGAAGAAGCCGGGGCAGATGGCATTGACGTTGATGTTGTACCTGCCCCACTCGGAGCCCAGGGCCCGGGTGAAATTGACGGCGGCGCCCTTGGAGGCGTTGTAGCCGATGGTGTGCATGTCCGGCGGACCGCCGGCGAGGCCGGCGACCGAGGCGACGTTGATGATCTTTCCCGACTTGTTGGGGATCATCACCCGCTTGCCCACCTCCCGGCTGAGGAAGAACATGGCGTTGATGTTCAGGTCCATGACCTTCTTCCAGGCCTCGTCCGGGTAATCCTCCGCCGGGGCGCCCCAGGTGGCGCCGGCGTTGTTCACCAGGATGTCGATGGTGCCGTAGTGGGCCAGGACCTGGTCCACCATGCCGGGAATCTGGTCGAATTTGGAAAGGTCGTTGACGACGGTCATGACCTGGATGCCCAGGCTGGTCAGGTGGGCCTCGGCTTCCTTCAGTTCATCGGCCTTGCGGGCCGTGATGGCGACCTTTGCCCCCATCTCGCCAAGGGCCTCGGCCATCTGCAGGCCGAGCCCGCGGGACCCGCCGGTGATCAGGGCGACCTTGCCGGTCAGGTCGAAAAGCTGTTTGACGCTCATTGGAATCCTTCGTGAAAAAAATCATTCACCGCAGAGGACGCGGAGAACGCAGAGAAAAAACCCATTCCCGATGCCACACCTCCGTGACCTCTGCGTCCTCTGCGTCGAAACGGGTTGTCAGACGACCTCGAACAGACCCGCCGCGCCCTGGCCGCCGCCCACGCACATGGTGACGACGACATACTTGACGCCGCGGCGCTTGCCCTCGATCAGCGCGTGGCCGACCAGGCGGGCGCCGGAGACGCCGTAGGGGTGGCCCATGGCGATGGAGCCGCCATTCACGTTCAGGCGCTCCATGGGGATGCCCAGGGTGTCGGCGCAGTAGAGCACCTGCACGGCGAAGGCCTCGTTCAGTTCCCAGAGGCCGATGTCGTCGATCTTCAGGCCGGCCCGCTTGAGCAGCTTGGGCACGGCAAAGACCGGTCCGATGCCCATCTCGTCCGGCTCGCAGCCGGCGATGGCGAAGCCGCGGAAGATGCCCATGGGGGCAAGGCCCTTCTGCTCCGCCACCTTGGCGCTCATCACCACGGCGGCCGAGGCGCCGTCGGAAAGCTGGCTGGCGTTTCCGGCCGTGATGACCCCGCCGGGCAGGGCGGAGCGGATCTTCGAGACGCCTTCGAGCGTCGTGTCGGCACGCAGGCCCTCGTCGGCGGCGACGGTCACCTCCTTCGTGAAGAGCCTGCCCGTGGCTTTGTCGGCCATGCCCATGGTGACGGTCATGGGCACGATCTCGTCGGCGAACTTGCCGGCGGCGGCGGCGGCGCAGGCCAGCTGCTGGCTGCGCACGCCGTACTCGTCCTGGCGCTCCTTGGAGATCTTGTAGCGCTTGGCGACGGTTTCGGCGGTTTCGAGCATGCCCCAGTAGATCTCGGGCTTGAACTTGAGCAGGGCGGGATCGGCCAGCATGTGCCTGTTCATCTCCTGCGCCGTGCAGGAGATGGTCTCGATGCCGCCGGCGACGTAGATGTCGCCCTCCCCGGCCATGATGCGCTGGGAGGCCATGGCGATGGTCTGCAGGCCGGAGGAGCAGAAGCGATTGACGGTGGCGCCGGGCACGGTGACGGGCAGGCCGGCGACGAGGCCGATCTGCCGGGCGATGTTCACGCCCGTGGTGCCCTCGGGGGTGCCGCAGCCGATCAGCACGTCCTCCACCTCGGCCGGGTCGATCTTGGCCCGGGCGACGGCGTGCTTGACGGGATGGGCGCCCAGGGTGGCGCCGTGGGTCATGTTGAAGGCGCCCTTCCAGGCCTTGGTGATGCCCGTGCGGGCGGTGGAAACGATCACTGCATCAGTCATGAATTTCTCCTAAACCGGGAAAGCAAAATCTCCCACGCAAGGACGCAGGGCCGCGAAGGGCCGCCAAGTCGGCGAGGAATTCCTGCCTCTTGGCGCGGCTTCGCGACTTTGCGCCTTTGCGGTGGCAGCCTTTTGCATTTTGGATTTCAGCTGAAGGACTTGCCTTCGGCGGCGAGCCTGGCCAGCAGCGGGGCGGGTTCCCAGAAGTCGTCGCCGCTGGCGGCGGCGAAGGCCTTCATGCTCCGGGCCACGTTGTAGAGCCCCGTCTGGTCGGCATAGAGCATTGGGCCGCCGCGGAAGAGCGGGAAGCCGTAGCCCGTGAGATACACCATGTCGATGTCCGAGGCCCGGGCGGCGATGCCTTCCTCGAGGATGCGGGCGCCCTCGTTGACCAGGGCGTAGATGCAGCGCTCGACGATCTCCGCGTCGCTGATCTTGCGCGGCGTGATGCCCAGTTCCTTGCGGTACTCGACGAGCATCTGTTCGACTTCGGGATCCGGCAGGGCCTTGCGCTCGCCGGCCTTGTACAGGTACCAGCCCTTGCCGGTCTTCTGGCCGTAGCGGCCCTGTTCGCAGAGGCGGTCGGCGAACTTCGCGTACCTGATGTGGGGCTTCTCGACATAGCGGCGCTTGCGGATCGCCCAGCCGATGTCGTTGCCGGCCAGGTCGCCCATGCGGAAGGGGCCCATGGCCATGCCCCATTTCTCCAGGGCCTTGTCGACCTGGGCGGGCGTGGCGCCCTCCTCAAGCAGGAAGCCGGCGACGCGGCCGTAGTGCTCGATCATGCGGTTGCCGATGAAGCCGTCGCAGACGCCGGAGACCACCGCCGTCTTGCGGATCTTCTTGGCGACCTGCATCACCGTGGCCATCACGTCCTTGGCCGTCGCGGCGCCGCGCACAACTTCCAGCAGTTTCATCACGTTGGCCGGGCTGAAGAAGTGCATGCCGACCACGTCCTGGGGCCGCCTGGTGAAATTGGCGATCTTGTTCACGTCCAGCGTGGAGGTGTTGGAGGCGAGGATGGCGCCGGGCCTGGCGATCTCGTCCAGCTTCTTGAACACCTGCTCCTTGACGCCCATGTCCTCGAACACGGCCTCGATGATCAGGTCGCAGTCCTTGAGGTCGTCATAGGACATGGTCCCCGTCAGCAGGCCCATGCGGGTGTCGAGCTTGTCCTGGGTCAGCTTGCCCTTCTTCAGGGAGTTCTCGTAGTTCTTGCGGATCGTCCCGATGCCCTTGTCGAGCGCCTCCTGCTTCATCTCCAGGATGGTCACGGGGACGCCGGCATTGAGGAAGTTCATGCTGATGCCGCCGCCCATGGTGCCGGCGCCGATGACGCCCACGCGGGCGATCTTGCGGGTCGGGGTGTCGTCCGGCACGTCGGGGATCTTGGAGGCGGCCCGCTCGCCCTGGAAGGCGTGGCGCAGGGCCCGGGACTCCGGCGTGCCCATCAGGCCCATGAAGAATTCCCGCTCGATCTTCATGCCCCCGTCGAAGGGTTTGGTGATGGCGGCGGCGATGGCGTCCACGCACTTCAGCGGCGCCGGGAAGGGTCCGGCCACCCCCTTCACCATGTTGCGGGAGAACTGCAGGAAGGCCTCGTGGTGGGGGTAGTCGACCTTCATGTCGCGGATGCGGCGCAGGGGGAGCTTCTCGGCGACCACCTTCGCGGCGAAGGCCAGGGCGCCGGCAAGCAGGTCGCCCTCCACGTACTCGTCGAACAGGGGGGAATCCTTGAACTGGGAGGCCGGGATCGGGTCGCCCTTCAGGATCATGTTCAGGCTGGCCTCGACGCCGATGATGCGCGGCATCCGTTGGGTACCGCCGGCGCCCGGCAGCAGGCCCAGCTTGATCTCGGGCAGGGCGATGGAGGCGTCCGGCAGGGCGACGCGGAAATGGCAGCCCAGGGTCAGTTCCAGGCCGCCGCCCATGCAGACGCCGCCGATGGCGGCAATGGTCGGCTTGGCGGAGGCCTCGACGACACGGATCACGGTGAGCAGGTTGGGTTCCTGGATCGACCGCGGCGAACCGAACTCGCGGATGTCGGCGCCGCCCGAGAAGGCCCGGGCCGAGCCGATCAGCACGATGGCCTGGACGGCGGGATCGGCGTTGGCCTGGTCCACGCCGGCCACGATGCCGCAGCGCAGGTCGTAGCCGAGGCCGTTGACCGGCGGATTGTCGAGCGTGATGACGGCCACGTTGCCGTGCACCTGGTATTGCGTCGCACTCATAGCTTCTCCTGGTTAAAACGGGTCCCGGATGATTCCGGGCAACTCGAGCTTCCAAATCCACCGCGAAGGCGCGAAGACACAAAGAGGCGCGAACAGGCCCCCCATTCGAGACGCACCCGGGGTTCCCGGTCGCGCCGGGCGTCCCGGCGCCTGGGCGGCGAAATCCTTTCTCACACCTCCAGCCATTCCTTGCGGACGGCTTCGTTGTCCTTCAGGTCCCGGGGCGTGCCCTCGAAGACGATGTGGCCGTGGCCCATCACGTAGAGCCGCTCCGAGATGTCCAAGGCGATGGCAAGTTTCTGCTCCACCAGCAGGATGGAAATGCCGCGCTTCTCGACCTCCTTGAGGAAGCGGCCCACCAGTTCGACGATCTTCGGCGCCAGCCCCTCGGTCGGCTCGTCGATCATGACCAGGTCCGGGTCGCCCATCAGGGTGCGGCACAGGGTCAGCATCTGCTGCTCGCCGCCGGAGAGCACGCCGCCGGGCGTGTTTTCCCGTTCCTTGAGACGGGGGAACAGCGCATACATGTCGTCCATGGACCAGCGGCCCTGCTGGCGCGCCGACTTCATGCCCAGCATCAGGTTCTGCTTCACGGTCAGGTCGGGGAAGATGTCCCGGTTCTCGGGGACGTAGCCCACCCCCAGGCGGGCAATCTCGTGGGGCTTCCTGCCCAGGAGTTCCTGGCCCTTGAAGCGGATGCTGCCGCGCGCCGCCACCATCCCCATGACCGCCTTGGCGGTCGTGGACCGGCCGACGCCGTTGCGCCCCAGCAGGCTCACGATCTCCCCCTTGCCGATCTCCAGGTTGACGCCATGCAGAACGTGGCTCTTGCCGTAGTAGCCATGCAGGTCCCGGACGGCGAGCATCGGTTCACTCATCGCCATCGTCCCCTTCTCCCGTGTGGGCCGTCCCCAGGTAGGCTTCCTGAACCTCTGCATTGGCGCGAATCTCCGCCGGCGTGCCGGTTGCGATGATCTGTCCATACACCAGCACCGAAATGCGGTCCGCCAGGCCGAACACCACGCCCATGTCGTGTTCGACCATCATCAGGGTCTTGCCCTCCGTGACCCGGCGGATCAGGGCCACCGCGTCCTCGGTTTCCGTGTTGCTCATGCCCGCGGTCGGCTCGTCGAGGAGGATGACGTCGGCCCCCCCGGCGATGGTGATGCCGATCTCCAGGGCCCGTTGCTCCGCATAGGACAGGATGCCGGCCGGCGTGTCGCGCCGCTTGGTGAGCCCGATGTCCTCCATCACCTGCTCGGCCCTCTGGCGGGCGTCGCGCAGGCCGGCCAGGCGATGCCAGAACGAATACTTGTAACCCAGGGACCAGAGCACCGCGCAGCGCAGGTTCTCGAGCACCGACAGGTTGTGGAAGAGGTTGGTGATCTGGAAGCTGCGCGACAGGCCCTTGCGGTTGATCTCGTAAGGCTTGAGCCCCGTGATGTCGTGCCCCTTCAGCGCGATGCTGCCGGTGCTGACGGGAAAGCGCGCGGAGATCAGGTTGAACAGGGTGGACTTGCCGGCGCCATTGGGGCCGATGACGGCATGGCGCTCCCCCATGGGGACTTCCAGGTCCACACCCCGGATGATGGCACTCCTGCCGAAGCTCTTCTGCACGCCGGCGAGCTTGAGCGCGATGTCGCTCATGCCGTCCCCCCCGGATTCTGCAAGCTGGACAGGGCGGCACTCCATTTCACTTCGAGGCGGCCCCAGGTCCAGCGGACGAGGACCGCTCCGGCGAGCAGCAGGCCGACGGCCCCGGCCCAGGCGGCGCCGCTGGCCGTGTCGATGGCGACGCCGAGCAGGCGGATCGCCGCGTCGCCGGCCTCGCCATGCTCCAGGAAGGCGTAGCCCATTTCCACCAGGACGACGACCCCGGCCAGGGACAGCAGGGCCGCCGGCAGCACCAGCAGGTAGCCCGGCAGCAGGGGCCACCAAAGGCGCGCCAGCCAGAGGCGGCGCTGCACGGCAAGCAGGCTGGCGATCCCGCCGGGAGCGTAGAGCACCATGAACAGGAAGAAGAGGCCGAAGTAGAACAGCCAGGCCTTGGTCACGCCGCCGATCGCAATCTGCATGATGGTGATCAGGATGGCGCCGATGATGGGGCCGTAGAAGAAGCCGATGCCGCCGACGAAGGCCATCAGCAGCACCACGCCCGAGGTGTGCGCATTGAGCGTCTCGGCGGTGACGATCTCGTAATTCAGCGCCGTCAGGCCGCCGGCGATGCCGGCGAAGAAGCCCGACAGGACCATCATCAGGTAACGGACCCACTGGGGGTTGTAGCCGACGAACTCGGCCCGCTCCGGGTTGTCGCGCACCGCGTTGGCCATCCGGCCCAGGGGCGTCTGGGTGAGGGCGAACATGGCGGCGATGCAGACGAAGGCCCAGCCGGCGATCAGGTAGTACATCTCGGTCTGGGAACCGTAGCTGATGCCGAACAGCCCCTTTCCGGTCACCCGGTTGCCCGACACCCCGCCCTCCCCGCCGAAGAAGCCGGGGAACATCAGCGAGCAGGCGGCAACCATCTCGCCGATGCCGAGGGAGATCATCGCGAAGGTGGTGCCCGCCTTCTTCGTCGTCACGTAGCCGAGAAGGATGCCCGCCGCCATGCCGGCGGCGCCGCCCACCAGGGGCAGCAGGGTGATGGGGAAGCCGCCCTTGCCGACCATGTTCAGCACGTGCATGGTGACGAAGGCGCCCAGGCCGTAATAGACCGCATGGCCGAAGGACAGCAGTCCCGTCTGCCCGAGCAGCATGTTGTACGCCAGGGCGAAGACCACCATGATGCCCATCTGGCAGAGCAGGGAAACCGCGAAGCCCTTGGAAAAGACCAGGGGCAGGACGATGGCGATGGCCAGGCCGCCCAGCCAGAGGGCGATCCGGCCCCGGCTGAAGAAGGACTCGATCATGATTCCCGTGCCCCCATCAGGCCCCGGGGCCGGAAGATCAGGATGCCCACCATCAGCAGGTAGGGCAGCACCGGCGCCAGCTGGGTCACCGTCAGCCTCGCCACCGCCGAGCTGTCTTCCAGCCTAATGCCGAACAGGGCCGCCAGGTCGGTGACCGAGAAGGTGATACCGACCGAGAAGGTCTGGATGCAGCCGATCAGCAGGGAGGCCACGAAGGCACCGGCCAGCGATCCCATGCCGCCGACCACGACCACGACGAAGACGATGCTGCCCACGGCCGCCGCCATGCCCGGCTCGGTGATGAAGGCATTGCCCCCGATGACCCCGGCCAGGCCGGCCAGGGCGGTGCCGCCGCCGAAGACCAGCATGAAGATCGTCGGCACGTCGTGGCCCAGGGCCTGGACCATGTCCGGCTTGGTGAGGGCGGCCTGGATGATCAGGCCGATGCGGGTGCGGGTGAGGACCAGGTAAAGCGCCACCAGCATGCCGACCGAGACCAGCATCATGAAGCCCTTGTAGATCGGAAAGGAGGTGGAGAAAAGGGTGAAGAGGGTGCCGTCCATGCTGGCGGGGACCTTGTAATCCACGGACGACTTTCCCCAGATCAGGTGCACGATCTCCTCGACCAGGAAGGCGAGGCCGAAGGTAAACAACAGTTCGGCCACGTGGCCGAACTTGTGGGCCTTGCGCAGGCCGTAGCGCTCGATCACGGCGCCGAGGACGCCCACCAGCAGGGGGGCGAAGACCAGGGCCGGCAGGAAGCCCATGTAAGTGCTGATCTGGTAGGCGAAATAGGCCCCCAGCATGTAGAAGCTGGCGTGGGCGAAGTTGAGCACGCCCATCATGCTGAAGATCAGCGTCAGCCCCGAGGAAAGCATGAACAGCAGCAGTCCGTAGGTGATGCCGTTGAGGAGGGAGATGAGGACGAACTCCACCGGGGCTCCTGGTGTGGTGAAAAAACGGGGCGGGTCGCTGCCCGCCCCGGTTCGGTCGCCGTCAGGCGTGCCGGCTTACGGACGTTCCATGATGCAGGTGGTCGGGAGTTGCGAGTCCCGGGCGGAGATCGAGGCCAGGGTCTTGAAGCCGTGGCCCGTATGCTCGACGTCGTGCTTCACGGTCTTGCCGTCCAGCTTGCTGAAGATGGAGATGTAGAGCGGCTGGATCATCTGGTGGTCGGACTTGCGCATCCAGACCTCGCCGTTGTCGGCCTCGAAACGCATGTCCTCCAGGGTCAGGGCCACCTGCTTGGGATCCGTGGACTTGGCCTTGTTCATGGCTTCGGCGAGCATCAGCATCATGGTGTTGACGCGAAGGTAGTAGAACTCGATGCCCTGGTATTTCTTGTTGAAGGCCGTCGCGAAGGCCTCGGCCTTGTTGGGCTGGACGTTCATGTGCCATTCGGTCAACTGCAGGACCAGACCCTCGCCCGCCGGACCCATGGCGGCCGGAGTGCCGAGGCCGCCGGCGTAGTAGGTGTGGAACTTGGCCTTCAGGCCGGCATCCTTGGCCGCCTTGATGAGCAGCGACAGGTCGTTGCCCCAGTTGCCGGTGATCACCGTGTCCGCACCCGAGGCCTTGATCTTGGCGATGTAGGGCGCGAAGTCCTTGGTCCTGCCGATGGGATGGAGGTCCTCGCCGACGATCTGGACGTCCGGGCGCTTCTTCCCCAGCATGGCCTTGGCGGCCTTGGCCACCTGGTGCCCGTGGGCGTAGTCCTGGCCGATGATGAACACCTTCTTGATGCTCTTGTCCTTCTCCATGAAGTTGGTGATGGCCTCCATCTTCATGTCGCTGTTGGCGTCGAATCGGAAATGCCAGAAGTTGCACTTGTCGTTGGTCAGCGTGGGATCGACGGCGGCGTAGTTCAGGTAGAGGACGGTCTTGTCCGGATTGCGCGCGTTCCACTTGCCCACCGCGTCCACCAGGGCGTGGGCCACGCCGGAACCGTTGCCCTGGGTGATGTAACGGATGCCCTGGTCGGTGACGGCCTTGAAGTTGATCAGGCTTTCCTGGGGGCTCCCCTTGTTGTCGAAGGGCACGATCTCGATCTTCTGGCCGTTGGCGCCGCCCTTGGAATTGATCAGGTCGGTGATCTCCCTGAAGCCCTTGAGGCCTGCTTCGCCGACATTGGCGAAAGGTCCGGACAGGGGGTCGATATAGGCGATCTTCACCTGCGCGAAGGCGCCACCGGCGGCCATCAGCAGGCCGAGGGCGAGGGTGGAACGGATGCGATTCGACATGGGCAGTTCTCCTCCGGTTGTCTTGAGCAACATGGGTTGCGGGTTATGGTTCCCGCGGATTTTCCGCGTTACAGAAAATTCTGCAATGCGGAACTTTGTTTCGTTTTCGAAGCGGAATGGTATCCAAGCGTCCGATGCTTGTAAATACCTGACCGCCACCTTACTGCCATCCGAGTTCGAACCGGAGGGAACGCCGGCGGGCGAACTTCCCGGGATTAGGCGCGGCAACCTACCGACCCCACCCCGACGCGGCCCACAATGAATTTCAGGGGTCCGGTTGCCGCTCCGGTGACCTGGACGCCCTCGGGAGCGGGCTTGTCGACTTCTGTCATTCTCGCGTATCCTTTCCGTTTTTGCAAAACTTGATTCCGCACCGCAAAACTCCAGGGTTTTCGGCGGCGCGTTCCACAGGAGCCCACGAAGCAATGGACCTCAACTACACACCGGAAGAACAGCAATTCCGCGCCGAAGTGCGGGACTTCATCCATACCCACCTGCCCAAGGAGGTCAGCGCCAAGGTGCTGGGCGGCAAGCGCCTGGGCAAGGACGACTTCGTGCGCTGGCAGAAGATCCTCCACCACAAGGGATGGGGCGCGCCGGCCTGGCCCCGGCAGTACGGCGGACCGGGCTGGAATGCGGTCCAGCAGCACATCTTCGACGAGGAATGCTCGGACGCCGGCGCACCCATGCAGCTTCCCTTCGGCCTGAAGATGGTGGCGCCGGTCATCATGACCTTCGGCAACAAGGGCCAGCAGGACTACTTCCTGCCGCGCATCATGGACGGCACCGACTGGTGGTGCCAGGGCTACTCGGAACCGGGCTCCGGCTCCGACCTGGCCTCCCTGAAGACCCGCGCCGAACGCCGGGGCGACCATTACATCGTCAATGGCCAGAAGACCTGGAACACCCTCGGCCAGCACGCCGACTGGATCTTCTGCCTGGTCCGCACCAGCACCGAAGGCCGCCAGCAGGAAGGCATCTCCTTCCTGCTCATCGACATGAAGACCCCGGGCATCACCGTCCGCCCGATCATCATGCTGGACGGCGAGCACGAGATCAACGAGGTCTGGTTCGAGGACGTCAAGGTGCCGGTCGAGAACCTGATCGGCGTCGAGAACAAGGGCTGGACCTATGCCAAGTTCCTGCTCGGCCACGAGCGCACCGGCATCGCCGGCGTCGGCCGCTCGAAGCGCGAGCTGAAGAAGCTGAAGGAGATCGCCCACCGGCAGACGGCCGGCGGCCACTCCCTGATGGGCGACCAGCGCTTCCGCGACCGCATCGCCCAGGTGGAGCTGGAGCTGATGGCGCTGGAGATCACCAACCTGCGCGTCATCTCCGCCGAGGGCGAGAAGAAGGCCCCGGGGCCGGAGGCCTCGATCCTCAAGATCAAGGGCTCCGAGATCCAGCAGATGCTGACCGAGCTGCAGATGCAGGCCCTCGGCCACTACGGCCTGCCCTACCTGCACGAGTCCCTGGACGCCACCTGGGAGCCCGATCCCATGATCGGCGACCACTACCCGGACTACGCCGGCCCCCTGTCCGGCCACTACTTCAACTACCGGAAGACCACCATCTACGGCGGCTCCAACGAGATCCAGAAGAACATCATCTGCCAGATGATCCTGGGCCTGTAAAGCGGAACGAGAGGACGGCACCATGAATTTCAACTACACGGAAGAGCAACTCGCCCTGCAGGACACCCTGCGCCGCTTCATTTCCAAGGATTACGGCTTCGAGCACCGCCGCGCCCTGGCCAAGGCCGATCCCGGCTTCAGCAAGGAAGCCTGGGCCCAGTACGCCGACTTCGGCCTGCTCGCCCTGCCCTTCACGGAAGACCAGGGCGGCCTGGGCGGCACGCCCATCGACACCATGCTGGTCATGGAGATGTTCGGCCGCGGCCTGCTCCTGGAACCCTACCTGCCCACCGTCGTCGTCGCCGGCAGCCTGATCCGCGACTACGGCACGGCGACCCAGCAGGCGGAACTGATCCCGGCCATCGCCGGCGGCGAACTGATGATGGCCCTCGCCCACTACGAGCCCGAGGGCCGCTACGACCTGCACCACGTCGCCACGACGGCGGTCCGCAACGGCAACGGCTGGAAGATCTCCGGGCACAAGTGCGTGGTCATCGGCGCCCCCTCGGCCGACAAGTTCATCGTCTCCGCCCGGACCTCGGACGGCGCCCGGGACGAGCACGGCATCTCCCTGTTCGTCGTCGATCGCGGTGCCCCGGGCCTGACCCTGCGCGCCTACCCGACCCAGGACGGCGGGCGCGCCGGCGAGGTGCATCTGGACCACGTGCAGGTGGGCGAGGACGACCTGGTGGGAGAGCTGAACAAGGGCTACCTGATGGTCGAGCGGGCCATCGACTTCGGCATCGCCGGGCTGTGCGCCGAGGCGGTGGGGGTGATGTCGGCCCTCATCGAGGTGACGCTGGAATACCTGAAGACGCGCAAGCAGTTCGGCGCGCCGCTGGCCAAGTTCCAGGCCCTCCAGCACCGCATGGCCGACATGGCCATCGCCACCGAGCAGTCCCGCTCCATGGCCATCCTGGCCGCCGTCGGCGCCAAGACCGACGACGCCGAGACCCGCAACCGGGACATCACCGCCGCCAAGGCCTACATCGGCCAGCAGGCGCGCCTGGTCGGCCAGCAGGCGGTGCAGCTGCACGGCGGCATGGGCGTCACGGACGAGCTCAACGTCAGCCACTACTTCAAGCGCCTGACCATGATCTGCGCCACCTTCGGCGACACGGACCATCACCTGGGCCGGTTCAGCGCCACCCTGCTGGCGGCCTGAGTTGTCCGGCCCGGCTGCGCAGTAAGCTCACGGACCCGGAGGGGCGCAGGCCCTTCCGGGTTCGCCTTTTCGGGACAAGCCCATGACGTCGAAACTGATCAACCGCCGCGACCTCGATTTCGTCCTCTACGAACTCCTGGACGTGGACCGGCTCTGCGAACGGCCGCGCTACGCGGACCACGGCCGCGAAACCTTCACCGCGGCCCTCGACACGGCCGAGAAGATCGCCGAGGACAAGTTCGCCTCCCACAACCGCAAGGCCGACCTTAACGAACCGCATTTCGACGGCGAGCGCGTCCACATGATCCCCGAGGTGAAGGAGGCGCTGGCGGCCTTCATCGAGGCCGGCTTCATGGCCGCCGGCCAGGACTACGAGTACGGCGGCATGCAGCTGCCGCACGTGATGGCCCTGGCCTGCAACGGCATCTTCAAGGCGGCCAACGTGGGCACCGCCGGCTACCCCTTCCTGACCATCGGCAACGCCAACCTGCTGCTCGCCCACGGCAGCCGGGAACAGATCGACCGCTACGTCCGGCCGGAACTGGCGGGCCGCTTCTTCGGCACCATGTGCCTCTCCGAGCCCCAGGCCGGCTCCTCCCTGGCCGACATCCGCACCACGGCGACGCCGCAACCGGACGGCAGCTACCGCATCGTCGGCACCAAGATGTGGATCTCCGGCGGCGACCACGAGCTCTCCGAGAACATCGTGCACCTGGTGCTGGCCCGCATTCAGGGCGCCCCGGCCGGGGTCAAGGGCATCTCCCTGTTCATCGTGCCGCGCTATCGGGTCAACGACGACGGCAGCCTCGGGCCGCGCAACGACGTGGCCCTGGCCGGCCTGAACCACAAGATGGGCTACCGGGGCACGGTCAACACCTTCCTGTCCTTCGGCGAAAAGGGCGACTGCTACGCCGAACTGGTGGGCGAGCCCCACAAGGGCCTCTCCTACATGTTCCACATGATGAACGAGGCGCGCATCGGCGTCGGCTTCGGCGCCGCCATGCTGGGCTACACCGGCTACCTGCACGCCCTGGACTACGCCCGGAACCGGCCCCAGGGCCGGCCCCTGGGCGCCAAGGACCCGGCGACGCCCCAGGTGCCCATCACCGAACACGCCGACGTCCGGCGCATGCTGCTCGCCCAGAAGGCCTACGCGGAAGGGGGGCTGGCCCTGTGCCTCTATGCCGGCCGCCTGGTGGACGAGGAGCGGAGCGGCGCCACCGGGGAAGCCCGGCGCGGCGCCCATGCCCTCCTCGACCTGCTGACGCCGGTGGTCAAGTCCTGGCCGTCCCAATGGTGCCTGGAAGCCAACAGCCTGGCCATCCAGGTGCACGGCGGCTACGGCTACACCCGCGAATACCCGGTGGAGCAGTTCTACCGCGACAACCGCCTGAACCCGATCCACGAGGGCACCTTCGGCATCCAGGCCCTCGACCTGCTCGGCCGCAAGGCGGTCATGGACGGCGGCGCCGCCCTGGCCGCGCTGGCCAGGGACATGGGCGCCACCATCGCCGAGGCCCCGGCCGAACTGACCGCCGAGGCAGCCGCCCTGGGAGCCGCGCTGGCCGACACCGAGGCCACGCTGCGCACCCTGGTCCCGGTCATGGCGAAGGATCCCGGCCTGGCACTGGCCAACGCCGCGGCCTTCCTGGAGGCCTTCGGCCACACCGTGGTCGCCTGGCTCTGGCTGCGCATGGCCGTGGCGGCCACCCGCGCCCTGCCCGAGGCCGTCGGCGACGACATCAACTTCTATCGTGGCAAGATCGCCGCCTGCCGCTGGTTCTTCCGCTGGGAACTGCCCAAGACCCGGGCCTGGCACGAATTGCTGCGCAGCCTGGACGATACCTGCCTGGCCACCGATCCGGCCTGGCTCTGATCCATTTCCCGAAAGGCTCCCATGCAAGACGAACACATCCTCTGCGAACGCCGGGAAGGCGTCCTGGTCGTCGAGATCCGCCGGCGCGAGAAGAAGAACGCCCTGACCAGCGCCATGTACAGCGCCCTGGCCTCGGCCCTGGCCCACGCCGCCGAGCAGTCCGCCGTGCGGGCCGTCCTGATCCGCGGCCAGGAGGACCTCTTCACGGCCGGCAACGACCTGGAGGATTTCCTCCAGCGCAAGGCCACGGACGAGAGCCAGGCCATGCGCTTCCTGCACGTGATCTCGGTCTTCGAGAAGCCGGTCGTGGCGGCCGTCGCCGGCCATGCCGTCGGAATCGGCACCACCATGCTGCTGCACTGCGACCTGGTCTACGCGGCGGACAACGCGAAGTTCCAGTTGCCCTTCGTGAACCTGGCCCTCTGCCCCGAGGCGGCCTCCAGCCTGCTGCTGCCGCGGGCCGCCGGCCACCGGCGGGCCGCCGAACTGCTGATGCTGGGCGATCCCTTCGACGCATCGAAGGCGGTTGCGGCAGGCATCGTGAACGAGATCCTGCCCCCCGACCGCCTGATGGACCACGCCTTCGCCAAGGCCCGCACCCTGGCCGACAAGCCCGCCACGGCGCTGGCCGTCACCAAGGCCCTGATGCGCCGGCCCGTGCGTGCCGAAGTCGACGAAGCCATGCGCGAGGAGGCCATCCATTTCGCCGACCTGGTGTCCTCGGCCCCGGCCAAGGAGATCTTCGCCGCCTTCCTGGAGAAGCGGCCGGTGAATCCCGCCAAGGTCCATGGAGAGGGACGATGAGCGCCACGCCCGAGGTTCCCGAGGGCTTCGTCCTCTTCCCGACCCACCCGGGCTTCATCGCCCACGTGGGGCCCTTCTATTACAGGAAGGGAGCGCGCCCCATGGTCGTCGGCGTGCGCATCGACGAGCGCCACCAGAACATCCGCGGCATCGTGCACGGCGGCATGCTGGTCACCATCGCCGACAGCGCCCTCGGCATAGCCATCGCCCGCACCAGCGACCCGCCCCATGCCATGGTGACGGTGAACCTTTCCGTGGATTTCGTCGAGTCGGCCAACATCGGGGACTGGGTCGAGGCCCACGTGGACATCCAGCGCATCGGCAAGCGCATGGCCTACGCCAATTGCTACCTGCACGTCGGCGAGCGCCGCATCCTGCGCGCCAGCGGCGTCTTCGCCATGATGCCCCCCTTGAAGCCCAAGGAAGACTTCGAGGGCTGATCCTGCCCGGAGCGAAAGCAGCCATGTCCGCAAGAGATCCCATGCTCCCCGCCGATCCGGACTACGCGGCCGCGGTTCGCCGCAACACCCTGGGCATGCCCATCGCCCGCATGTTCGGCGTGCAATTCACCGTCGTCGAGCCCGGGCACGTGGAAGCCGTGTTGCCCTACCGGGAAGACCTCGGCTACAAGGCCGGCCATTTCCAGGGCGTCGCCGTTTCCGCCGTCGCCTACTTCGCCGCCACCTCGGCCATCGGCACCCTGCTGCCGGCGGACCGGGTGGCGATGACGCTGGACCAGACCGTCAAGTTCCTCGCCCCGGCCGCCGGCGAGCGCCTCGTCGCCCGGGGTCGCATGGTGTCATCGGGGCGCTCGGTGGGCGTCGGCGCGGCCGATGTCTATGCCGTGCGCGACGGCCGAGAGACCCTCTGCGCCACGGCCCTGGTGACCTCCCGCAACGTGAAGCGCCCCCCCACGGAGACTCCATAACGTGCAAAAGATCCATGTGCTGCTGAAGAAGGAGGAACTGGACACGGAGCGCCTGGAGGGCAAGGTGGTCATCGTCCTCGACATCCTGTTCGCCACCTCCACCATCGTCACCGCCCTGGCCCATGGGGCGTCGGAGGTGATCCCGACCCTCGACGGCAGGGCAGCCCTGGCCGCGGCGGAGGGAAGGAAGGAAGGCAGCTACGTCCTGTCCGGCGAATTCAATGCCGTCACCCTGCCCGGCTTCCACCACCCGACGCCCCAGGCCCTGCTCAAGGATGGCGGCGTAGCGGGGCGGACCCTGATCTACTCGACCACCAACGGTACCGTCGCCCTGGCCAAATCGCGGGAGGCCGCCCACGTATACGCCGGCGCCCTGCTCAACGGCGAGGCGGTGGTCGAGCACGTGGTGCGCCATCACCCGCAAAACACGGTGCTGGTGGTCTGTTCCGGCTCGGCCGACAATTTCAACCTCGAGGACTTCTACGGCGCCGGCTACCTTATCTCCCTGTTCCGCCGTCACGAGGGTCCCCGGGACTTCACGGACGCCGCCCTCGCCGCTGAACTGTTGCACGCCGGTGCCGACGCCGCCGACTGCCTGGCCCGGGCCCGGGTCGGCCGCATGATGCTGGAACGCAGACTGGAGAGCGAGATCGCCTTCGCCGCCCGCAAGAGCTGCTATACGGTCGTCCCGCGGCTGGAGGATGGAAGGCTGGTGGGGTAGAGGAAGTCCGAGGCTCACCGCAAAGGCGCGAAGGCGCAAAGTTCGCTCGGAGCCACGGCGGTCGGAAAAAGGAAACGGATATGAACGATCATTGTCGCCTCTGCCTTGCTTCGCGCCTTCGCGCCTTTGCGTCCTCGGGTCCCGCATTCAGCTCCACCACCCCATGAACCTCGACGAACTCGTTTCCCGGCCCTTCGCCGCGCTTCCGGACCTGATCCGGGAACATGCCTCGGAACAACCCGGCCGGACGGCCCTGGTGCAGGAAGGCCGGCGGCTCTCCTACGCGGAGCTCGATGCCGGCATGGACCGGGTCGCCGCGACCCTGCAACGGGAAGGCCTGGCGCCCGGCGACGCCGTCGCCATCTGCGCCGCCACCTCCATCGACTATGCGACCGTCTTCCTCGGCGCCCTGCGCGCCGGCATCGCCGTCGCCCCCCTGTCGCCCGGCTCCACGGCCGACGGGCTGGTCACCATGCTGCAGGATTCCGAGGCCGAGTTCGTCTTCCTGGACGCCGCCTCGGCAGGCATCCTGGCCCCGGTGCGCGCCCGGTTCGCCACCCGTCCGGTGGCCCTGGACGGCTACGGCGCCGGACCGGATTTCGCGGAATGGCTGGTCCCTCCCGGCGCCAGGCCGGAGCCGGTCGCCATAGAACCGGCCTGGCCCTTCAACATCATCTACTCCTCCGGCACCACCGGCACGCCGAAGGGCATCGTCCAGCCCCACGCCATGCGCTGGGCCCACGTCCAGCGCGGCACCCTTTCGGGCTACGGGCCCGATGCCGTGACCCTGGTCGCCACCCCCCTCTACTCCAACACCACCCTGGTCAGCTTCTTCCCGACCCTGGGGCTCGGCGGCACCGTGGTGCTGATGACCAAGTTCGAGGCCGGGCGCTACCTGGACCTGGCGGAGAAGCATCGGGCCACCCACACCATGCTCGTGCCCGTGCAGTACCAGCGCCTCATGGCCCATCCGGACTTCGACCGCTACGACCTTTCTTCCTTCCGCATGAAGTTCTGCACCAGCGCCCCCTTCCGCGCCGAACTGAAGGCCGACGTGCTCAAGCGCTGGCCGGGTGGCCTGGTCGAGTACTACGGCATGACGGAGGGCGGCGGCACCTGCATCCTCTACGCCCACGAGACCCCCGACAAGCTGCACACCGTGGGCCGCCCGGCCCCCACCAGCCAGATCCGCCTCATCGACGAGGCCGGCAGGGAGGTCGCCCCCGGCGAAACCGGCGAGGTGGTCGGCCGCTCGCCCGGCATGATGACCGGCTATCACAAGCAGCCCGAAAAGACCCGGGAAGCCGAGTGGTACGACGTCGAGGGCCGGCGCCACATCCGCACCGGCGACCTCGGGCGTTTCGACGAGGACGGATTCCTGGTCCTGATGGACCGGAAGAAGGACATGATCATTTCGGGGGGGTTCAACGTCTATCCCTCCGACCTGGAGGCCGTGCTCCTGATGCATCCGGCCGTCGCCGAGGCGGCCGTCGTCGGCGTCGCCTCCGAGCGCTGGGGCGAGACTCCCGTCGCCTTCGTCGTCGCGCGGCCAGGGACGGAACCCGGCCCGCAGGCCCTGATGGCCTTCGTCAACGAAAGGGTCGGCAAGACCCAGCGCCTGGCCGCCTTGGAGCTCGTGGCCGCCCTGCCCCGCAGCAGCATAGGCAAGATCCTCAAGCGCGACCTGCGCGATGGCTACCGGCCCAAGGACCCCCTCTGATGACCACGACTCCGGAACCGATCCGCAACCGCGTGACCGACCTCCTCGGCGTCCGCTATCCCATCATCCAGGCCCCCATGGGCTGGATCGCCCGGGCGCCCCTGGCCTCCGCCGTGTCGAATGCAGGAGGCATGGGCATCATCGAGACCGCCTCCGGCGAACTGGAGACCATCCGGGACGAGATACGCCGCATGCGCGACCTGACGGACCGGCCTTTCGGCGTCAACATTGCCCTGAGCTACGTGCGCGACCCGGGCATCGTCGATTTCGTCGCCGGCCAGGGCGTGCGCTTCGTCACCACCTCGGCGGGCGACCCCTCCCGCTACTGCGCCCAGCTGAAGGCCGCCGGCCTGACCGTGTTCCACGTGGTGCCGACCCTCAAGGGTGCCCTGAAGGCCGTCGAGGCCGGCGTGGACGGCCTGATCGTCGAGGGCGGCGAAGGCGGCGGCTTCAAGAACCCGCGGGAGGTGGCCTCCATGGTCCTGCTGCCCCTGGTCTGCTCCCGGGTCGATGTGCCGGTGGTCGCCGCCGGCGGCTTCTGCGACGGCGTGTCCATGGCTGCCGCCTTCGCCCTCGGCGCCGAGGGCGTGCAGATGGGCACCCGCATGCTGGCCTCCGCCGAGTCGCCGGTGCACGAGAACTGGAAGCAGGCCATCGTCGCCGCAGGAGAAACCGACACCGTCTTCCTCAACCGGGGCGGCCAGGGCGCCGCCCTGCGGGCCCTGCGCACCGGGCGGACGAACCGCCTGGAGCCGCAGCCCATCGCCGACATGCGGGCCGAGTTCGCCGGCGTCCAGCAGCTCTACTTCGGCGGCGACATGGAAGCCGCCATTCCCCTGACCGGCCAGGTCTGCGGCCGCATCGACGCGGTGCGCCCGGTGCGCGAGATCGTCGAGGAAGCGGTGCGGGAATTCCGTCGCACGCTCGACGCCCTGCACGGGCGTTACGCCGCTGCGTACTGAGGCCGTACCCATGGCCGTTCCCGCCATCCGCCGCATCCTGATCGCCAACCGGGGCGAGGTGGCGGTACGCATCGCCCGCGCCGCCCATGACCTGGGGTTCGCGACCGTCGCCGTATTCTCCGACGACGACGCGGAGAATCCCCACCGGGACGCCGCCGACGCCAGCATTGCCCTCGGCGCCTCCGGTCCCGCCGCCTACCTGGACGGCGGGAACCTGCTGCGCATCGCCCGGAAAGCCGCTTGCGATGCCGTCCATCCCGGCTACGGCTTCCTTTCCGAACGGGCGGACTTCGCCGGCGCTTGCGCCACCGCGGGCCTCGTTTTCATCGGCCCGACGCCGGAGCAACTCGAGATCTTCGGCGACAAGGCCCGCTCGCGCGAGCTCGCGCGGCAATGCGGCGTTCCCCTGCTGCCGGGGACCGCGGCGGTTTCCGAGGTGGGTTCGGCGCAGTCCTTCATGGCCGGCCTGCCGGTCGGCGCCGCGGTCATGGTCAAGGCCGTGGCCGGGGGCGGCGGTCGCGGCCTGCGGGTGGTCCGCGACCCGGCCGACCTGGCGGCGGCCTTCGAGCGCTGCCGTTCCGAGGCCCTGGCCGCCTTCGGCGTCGGCGAGGTCTTCGTCGAGCGCTGGCTGCCACGGGCCCGGCACGTGGAAATCCAGGTCCTCGGGGACGGCCGCGACGTGGTGGATTTCGGCGAGCGGGAATGCTCGCTGCAACGCCGCCACCAGAAGCTGGTGGAACTCGCACCGAGCCCGACCCTCGACCCGGCGCTCCGCGACGCCCTCGTTCAGGCCGCCCTGGCCATGGCCCGGAAGGTTGGTTACCGCAGCCTGGGCACCTTCGAATTCCTCGTGGACGCGGAACCAGGCGCCGGACCGGCCTTTGCCTTCCTCGAAGTGAATCCGCGGCTCCAGGTGGAGCACACGGTCACCGAGCAGGTGACCGGCATGGACCTGGTTGCCGCCCAGATCGCCGTCGCCGACGGACGCGGCCTGGAGGGCCTCGGGCTTCTGGATCCCGGGATGCGCCGGGTGCGCGGCCATGCCATCCAGTTCCGCATCAACGCCGAGGTACCGCTGGAGGACGGGAGCGTCCGCCCCTCCGCCGGCCGCATCGACGGCCTGCATGCGGCAAGCGGACCCGGGATCCGGGTCGATGCCGCGCTGCGTACCGGCTTCTCGCCGCCGCCGGCCTTCGACTCCCTGCTCGCCAAGCTCGTCGTCCATTCCCCCTCGCCCGATTATGCCGATTGCGTCCGCCGGGCGCAGAGGGCCCTGGCCGATTTCAGCATCGACGGCATCGCCACCAACCTGCCCTTCCTGGCGGCCCTCGCCCGCCGCGACGAGTTCGCCGCCAATGCCGTGGACACCCGGTTCCTGGAGGACCATGCCATGGCCCTGGCCGCGGCAGCCGGCGCCCTTGCGCCCATCGCGCCCCCGGGGACCGATGGCCAGGCATTGACGGCACCCATGGCCGGCCGCCTGGTGCAGGTGGACGTGGCGCCGGGCGACCGGATCGCACGGGGTGTCCAGGTGGCCGTCGTCGAGGCCATGAAGATGGAGCATCCGGTCCTCGCCGCGGCGGCCGGCCGCATCCTTGCCGTGCCCGTCGCGCCGGGAGATGCGGTGGCCGAGGGCCAGGTGCTGGCGTTCCTGGAGGCCGAGGCCGAGGAACCGGCCGGCGGGGAGGCGGAGGCGGCCGCGGACCCGGACCGCATCCGCCCCGACCTGCAGCGGCTCCTGGACCGCAAGGCCTTCCTGGACGACGCCAGGCGCCCGGAGGCCGTTGCCCGGCGTCGCGCCAAGGGCATGCGCACCGCCCGGGAGAACGTCGCGGACCTCTGCGACCCCGGCAGCTTCGTCGAATACGGGGGACTGGCCATCGCCGCCCAGCGTCGCCGCCGGCCCGAGGAGGACCTGATCCGCGAGACGCCGGCCGACGGCCTGGTGGCCGGCATCGGCACCGTCAACGCCGCCGCCTTCGGCCCCGAGCGCTCGCGCTGCCTGGTCATGGCCTACGACTACACCGTGCTGGCCGGTACCCAGGGCTTCATGAACCACAAGAAGACGGACCGCATGCTGCGACTGGCCGAGGAGTGGGAACTGCCCATCGTCTTCCTGGCCGAGGGCGGCGGCGGCCGGCCGGGCGACACGGACATGGCCGTCGTCACCGGCCTCGACGTGCCCACCTTCGCCAGCTACGCCAGGCTCTCCGGCCGGGTGCCCCGGGTCGGAGTGGTCGCCGGCCATTGTTTCGCCGGCAACGCGGCCCTCGCCGGCTGCAGCGACGTGATCATCGCCACCGCCGATGCCAGCATCGGCATGGGCGGCCCGGCCATGATCGAGGGCGGTGGCCTCGGCCGCTACCGGCCCGAGGAAGTGGGCCCCATGGATGTCCAGACGCGGAACGGCGTCGTGGACATTGCCGTCGCCGACGAGGCCGAGGCCATGGCCGTGGCCAAGCGCTACCTGGGCTATTTCCAGGGTCCGCTGCCCGAATGGCAGTCGGGCGATGCACGGTCCCTGCGCCACCTCGTTCCCGAGAACCGGCTGCGCAGCTACGACGTCCGCGCCGTGGTCTCCGCCCTCTGCGACGAAGGCTCGGTGCTCGAGTTGCGCCATGCCTTCGGTCGCGCCATGGTCACGGCCCTGGTCCGCATCGAGGGCCGGCCCGTGGGCTTGATCGCCAACGATCCGCGCGTCCTCTCCGGCGCCATCGACGCCGACGCCGCCGACAAGGCCGCCCGCTTCCTGCAGTTGTGCGACGCCTTCGGCCTGCCGGTCCTCTCCCTCTGCGATACCCCCGGTTTCATGGTCGGCCCCGAGGTCGAGGCCCGGGCCCAGGTCCGCCATGTCAGCCGCATGTTCGTGGCCGGCGCCGCCCTCTCGGTGCCGATCTTCTGCTTGGTCCTGCGCAAGGGCTACGGCCTGGGAGCCATGGCCATGGCCGGCGGCGGCTTCCACTCGCCCTTCTTCGTCGCCGCCTGGCCGACCGGGGAGTTCGGCGCCATGGGCCTGGAAGGTTCGGTGCGCCTGGGCTTCCGCCGGGAACTGTCCGCCATCGGAGATTCCGCGGCACGGGAAGCCAAGTTCAGGGAGCTGGTGGACCACGCCTACGCCAAGGGACTGGGCATCAACGTCGCCTCCTACCTGGAGATCGATGCCGTCATCGACCCGGCCGAGTCCCGCGCCTGGCTGATGCGCGGCCTGCGTTCGCTGCCGGCGGCCAGGCCTTCCCGACGCTGGGTGGATACGTGGTGAAATCTGCCCGTAAGGTCATTTCACAGCAGAGGCACGGAGGCCACAGAGGTGCGCAGAGGAGAACCAATGACCCTTGCGCGGCGACGCCTTGGGTTTTTCCGCCACCCTTTGCGCGCCTTTCCCTGCGCCTCTGAGCCTCTGCGGCAAGGCCTGGCCGTCTTTCTGTTTCCCATCGGAGAACCCTCATGGAATTCAGCACCCTCGCCGTTTCGCTCCGGGACCACGTGGCCCGCATCGAATTGAACCGCCCCGACAAGGCCAACGCCATGAACCTCGCCATGTGGATGGAGATCCGCCAGGCCATGCAGTGGGCCGACGAGACGCCCGAAGTCCGCGTCGCCGTCATCGCCGGTGCCGGCCGGCATTTCACCGCCGGCATCGACCTCTCGCTGCTGGGCGGCGTGCAGGCGAAGGTCGAGGACGATTGCGACGGGCGCAGCCGGGAAAAGTTGCGCCGCCTCATCCTCGACCTGCAGGACTGCCTGAGCGCCATCGAGCGCTGCCGCAAGCCGGTAATCGCCGAGATCCACGGCGCCTGCGTCGGCGGCGGCATCGACCTGGTGACCTGCTGCGACATGCGCTATTGCTCGGCGGAGGCCTATTTCTCGGTCAAGGAGATCGACGTCGGCATGACCGCCGACGTGGGCACCCTGCAGCGCCTGCCGCGCCTGATCGGCGAGGGCATGGCCCGGGAACTGGCCTACACCGGGCGCGAGGTGAAGGGGCCCGAGGCGAAGGAAATCCGGCTGGTGAACCGCTGCTACGACAACCCCGAGGACCTGCGGACCGGCGTCGCCGGACTGGCGGCGACCATCGCCGCCAAGCCGCCGCTCTCCATCCGCGGCTGCAAGGAGATGATCACCTACGTGCGCGACCACAGCGTCGCCGACGGCCTCAACTACATCGCCACCTGGAATGCCGCCATGCTGATGTCGACGGACCTGGAGGAGGCCTTCACGGCGGGCCGGGAGAAGCGGGCACCCGTTTACCGGGACTGAGGACGCAGCCATGCCGATCCGGGCCGCCGACGCCCAAACCTCGCCGAGGTCGCAAAGGCGTGCAGGAATCCGACGGAGCGCAAGGCGGCGTGACGGTCCTTGCAGGAGCGGCGTCCTCGCCGCGATGTTTCCGGCTTGCCCTGCACTGCGCGCCCCGGCATGCCGATTGCCGGCGGACTGCGTCTCCGCCAGTTACAACATCTAAGCCCATGATTATGTGGGCTTTTTTGTTTTTATAGCATTCGCGACTATCAATTTGACTATCAATACATGGATCGGTTGCCAAGTCGCCGCCGCCTCACCAGCGCCGACTTTCGAGCTACTGATGTCGCCCAATCCTGGATTGTCGGCGCGCGCTTAAAACTGACCAGCGTCCCCTGCTTGGCGTGATCTGCTCGACGGCACACCGCCGCACTATGTCGCAGCCCGCCAGATCGGAAATGGTAAAGTTATATTTCACGATTAATTTGTCTCCCAATGAGAGACAAACTTGCCGCTAAGTATCGTTAGTGTTATATTTACTGCGCAGTACGTTTCTTTTAGGGACGCTAATTGAGCGCGAAATATCATTTGCAAACGAAGACACTAGGCCCACGGGCAGCGCAGCTTTTCACTGAGCTGAATGAGCTGCGCCGGTCTACGTTCACCTTGGCGGATGTGAGATCGATCACCGGCCTGTCGGCCGCAGCGGCCCGCAATCTCGTGCACAAGGCCCAGCAGCGAGGCTTGGTGACGCGACTGAAGCCTGGCCTGTACAACCTCGTGCCCTTCGAACTCGGCTGGGCCACCGAGCATATCGACAGCCCGTACCTGAT
>JBPOHD010000141.1:0-11349 GCA_052035955.1 Pseudomonadota bacterium
GCATGCGGCGCGATAACGGCCGTCCCGAAAGGCATCGCGGCGTGACCGCCGCTCCTACAAAACCCGGTGGCGCGGCCCGTGTAGGAGCGCCGCATGCGGCGCGATAACGGCCGTCCCGAAAGGCATCGCGGCGTAACCGCCGCTCCTACAAAAACCCGCCCGCCCCTGTAGGAGCGCCGCACGCGGCGCGATAGCGGCCGTCCCGAAAACCATCGCGGCGTCACCGCCGCTCCTACAAAAGCCCGACCACCGCCCCTGTAGGAGCGCCGCATGCGGCGCGATAGCGGCGGTTCGAAACGCCACCCCGCCAATTCCCCCCACGCCGCCCGATCCCATTGTGATAACGTTTCATCATGACCGCGCGCCACGACTCCGCTTTGCCCCTTCCCCCGGCACCCCCCGACCGCCCCCACGGCGGCCACCTGCGGCGGGGCCGATTTTCGGTCGCGGGCGGAATCTACCTGGTGACGACGGTGACGCTGGGACGCCGGCCCGCCTTCGCCGACCTTGCGTTGGCCCGGACCGCCATCCTGGAGATGCGCGAGATGGAGCGCCGCGGCTTCGCGGAGACGCTGGCCTTCGTCCTGATGCCGGATCACCTGCACTGGCTCCTCCAACTGGGGGAAGCGGGCAACCTGTCCCGCGTGGTGGGGAGATTCAAATCCGCCGTCGGCCACGCGGCCGGCACGCGCTTCTGGCAGCCGGGGTTCCACGATCATGCCTTGCGGCGGGACGAGGACCTGAAGGAGGTGGCCAGGTATGTGGTGGCCAACCCCCTGCGCGCGGGATTGGCCAGCCGCCTCGGGGATTGGCCCCATTGGGATGCGCGGTGGCTCGACGGGAAGGGGTAGTGGCGGGGGTCGAGAAAGGCATCGCGGCGTTACCGCCGCTCCTACAAAACCCCGCCCACTGCCCCTGTGGAGCGCCGCATGCGGCGCGATGGCGGCCGTGACGGAAAGCATCGCGGCGTGGCCGCCGCTCCTACAAAAACCCGACCCCCCCCTGTAGCGCCGCATGCGGCGCGATTGCGGCCGTTACGGAAGGCATCGCGGCGTTACCGCCGCTCCTACAAAAACCAGGTGGCGCGGCCCCTGTGGGAGCGCGGCATGCGGCGCGATGGCGGCGCCTACACCACGACCGGCACGCCGTGGCTTGCGTCGTCGGTGAGGATCTCGAAGGCGGCGCGGTGGGCGGTGCGCAGTTCCAGGGGCGGGCGGCCGGGCCGTTCCAGGGTCAGGTCGCAGGCGGCGATCTTGCAGTTCAGGCAGGTCTTGGCGCCGCCGGGCGGGTTGCCGTAGGTGAGCCCGACGAAGGATTCCCGCGCCGCGTGGATGCGGCCCCGCACCCGGGCCCCAGGTCCGGAGGAATCGAAGGTCCACTCGAAGCAGCGGTAGGCGCCGCGGGCCCGCAGGGCCTGGCCGAGGCCGTTGAGGGCGTATTCGCGGCCTTCCGCCCGCAGCACCAGCAGGGTGAGCCATGGCGACCACAGTTGCGACCATTGAGGGGACCAGGCCGGCCCCAGGCGCACCCTGGCCGTCGTGCATTCCAGGAAGGCCTCCGGCGCCCCGTCGAAGCCCGCGACCTGGCCCCAGGCGTAGCGGTCCGTGTGGCGGCTGCCCCAGTTGTGGTTCTGGCTGCCCCGCCAGCCCTCGACGGGCATCTCCACGCCGTCGACGGTCACGCGGCCGTCATAGACCGCGCCCGGGCTGCCGACCAGGGCCTTGGCCTTCGGCAGCGCCCGGCCGTAGAAGGATTCCGGCAGCAGCAGCAGGGGCGGCCCGCCGCCGCCGTAGCGCAGGTCCCAGGCCAGGCGGTGGCCCTGCCCCGCCGCCTCCCCGGACAGGCGACCGTCGGCGAGCCGGGCGCCGCCGACGGCGACCTCGAGGCCTGCCGCGGAAAAACCGCACCCGGCGATGGGGTGTGCCTCCCGCACGGCGGCGATCCGCCCCGCCTCGCCGTCGAACCAGATCGCCCACAGTTCGCCGAGGGCCTCCTGCGGCCGGCCGAGGGGGCAGAAGACGGTGTAGCGGATCCAGAAGGCGAGGGGCCTTTCGGGATGGTTGGCGCGCTGGAACCAGCTTTCGTAATGGCCGCCGGCCATCCCCGGGCGAAAGCGGGCGGCATTCCAGCGGTCCCTGTCGGCGGACGTTCCGGTGCTCATGCTGGGCTCCCCGTGTCGGCGGCTCGGCGGATGGACGAGCCCCCATTATCCGGCGGGAATCTCCTCGCCGTGCGTCCCCGTGCCGCGCCATGACGACGACACGCGCCGCCGGCCCCTCCCCACCCGTCCCTACCCAGCCCACCCATCCCCACCCCTGGGCGGCCCCGCCCGGCCATTGGTGGTAGGCTTTCGCCCGCATCCCCCGTTTCCCTCCCCGATCCGCCCATGACCGCCGTTCCGAAGCAGATCCTCGCCGCCCTCCCCGCGCTCGCCCTGCTCGCCTTCCTTGCGCTGCTGCCCGCCCGGCCGGCCCTGGCCGTCACCGACCTGCCGGCCCCGGAGGCCTATTCCGCGCTGGAAGCCGGGCAGCTCACCCTGGTGGACATCCGCACGCCGCCGGAATGGCGGGAGACCGGCGTCGCCAAGGGGGTCAAGCGCCTGGACATGCTGCATCCCGGCGGCGCCCCCGGCTTCGTGGCCGACCTGCTCAAGCAGGTGGGCGGCGACCGCAACGCCCCCATCGCCCTCATCTGCCGCACCGGCAACCGCACCACCCAGGTGGCGCGCTACCTGGAGGCCCAGGGCTTCACCCGCATCTACAACGTCAGGGAAGGCATGGCCGGCAGCGCCGCCGGGCCCGGCTGGCTGCGCCGCGGCCTGCCCGTGGAGCCCTGCGCCTGCTGAGGCCGCCCCCCCGCGCCGGACCTTTCCTTCACCCAGGAGAACGCCATGACAGCCAGATTCACCGCCATCCTCCTCGCCGCCCTGGGCGGCAGCCTTGCCGGCAACGCCCTCGCCCAGGGGTCCGGCCTCAAGCCGGGCCTGTGGGAAGTGAAGCAGTTGAAGCAGGTCATGGACGGCAAGGACATGGGCGCCCAGATGGCCGCCGCCCAGGCCCAGATGCAGCAGGCCTACGCCAACATGCCGCCGGCCCAGCGCAAGCAGATGGAGGCCATGATGGCCAAGCAGGGCGTCGCCCCGCCCGCCGCCGCCGCCGGTGGCGGCCAGCGCATCTGCATCAGCCCCGAGATGGCCGCCCGCGACAAGCCCATGGTGGACCCGGAGGGCCGCTGCGAACCCACCAAGTTCAGCCGCAGCGGCAACCGGGTGAGCTTCGAGGTCAATTGCAACTTCGAGGGCCAGCAGATGAGCGGCAAGGGCGAGAGCACCACCTCGCCCGATTCCGTGTCCACGAAGATGGACATGGTGATGACCGGCCGCGACGGCCGCCACACCATGCAGAGCGAGACCCAGATGCGCTGGCTGGGCGCCGACTGCGGCGCCGTCAAGCCGGCCGACCAGATGCTGCGGGAGATGCAGGGCGCGATGCGGAAGAAGTAGGCCGGCGCTCAGCCCTTCCGGTCGGCCGTCGATTGGCCGATGCGGAAGATCACGAATTCCGCCGGCCGGAGGACCGCGCAGCCGACCAGGCAGACCAGGCGGCCTTCGTCCAGGTCGGCCTGGGTCATGGTACTGCGGTCGCAACGCACGAAGAAGGCTTCCTTCGGCGTCGCGCCCGGCAGGGCGCCGCTGCGCCATTCCCCGTGGAGGAAATCCCCGATGGCGGCCCGCAGGCCCGCCCACAGGATTTCGCCGTTCGGCTCGAACACCGCCCACCGGGTGCCCCGGTCGATGGAGTGCTCCAGGTAGTCGAAGTAGCGCCGCACGCCCACGTACTTCCACTCCGGGTCCGAGCTGGCGGTGCGGGCGCCCCACAGCCGGTTTCCGCGCCCGGGAAAGCTGCGGAAGCAGTTGATGCCTTCTGGACTGAGGATGTCCTGCCGGGCCTTGTCGATGGCCGTCTCGAAGCCGGCCGCCGTGCGCAGGGGCTCGTTGGCCGGCGCCTCGCGGACGCCCCGCTCGGCGTCGGTGCGGGCATGGAGGCCGGCGACGAAGCCGGACGGCGGCAGCGGGATCCGCGCGCCGGTCACCGGGTCGTCGGCCAGCACCCAGGGGTAGTAGAGGGCGGCACGGGAGGAATCGATCTGCCCGCGCAGCCAGCGGATCCCTTCGATGCCCTGGCCGTTGGCGCCTTCCAGCAGGGCGATCCGGTAGCGCGCCGCCTCCGCATGGGCGACCAGGGCGGCGGCGATGCCGAGGGCATCGGCATCGTCCGGGCGCCCGGTGTCGGCGGCGGCGCCCGGCGCCGCCACGATGGCGACCTCCTCCACCCCGGCCAGGGCCACCAGGCCCGTCTCCAGGCCCGTCTCCACGCCCGCCGCCAGGCCCGTTTCCAGGCTCGCCGCCGACCCCACGGCCGGACTGCCCGGACTGCCGGCATAGTCGGCCACGGCGGGACGACGCCCGTCGTTGCCGCCGGACAGGGCGAGGACGAGGGAACGGTCCGCCTCGGCGGAGCCCGGGTCGGCGAGGGCCGCCGCCAGGGGCCGGCCACGGCCGCGCGCCTCGTGCAGCAGGGCCTCCACCACCTCCAGCCCGGTCGGAACCCAGCCCCCGCCGCCGCCGGACAGCGTGACCACCAGGGGCGGCACGGCCCGGCCGTCGATCCCGCTGGCATCCTCGGCGAAGCAGGCCGCCAGGCTGCCCTGGACGACCACGCCACCGCCACCCCCGCCACCCCCGCCACCCCCATGGCCGCCGGCCGTGGCCCGGCGCGGATCCGGCGCCAGGCCCCCCCAGGTTTCGCCGGGGCTGCCGACGGTGACGGCCAGGGTGAGCACCCGGACCTGGTCACCCAGGGCCGGGGCCTGCCCTGGCTGGGGCGGGGTCATCCCGTCGGCATCGAGCGCCGCGCCCGGGCCGGCGAAGCGCCAGGAGGGGGTCCCGGCCGTCCCCGTCGTACTGGCCTGGGCCAGCCGGAAGCCGCCGGCGCCCGCCGGGCCGGCGCGGACCCACACCACGTCGGCCTCGGCCAGGCCGCGGGCCACGGTGCGCTGGCGCGGGCTGCCGTCCGGGCCGGCGACGGGCCGGCCGCCGGCATCCAGCACCGGCTCCGTGCCCAGGGCATTGGGGCCCAGCCGCAGGGCGACCGTGATGTCCAGGTTGCCCGCCGCCCCGGGGTAACGGGCCCGCAGTTCCAGGGCCGGCGCCGCCGCCGCGGCGGGGATGCAGGCCCGCCCGTGGCCGTCCGCATAGGACTGGCCCACCCGGGGTGCCGTCCGCGCCCCGCCGAAGGCCGGCCGGCCGGTGGCCGGATCCCGCGGCGGATAGCTCCCGGCCAGGGGCGCGAAGACCCGGGCCACGAAGAGGCGCCGGCCGCCTTCCGCGAAGAAGGCGCGCACGCCGTGCCACAGGTAATCGTGCAGGGGCGGCCCGCCGAAATCGAGCTGCCCGCCGCCGCCGAAGAGGCGCTCGAACTCGGCCAGGCCAGTCACCAGCGCCGGGGGCCCGCCCACCGGGCCCTGGCGGGCCGGGCCCACGAAGCCGGCCGTCGAGGTGGCCACGCCCTCGATGGACCGGGACCGGAAGGAGGTCTCCTCCACGTACACGCCGGGGGCGAGGTACTCGGGCATCGCGACTCCTTTCCGTGCCGCCGGCGGCGGCTCCATGCCGCCGGGCGGCCCCGGCCTACTGCATCGAGTGCAGGCCGATCATGTTGCCTTCCGTGTCCGACACCAGCGCCACGAAGCCGTACTGGCCGATGGAGAACTTCTCCTTCTGCACCCGGCCGCCGGCCTGGACCGCCTTGGCCGCCTCCACGGCGCAATCGGCGCAGGAGAAATAGACCAGCACGCTGTTGCCCCCGGCCGGGAAGCCCGGCATGCGCACCAGCGCGCCCGAGGCGCCATAGGTTTCCTGCCCCATCGGGAAGGCCCACATCTCGATGCCGGGACTGTCCAGCGAGCTCAGGGTCCGGCCGAACACGGCCTCGTAGAAAGCCTTTGCGCGCTGCATGTCGTCGACGTAGATCTCGAACCAGCCCACGGGATTGCCCATGTCATGCCCTTTCCTGTCAGGTTGAGTCCGGGGCGCGGCCACGGGGCAGCCGGCGCCCGCCGAGGGAGGGGCCGGCGACGCCGGCCCCGCAAGCATGGTGCAGCAATGTCATGAAGGATTCAAGAAACGCCGCCGGCCGGTCACGGCAGGCCCTCGACGCTGACCAGCCGGGCCGAGCTGCAGGCGTCCCGGACCGCCTTGAGCCCCTGGTACACCGGCCCGTAGTAGAAGGCCTCCCAGGCTTCGACGGTGGGGAACTCCAGCAGCACGATGCGCCGGGGCGTCCAGTCGCCCTCGTACACCTTGTGGGGGCCGCCGCGCGCCAGGTAACGGGCGCCCGCCTCCGCCAGGGCCGGCTTCACCCCGGCCATGAACTCCTGGTACCGCTCCGGGTCGCGAATTTCCACATCGAACACCACGTAGGCCGCCATCCTCCACCTCCCATCGCCTGACTGTTTCATGACCGTCCGGTGCCCGCGTCGCGCGGCCCGGCGCCCCGCGCCTAGTCCCGGATCTCCGGCTCGACGAGCTTCGCCAGCTGCGCCAGGGACTCCTGCCACCCGAGGTAGCACATCTCGACGGGAATGACCGCCGGTATTCCCGCCTGCACGATGTCGATCCCGGTGCCGCAGGACACCTGGGGCAACACCACCGTCACCTGCATTTCGCCCGGCAGGCCCGGATCGTCGAACTTGTCCACGTAGCGGATCCGCTCGTGGGGCACCAGCTCCAGGTACTCGCCGCCGAAGGCGTGGCCGTTGCCGGTGGTGAAATTGGTGAAGGACATCCGGAAGCTGCCGCCGACCCGGGCGTCCATGTGATGCACCTTGCAGGTGAATCCGTAGGGCGGCAACCACTTGGCCATGGCCTCGGCATCCAGGAAGGCCCGATAGACGCGCTCCGGGGGCGCGCGCAGCACGCGATGCAGTCTTACGGTACCGGTGGTCATGGGCGTTTCTCCTTGTGCGAACGGCGCGTGGGAAGGCTCGTTCGCATGGTGCAGCAAGGCCGGCGGGGTGACAAGAAACGCTGACGGCGGAAGGGATATGGATGCCCTACTTCCAGTTCAGATTCGGTTTGCGATTGGATGCAGCGCAATCGCGCAGGTAGAGATTGATGAGGCTTTGGTATGGAATACCGACTTCCTCGGAAACGGACTTGAAGTAGTCAATCGCCTCACTGTCGAGACGGATCGTGATTTGCTTCTTCAACTGCGAAGCGTATGGGTTCTTCTTGGCCTTCGAGAAATCGTATTCTTTGCGCATGGGACACCTCTAGGGGTAAGACCTGGATTCCTTGGCGCTTGCCTTCCGAGCCGAGATGATTCGAATGACGCGACCTTCGCCGCGGCAACAATGACAAACAACCAAGAGCCGAAGCGCATGACTGAACCCGAGAAGAACCATACGGTCTTCATCCTCTGAATGGTCAGGGTCGTCGATTAGCTTCGCTCGCTCATCATAGAAAGCGGACTTGGCCTCTTCGAAGCTCACTCCGTGCTTCTTCAGATTCGCCGCCGCCTTGCGTTTGTCCCACTCGAAGGTCAGTGCGCTCATGTGCCTAGTGTAGTTACAATGTAATGGATAATCAAGATGTCCACAGGCCCGGCGCCTTTCGCGCCGATCGGGTAGGACGAAGCCTCGCGGCCCTGGAGCGAATTGTTAGTCGCGCAATTGCTACCGCTCAATGATGTACATATATGCGTACGCCATCCGTGTTTGGGTGCCTTCACCAACCGGCAATTTGGGAAGCACCTTGACCTCTCCCTGTTGCAGATCCGTGGCCTTTAGAAAGGCCTGAAAGTCTCGCACTTGTTCTTTTGCGGTAAGAGGGGCCGTCACATACGCCAACACCACTGCCTGATCCCCATCTCCCAAGAGGCCGCTTAGAAGACGCAGGCGTGCGACATCCTTCCCAAACGCTGCCCACGTCGACTGAGATCCCTTCAATTCCATGATGAGGCGCGCGTGGAGTTTGTCGGATCCGCAGGGGGGATCACATACCACAAGATCGATTCGGGCCCGCCCTATCTCAGGAATAGTACCGCTGGGAATTTCCTCACCTCCGGACGCGAACTCGCTGAACTGCCAGTCAGCAGCGACCTCCGGTACTGCGTGCATGCCAGCCAATGAGACTGCATTCATAAGGTGACATACCACCCAATATTCAGGCATTCGGGCAGACCCAACGCCAGCGACCTTCTCGAACTGTTGAGGGGCATTAAGCAACTCCCTGTGAATTAGGGAGAGCAAATCTTCGCGCTTCATTGGCAGTCTCTAGCAAGCGGCTAATCGGGATAGGAAGAAGCCTCGCGGCCCCTCCCTCCCACACCACCGGACGTACGGGTCACGTATCCGCCGATTCGATGAATTGAATTCCGACCGTGGCGCAAGGCTGGGCAGTCCCAGGGTTTCGAAGTAGCGCAATGGTAGCGCAACGGCCAATGCCGGTGTCTTCGACAACCGCCATGGACCGCGAGCCGACTTGTTGGTGTTCCACGCTTCGCGGACCGATACCCCGCGTCGGCGCAGTTCCCGGTAGCCCGCCGGTCCCCATTGTTTCCAGAGGTAGCAGCGCAACGGGCAAAGTCCCGTCCGGCTTGGGGATTTCCACGCGCTTGACGGGGCGCGGGCGATAGGTGCCCGTTTCCAGTTGCGTACGAATTTCCGGCCAGTGGTGTTTGAGGTAGTCCGGCAGGTCATCGACGGTCATGCCGTCGATGCCCGGCGCGCCTTTGTTCCGGCGCACTTGCTTCAATGCGCGTTGCAGGTTGTCCCTTTCCAGCACTTGGGCCAGCAACGCCTGGGGTTGAATCGACTCCGGTTGTCGTGGCAATCCAGCGACGAGTTCATCCTGCTGGGTTCCAGCAGCCCGATTGCCCGGGCGGTCAGATGCGTTCCCGCCTCTCTTCGTCACGGTCCTTTGTCTTTCATCGTTCGGGCCTTCGGCGGGGGCGCCGCCTACTATGCCTTCTGCTGACTTCTCCACGGTATTCAGCGTCCGTTTCCAGACGCCCAGCTTCGATGTTCCGAAGCACCGGGGAGACCTCCCGGGGTAGGACGCGCTACCTTCACCGCATAGACGCCGGATTTATAAAGCACACCCTGTTGCCGCAGATAGAGGACTTCGCGGTCACGTGCCCGCTCGTCCCGAGTGCACCACACCTCATATCCGGTTCTTGTTCATCGCCCCGCAGCTTCGGATTGGGCGACCAATAGACCCCGCCTCACGGCGACGCCCTTGCCCTTCTCCTTGCCTTCGGCTCTGCTTGCCTGGCCATAGGACTTTCACCTACGAAGTAACGCGCCATGCCCGGCGCACACGTTCAAGGTAACCGGCCTTGCGCGGCTTTATGCGCAAGGTCCGGAGGAATGATGGGTTCGGCCCCATGGTCATGCGAGCGCAACCTACAGTCCAAGCTCTTCCAGCAAGCTCTTGCGCCCCGCTAGTCGCCAGTGGTCCTCGAATACGGCAAGCAATTCCTTCTGACGAGCTTCGACTACGTTCAGGGACCACTCTGGCTTATCAAGAACTTGAGTGGTCATGACGAATGGCGAGATGCCATTTCGTGAGAAGTACGCTTGCTTCTTTGTGTCGAAGTCATAGTTGGACGCAGCGCTGTTCTTCTTGCGGGTAAGCAGTGCGAGATTTCCGAGGCGGTGTACCCACAACACGCGGTCTTTCAGTTCGGGGAACCATTCCGTCCATTTGCTGGCGGCAGGGGGATTTTGCGGCAAGACATGCTCGACGGTGACGGTGTCGTACTCATAGGTCGCGCCACCGCCAGAGAGGAGTGCGTCAAGTCTGAGAAGCAGCGCAGAACGCGCGCGTGCAGCCAACGTCTCGTACACCGGCCCATCGAGCTTCGAGTAGACAGCGAACTGCTCAGAGGGTGAGAGTTGTAGAGGCGACTTGTCAGCGAACAAATCGCCGCCGGATTCAATGTGCTGCGTGAGGCGCGAAAATCGCTCTATCCGTTCGTTGATTCCGAACTTGGCCACCAACATGGCGTAAGCAAGACGTTCGAGGTCGCGGAAGAACGCATACATTTCGTCTGGCTTCTGCCGGAAGCGGGCCATAAACGCAAGAGCCGGCGGCACCCAATCGGTAAACTCAAGACGATTCAGCCATCTGAGGTGCTCATTAACCTGTTCGGCATATGCCGTGCTCTCGTAGGCGGCGTCGAGGATCTCCTCGTAAGCCCGGGCCATTGGTAAGAGCACGTCGTCGATGAAGCGAACCGGCTGCTTGAGTTCCACTACATGGTCATTGAACTCCTTCAGCAACGTGCCCTTTGGTTTCGATTTCCGATAGACCATGCGGATGTGGCTAAACAAGTCCCCAAAAATGTCGCGGGTCAGGTCTTCTTCGGCGTCCTCCCACTTCTTTGTATATGCGTCTTTGTGTGGATCGGGAATGCTGCCAATGACTTGAGCTTTCAGGATGTCCGTAGCCGACAAGTCGAGTCCTCGACTATTTAGGACGGAAAATATTCGGTAGGCGGAGTCAAGATCGGGCGTGGCTACAACTACGAGGTAGCAGCGAATGACAATGAACTGCGCTAGACGAAGTCTCTCCGCCTCGGGTAGCTTTTCAAGGCGCTCGGCGAACAACTGCGCATTAGCTCTGATGTTAGCCTGACTGTCAGACACACAGTCCTTCAAACGCAGAAGGTCGGCAAATCCATCTTCGCGCTGGACATAGCGCTGGAAGAACTCTCGATCCCGCTCGCGGAGTGTGAGGCGAAAGCGATCCTTTGTTCCACGAATTGCGCTTCCTCGCTCATAGAGGAGCGGTGTCACTTCCTCAGCCTGCTTGCCGGTTACGGATGCGCGTATCGCAGCCAGCAAGATCGTCAGCGTTGTTAAGCGCTGTTGGCCATCAACGACATCGGCGCTTGGATTGGCCTCTCCCTTGATTAGGACAACACTGCCAAGGAAGTACGGCGGCATGTCTTCAACTGCGCCACCGTCCGCCAACATGAAACCATTCAAGTCCTCGAACAGTTCGCGGGCTTGCTCGGTTGTCCAAGCATAAGGTCTCTGATAGCCGGGAATCTGAAATACATAGTCGTCGCTGAAAATCTTGGAAAGCGATTGTTCATGTGCTACCAGAGTCTTACTCATTCAATACCTCGCGGAGATGGGTAGAGCGAATGGGGCCGAACGAATAGCGTTTATCCGCCGGCGAAGGCGAACGGGAAGTGATCGAGCGGTCATGACGGCGGATAAACCTCGTTGGACTGAACCGCCGGCGTGGCGGTCGTTATGGGGATTGTAAGTCTGGACGGA
>JBPOHD010000053.1:0-14134 GCA_052035955.1 Pseudomonadota bacterium
CGGCGTCGGCCTCATCGTCACCGGCGGCTTCTCCCCCAACCTGGCCGGCCGGGTCTACCACTTCGGCTCCCAGCTCTCTTTTCCCTGGCAGGTGAAGAAGCACCGCCTGGTCACCGATGCCGTCCACGCCGAAGGCGGCAAGATCGCCCTGCAGATCCTGCACACCGGTCGCTACGGCTACCACCCCCTGTGCGTCGCGCCGTCCCGGATCAAGGCGCCGATCAATCCCTTCACGCCCCGCGCCCTCACCCGCTGGGGCATCCGCCGGACCATCGCCGCCTATGCCCGCTGCGCCGCCCTCGCGCGGCGGGCCGGCTACGACGGCGTCGAGGTGATGGGCTCCGAGGGCTACCTGATCAACCAGTTCATCGCCCCGCGCACCAACCGGCGCACCGACGAGTGGGGCGGCAGCTTCGGGAACCGCATCCGCTTCCCCGTCGAGGTGGTGCGCGCCGTGCGCGCCGCCGCCGGCGATGACTTCATCATCGTCTTCCGCCTCTCCATGCTCGACCTGGTGGAGGACGGCAGCACCTGGGAGGAGGTGGTGCAGCTGGCCCAGGCCGTCGAGGCGGCCGGCGCCACCATCATCAACACCGGCATCGGCTGGCACGAGGCCCGCGTGCCCACCATCGCCACCATGGTCCCCCGGGCCGCCTTCGCCTGGGTCACGGAAAGGCTGCGCGGCGCCGTGCGCCTGCCCCTGGTCGCCACCAACCGCATCAACACCCCCGAGGTCGCCGAGGCCGTGCTCGCCGCCGGCCAGGCCGACATGGTCTCCATGGCCCGCCCCTTCCTGGCCGACGCCGATTTCGTCGCCAAGGCCGCCGCCGGCCGGGCCGACGAGATCGATACCTGCATCGGCTGCAACCAGGCCTGCCTGGACCTGGTCTTCGCCGGCAAGGTCTGCTCCTGCCTGGTCAATCCCCGGGCCTGCCACGAGACCGAGCTGGTGGTCGCGAAAGCCGCCGCGGCAAGGAAGGTCGCCGTCGTCGGCGCCGGCCCGGCCGGCCTGGCCTGCGCCACCACCGCCGCCGAACGGGGCCACCGGGTGACCCTCTTCGAGGCCTCGGACCGGATCGGCGGCCAGTTCAACCTCGCCCGCCGCATTCCCGGCAAGGAGGAGTTCGCCGAGACCCTGCGCTACTTCGCCCGCCGCCTGGAGACGGCGGGCGTCGAGACCCGGCTGGGCTGCCGGGTGGATGCGGACACGCTCCGCCGGGAAGGCTACGACCACGTGGTCCTGGCCACCGGCATCGTGCCGCGCACGCCGGCCATTCCCGGCATCGACGACCCCCGGGTCGCCTCCTATATCGATGTCATCGAGGGCCGCAAGGCGGCGGGCGGCCGGGTGGCCGTCATCGGCGCCGGCGGCATCGGCTTCGACGTGGCCGAGTTGCTGACCCACGCCACGGAGGGCGAGGACGATGGGAACGATGGGGGCGGCCAGCGCCGCTACCGCGACGAATGGGGCATCGACGACGCCTACGCGGCGCGCGGCGGGCTGAAGGCCGCCGTCGCCGAAGCCCCGTCCCGCCAGGTCTGGCTGTTGCAGCGCAAGTCCTCCAAGGTCGGCGACGGCCTCGCGAAGACGACGGGCTGGATACGCCGCACCCTGCTCAAGCGGCGCGCCGTGACCATGCTGGCCGGCGTCGCCTACGAGCGCATCGACTCCGCCGGCCTGCACATCCGCGTCGACGGCGAGGCCCGGGTGCTGCCGGTGGACACGGTGGTCGTCTGCGCCGGCCAGGAGCCGCGGCGCGAGTTGCTGGCGCCCCTGCAGGCGGCCGGCATCCCGGTGACCCTGATCGGCGGCGCCGACGTGGCCGCCGAACTGGATGCGCGGCGCGCCATCGACCAGGGCACCCGCGTCGCGGCCCGCCTGTGAGCGGCCGGGGAACGGGCCCGGCCGCGGGCCGACACCGGGAACCGCCGTGGGCCACCCTGCCATGACAGGAGGATGGATGCCGGCCGGCCTGGGGCCCCGCCTCTACGTCGCCTGGGCGGCCCTGGCCGTGGCCGCCTCCCTGGCCATCGGCGGCCTGTCGCCGGAGAACCTCACGCGCCTGCTCGTGCTCACCTTCCTGGGCCTGCAGCTCGCCCTCCGCCCCCGGCTGGCCGGCGCCCTGCCCGGCTGGCCGCCCAGGTGGCGCTTCATCGCCCTGGGCATGGCGCTCGCCGCGGCGGTGGAAGGCTTCCACATGATCTCCATGCCGGTCTTCGCCGCCCTCCGCATCACCGCGGAAACGCCGCCGGGGCGGGCCCTGGCGAACTACGCCGTCGACCTGGCCTTCACCCTGCCCGCCTACCTGGCGATCTTCGCCACCATCTGGTGGTTCATCGACCGCTACCGCTACGGCTTCTGGCGCTACGTGCTCGCCTTCGGCCTCGCCCAGACCCTGGGCGACGGCGGCCTCGCCTTCTTCGCCGGGCAGCCGGCCATGCTCGCCTTCCTGCCCTACCCGATGACCAACTACCATGCCATCAACATCCTGCCCTTCCTGGCCGTGGCCGGCCGGCCGGATGCGCCGCGACGGGAAAGCCCCGCCGCCTGGCTGGCCATCCCGGCCGTGATCGCCGTGTATCTCGCCTGCGGCGCCGTGATCCGCTGGACCGGCACGGCAGTCGGCTTCGCCTGATGGGGGGATCGCCGGGGCGGACGGGGAATTTCCAAAGGCATCGCGGCGTGACCGCCGCTCCTACAAGAACCGGGCGGCACGTCCCCTGTAGGAGCGCCGCATGCGGCGCGATTGCAGCCGTCCCGAAAGGCATCGCGGCGTGACCGCCGCTCCTACAAAACCCGGGCGGCACGTCCCCTGTAGGAGCGCCGCATGCGGCGCGATGCGGCGGTTCCGAAACCCATCGCGGCGTGACCGCCGCTCCTACAAAACCGGACGGCACGACCCCGGGTGGGGCGACGCCCTACCGGCGTTTGCCGTCCCAGCGCCCGGCGGCGGAATCGTCGCTCTCCCGGGCGTCCACCCAGCGGCCGCCGTCCGGCGTGTCTTCCTTCTTCCAGAACGGCGCCCGGGTCTTCAGGTAGTCCATGATGAACTCGCAGGCGGCGAAGGCCTCGCCCCGGTGGGCCGAGGAGACGCCGACATAGACGATGCGGTCGCCGGGGAGCAGCGGCCCGACCCGGTGGATCACCCGCACCGCCTTGATCTCCCAGCGCCCGCGGGCCTCGTCCACGATGGCCGCCAGGGCCTTCTCGGTCATGCCGGGGTAATGCTCCAGGGTCATTGCCGCGACGCCGCTGCCGTCGTTGCGGTCCCGCACCAGGCCGACGAAGCTGGCCACGGCGCCGGCCGAGAGGTCGCCGGCGGTCAGGGCGGCCGTCTCGGCACCGACGTCGAAGTCGGCCTCGCGGACGGCGATCAGGTCGCGGCTCATGCCCGTGGGATGCTCAGCCGCCGGTCACCGGCGGGAAGAAGGCCACCTCGTCGCCGGCGGCGACCGGGGCTTCCATGCCCACCATGTCCTGGTTCACCGCCGCCCGCAGGTTGCGGGCCGCGGCCAGGGCGTTCCAGGGCTCGCCGCGGGCGGCCAGGTGGTCGCGCAGGGCGGCCACCGTGGTCACCGAGGGCGGCAGGTCGACCGATTCCGCGGACTGGCCCAGGGCCTCCCGGAGGCTGGCGAAGTAACGGACTTGGATCATGCGAGGATCTCGGTCAAACGAAAGGATTCACCGCGGAGGACGCAGAGGGCACAGAGAAAAGCGATGCATCGAGAACCGGCGAATCGCAAGCCACCCGGCAAGGGCGCTCACGCCGACAATCTCCGGTTTCCTCTGCGCCCTCTGTGTCCTCCGTGGTGAGATTGCTTGAAGTTTCAGTATAACAACTCGCCGAAAGGCAGGAAGCGCACCGGGTCTCCGGGCTGCACGGCCTGGCGGGCCGGGTTGTCCACCAGGCCGTCGGCCCAGGCGGCGGAGGTCAGCACCACGGAACTCTGGCTCGGGTAGAGCTCCAGCCGGCCGTCCTCGCCGAGGCGGGCGCGCAGGAACTCCCGGCGGGCATCGGGCTTGGGCCAGGCGAAGCCGGCGGGCAGGGTCAGGGCCTTGGGCAGCACCTCGGTCGCCCCCTGGGACTTGCGCACGAAGGGCCGCACCAGGGTCACGAAGGTGACGAAGGAGGAGACCGGGTTGCCCGGCAGGCCGATGAAGGCGGCGCGGCCCACGTGCCCGAAGGCCAGGGGCTTGCCCGGCTTGGCGGCCACCTTCCACAGGCCCAGGCTGCCCTCGGCCTCGACGGCGGGCTTGACGTGGTCCTCCTCGCCGACGGAGACGCCGCCCGAGCTGACGATCAGGTCCACCTCCGCCGCCGCGGCGCGCAGGGCGGCGCGGGTGGCCTCGAAGTTGTCGGGCACCATGCCCAGGTCCCGCACTTGGCAGCCGAGCTGGCGCAGCAGCCCGGTGAGGAGGTAGCGGTTGGAGTTGTAGATGCGCCCGGGCCCCAGGGGCTGGCCGGGCATCACCAGCTCGCTGCCCGTGGTCAGCAGGCCCACCCGCAGGCGGCGGAAGACCGGCAGGCGGGCGATGCCCACGGAGGCGGCGAGTCCCAGGTCCTGGGGCCGCAGGCGCTTGCCGGCGGGCAGGATCTCCGCCCCGGCCATAATGTCGGCGCCGGCCCGGGTGACCCACTCGCCGGGCTTCGGCACGTGGTCGAAGGTCACGAAGGGCTGGCCGTCCGCCTCCTCGTGCCGGCACAGCTCCTGCATGACGATGGCGTCGCAGCCGGCCGGGATCGGCGCCCCGGTGAAGATGCGCGCCGCCGTCCCCGGGGCCAGCGTGTGGCCGACGCTGCCGGCCGGGATGCGCTGGCTCACCGGCAGCCGGGTGCCCGGCGCCGGCAGGTCGGCGCAGCGCACCGCGTAGCCGTCCATGAAGCTGTTGTCATGGGGCGGCACCATCAGCGCCGAAGCCTGCGCCGCCGCCAGCACCCGGCCCCCGGCCTCCAGGGTGTCCAGGTCCTCGGTCTCCGCGACGGGCGCCGCGGCGGCCAGCAGGTGGGCCAGGGCCTCGTCGAAGCTCAGCATTCCCTTGTTCATTCGAAAGACCTCACCGCAAAGGCGCGAAGGCGCAAAGCTTCGCGAAGAAATTCCATTCGGACACCAGGGCCTCGGTGGCCTGGCCGGCCTCACCCCTCGGCATCCCTTTGCGTTCCTTTGCGCCTTTGCGTCTTTGCGGTGGAGTGTCTCGGTTCATAGTTTCAGGTAGTCCAGGATGAAGGCCGCGATGCCGTCCCGGTCGTCCAGGTCGAGGCGCGGCAGGGTTCCGGGGATGGGGCCGTCCGAGGCGACGGCGACGATGCGCGGGTTCTCCGGCCAGATGAAGGGCTTGCCGTTGGCCTGGCGGTGCACCTCCAGCTTGGGAATCGGCTCCTGCTTGAAGCCTTCCACCAGCACCAGGTCGCAGGGGGCGAAGCGGGCCAGGTGGTCGTCGAGGGTGGGCACGCCGCTCTTCCCCTCGTGCATCAGCACCCAGCGCTGGTCGGTGGCCACCAGCACCTCGCCGCAGCCGGCCTCGCGGAAGCGGTAGGAGTCCTTGCCCGGCCGGTCGATGTCGAAGCCGTGGTGGGCGTGCTTGATCACCGAGACCCGCAGCCCGCGGCCGATGAAGCGCGGGATCAGGGCCTCGATCAGCGTCGTCTTGCCGGCCCCGGAATAGCCGGCGATGCCGAAGGCCTTCATGGGAAATGCCTCACCGCAGAGGACGCAGAGGACACGGAGAAGGGCCAGGCATCGGGAAAGCCGGCATGGCGCACCGCTCTGCCGCCCGGTTGGCGCGCGCGTCTTTCGAAGCCATGGTTTTCCTCTGTGACCTCCGCGACCTCTGCGGTGAAAAAGGAATTTTCAAGCGTCATGCCGTCGCGCCCTCCCCGCAGGGCACCTCGAGGACCGGGGCGAAGCCGCCGCCCGGGGTGCGGAAGTTGGTGGTCTGGCCCTGCCACAGGCGGGCGGCGACGAGCTGCACGGTATCGCCATAGACGTAGTTGCGCAGGTCCAGCTTGAGGTCGACGGGTTCGCCGGCCACGGCCAGGCGGCGGCCCGACGGGGGTACCAGGGCCTGGGCCACGTAGTCGCCGGCCATGATCTCCTCGAACACCCGGCGGGTCAGCTTGTCGCCCCGGTAGGCGGCCTTCGACCCGTAGCCGGCCACCGGCTTGAAGAAGAGCTGGCGGCGGCGGGACCAGAGGTCGTCGGCCCGGTCCGGCGCCACCACCTCGGTCTTCGGGATGCCATTGGCCAGGATGCGGCGCGTTTCCGCGTCCACGCCCCAGGAGGCCAGCAGGGCCTCGTCGCCCAGCACCGCCAGGTTGCGCTTGTCGGCGTAGAGGGCGTGGGCGTGCGGGTGCGGCGTCAGCACCGTGCCGCCGGCCAGCCAGGCCGCGCGCAGGGCGGCGTGGGCCGGCTCGTCGAGGCCGAAGTCGGTGAGCCGGTTGTACGCCAGGTCGATGCGCGCCTCGCCCAGCCAGAGGGCCCCGTGGCAGGCGACCAGGTCTTGCGGGTCGCAGATGTGGGCCTCGATGCCGTGGTGGCGGAAGAGGCGCTGGAAGAGCACGAACTCCGGGTGCAGGAACTGCCCCGCCGGATCGTCGTCCACGATAGCCACCGTCCGGAGCGGCGCCTCGCCGCGCTCCAGCCGCCACTCGGCCCGGAACATCTCCATGAACAGGTGCTCCGGATCGTCGCCGGCCAGGCTGCCCGGCAGCAGCGCCTCCACGTCGGCGCAGCAGACCTTCTGGGCCCGGGCCAGGATGGCGTTGAGCAGCCCGCCGCCGGCATTGGTGTTGATCTCGATGAGCCGGGGGCCCTCCGCGCCGAGGTGAAAGTCGTAGCCCAGGAAGACGCCCTTCGCCGCCGGCACCCGGCGGGCCGATTCCGGCGCCCAGGCCATGACGCGCTCCCGGTATTCCGGCCGCCGCGCCACGGATTCCACCGCCGCCACCACCGCCGCCATGCGGTCCACGTCCACCTGCCCGACGAAGACCATGGAATGGGCGAACAGGTGCGGCCGCCCCTCCATGACTTCGGCATGGAAGCCGGGGCTCTGGTGCTCCAGCTCGCCGCGCAGCCGCCCCTCGTCCAGGGAGACGCACTGGCAGCCGGCGTTGAGCCGGTCGGCGATGGCGATGCAGTCGTGTTCGGTCATTTTGGGAAAAACATTTTCACCGCTGAGGACGCAGAGGACGCGGAGACCCCGGGGAAAGGCAAGACATCGATTGCCCGAAAGCGTTCGGGCGATCCATCATCGGGTGAATGCCCCATCTCTACGCAGTCTTGGTCTTCCTCCGTGCCCTCTGCGTCCTCTGCGGTGAAGTCTTCGGGTGTCATCGGATCCAGGGAGACGCACTGGCAGCCGGCGTTCAGCCGGTCGGCGAGGGCGATGCAGTCGTGTTCGGTCATTCTGTCAAAGGCATTTTCACCGCGGAGGACGCAGGGGACGCGGAGAAAGGCGAATCGTCTTGCGGCGTGCGCGTCTCCGGCAGGCGCCGGAACGAGGTTAGGCCTTTGAATTTCTCTGTGTCCTCCGCGTCCTCTGCGGTGAAGTCTTCGGTTTTCATCGCAACCAGTTTACCCAACCGGCGCCGCCGCCACGGCGGGGGCGGCGAAGAATTCGGCCACGTCGCCGGCCACCCGGGTGCGGCGCATGGGCGGCAGGGACTGCCAGACCTTGCGGCCGTAGGGCTTTTCCACCAGCCGCGGGTCGCAGACCATCAGCACGCCCCGGTCCGTCTCGTCGCGGATCAGGCGGCCGGCGCCCTGCTTCATGTTGATCACCGCCCGCGGCAGCTGGTATTCGAAGAAGGCGTTGCGGCCCTGCTTCTTCAGGTGCTCGATGCGGGCCGAGAGCACCGGGTCGTCCGGCGGCGCGAAGGGCAGCTTGTCGATGATCACCAGCGACAGGGCCTCGCCGCGCACGTCCACCCCTTCCCAGAAGCTCTGGCTGGCCACCAGCACGGCGTTGCCCAGGCGGCGGAAGCGCTCCAGCAGCTCGGTCCGCGAGCCTTCCCCCTGGAGCAGCAGGGGGAAGGGGTCGCCCTCCGCCCCGATCCGCTCCTTCAGCAGCTCGTGGATGCGGCGCATGGCGCGCAGGCTGGTGCACAGCACGAAGGCGCGGCCGCCGGCGGCGCGGATGGCCGGCCAGGCGGCTTCCGCCACCGCCTCGTGGTACTGGGGGCTGTTCGGGTCCGGCAGGCCCTGGGGGCTGTAGAGCAGCGCGTGGGACTCGTAGTCGAAGGGGCTGCCCCAGATGCCCGTCTCCGCCTCCAGCAGGCCCATCTCGCCCCGGTAGTGGGCGAAGTCGCCGGCCACCGAGAGGGTGGCCGAGGTGAAGATCCAGGCCCGCGGGTGGCCCTCCATCTGGCGCTGGAAGATCTCCGCCACCGAGAGCGGCGTCAGGTTCAGGGTCACCGAATGGGTGGTCACGTCGGCCCAGCGCACGAAGCCGTCCTCCTCGATCGTGGCCTCGGTGCGCCAGCGGCCGAAGCGCGGCATCAGCTCCTGCAGCCGGCGCAGGCAGTTGCCCAGGCCCTCGGAGCGGCCGGCCTGGGTTTCCAGGTGCCGGCCGAAGGCCTCGAATTCGGCCAGCACCGTGGCCAGGGCCTCGGCGAAGCCCTCCCGCGTCTTCAACTGGGCGGCGGAAAGGCGCATGGGCTCCCGGTGGAAGGCCAGGCGCAGGTCCCGCGCCGCCTTCTCCAGCGACCGGCAGGCGTCCTGCAGGGGCGCGTAGTCCCGGGCCGAGGCGACGGCCTCCAGCCGCGTGTCCCGGGCGAGATCCACCACCTGCCCGCTGCCCACCGATTCGCCGAAGAAGAGCCCCGCCACCTCGGGCAGCTGGTGGGCCTCGTCGAAGATGACGGTGTTGCAGGCCGGCAGCAGCTCGCCCATGCCGTCGTCGCGCAGCATCAGGTCGGCGAAGAAGAGGTGGTGGTTCACCACCACCACGTCGGCCGTCATGGCCTCCCGGCGGGCGGCGCTGACGAAGCACTCCTTGGCGTTGGGGCAGTCCTGGCCCAGGCAGTTCTCCCTGGTCGAGGTGGCCTGGGCCCAGGCCCCGGAATCCTCCGGCACGGCCGCCAGCTCGGCCTTGTCGCCGCTGCGGGTGGCCTTGGCGAAGCGGGCGATGGTCTGGATGTGGCCGGCCTCCTCCCGGGAGGCGAACTGCCCGCCCCTGGCGGCCCGCTCCAGGTGGTAGTGGCAGACGTAGTTGGCGCGGCCCTTCAACAGGGCGATGGCCAGCGGCAGGCCGAGGGCGTCGCGCACCGTCGGCAGGTCGCGCTTGTACAGCTGGTCCTGCAGGGTCTTGGTGCCGGTGGAGACGATGACCTTGCCGCCGGAGCGCAGGGCCGGCACCAGGTAGGCGAAGGTCTTGCCGGTGCCGGTGCCCGCCTCCGCCACCAGCACCTTGTTGGCCTCGATGGCGGCGGCGATGCGTCCGGCCATCTCCACCTGCTGCGGGCGCACCCGGAAGCCCGGGATGGCCCGGGCCAGGGGGCCGTCGGCGGCGAAGAGGCGGTCGAGGTCGGGCATGGGGCGGAGGATGGTAGCACGGCCGCCCGGGCCGCCCGGCGGGCCGGGACGTGGGCGGCGACGGCATCACCGGCACCGTATGCGCGGCCCAGGCGCCACGACATTGTCACCGGCACCAGGCCCCCCCCCCGCGGCAAAGTTGCCGTGCTTGCGGACACCCGCGCAATCCGTATACTGTCCGGACAACACGAGGAGCAAAAACATGGGCGCCACCGTCAAGGAAGAACGCATCGAAATCCGCCTCGCGGCCGCCGAGAAGGACCGCATCCGCCAGGCCGCCGTCCTGTCGCGCCAGAACGTCAGCGAGTTCATCCTGCAGGCGGTGCGGTCCGCCGCCGACGAGACCCTGGCCGCGCAGACGCGCTTCGCCCTGCCCGAGGACAAGATGGATGCCTTCTACGCCGCCCTCGACCAGCCGGCCAAATCGATCCCGCGCCTCAGGGAGCTGCTGAAGAAGCCCGGCGCCTTCGAAACCGAATGAAGTTGCCCTTGCGGGGCCCCGAACCCCTGACGGAGGCCCATGAGCTCTCCGGATTCGACTGCGGCAACGAAGCGCTGAACCGCTTCCTGCACCGCCATGCGCTGCAGAACCAGCGCAGCCAGAGCGCCCGGACCTACGTGGCCCTGCGCGGCGCGACGCAGGTCGTCGGCTATTACTCCCTGGCCGCCGCCTCGGCCGAATACGAAACCGTCCCGCCGCGCATCGCCAAGCGCCTCGCCCGGCATCCCATCCCGCTGGCGCTGCTGGCAAGGCTGGCCGTGGATAGGACGGAACAGGGGGCGGGCATCGGGGCGGGACTGCTCAAGGATGCGCTGAAGCGCTTCCTGCAGGCCCAGGCCATCATCGCCGCGCGGGCGCTGGTGGTCCACGCCAGGGACGACCCGGCCGCCGCGTTCTACCGGCACTTCGGGTTCGCCCCTTCCCCCATCGACCCCTACCACCTCTACCTGCTGACCAAGGACATCCGGGAGTCCCTGGCCTAGGCGCCTCGGCAGACTACTCCGCCGCCGGGCAGGGCCGCATGGCCGCCTCGCCCCGCTGCCAGCAGGGCCCCGTCCCGACCGACTGGGGCACGGGGGAGCCCTCCGCATCCAGGCGCACGACCCGGGTGGCGATGGCCGCCACCCCCTGCCGATCCACGTCCGCGAAGAGGGCCCAGCCGATCAGGTTCTCCTCTTCGTCGAAGCCGTCGAAGACGAAGTTGCCCAGGGAATAGACGATGGGCTTGCCCCGGTAGACCTCGTAGTCCTGCACCACGTGGGGGTGGCCGCCGATCACGGCGTCCGCCCCGGCATCGAGCAGGGCCCGGGCCAGCCGGCGCTGGCGGGCATGGGCCCGGGGCGCGTGCTCCGAGCCCCAGTGGGGCACCACCACCACCACGTCCGCCCCGGCCGCCCGGGCGCGGGCGATGTCCAGGGCCGCCTGGTCCTCGTCCAGCCAGGCCACGCCGGGCAGGCCCGGCGCCACGGTGAACCAGCGGGGGAAGAAATCCAGGTAGCCGAGCAGCGCGATGCGCACGCCATTGCGCTCGAAGAGGGCCGCCCGGTGGGCCTCCGCCGGGTCCCGCCCGGCGCCGAAGGGCACCGAGCCGGCCTCGCGCAGGGCGGCGGCGGTCTCGACCAGGTCCGCCCGGCCGTAATCCACCGCGTGGTTGTTGGCCAGGCCCGCCGCCTCGAAGACCGAGGCGAAGCCCGGCAGGGCGGCCCTGGCCGTGCGGAAGCTGTAGGGCTTCTCCGGGTCCGGCTTGCCCTTGGTGCCGGCGGAAGATTCGAAATTGGCCACCCGCAGATCCGCCCGGGCGAGCATGGCCCGCACCCTGCCGAGCGGATCGCCGCCCCGGGCGACGAGCTTGCCCGTGCCCTCCGCCTCGGCCAGCATCACGTCGCCGACGAAGGCCACCCGCGCCGTGCCGTCCGCCGCCAGGGCAGGCGGGGCCGCCAGGACTGCAAGGAAAGGGGCGGCGAGGCTGGGCAGCAGCCATGCCAGGCGGATCATCGGACGCAACATCGGCCGGATCGCCGGACCGATCATTGCGCCGCCCCGCATTCGTAGCGCAGGCTGCGGCCCAGGCCGGGCTCCACCACCTCCATGCGGCCGGTGGCGAAGGGCGGCCCGGCCTTCTGGAGGGAGATGACCCGATGGTCCCCGTCCGCCGCCTCGGCATGGACCTCCACCTGCAGCCAGGGCGCCCGCCCGGCCGGCGCCGCGAGGAGCATGCGGACCTTGAAGCGGCCGAATTCGCGCCAGGTGCCGCCCAGGGCGTTGGGGTCGGCCGGGATGGAGACTACGGATTCGTCGGGGCCTTGTTGGAGGGTGCAGGAGGCTTGGGGGGCGGCGGCCGATGCGGGGAGGGCCGTCAGGAACGCGGCCGGAAAAGCGCACCGAACGACGAGTTGGCCGGCGGCGAGAAGTATGCGGCAATAGTCGGGCATGGGGCCGCGATGCTAGCACGGTCTCTCGCGGCGCCAATTCGGCCATTCCAGTCGTTGGCCGAAGACCTCAAATCGAGCGGCAATGCCTCGGTTACCCGCCATCCAACTCAAAATGATGGGCGATGGCTGCTCTCATGCTAGACCACCTTCAAGCGTCACCCTCCTGCAGTGATTTTGAGCGTAGGGGAAAGCAAGTTTTTCGGTAACTGTCGTTTTCAAAGCAAATAACGGCGATTGCTGGGCTGGCAGTGTTATTGAACAGCATCACCTTCTACTTAGTCACCGGTATCCAAACGGCAGCGCATAGGGCGTTGCGAAGCTAGCGTTGTTGGGACGCTACCCAGTTGCGTCGATCGATTACGGTCCTAAGATCTATTGCTTCGTCTGACCTTGGAAACCTAGTATTTATGAGCGACACAGGTGCCTGCGCGACTCGCTCGAGTTCTTCAATGAACTTGATCGTATCGGCTGTGAGCTGTTCAAACCTCCTAGCGTTCTCGTTCTGTGCGTCGATGTAATCGGCGAATGTCAATACAACGTCTGTTGGTGCATTCAAGCTACAGGCATGCCGAAATTGGTCCCACTCGAACCAACCGACTCGACGGTCTCGTCTGGTGGTGGACGTTTTCTCAAACTGCGCCACGTCGACAGGATTTAGCCCAGCTCGCTTGGCTACCTCTTCAAAAGTAACCGCATGCTTTAGTGGACCAGACGTTCCCCTAGCGCCATCTCCAGTCTCGTCTGGATCGCCAACACGAATAGGTGTCGGCCTTATGACGAGGAGTATGCGACGCACCCGGCTTGGCGAAATTCCAGCTTCCGCCAGGCATCCGGCGACATTGGTGTCGCGCGAGGTGACGTAAGGATAGGCGCCGTGAAACAAGCTCAGGCCACTTCCTTGAGTTCCCTCAAGCAAGATCGAATGTCCGCGGCGATAAGCCGCTTCGAGTCGCCTAGCCGTGGAACCGCGGTACGGCGCCTTGTCGCCGACATACGGTATCAGTTCGGGCACATCTCGCGCCAAACGAACGGCACCGGGTCGTCGCCCTAGTATGCGCCGCGCCGCTGCAGCGCCACCACCCCTCCCGGTGGACGCGATCTTCGCCACCAATTCTCGCTCCGTCGCCAAGTCCTCCTCCTCGATGATCATGACCTGAGGATCAATAAAAAGGCGGTCAGCAGGAATGTTGCATTCCTCAATCTCGGCCAGCAAATTTGGCACATTCAGCGTCATACCGGGACCGAGCAATAATTCGGCATTAACGTCACGTGCGCCAGATGGCAACTGATGATAAGTAAAAACCCCCGAAGCGCTTGAGACCGTGTGTCCAGCGTTTGGCCCGCCCACACGCACTAATACGTCATAGTCTTTTGCCAAGTAGGCTGAGACGTGTCCCTTCCCTTCGCTGCCGTACTGGCCACCAACAATTACGTCTACACATCGCACAGTGGGTGGTGAATACAATCCTAGTCGCGCCGCTACTCGTACCAAATTGTCGTCGTTATCCGTCCGCCCGGTGTTGATCCGTACGTCAGCATCTCGCAAAAAGGACTCTACGTCTTCGAGGTCCTTCAATGGATCTGCCTCGTCGTAGCTAGACGCCGTTTCGGCATTACGCTCGGACAGGCGATTGTCAAAGCGTTGCCGCAGCACAGTCATCGGCGCATACAAATGAATGTGAACGACATCCAATCCGCGGCTTGTTCGAAAATGATCGAGCTGTTCAGCCGTCCGAATACTGTCAATAACGACACGCTCATGGGGCGCGCATTTTTTTGAAAACTGTTCGTATGCGTCGAAGACCCAGCGATGGCCGGTCTCTGCATCCAAGCGGTCTCCCAACGCCTGCAGCGAGAGCCTATCTCTGCCAAACCCGCGTTCTAAGGCGATTTCCGAGAGAATTGAGCTAGTTCTCAGGACATGGAAGGCGAACTCATTTTTTAGGCTCTCGGCCAGAGCAGATTTGCCTGTACAGATTCTGCCGCTAACGAGTATCACTCTGCGCATCGATTTGCCCCTTTCTGAATGACGGCAATTACGTTCTTAGAACGCCTAACAAAATGATGATTGAGCCTTTCGCAGTTGGCGCCAGCAGATGACGCAGCAGGCGATCTTGAGGAAGGCTTCGTGGATATCGGCCAGTCGTTCGAATCGGACGCGCAGGCGGCG
>JBPOHD010000090.1:0-44435 GCA_052035955.1 Pseudomonadota bacterium
AGAACTCGATGCTCTTCTTGCTCAGCGCCAGGGTTACCTTCACGCCTTCCTCGCGAAAGGCCAATTCGGCTGGCGAAGGGAGAAAGTCCGCAATCACCTGGACCTTGCCGAGGGGTTCATCGGTGTATTTGATTTTCGCGCTCATAGATAGCCTTTCCTTTGCGCCAATAACCGGCGCCGATGATTCGAACAAACGGAGCGCGGTAAGTGAACCGCACCGTGAGCACACCGCCATCAACTTCGCCGAAACAGTAGAACCGATCTTCGACCCGGCTGTGCGTCTCGTCCTTGGCAATCACGCGCTGCGGGTCCGCGAAGGCGTGTTGAGCACGGGAGAAGGAGACTCCGTGCTTTCCCTGATTCTCGGTGTCCTTGGCAGGGTCCCAATCAAAGCGAGTCTTCGCCATCGACACAGAGTAGCACTAGACCATACAAAACGCCATACGGCGATATGGAACGCCTTAACGTGCCGTGCGCAGGTCCGTTCGAGGGCGGGGCCTCATCGCTCGGCCGCAGCCTAGGGGACGAGGGCATCCAGGGCGGGGAGCATCACGACGCTCTCCTGCGCGGTGGGCTCGTTCCGCACGCCGATGAAGACGGCCGGGGTCTTCCCGCGATTGACCGCCACATGCGGCACCTTTGCCGGGATGAAGAGGTAGTCTCCGGCCTTGGCGATTTCACGGTGCTCCAGCTGCTCGCCCGTGCAAAGCTCCACCGCGTCGCCGCTCATGAGGTAGAAGGCAGACTCATGGTGCTCGTGGCAGTGGGCCTTGGTCCTTCCTTCCGGGGGGATCGTGACAATGCCCAGGAACACGACCTTGGAGCCCACCGTTTCCGCGCTGATACCGGGTGCATACACCGATCCCTGCTTGCTGACATAGCTGGCGGCGCCTTGAACGACACAGCCGAATTTCAACGCTTCACCTTGGGGCATTTGCATCTCCTGGGTTGGACCAACGGGCGCGGGCTGGGGCCTGGCGGTGCAGGGCCGCAGCAGCCACAACAAGGCCGCCTGCGCCGTGGCGAACAAGTTGGCGCGCATTTGCTACGCCACGTTGCGCGAAGGGGCGCCTTACGGCGAACCGAGCCGTCTGGTGCACAAGCTGAACCGTTCCGACTTCGCCATCGCCCAATAGGTCTGCAAGCAGAAAGTTCGTGACGCCGTCTCCTTCCTCGCGCTTGCTTCGAGATTGATCGCCCATCATGGCCCCTCGGGTTGCACCCTCACGCAAGGATGCCGTAACCCTGCCGGCAGCTTCATGCCCGCCGCTTGTACCGGTTGGCACTGCGTGCGCAGATTCCATGTCGGCACGGACCATTCCGAGTCCACTCCAGATGCCGGATATACAACTGCATGCGCTCCCTCGGCCATCTCTATCGATCAATCTGCTTGCGTTTGGGGGGAGTCCATATACGAGGGTTAGACCACTTGGTCGCCATTGTCGGGGTCAGGCTGCTGAGAGCCCTTATCTGCGAGCGATAGCCCTTTGAACGAGCCTTCCTTGATGTCGGCTGTGCACAGAAAGGCGGACTCAAAGACCTTCCTTGCTCCGCTAAATTCGTCGTATCCGGACACGTACACGCGAAGCTTCGCTTCCTTTCCAAGTGCCAGTACATCCTCCATTGTCAGTTCGTTTTTTTTTGCCTTTTGGCGGAAGGTTTCTGGATAGCGCGGATTGGCAGTGAATGCCTCAACCAAGTTGGGGAAGAACGTTAGGACGCGTGTAAAGCCCTTTCCGATCTTCGGCATCTCGACCTTTCGGTCACCGTCTCGTGAAAATGGAATGTAGACGGCTGACCAATTTTTGTTCCCCTCCCAGTCGATCACTAGGCGAGCAAAGACCTCGACACCAATGATTGCGCGTCCACCGGTGTTCTGGAATTTCACGCGATAGCTGTGCCCTGGGCCTGCGCGCTTCGGAATTTTGCTAATGAAGCCGGCAAAATCAATGACCGGAACAATCCCGTGGAACAGAACCCACCAGGAGAAGAAGGATGTTCCCAAACCAATGACAAGGCCAATGAGGTTGGAGACGATTAGTTCAGTTAGCTTGTCCATGGAGAAGTGGTCTAACGAAGCTGTAGAAAAAATGTCTTCACCCGCGCATTCTGGGGTGAACCGAATCGAATATCAATGGTCATAAGGGGGTCCCCGTTCGGGCCCCCACCGTGCCCCACTACAAGCACATCGACACCGGCCCGCGCTTCCTGGCCGTCGACCTCGGCCGGCAACTGATGCCGGGCAGCCTCGAATTCGCCATCGACTGGCTGATCGACCACCGTCTCGACCTCTCCGCCTTCGATTCACGCTACCGCAATGACGCCGCCGGCGCCCCGGCCTACCCCCCGGCCATGCTCCTCAAGCTCGTCCTCGTCGCCTACAGCCGCGGCATCGTCAGTTCCCGGGAGATCGCCGCCGCCTGCCGCCGCCACGTCACCTTCATCGCCCTCTGCGGTGACACCGCCCCCCACTTCACCACGCTGGCCGCCTTCGTCTCCGGCCTGGGGGCGGAGGCCGAACGCCTCTTCGCCCAGGTCCTCTGGCTGTGCGACCGGGAAGGACTCATCGGCCGCGCCATGTTCGCCATCGACGGGGTGGAACTGCCGTCCAACGCCAGCAAGCGGAAGAGCGGCAGGCGGGCAGACTTCCTCCGCCAGGCCGGGAAGCTGGAAGCCGCCGCCCGCGCCATGCTCGCCCGCCACCGGGAGAACGACGCCGGGACGGTGGAACCGGGCCTCCGGGAGAATGGCGCCCGGCTGGACGCCGAAGCCGCCCAGTTGCGCAATTGGCTGGAAGCTCATCCCGAGGACCGGAAAGGCCCGAAGTGCTGAACCGGGGCGGCCGCGGTGTGGTGAGCCCGGCGGATGCGCTGCCGGTGGCGGCGCCGGGGGGCGGGGGATTTGCGCTGCGGGAGCCGGCGGCGGCCTACGCCTGAGCCCGGCGCCAGCCAGCGCGGCCTTCAGCCGCGGCGGGGGCGCTTGCGGCGCAGGGCCTCGGGGGGCGGCTCGGCGAGGATGGTGAGGGCCATGGCGGTGGCCTCGGGGGGCGGTTCGGCGTCCTTCCGGCGGCGGCGCAGCACCCGCAGGCCGGCCAGGCCTGCCAGGCCAGCGAGGAGCGCGAGGCCGCCGGCCGCCATTTCCCAGGGGATGTCCGGCCCGTCCTCGCGGCCGGCCGGCACCGGCGCGGTTGGCCCGGGCGGTTCCGCGGCCCTCGACGCCGGGGCCGGTGCGGCCGGTGCCGTCGGCGTGGCGGGCGCGGCGGCGGGCGCCGGCGCCTGGGCGGGCGGTGGCGGGGCGGCGGGCGCCTGTTCCAGGGCGGCCCGCACCTGGGCGGTGGCCTCCTCCAGGCGGCGCACGCGCTCCATGGTGTCGGCGACGGCCCGCTCCGCCTCGCTTCGCGACTGGGCGGCCTTCCATTCCACGCGCAGCAGGGCCCGTTCGGCGTCGTCGGCCGGCTGGCCGGGGGCGCTCAGCTGGGGCGAGAGGCGCAGGTTCGCGCCGGCGCCGGGGGGCGGCGGCGGCGCATCGGTCGCCGAAGCGGCGCCGGCCAGCAGCAGGCCGGCAAGCAGGCCGGCGAACGGCGGGGCCCGGCGCCCGCGGGGCGCCCGGCGGCGGTCATGACCCTGCACTGATTGTTTGACAATAAACAATTTCGACAATAAATTAGGCTGCGTGGCGGGCCCGCCCGTCCGGGAGGCCTGCATTTGACAACAAGCCGCCGCGGGAGACAAGCCGCGCCCCGCCGGGCGCCGCGCCGCGGCCGCCATCACCGACGGGGAATGCGATGAAGACCTTCCGGATGCCCATCCGCATCGAATGGGGCAAGTGCGATGCCGCGGGCATCACCTTCTACCCGAACTACTTCGCCTGGTTCGACGCCGCCACCTGGCGCATGTTCGAGGAGGCCGGCATCAGCCCCTACGAACTGCATGCCCAGGGCATCGACATGCCGATCGCCGACGCCCACGCCCGCTTCTCGCGGCCGGGCCTGCTGGGCGACCACGCGGTGGTGGAGAGCCACGTCGCCGAGTGGAAGGACCGCTTCTTCCTGGTCAGGCACCGCATCCTGCGCGACGGCGAGGCGCTGCTGGAGGGCGAGGAGCTGCGGGCCTGGGTGGTCCCCCATCCGGACGACCCGAAGCGCTTCAAGGCGGTCTCCGTGCCGGCCCACGTGGTGGAGGCGCTTTCATGAGCGCCCCGCTCGGCCGCCCGGAGGGGCGCAGTCAAGGATTCGGAGCCGCGCAGCGGCGAACCGGGGTCACCCCCTCCCTCGGGGAGGGGGCTGGGGGATGGGGGGCCATCAATTCCCCCGCGGGGGAGCGCTTGCGCTCCCCCTCCCCCGGGGAGGGGGCCGGGGGGAGGGAGCCATGAAGCTTTACAACTACTTCCGCAGCTCGGCCAGCTTCCGGGTGCGCATCGCCCTGGCCCTCAAGGGCCTGCCCTACGAGTACGCGTCGGTGCATCTGCTGCGCGGCGGCGGCGAACAGTTCGCGCCGGAGTTCCGGGCGATGAATCCGGCCGCCCTGGTGCCGGTGCTGGTGGAGGAGGACGGCACGGCCCTCACCCAGTCCCTGGCCATCGTCGAATACCTGGACGAGACCCACCCGGAGCCGCCCCTGCTGCCCGGCACGGCGGCGGACCGGGCGCGGGTGCGCGCCCTGGCCCTGGCCATCGCCTGCGAGATCCATCCCCTGAACAACCTGCGGGTGCTGGGATACCTGACCAAGACCCTGGGGGTTTCCGAGGACGCCAAGAACGCCTGGTACCGCCACTGGGTGGAGACGGGCCTGGCGACGGTGGAGGCCATGCTGGCCGGCGATCCGCGCACCGGCGCCTTCTGCCACGGCGATGCGCCCACCCTGGCCGATGTCTGCCTGGTGCCGCAGATCTTCAACGCCCAGCGCTTCAAGTGCAACCTGGACCATGTGCCGACGGTGATGCGCGTCTTCGCCCACTGCATGGCGCAGCCGGCCTTCGCCGCCGCGGCGCCGATGCAGCAGCCGGACGCGGAGTAGGGGCCGGGGCGCCGCCGGCGGGCGGCGAAAATCCCGCCTGTCGGCATGGTCTTGCCGCCGATCGGCGGGGAAATGACAGGGGCGAGAGCGCTGGGCTAGAGTGGCCGCCGGTTTTCCCGCCCTCGATCCCGCGCCGGCTTCCACCGGCGGCCCGCCATGACGCCGCGCTCCGACAGCTTGCTCCACCTCCCCGTTTTCCGGGCCGACCGGGAGGAGCGCTTCCAGCGCGAATTGCTGCCCGAGAAGATCCGCAGCGCCCGCGAGGGCTGCCTGGTCGCCGCCCTGCTCTTCGTGGTCCTCGGCGCGGTGGACCCGATCGCCCTGCCTTCCGCCCTCTACACCGCCTGGGCCATCCGCATCGCCGCCGTCGGCGGCCTGGTGCTGGTCCTCGCCGCCACCGGCACGGCCCTCTTCGCCCGCCGCTACGTGGCCTTCACCACCCTGATGTACCTGGGCGCCGGCCTGGCGGTGGAGGCCCTGTACGTCCTCGCGGCGCCGACCGACCTGGCCCACGGCACCTATGCCTTCGGGGTGATCCTGGTGATCCTGGCGCTCTATGTCTGGAGCTACCTGTCCCTGCTCCACGCGGCCTTCGTCGGCCTCCTGCTGACCCTGGCCCACCTGGCGGCGGGGATCTGGAATCACGGCCTGGCCAGCGCCTGGGAGGCGAACAACCTGATCGTCAATTTCTGCTTCTTCCTGACCGCCAACCTGGTCGGCATGGCGGCCCACCGCGGGCGCGAGCGGGTGCTGCGGGAGAACTACCTGCTGCGCCACCGCCTGGAGCGGGACCTGGAGGCGACGGAGCGGGACCGCCGGCAGCGCAAGTACCTTTCGGAGCACGATTCCCTGACCGGGCTGCCGAACCGCAAGCACATGGAGAAGCGCCTGGGCCGCATGCTGGAGCGGGCGGAGCGGGGCGGCCACGGGCTGGCCGTGCTCTTCGTGGACCTGGACGGCTTCAAGGAGGTGAACGACGGCCACGGCCACGGCATCGGCGACGACGTCCTGCGGGTGGTCGCCAAGCGCATGCTGGCCTGCGTGCGCCGCCATGACCTGGTGGCCCGCCTGGGCGGCGACGAGTTCGTGGTGGCCATGGATTTGCGCGAGCGCGGCGCCGTCGCCGTCAAGCGCATCGGCCGGCAACTGGCGGACCGGATCGCCCTGCCCATCCGCATCGGCGAGCACTCCCACAAGGTGGGCGCCAGCATCGGCCACGCCTTCTTTCCCCAGCACGGGCACACCGCCGCGGAACTCCTGGCCCAGGCCGATTCGCGCATGTACCAGGTCAAGCGGGCCGGCAAGGAGGGCGCGGAAATGCCGTTCATGGATTCGCTGCCGGGCTGAACGGGCGGCCTGCCGCCCGGCCGTCAGTCCTTCTTCAGCCGGTCGCGGAACTTCTGCCGCAGCTTGGCCGCCTTCGGGGCGACGACGAACTGGCAATAGGGCTGCTGCGGGTTGTGGGCCAGGTAGTCCTGGTGGTAGTCCTCGGCCGGCCAGAAGCGCGGCGCCGGCAGCAGCTCGGTGACGATGGGGGCGGGCCAGACCCGGTCGCGCGCCAGCTCGTCCATCATGGCGCGGGCGATGCGCTGCTGCTCCGGGGAATGGAAGAAGATGACGGAGCGGTACTGGGTGCCGACGTCGTTGCCCTGCCGGTCGGGGGTGGTGGGGTCGTGGATGGCGAAGAAGCCCTCCAGCAGCGTCCGGTAGTCGATGACGACGGGATCGAAGGCGATGCGCACGACCTCGGCGTGGCCGCTGCGGCCCTCGCAGACGCTGCGGTAGTCCGGGTCGTCGGTGCGGCCGCCGGCATAGCCGGAGATGACCGAATCGACGCCTTCGAGCTGGCGCAGGGCGGCCTCCAGGCACCAGAAGCAGCCGCCGCCGAGGGTGGCGATCTCGAACTTGTCCATGAATCCTCCTATGGTTTCCGGCCGGCCCGCAGGGCGATCGGCCAGACGATGGTCTTCCTTTCCGCCGGGTCGGGCCACAGGGCCTCGAGGCGGGGCTTCAGCAGATTGGTCGGGTCCGTGCCCCTTTCCTTACGGTAGCGCTCGCTGGCCGACCAGGTGCGCAGGTAGGCGAGGAGATCCTCCGGCGTCCATTGCAGGCGGATCTCGAAGGGCGGCGCGGCGATGCCGGCGAAGGGGAAGGGGATCTCCCGGTAGCCGCCGTCCACCCAGCGCCGCTCCGGCGGCCACCAGGGGCCGACGATGCCCGAGTGGTATTCCTCCACCAGGGCGGTGACGCCGGGGTCGGTGCGCAGCAGGGTGTAGGTCCAGGCGGCGAGCACGCCGCCCGGCTTGAGGACCCGCCGTGCCTCGCCGTAGAAGGCGTCGAAGTCGAACCAGTGCAGGGCCTGGGCGACGGTGACCAGGTCGCAGCCGGCGTCCGGCAGGCCGCTGCGCTCGGCCGGGGCGGCCCGGTATTCGACGCGCGGATGGGGGGAGGCCCTTGCCACCTGCTCGGCCGACAGGTCGGTGCCCAGCACCTTGAGGAAATGCCCGGCCAGGGCGGCGGTGGCCTGGCCGTTGCCGCAGCCGCAATCCCAGGCCATGTCGGTGGCCGGGGCCAGGCCGGCCAGCCAGGCGAAGAGGGCCGGCGGATAGCCGGGCCGGTGGCGGGCGTAGTCGGCGGCATGGCCGGAAAAATGGTCGGCGGGGGCGCTGGCGGTCATGGCGGCAAGGCGGCGGGGATGGCCGCGACGATACACCGGCGGGGCGCGCCTTGGAAACCGGGGGGACGGGATCCGCGGCGCGGTTGCTCCCGGCGGGATCAGAGCCGGCCCAGGCGCTCCCGGACGCCGTCCAGGTACTCGGGGAAGAGGTGCAGGTCGTCGTGGCCGGCGCCGCGCACCAGGCGAAGCTCGGCGGCCGGCGCCCGCTGGCGCACCCGCTCGGCCTGGTCCGGCGGCACCAGGCCGTCCCGGTCGCCGTGGAAGAGGACGAGGGGGGTGGTCATGCGCGCCGCCGCCGCGCAGGTCTCGAGCGGATAGCGGAGCAGGGCGGTGGGTGCCCAGGGGTAGTGGGTGCGGGCCAGTTCCGCCATGCTGCAATAGGGCGAGGCGAGGACGGTGAGGTCGGGCTTCACCTCGGCGGCCAGCTGGGCTGCCAGGGCGGTGCCCAGGGAGCGGCCGAAGACCACCAGGCGCCGGCCCCGGTACTGGCCGGCGACCGATGCCCAGGCGGCGCGCACGTCGTCCATCAGCTGGGCCTCGCTTTCGATGCGGCCGGTGCTCTTGCCGTAGCCCCGGTAGTCGATCATGAAGAGGTCGTAGCCGAGGGCCCGGTAGAAGTCGGCGTTGGTGAACCAGCCGGCCAGGCTGCCGCCGTTGCCGTGCAGGTAGAAGACCAGGCCCTTGGCCTCGGGCAGGCGCAGGTGGAGGGCGGAAAGCCGGGCGCCGGGCACGTCCACGGCGACTTCATGGGCGCCGGGGATGTCGAAGCGGTGGTCGGCCGGCAGGCGCTCGGGCTGGAACAGCAGGGCTTCCTGGCGCCACCAGAGCCAGGCCAGGACCGACAGGTAGGCGAGTGCCAGGACGGCGAGGGCGCCCAGCGCCGCGCGCAGCGTCATCGGGCGGCGCCGGGACCGGCCACCGGGCCGGCTTCAGGCCGCCGGCGGCGCGCCTGCGGGAGGGGGCCGCTCCGCCAAGGGAGGGGGTGGCCCCCCTGCGGCCGGCGGCGGCTCCCGGGCGGCAGGGGGCGGTCGGACCGGGGCCGGGGCACCGGCGGCAGGGCCTGGACGGGCCGCAGGGGCGGCAGCCGCGCCGGGATCAGCCGCGGCCGCGCCGGCTGACGATCTGCTCCAGGCGCTGCTTCTCCGCCATCACCTTGTTGGTGTAGATCAGCTCGTCGTCGTCGGGGGCGCCGGCGTACTGCTGCAGGCCCCCTTCCAGGCTGCCGGCCCGGCGGATGGATTCCTTCAGCACCTTGACGCCGACCTCGACGTTGGTGACCGGGTCGATGAGGGCCAGGGGATCGTCGGCGGGCAGTTTCTCCGGGTGGAAGCGGGCGATGACCTGCATCAGTCCCTGGGCCCCCATGACGCTTTCCTTGAAGGGGTTGAAGCCCGATTCGACGGCGATGACGGCGATCACCAGCAGCGGGTCGAGGCCCGCCTTGGCGCTGGCGTCGTGGGCCGCCTGGACGATGGGGGCGATCGCCCCGGCGGCCACCCGGTAGCGCTTGGACACGTACTCGACGATGGCGCGGCTGCGGGCATTGAGCGCCGGTGCCGGGGCGGAATCCTCTTCCTCGAGGGGCGCCGGGGCGGAAACCGCGAAGGGGGCGGCGGCATTGGCCCATTGCTGGATCCTGCGCACGGCGGTGCCGTCCTGGAGCACGCCGGTGCCGATCAGGGCGGCGATGGCGATGGCCACGAGGACGCCGGTGGTGAGCAGGCTGCCGTGCAGGAAATGGAACAGATACTCGGTGGTGCGCGACGCGAGGCGCCGGATGCGTAAAGCGTGAGACATGCTTCCTCCTTTCCAGATCCCCCGTCCTCCGCTGGGCGAGTCGATCCCCGGGACGAGCCAGGGGGCGATTCGCTCCGACAGGCGCACCCGTTTCCGGGCGTGTCGCCGGACACGGCGACGGGAGCGGTCAAAGTGCGGTTGCAGCGCCGCGTCCGGGGGGATCCCGGCAGCCCCTTACGCGCGGGGCGGTGCGGCGGTTTCGAACCAGGCGATCCGGACCATCCGGACGCTTGAAACAAACGGACTGCTGTTTGAACTACATGAATGCTGCGATGCAGCGGTTCGCATCCTATTGATTATGTTTAGGTCTGTCAACCTAGGTGTGGTTTTGGCGCAACAGGGAGGGGCGATCGGCGGCCCGCGCAAGACCGATGGCAACCAATGGTAGAAGTGCATTTTTCCGCGCCGGACGCGGCCATCGAGGGGCTTGCGGCCGGCGTCGGCAGGGGCTTGCTACGAGGAGTTACCGGCCCGGCGGGCGGCCAGGGAGCGGACGGATGGGGCTGGGGAAGGCCGGGATCACGCCCCTTCCTGCTCCGCCAGGCGGCGCAGGACGAGGGGGAAGCCGCCGGTCAGGAGGAGGGCGACGGCAGTGACGATCAGCGCCCAGCCGGCCATGTCGTCGTTGAACAGCGGGTGGGTGCCGCGCATCCAGCCGGCCAGGGCGGCGACCCCGACGGCGGCCGTCAGCACGCCGAGGGCGGTGAAGAAGACGAAGGTCAGCGGGAAATGGCGGGGCTTCAATCCTTGCCCCGCAGGTCGATCACCCGCTTGGCCTTGCCGACCGAGCGCTCGATGACGCCGAAGGGGACGATGTCCACCCGGGTGGTGATGCCGATGTAGGACTTGATGTGGTGGCGCAGCTCGCCCACGGCGGCCTGTTTGTCCGCCTCCGAGGCCACCTCGGGCTTCATCTCGACCTTGACCGCCAGTTCGTCCATGTGGCCCCGCCGGCTCACCTCCAGCACGTAGTGGGTGGACAGGCGAGGCACGCGCAGGATGAGTTCCTCGATCTGGGAAGGGAAGACGTTCACGCCGCGGATGATGAGCATGTCGTCGGAACGCCCGGTGATCTTGCCGATGCGCCGGAAGCTGCGCGCCGACGGCGGCAGCAGCCGGGTCAGGTCGCGGGTCCGGTAGCGGACGATGGGCAGGGCCTCCTTGGACAGGGAGGTGAACACCAGTTCCCCCTGCTGGCCGTCGGGCAGCACCTCGCCGGTGATCGGATCGATGATCTCGGGGTAGAAGTGGTCCTCCCAGATGGTCGGGCCGTCCCGGGACTCGATGCACTCAGCGGCGACGCCGGGCCCCATGACCTCGGAGAGGCCGTAGAGGTCCATGGCGGCGATGCCGAAGCGGGTTTCCAGCGCCTTGCGCATCTCCTCGCCCCAGGGCTCGGCGCCGAACATGCCGCGCCTGAGGCTGGTGGCGGCCGGGTCGAGGCCCAGGCGGACGAATTCGTCGGCGATGTTGAGGACGTAGGAGGGGGTGCCGACGATCATGGTCGGCTTGAAGTCCTGGATCAGCTGCACCTGCCGCTCGGTCTGGCCGCCGGAGATGGGCACCACGGCGCAGCCGACGCGCTCGGCCCCGTAATGGACGCCCAGGCCGCCCGTGAACAGGCCGTAGCCGTGGGTGACGTGGATGATGTCGTGGCGGGTGCCGCCGGCGGCGCGCAGGGAGCGGGCCATCAGGCCGGACCAGGTGTCGATGTCCTTCAGCGTGTAGCCGACCACGGTCGGCTTGCCGGTGGTGCCGCTGGAGGCGTGGATGCGGACCACGTCGTCCATGGGCACGGCGAACATGCCGAAGGGGTAGGTGCGGCGCAGGTCCTCCTTGGTGGTGAAGGGAAAGCGCGCCAGGTCGCCGAGGGACTTGAGGTCCGATGGGTGTACGCCCAGGGCGTCGAACTTCTCGCGGGTGTGGGGGACGCGCTCGTAGGCGTGGTTCAGGGACCAGCGCAGGCGGTCGAGCTGGACGGCGGCGATCTCGTCGCGGCTGGCGATCTCGATGGGCTCCAGGCGGCCTCGGGCCGAGTCGTTCATGCCGGATCCTCCGGGCGGGCGGTCGAAAGCCGCGAGTCTAGGGTCCGCCGGCCGGCCGATGGTTGACTTGGCGCAAAGGATGTCCGCCGGAGGCGCGCCGCCGGGTGACCGTGCCGCCGGCGGGGATTTGGACGGTCGATGGTATCCTCCGCGCTGCGAATCCTGCCTGCATGCCCCCGCCCGATGGAAACCCCCCTTCGATTCCTCCGCGACTGGCTCACCCTCGGCGCCGCCAAGGGCGGCGACCGGGCCGGCGAGGCCCTGCGCGCCTGGCTGGAGGGCCTGGCCGGGTCGCCGCCGGAGGAGATGGCGGTGGCCATCGCCAAGCGGCTGCCCAACCTGGTCGCCGCCCAGCCCAACCACCACATGCGGCTCAAACTGCTCGATGCCTTCGACGTGGCCGTCGAGCAGTTCCTGCCCGAGCTGGAAAGGCAGATCGCCGCGTTTCCGCTGCCCCTGAATCCGGAGCACCAGGCCACCGCCCTGGCCGCCGACAACCTGCTCAAGGCCCTGGCCCTGGCCTACGGCACGGTCGCCGTCGGCATCGAGTCGCGCAAGCTCGGTTCCGGCCTCGGCCAGCTCTGGCGCAACGCCGCCCAGAGGGCGATGGCGGCCCGCGCCCGGCGCAAGGTGCTGGCCTACCGGGTCTATGCGACGCCGTCCCCCACCTCCTGGCGGCAGATGCACCGCATCTACCGGCGGGCCCGCCTGCGCGGCTGCGCGGCCGACGAGCGGGCCGGCCTGTCCATCGAGGGCATCTACGTGGCGGCGCTGCTCTTCTCCTTCGCCAATCCGAGCAAGTTCTCGCGCCAGGACCAGGAAGCCATCCTGGGGACGATAGAGCGCTTCGGGTCCCGCGCCCGCCTGCGCGAGCCTACGGAGGCCGAGCGCGTGCGCGGCGGCGACCGGGACCTCTTCCTGATCCCGGCCGACGACGAGAGTCCCGGCCGCCCCCTGCACCGGGTCACCGCGTCGGCCATCGGCGCCGAGGGCCTGATCCTCGATTGCCGCGAACTGGCTGCGGCCCTGCGGCACGAGGGCGATCCGGCGCCGGCCGGCCTCGACCCGGCGCTGGCCGACCGCCTGGCCGACATGTGGAGCGGCCAGCCGACGCGGCGCTTCACCCGCGTCCGCTTCAAGCCGCGCAGCGACCTGGTGTCGGGGCTGGAGCGGGTGACGCGCTTCATCGAGGGCGAGGCGCTGCAGCGCCGGCGGCAGGACCGGCCCCAGGCCGAGGGGGCCGTGGGCGCGGCGGCGGGCGGCAACGGCCATGACCTCGGCATGAGCGAGTGGGCCATCGTGAACGAGAGCCCGGACAGCTACGGCCTGCGCTACCTGCAGGGCGACCCGGGACGCCTCGACGTCGGCGACCTGGTGGGCATGCGGACCCGGGAGAGCGCCCGTGTCCATGTCTGCCTGATCCGGCGCGTCAGCAATGCCGGCCAGACCCGGCTGGAACTCGGCGTCCAGGAACTGGCGCCGGCGGCGGTGCCCGTCGAATTCCTCGGTTCCACGCCGGGCGAGATCGGCCGGGGCATCCTGTTGCCGGCGATGCCGGCCCACGGCGGCGGACCGGGGCTGGTGGCGCCGCCGGGCAGCGTGGCCAGCGGCGACGACGTCACGCTGCGCCGGGAGGGCCGATTCCTGAGCTACAAGGCGGGCCGCCGGCTGGAAGGCGGGCCCGGCCTCGAAGTCTTCCGGCTGGAACCGCCCCGCGGCACGGCGGAGCCGGCGAAGGGCGCCTGAGGGCGAGGGGACGCGGGGCGGCGCAGGCAGTTGTCCGGCTGCCTCAGGCGGGCAGTTCGGACTGTAATTGCGGGAAGGAGAGCAGCAGGCTGACCAGTTCCGCCTGGCGCCGGACGCCTGTCTTCTCCATCACCTTGGCGATCTGGCTGCGGATGGTCGGCATGCTGACGCTCTGGGAATCGGCGACGGCCTCGGCGCTTTCGCCGCGGGCCAGGGCGACCGCGACCCGCAGTTCCGTGCGGGTGAGGCCGTACATGCCCATCAGGCGGTCGGCCACCGGTACCGTGGGGCTGCCGATCTCGGTGACCGTCAGCATGGCGGCGCGGGCGTGGGTCGTGCCGCTCCAGGCCGGCGTGCGCGGCATGGGCAGGATCTGGATCCAATGGGAGCGGGACGACCGGTCGATGCGCATCGCATTGGGCTGGTGGTCCTCCGCGGTGGCCTTGATCATCCGGGCCAGGCGCGGTTCGTCGGCCGGATCGCCGGCCGCCAGCCGCCCGGCGACGACGCGCAGCGGTTCGCCCTGCTTGAGCATGCGCTGGGCCGGCTTGTTGCCGAGCAGGTAGTGGCGATCCGCCTGGGCGACGATCAGGGGGAAGGTCAGGTTGTCGATGAGGGCATGGCTGAAGCTGGCCTTCACCTCGGCGGCGGCGACGCGCCGCTGCAGCCCCGCCGTGCGCTGCATGTGGTGGAACATGCGTCCGATGGCGTCGATCTCGCCGGGCTCGTTGGCCACGTAGGCGGCATTTCCGATCGCCGAGTGGGCCGGGGATTGGACGGTGGCGACGTGGTAACGGCCGCCTTCGACCCGGTAGCGCAGGCCCATGGCGACCACGGAGAACTCGCTGCGCTGGATGCGGTCCCCCTCGCAGAAGTGGCGGCAGACCATGGACGGCTCGGCGCCCCGGGCCAGTTGCCGCTCCTCGTCGGCGGCCTTCAGGCCCTCGATCTCCCGGTAGCCGACGCTGGCGCCGTCCGCGCTGAGCCGCACGGCCTGGCAGAATAGGGCAGTGCCGGTGGCGGCGTCGCACCAGATGTTGAGGACGCTGCGCGCCCGGGCCATCCGCCCGGCGGTGCTCAGCGCACGCGGCCAGAGGGCGGGCTCCAGGACGGCGTCATAGAGGAGGGCGACCGCCTCGTCCAGGCCCGGTGCCGGATCCTGTCGAGGCGTCATTCCACTGCCTCGGATGTTCGGGCCTGACTCCGGCCGACACGGCCGTGGCGCGAAGCCCTGCTTGCGAAAAACTGCATGACCGACTCCAGAAACGCAAATTCCCCCGGAACCGATCGAATCCCAATCGAATGTACCGCGTGGATCGGTCCGGTTGCGCCCTGCTTCGGCCGCCAGGGCCGCCGGCCACCGGACCGGTTTTTTTGAAGTTCCGTGACTTTTTATCATAAAAATTGACGATGCAAGAACGGGTTCCCTTGTTTAACGTGCTAGCCGAATGAGATTCGGCGTCGCACCGTGAAATAGTTCCGGCTGCGGGGCCGGGAAGGTTGCAGGCGGCCCTGGATCAATGATTGCGTGAAAAATTCCCGCAACGAGAGACTGAATGACGAGATAGGCGAGGTCTATGACCGCGTCCTGATTTCGCCGGCTGCCCCTTCCACCGCAATGCCCTGGCGCGGACTGTTCCCGGGCGACCCGTTTGCCGGCGCCACCCATCCCGATTCCGGGTACCGCTACGGTTCGGGTTTCGCGGCGCCGACGCCCGCCCATCGGGCCGGCGATGTTCCCCATCCCACCCAGCACGGGCGCAAGCATCCGGCCCGACGCTGGAGCGATGCGCCAGGCCGTCGGCCGCCGCCCGAGGCCGCGCGGCCCCATCCGGTGCGTCGCTGGAACGACGCGCCGCAGCCTTCCCGGGCCCGCTTTGCCAGCGTGGCGGGGAGCGTCGGCTTCTTCGTTCCCGAAAAGCCCCCCGTCCGGGCGCCCTCCGCCGAACCGGCCGTACAGCAAGCGCCGGCCGCCGAGGCCCGCAGCGAGGCGCCCGCGGGCCCAGCCGCAGACGAGCACCTCATTCCCCATTGGGAGCGGGCGACCCGCATCAAGGGACAGTTGGACTCCCTGCGCCGCCAGGCGCTGTTCGGCCTGGCGATCCTCGACCGCCTCGAGATGGCCCTGGTTGCCGCCGGTCCGGAGGGCGACATCCGCTTCGCCAACGCCGCCGCGGCCGATTTCCTCTCCGGCAGCAAGGCCCTGCATGTGGCGGGCGGCCGCCTGGCGGCAAGCCTGCCGGCCCGGCAGGCCGCCCTGGCCAATGCCATCCGCAACGCCGGCCGCTTCGGCGCCACGGCGGAACTGGCGGTGGAGGATGCCTCGGGCCGTCAGCCCTGCTGGATCCTCGTCGTTCCCCTGGGGGCCGAGATGGCTGCCGAGGACGGCGAGCGCCTGGCCCTGCTGCTGCTCCACGACACCCAGGCGCCGCCGGCTCCGGCGGCCGCCTTCATGCGATCGGCATTCGGCGCGACGCCGGCCGAGGCCCGCCTGGCGGACGCGCTGGCCGCCGGCGAGACGGCCGAGGACTTCGCCGGCACCGCCAAGCTGAGCATGAACACCGTCCGCACCCAGATCCGCGCCCTGCTGACCAAGGCCGGACTCAACCGGCAGGCCGACCTCCTGCGCCTCCTGGCCCGCCTGCCGCGGTTCCGCGGCGTCCGTAGCGGCTCCTGACCGTTGCGTCGCCGGGCCTCGACCCGGGCGCACCGCCGGTTTCTCCCTATCCCCCAGCATTTCCGGGCCTTCCCGAGCCCCCGGCGGACCCCATGGGCGTCCCGCGGGCCCGCAAGGGCCCTCCGCGAGCGCCGCTGACCGGCATTGACGGTGTTTTTCCGGTGGCCGCGAAAAAAGCGCATTCCCGTCACCAATTCTGGTGATGCCTCCCGGAAGGCCCGCTGCTGAAATGCGAACCATGTTCCCGATCGGCGGGAACGATACCGACAGGAGAGAAAAACATGAGAAGCCCGTTCCCCGTTCTCGATGTTGCCGCGGCCCAGGCTGGATACGCGCAGGAACAATCCAAGTCCGGCTCCGCTTACCGCGACTCCCACAACCGCCCCCTGAGCGGACCGTCGATCGTCCCGCCCGTCGCTCCGGCCGGCTTCTTCTTCCGTTCCGGCCCCGGCCCGCGGCCCGACCAGAACGCCGGCCTGCGGGTGAAGGACCAGGTCACCGCCCGCCGCTGGTCCGGCTGCCGCCGCATCCAGTTCGGCTGAACCGCGCCATCGTTTCCAGGCGGCCGGGTTCGGCCGGGCCGCCGCCGATCGCCCCATACGATTTCACGACATTCGAGGAGAAGCCCATGTCCCGCTCGAAACCTTCCAGCAAACCCCGTTCGACTTTCAACTCCAAGGAGACCACAACCATGATCCGCAAACCCATCGCCCAAGCCGTTGCCGCCCTCGCCCTGACCGCCGCCGCCGTGCCGGCCATGGCCGCCGAGTACATCAAGCTCGACGCCTTCTCGGATGGCTGGCTCAGCTTCAGCTACGACTTCAACGACGGCGTCGCGACCTCGGCAGGTTCGGCCGCCGGGCGCTTCGACGGTACCCTCGGCCCCAATGCTTCCGGCGCCAACCCGAGCTTCGAGACCTACTGCGTCTCCCTGCGCCAGACTTTCAGCTGGCATACGCCGTTTGCCGTGACCCGCGTCAATTTCGCCGGCAACGCCTACAGTTCCGCGGTCAATCAGCAGGTCCAGATGAACAAGCTGGCCTGGCTGGCGGCCAACGATGCCTCCTACGCGGTCACGGACGCCACCACGTCGGCCGCCATGCAGCTGGCCGTCTGGGAAATCATTTACGACAATGGCATGAACGTCAATTCCGGATCCGGCTTCGCGGTGACCGCCGGTTCTTCCGCTGCCAGGACGCAGGCCAATACCTGGCTGGCCGGGTTGGCTTCCAGCAACCACCAGTACATCGCCCAGCGCCTGTACAACCCGACCTACCAGGACCAGCTGGTCGTGACCGTGCCGGAGCCCGAGACCTACGCCATGTTCCTGGCCGGCCTGGGCATGATGGGCTTCGTCGCCCGCCGCCGTTCCCAGCGCGCCTGAACGGGAAGCAGCCACCGCAGGAAACCTGCCCGGCGCGCCACGGTGCGCCGGGCAGGCACAAGAGAACTCGATGAATGGGTCTCCCCTTTACCGGACCGGTGTCCGGGCGCGGGAGGCCAACAGCCCACAAAGGAAATTTCGATGATCCGCAAGTCCATCGCCCAGGCCCTCGTTGCCGCCGCCGTCACCGCCATCGCCCTGCCCGCCGCCGCGGCCACCGAATACGTCAGCATCGACGCCTTCTCGCCCGGCAAGCTCGATTTCTTCTTCACCTTCGACGACGGCACGACCACCTCCACCAGCTCGTCCGCCGGACGCTTTGCGGGCACCCTGGGGCTGAGCAGCTCGGGCACCAACCCCAGCTTCGAGACCTACTGCGTCTCCCTGCGCCAGTCGATTCCTGGCTGGGGCGTCAAGTTCGCGGTCAATCGCGTCGCCTTCTCGGCCAATCCTTACGCCTCGGCCACCCACGTCCAGACCCTGCTCAACAAACTGACCTGGAAGATGGCGAACGACGGCGGGTATGCCGTGACCGACGCGACCACCTCGGCGGCGATGCAGCTGGCCGTGTGGGAGATCGTCTATGACGATGGCGCGGACGTGAAGGCCGGTGGCGGCTTCCACTTGGACGGCACGCTTTCCGGGGCCCGGCTCGCCGCCGCCAATCAGGCCAATGCCTGGCTGGCCGGCCTGGCCTCCAGCAACCACCAGTACATCGCCGAGCGCCTGTACAACCCGATCTACCAGGACCAACTGGTGGTCACCGTGCCGGAGCCCGAGACCTACGCCATGTTCCTGGCCGGCCTGGGCCTGATGGGCGCCGTCGCGCGTCGCCGCGCCAAGCGGGGCTGAGTCCTCCGCCGGTCGCCCGGGGTGAAATCCCGGGCGATTGATGGATCGATACCGCCTGTCCGGAACGTTGTTCCGGGCAGGCGACCAAAACAACAGACATTCCGACAACAGAGGCCCACACCATGACTTCCTTCCGCATCCCCAAGCTGATCGCGGTCGCCATCGCCGCGGCCGGACTGGCCGCCGCACCGGCCATGGCCAACTCGCTGACCTACCAGGGCGTCACCTTCAACACCTATGCGCTGGATGCCGACACGCTGAAACTCGAGATCCTGGGCGCCACCGGCGCGACCGGCGACTGGGCCGGCGTCGGCTACCTGAAAGCCTTCGAGATCAAGGAAATCGGCACAGTGACCGGGGCGACGGTCGTTTCCGGCCCGGGCAGCTTCGTGGCCGACGTGGACCATGGGCTCGCCGCCGCGTCCCTGGGATGCGGCACGGGCGGCACGCCCGGCGCCTGCTTTTCGACGTCGCCGGCGGTGACCCTGGGTGCCTCGATGACCTGGACCATCGATTTCACGGGGACAGGCCTGGATTTCAGCGCACCCCACCTGAAGGTCCAGTTTCTGAAGAGCCTGACCCAGACGAAACCCACCGGCAACCTGCTTTCCCAGACCATCCCGGCGGTCCCCGAGCCCGAGACCTACGCCATGTTCCTGGCCGGCCTGGGGCTGATGGGTGCGGTGGCGAAGCGCCGCCGGGCTCGCGCCTGAAACGAAGGTCGGCCGATGCACGCGCCTCGCGCAACCAGACAGGGAAGCCAGACCATGAAGGCGAACCGCACGTCATCGTGGGCCCGGACCGCCGTCGCGGCGGCCCTGGGGTCGCTCGCGATGACGGCCTCGGCGGCCGGCTGGACGATCACCGACCTGGCGACCCTGGGCGGTGCCGCCAGCCTTCCGGCGGGGATCAACGCCGCCGGTGTGGTGGCGGGGAGTTCGCTGACGGCCGGCGGCGCCCAGCACGCCTTCCTGTACGCCGGCAGCGGCCTGGTCGACCTGGGGACGCTGGGCGGGGCCCACAGCACGGCCACCGGCATCAACGCGGCCGGCCAGGTGATCGGCTACTCCAACACGTCGGGCGGGACACCCCATGCGTTCCTTCGTTCCGGCGCCGGCATGACCGACCTGGGCACGCTCGGCGGCACGCACAGCTGGGCCTTCGGCATCAATGCCGCCGGCCAGGTGACCGGAAACGCCTACACGACGGGGAACGCGGCGCAACACGCTTTCCTCCATTCCGGCGGCAGCACGACCGACCTCGGCACGCTGGGCGGGATCAACAGTACGGCGACCGGCATCAACGCCGCCGGCCAGGTGATCGGCCATTCCGTGACGGCCGCGGGGAAGGTGCATGCCTTCCTTCATTCTGGCGGCGTCATGAACGACCTGGGGACCATGGGCGGAAGCACCAGCGCCGCGACGGCGATCAATGACGCGGGGCTGGTGGTCGGGAAGGCCAGGAAGATCGACGGAACGGAGCACGCCTTCCTGTATTCCGCCGGCGTCATGAACGACCTGGGCACCCTGGGCGGTGCCAACAGCGGGGCCAGCGGCATCAACGCCGCCGGGCAGGTGGTCGGTTACGCCGACACGTTCGCCGGCAGTACGCACGCCTTCCTCCATTCCGGCGGCAGCATGATCGATCTGGGTACCCTGGGCGGGACGGACAGCTGGGCCGACGGCATCAACGGGACCGGGCAGGTGATCGGACGCGCGTACACGGCGGGGAATGCCGCCATACACGCCTTCCTCTATGCCGACGGCAGCATGACCGACCTGGAACTGCTGCCGGAAGTCGTGGGCGCCGGATTCTCTTTCATCAACGTGGCGGGGTTCAACGACGCCGGGCAGATCATCGGTTCCGGCACGATAGGCGGCGAAGTCCATGCCTTCCTGCTGACTCCGGTCCCGGAGCCCGAGACCTACGCCATGTTCCTGGCCGGACTCGGCCTGATGGGCGCCGTCGCCCGGCGTCGCCGGGCCTGATCGGGAGATGGCCATGATGTGGATCGCAGCCGAAGGCAACAACGTGCTCCGGGAGCCGGGACGGCTGCCGGCGGGGATTGGCGCCACGAACCTCCCCGGCTACCGGGTCGAGACCCTCGATTGGACGGAGGCCCTGGTGCTGGGTTCGGCGGGGGACTCCTGGCCTGGTTCGGAGGGACGGGCATGAGCATCCTCCTCGATCCGATCAGCGTCGTCGTGAAGGCGGCGGCCCTGGAAACCTGCTTCCCAGGCGGGGTCGAGGGTTTCGCCTGGGAGTTCTTCAACGGCTCCTTCCGCAGGGACGGGAACCTGGCGGCGGTCTCCTATTTCTCGACGGCGGACGCCGACAGCGTGGTGTCGCAACTGGTCGCCGAAGGCCTGGAGTTCGGCGAGCGGGCTGCGGAAGACATTGCCGTCTTCGATGCCGGCGGCGCCTTCTGGCTGCCCTGCCTGTGGCTGGAAGTGAGCGAGAACGAGGACGGCCTGGCGGTCGGCCACCTGGCCGGGGCCGAGGACACCGGCATTTCCGTGCCCGATTATTTCGATGCGGGAAATCCGGCGGACAGCCTGGCCAGCCTTTACCGCGTCTGCCGGCGGGACCTGGACGAACGCCTGTCCTTCCTGCGCCGGGACGGCGACCTGGAATTCAGGCTCGACCGGGAGACCGGCCGCATCCTGCGCGGCGGCCGGGGGCTGGCGCGGCAGTAGGGCGTCGGGCCGCTTCAGGCCGACGCGAAGACAGAGATCCCGGCCGTTCGCCCGAGGACGGCGACGGCGGCCGGAATCCTTCCGGGAGCCTCGAGGGAGACCACATGGGCCTCCCCGCCCCAGGGACTGTCGACCCGCCGCCAGCCATCGGCGCGGCCACCCGTGCGGATACGCCGGGGATCCAGCGCCAACCCCGTGCCGAGGGCCTTCAGCACCGCCTCCTTGCGGGTCCATAGCCAGAGGAAGTCAGCCCCTTCCGGCGGGGCGCCGGATTCGTCGGGGTGCAGGGCGAGGGCAATCGCCGCGTCGTCGTTGGCCGCGCCCGGTGCCTCGACGTCGAGCCCGACCGGGCTGTCCCAGGCGAGGGCAAGGCCCGCGAGCCCGTCGGTGGCCGTGCGGCTCATCCGCAGGACCCGTGGCGACAATCCTGCCGAGGCCAGCTCGGCGCCGGCCTGGCGCCCCAGTTCCCGGGCAATCCCGGCCATGCGGGACCGGTTTGCGACGCCTTGATGCCAGCATACGACGACCCTGTCCGCGTCGAGGCACGCCCGCCAGGCGGGTGGCAGGCGGGGAACGGCCTCGGTGTTCATCGGCTGCGCATTGCCTCGGCGACCCAGGCCGCCGAGCGATGGAAGAGGTCCCGGTGGAGTTCGTCCACGGAGATCACGCGCAAGGAGTCGAACTCCCGGCCGCTGAAACCGTTGCGGTCGGCCCAGCGCAAGACCCCGGCCGTCCGGCTGGTGGGCCGCGAATGGATGAGGGTGGCCCGGGCGCCCGGCACCCGCAGCGGCGTGGTGGCCAGTTCCATGTAGGACTGGCGCCAGACCTGCCTGACCCAGGGGGTTTCCGGCTCCGGCAGCGGGCCTGGCGACATCTCCGGCGTGGCGAACCAGCGCCGGGAGCGGTTCTCGACCAGGGTGACCAGGCTGTTCATGGGGTGGCGGAGCCACTTGACGAGCTTGCGCTTGACCACCCATTGCCGGCCCGGACGGAGGATGCGGGGGGCATAGGTGTCGACGAGGCAGAGGGGGATCCGGCTCGCCACGCCCTCGCCCAGGGCGGCCACCAGGTGGGCGCCGAACACGCCGCCCAGGGACGCGCCGACGACGGCGTCCAGCCTCTGTTCGCCGAGGTCGCGGACCACCTGGACCAATTGCTCCCGGACGAAGTGGGTGACTCCCTCCAGCGGGGCCTGGCGGACCATGGACTGGAGGTCGATCATGGCGATCGCGTAATCCTCGGGGAGGTGGCGGCGCAGTTCGCTGGCGAAGGTGAACATGCTGACGGCCGTGCCGCCGTGCCCTGGTATGACGACGACGTAACGCGCGAAGTCGGGGGGGCCGAGCAGCGAGTACATCGGCTTGCGGCCGGCCAGGGCGCCTCTCGGGGCCGCCAGTTGCCGGCACAGGCCGGCGAAGTCGGGACGGGCCAGGAAGCCCGCCACGTCCAGTTCGAGCCCTGCGGTACGCCTGAGGTGGGCGGCCATCCGCAATGCCAGCAGCGACGAGCCGCCGGCGGCCAGGAATCCGTCCTGGGGCCCGGCGGGCGGGCGGCCGAGGATCGTCCGCCATGCCTGGGTGGCGGCCCGTCCCACCTCGTCCTGCCTTCGCCGGGCTGCCGCTTCCTCGGCCGGCGGGAGGATCCTCGCCTCCGGCAGGTCCAGGATCACCGGGGCATCCAGCGTCGCCAGCGCTTCCAGGCGGGCCACCAGCGCGCGACCGAAACGCTGCGCGGCGCCTGTCTCGAAGGCATCCCGGACCCCCTCGAGGGTGGCGGTGATGGCGGCGCCGTCAGCGGCCAGATGGAGGCAGAGGCCGAATCGGGAGCCCCTCTGCGGCACGGCCACGGGCAAGGCGGTGGCCGCGCCGAAACGCATGCCGGCCCTGGGCCGATGCCGCCACGTGAGGCCGAACTGGAACAGGGCGGCGCCGGCCTCGGGCGAGATTTCCGACAGGGCCTCGGCCAGGCGCTCGGCGGACTGGAAGCGCGGCTGCTGGGCCGCGATGATCTCCCCATGGACGCGGCGCAGGGTGTCGGCGGGCATTTCGCCCGGCCTGGCCCCGGCCTCGATCAGCCGCATGTCCAGCAGGTAGCCGACGGGCTCCATCAACTCCGGCTCGCAACGCCGGGAGAAGGGCGTGACGACATGCCGCCAGCCTTCGCCGAAGCTGTCCTGGAGCGCCATGCCGCAGGCGGCCAGCAAGGGCACGAAGGGCGTGCATCCCCAGGCGGCGCATCGGTCCTGGAGCGCCGCCACGACGTCCTCCGGCAAGCGCAGCGGCCGCTCGTCCCCGGCGGCCGGGGCGGGGGGCAGGGGACACTCCAGGCCCGCCACCGACTTGGCGAAGGCGCGGGCCTGCCTCTCCACGGCGACGTCGTCCGACCAGGCGCGTTCCACGACGGGGAAGGCATAGGCGGATCCGTACACCGGCGTCAGGGCGGCGGCGCCGTGGGTGAGCACCTGGCCCAGTTCGTCCAGCACGCGGTTCACGGCCATTTCGTCGACCGCCACGTGATGCACGGTCCATACGAGGAGCAGGGCGTCCCCGTCCAGCGCCCACCAGTCCGCCCGCATCGGGGCCTGGCCGAGGTCCAGGGGGCGGTTGATGACGGCGAGGAGATCCTCCGGCCAGTCGAAATCCCGGGGCGGAGCCGGCAGTCTCCCCTGGTGGCACCACCATCCGTCCGGGAGTTCGGGCTTCAGCGTGCCGGTGCCCATCTCGGCGCAGTGCTGGATCGCGGTACGCAGCATGGGGTGGCGTGCGATCAGCATGGCGAAGGCCTGGCGGAGGGCCTCCGGGTCCGGCGCCGGCCGGAGGACGAGCGCCTGGTGGACCAGGTAGGCACAGCCGCTGCCGTCCAGGCCGGAGGCGGACAGCACCGCCACCTGGCCGCGGGTCAGGGTGATGCCGGTGGTGGAGCGCGGTCCGTCGGAGGCATGCCGATCGGAGCGGGCGGTCAGGTCGATCCAGCGTGCCTGCTCGGCGAGCACCGGATGCCGCAACACGTCGATGGGTGCCAGTTCCCGTCCGAGCAGCGAGCGGACCTCGGCGGCCACCCGCAGGGCGAGCAGGGACGTGCCGCCGAGGGCCAGGAAGTTGGAGTCGGGTCGGATGGGGATGGGGGCCCCCCGGACGGCGAAGCAGCGGGACCAGACCTGGGCCAGTACGCGCTCCGTCTCCGTCGCGAACTCGGCCTCGGCCGGGCCGGCCTGGTCCGGCCGGGCCAGGGCCTCCAGTTCCGAGGCCAGGGCATAGCGGTCGACCTTTCCGTTGAGGTTGACCGGCAGGCGTTCCATGACGTGCAGGGCATGGGGAATCATCACCGGCGGCAGGCGCGTCTCCAGCCAGGCGAAGATATCCTGGCCGTCGGGCCTTGCCGTCCCGACGCCGGCGACGAATCCCACCAGGTGGCGGGTTTCCGCGTTGTCCCCTGCAATCAGGACGGCGGCCGTCCCGACCCCGGGGCAGGCGCTCAGGATGCGCTCGACCTCGTCCAGCTCGATGCGGTGGCCCTGGACCTTGACCTGGCGGTCGGTCCGGCCGAGGAAGTCCACCAGGCCATCCTCGCGCCGGCGGACCCGGTCGCCGGTGCGGTACCAGCTTCCGTCGCGGTGGCGAACGAATTTCTCGGCCGTCAGCCGCTCGTCGTTCAGGTAACCGAGGGCGACCCCTTCGCCGCCGACCCACAATTCCCCCGGCTCGCCGTCGGGGACGGCCTGGCCCTCGGGGCTCATGATCAGGATATCGGTACCGTGGATCGGCGTCCCGATGGGCAATTCGGCGCCGGAGCCGGCATCGGTCGGGGTGATGGTGTGGCAGAGGCTGAAGGTCGTGTTCTCGGTCGGTCCGTAGCCGTTGATCAGGCGCAGGGCGGGATGGGCCGCCAGGCAGGCGGCGGCGTGGGCCGGCGAAACCCGCTCGCCGCCCGTGAGCAGTTGCCGCAGTCCCGAGAAGGCCTTGATCCAGTCGTCCACCATGACGTTGAAGAGGGCGGCCGTCAGCCAGACGTCAGTCAGCTTGCGCTCGACGATGAAGTCGGCGAGGACGTCCAGCGAGGGCAGCGCTTCCTCCTGCACCACGCAGCACCCGCCGTGCAGGAGGGGCGCCCAGATCTCCAGGGTGGAGGCGTCGAAGGCGATGGAGGACAACTGCCCCCAGCGGGCGGTCTCGTCTATCCGGATGTAATCGGGTTCCCAGACGAGGCGATCGACGGCCCGGTGGGGGACGACGACGCCCTTGGGCATGCCCGTGGAACCCGAGGTGAACATGCCGTAGACCGGCGCCTCCGGCGCCAGATCCGGCCAGGCGGGAGGCTTCGCCGGGGCGGGCACCAGCAGGGCCTGGCCGACGTCGATGACGGTGAATTTCTCCAGGCCGGCCACCGGAACGCTGGCGTCGGTGAGGGCCACCGGGCTGGAAAGCGCCTCCAGCATGGCCTGCTGGCGGGACGAGGGGCTCGACTGGTCGATCGGCACATAGGCGGCACCGCAACGGACCACGGCCAGCAAGGCCACCACGAAACGAGGGGAGCGTCCCATGAGCATGGGTACGAAGTGCCCCCGCCGGACGCCGGATTCGTACAGTACCGCCGCCAGGCGCCCGACCTCGTGTTCCAGGTCCCGGTAGTTCAGGATCCAGGAAGCGCCCTCCACCGCCTTCCTCTCCGCGTGGGCGGAAGAGCTGGCCAGGAAATGACGAATAAGGGAAGACATCGAATGCGGGGGACCGGCGGGACGAAACGCGAGGGGGCGATTGTGTCATCAAACCGACTTCCCGGATTGCCGGGTGTCGGGTCCAATACGACGCCGGTGTGCGATTTTTCCTGCCGCGGCCGATACCCCGGCCTGCCGTCGATCGGACCGGTGCAGGCCTGCCCAATCCCGATCGGGCGGCCCCCGGTCCCGCGGAGCCCGGGGGGCGTACCCGGTCCTTGCCGAGGTCGGCGGCCGGGGCGGGGGACGGGGCGGGGGACGGGGCGGGGGACGACCCGTCGGCGGCGGTCGCCGCCGGCCACCCCGCGGAATCCTACTTCGGCCGCTTGTCCACCACCCTCTTGGCCTTGCCCATGGAGCGCTCGATGCCGCCCACCTCGACGATCTCGATGCGCGTGGTGACGCCGATGTAGGACTTGATGTGGTGCTGCAACTCCCGGGCCGAGGCGTGCTTGTCGGCGTCGGCGGCCCGGGCGAACTCCTGCTTCATCTCGACCTTCACCGTCATCTCGTCCAGATGGGCCTCACGGCTCACCTCGATCAGGTAGTGGGGAGAGAGGCGCGGCGTCTTCAGGATCAGTTCCTCGATCTGGGACGGGAAGACGTTCACGCCGCGGATGATCAGCATGTCGTCGGAACGGCCGGTGATCTTGCCCATGCGCTTCATGGAGCGGGCGGTGGGCGGCAGCAGCCGGGTCAGGTCCCGGGTGCGGTAGCGGATGACCGGCAGGGCCTCCTTGGTCAGGGACGTGAAGACCAGCTCGCCCTGCTCGCCGTCCGGCAGCACGGCGCCGGTGTTGGGGTCGATGACTTCCGCATAAAAGTGGTCTTCCCAGACGACGGGACCGTCCTTGGTCTCGACGCATTCCTGGGCGACGCCGGGGCCCATGACCTCGGAGAGTCCGTAGATGTCCACCGCCTCGATGCCGAAGCGGCGCTCGATCTCCTCGCGCATCTGCTGGGTCCAGGGCTCGGCGCCGTGGATGCCGATGCGCAGGGTGCAGTTGGTCGGGTCTATGCCCTGGCGCTGGAATTCGTCGGCGATGGCCAGCATGTAGGAGGGCGTGACCATGATGATGTCGGGCTGGAAGTCCTGGATCAGCTGGACCTGGCGCTCGGTCTGGCCGCCGCCGAAGGGAATCACCGTGCAGCCCAGCTTCTCGGCGCCGTAGTGGGCGCCGAGGCCGCCGGTGAAGAGCCCGTAGCCATAGGAGACATGAACCTTGTCGCCCGGCTTGCCGCCGGCGGCGCGGATGGAGCGGGCGACCAGGTCGGCCCAGTTCTCGATGTCGTTGCGGGTGTAGCCGACCACCGTCGGCTTGCCCGTGGTGCCCGAGGAGGCATGGACGCGGACGACCCGCTCCCGCGGCACGGCGAACATGTCGAAGGGGTAGGTGTCGCGCAGGTCCTGCTTGGTGGTGAAGGGGAACCTGGCGATGTCGGCCAGTTCCCTGAAGTCGTCCGGGTGCACGCCCGCATTGTCGAACTTGCGCTTGTAGTGGGGGACGTTGTGGTAGGCGTGGGTCAGGGTCCAGCGCATGCGCCGGGTCTGGAGGTCGATGATCTCGTCGCGGCTGGCGATCTCGATCGGGTCGAGTTCGTTGTCGAGGGGGCGGTCGTATTTCATGGTCTTCTGCCTTGGTCAGACTTTTTCCACCAGCAGGGCAATGCCCTGGCCGACGCCGATGCACATGGTGCACAGGCCCAGCCGGCCGCCGGTGGCGTGCAGGTGGTTGATGGCGGTGGTGACGAGGCGCGCCCCGCTCATGCCGAGGGGGTGGCCGATGGCGATGGCGCCACCGTTGGGATTGACGCGGGGATCGTCGTCGGCCAGCCCGAGTTGCCGGGTCACGGCGAGCCCCTGGGCGGCGAAGGCCTCGTTCAGCTCGATGACGTCCAGGCGGTCCAGCGCGATGCCGGTCCTGGCCAGGAGCTTACGGGTCGCCGGGGCCGGACCGATGCCCATGATGCGGGGCGGCACGCCGGCCGTGGCCATGGCGATCACCCGGGCCCGCGGCGTCAGGCCATGGCGGGCGGCGGCGGTCTCGGAGGTGACGACGAGGGCGCAGGCGCCGTCGTTGACGCCGGAGGCGTTGCCGGCGGTGACGGTCAGATCCGGGCCGTTCACCCCCTTCAGCCTGGCCAGTTGCTCGAGGGTCGTCTCGGGGCGCGGATGCTCGTCCGTGTCGAAGACCTTGGGATCGCCCTTCTTCTGGGGAATCTCCACCGGGACGATCTCGCCCTTGAAGAAGCCCCGGGCATGGGCGGCCGCCCAGCGCTGCTGGGACCGATGGGCAAAGGCGTCCTGGGCGGCCCGCTCGATGGCGAATTCGGCGGCCACGTTGTCGGCCGTCTCGGGCATGGAATCGACGCCGTACCGGGCCTTCATGAGCTTGTTCACGAAGCGCCAGCCGATGGTGGTGTCGTAGACGGCGTTGCTGCGCGAGAAGGCAGATTCGGCCTTGGGCATCACGAAGGGCGCCCGGGACATGGACTCGACGCCGCCGGCGATCAGGAGTTCGGCCTCGCCGGCCTTGACGGCCCGGGCGGCGGTGCCGACGGCGTCCAGGCCGGAGCCGCAGAGCCGGTTGATGGTGGCGCCGGGGACGTCGGCGGGCAGGCCGGCCAGCAGCGCGGCCATGCGGGCGACATTGCGGTTGTCCTCGCCGGCCTGGTTGGCGCAGCCGTAGAGGACGTCGTCGATGGCCGCCCAGTCGAGGTTCGGGTGGCGAGCCATCAGGGCCTTGATCGGGAGGGCGGCCAGGTCGTCGGTGCGGATGCCGGACAGGGCGCCGCCGTAGCGGCCGATGGGCGTCCGGACGGCGTCGCAGATGAAGGCTTCTGTCATGACTCGCGTTCCTCGAAGAAATGGCCCTTGATGCGCGACGACCGGCCCCGGAACACGGCAATCAGCCGGCCTTCCTGGTTGCTCACCTCGATGTCATAGACGCCGCTGCGGCCGCCCTGGTGGCGGGCCTGGCCGGCGGCCGTGAGGACGTCGCCCAGGTGGGCCGGGGCGATGAAGTTGATGTCGACGCCCGAGGCGACGGCCCGGTGGTTGTAGCCGTTGCAGGCATAGGCGAAGGTGGAGTCGGCGACCGCGAAGATGAAGCCGCCGTGGCAGATGCCGTGGCCGTTGACCATGTCGGGCCGGACGGTCATGCGCAGGGTGGCGGCGCCGGGCCCGACGCAGACGATCTCGATGCCCAGGCCCCGGGCGGCATGGTCGTCCGGCCACATGACCTCGGCGCAGCGCTCGGCGACCTGCTGGGGTGTCAGGGCCACGCTCATTCCCCGGTGAAGTTGGGCGGGCGCTTCTGCATGAAGGCGGCGACGCCTTCCCGATAGTCGCGGCCGGAGCCCAGTTCCCGCTGGCAGTCGCGCTCGAGGCCGAGCTGCTCCTCGAGGGTATGGCCGCCGCTGGCGTAGAGGGCCTGCTTGGTGCGGGCCAGCCCCTTGGTCGGCGCGGTGGCGAAGTGGCGGGCGAGGCGGTCCGTCTCGGCGGCCAGCTGCTCGTCGTCCACGCATTTCCAGATCATGCCCCAGGCCTCGGCCTGCTCGGCGGAGAGCTTGTCGCCCAGCAGGGCGAGGCCCATGGCGCGGGCCATGCCGACCGCCCGGGGCAGCGCCCAGGTGCCGCCGGCGTCGGGGACCAGGCCGAGCTTGCAGAAGGCCTGGATGAAGGAAGCCGAGCGGGCCGCGATGACGATGTCGCAGGCCAGGGCGATGTTGGCCCCGGCACCGGCGGCGACGCCGTTGATGGCGCCGATCACCGGCATCTCGAGTCCGCGCAGGGTCAGGATCAGGGGCTTGTAGAAGGTCTCGATGGTATGGCCCAGGTCCACCGGGGCGGCGTCGGCCGAGACGTTGCGGTCGGCGAGATCCTGGCCGGCGCAGAAGCCGCGGCCGGCGCCCGTCAGCACGAGGACGCGGGCCTTGCCGTCGCGGGTGCGGGCCAGGGCGTCGCGCAGTTCCAGGTGCATCGGCTCGTTGAAGGAGTTGAGGCGGTCGGGCCGGTTGAGGGTGATCCGGGCAATGCCGTCCTCGAGGCCGAACAGGATGTGCTCGTAGGTCATGGGGGCAGGGTATCGGTCAGAAGGACGCCTTGAGGCCCAGGCGTTTCAGGGCGGCCTCGGTCTGGTCCCGCCAGTCGGCCAGCATGTCGGCATTGCCGCGCCGGCGCAGGCCGTACTGGATATACACATCCGCGTGGGCCGAATCCTCGCGGCCGAAGGTGGCGGCGACCCGGGGCAGCCAGTAATCGACGGCCGTCTGGGTGGCGGAACGGGAGCCGGTGCGTTCGATGGCCTGTTTGACGCCGGCCTCGCCCAGGGCGGCATGCTCCCGCTCCCGCGGCAGCAGGGTGGCGATGGCGCCGGCCAGGGGCGTGTAGGAGCAGTCCTGCATTTCGGCGAGCTGGACGGCGGTGGCCATGCCCATCAGCATGTTGAAGGTGACGGCGTCCTCCCAGCCCTCCAGGGGATAGTGGAAGACATTGAGCCGCTTGTCGCCGCCGATGCGGCGGGTGCCCAGATCCACGTTGCGGTCCAGGCGGGAATCCCAGGCGTGGGAGCGCACGTAGAGCTGGGGCTCGACGCCGAAGGCCTTCAGGAGGTCGAGGACCAGTTCCGCATGGACGTATTTCTCGGCGACGATCTTCGCCGCCACGATGCGCTCGCGCAGGCCGGGCCCGCGATTGACGTAGGGGCAGAACCCGGCCGCGCCGGCCAGTTCCGAGTCGGCCAGCACCACCATGAGGCGCATGAGTTCCGCCCGGTAGCCGGGCGTGAGGGCATCGCCGGCCGCCAGTTTGGCGCCGCCGGCGATGCGCGCCGCCAGATCCTTGTCCTGTTTCTGCATGTCGTACTCCCCCTCGAGGGCCATGAACTATACGGTATCCGGCCGCTGCCGGACTGCCCGGGGCGCCGACAGAGGAATGCCCGTTCCCGTGGCCGGGCGAAAGCGATACAATATCACAGGCTTCAACTGTTGAGTTCGTATCAAAACGCCCCGGCGATACCGCGGGGTCGTCCGAACGGGGCACCCGGCCGACGGTCCCTTCGGTGTATCTTGTCGGCCCGCGAGAGAATCCGATGGCCCATATCCTGATCATCGTCGGCACCGAATCCGGCAACGCCCGCATGTGCGCCGACCACCTGAACGACCACCTGCCGGCCCAGGGCCACGAGGTCGAGGTGGTGGAAGAGGCGGAGGCGGGCGCGGTGGATTTCGCCGGCCGCGAGGTGGTGCTGGTGTGCACCTCGACCCACGGCGACGGGGAACTGCCGGACAACCTGATTCCGCTGGCCGACCGGCTGCGGTCTGAAAAGCCGGACCTGTCCCACCTGCGCTACGGGGTCATCGCCCTCGGCGACCAGACCTACCGGGCCACCTTCTGCAAGGCCGGCAAGGACATGGACGCGCTGATGGCGGGCTGCGGCGCCAGCCGGGTCGGCGAGCGGCTGGAGATCGATGCCTGCACCCAGCCCCTGCCCGACGAGGAGGCCCTGAACTGGGCCATGGAGTGGGTCAGTCAACTCTGACGACCGTAGTGCCGGAAGCCACCGACCCAGGGAGAACGCCATGAGCCATCCAATGTTCGGCGAACATCGGGAACTCCTCGAGGAGGCGGTGCACGCCATCCGCGGCCGGGCCTACTGGAGCCCCTGGCCCGAGCACCCGAAAGCCTACGGCGAGGGCGCCCTGGACGCCGGCCGGGAGGCCTTCGATGCCTACCGGGAAGCCAATTTCTACCTGGACCAGCCGGGGGTCGTGGACCGTATCGGCGCGGAGGTTTCGCCCTATGGCCTGCATCTGGACATCCGCTATCCCCGCTGCCGTCCCGATGCGCTGATCGCGGCGGCCAGGGCGGCCATGCCGGCCTGGACCCGGGCCGGCGCCGATGTCCGGGCCGGCGTCTGCGTCGAGATCCTGGCCCGGCTCAACATCCATAGCCCGGAGATCGCCCACGCCGCCATGCACACGACGGGACAACCCCTGGCGATGGCCTTCCGGGCGGCTGGTCCCCAGGCCCAGGCGCGGGGACTGGAGGCCGTGGCCCTGGCCTGGCGGGAGATGAAGGAGATTCCGGATTCGGCCGTCTGGGAAAAGCCCCAGGGCACGCATGCGTCGCTGCGCCTGGAAATGCGTTATGCGGTCGTGCCGCGGGGCGTGGCCCTGGTGGTCGGGTGCTCGACCTTCCCGACCTGGAACGCCTATCCCGGTTTGTTCGCCAGCCTCGTGACGGGCAATCCGGTGATCGTGAAGCCGCATCCCGGGGCCATCCTGCCCCTGGCCATCACCGTTGCCGCCGCCCGCCAGACCCTGAAGGATGCCGGCTTCGATCCCAACCTGGTGAGCCTGCTGGTCGACGATCCCGATACCCCGATCACTCGTGACGTGGCCCTGAAGCCCGACGTCCGCCTGATCGACTACACGGGCGGCAATGCCTTCGGCGACTGGCTGCAGGAGAATGCCCGCCAGGCGCGGCTGTTCGCCGAGAAGGCCGGCGTCAATTGCGTCGTGGTGGATTCGACGGACGACTACCCCGGCATGCTGGAAAACCTGGCGTTCAGCCTGTGCCTCTATTCCGGGCAGATGTGCACATCGCCCCAGGCCATCTTCGCAGCGCGATCCGGTATCTCGACCCCCGATGGCCCCGTGACCCCGGAGCGCTTCGGGGTCGATCTCTCGCAGGCCGTGGGAAGGCTGCTCGACGACGACGAGCGAGCCGTCGAGATCCTCGGCGCCATCCAGTCGCCGGCCTCCCTGGCGCGCATCGAGGCGCTTCGTGTCCACGACGAGATAATCCGGGAATCGTCGGCGATCCGGCATCCCGTGTGGCCGGACGCGCGGGTCGCGACGCCGCTCCTGATCAAGCTCGACGTTGCCGACGAGGCCCTCTACGGGGAGGAGCGCTTCGGGCCCATCGCCTTCCTCGTCGAGACGGCCACCACGTCGGAGAGCCTCGCCGCCACGGAGCGGATCGTGCGCGACAAGGGGGCCATCACGCTGCTGGTCCACACCACCAACCCCCATGTCCGGGATCTGGCCGGTGACTTGGCCTTGCGGGCCGGCGTGTCCCTGTCCTTCAACCTGTGCGATGGCGTCCATGTCAACCTGTCGGCGGCCTTCTCCGACTTCCATGCCACCGGCGCCAACCCGGCGGCCAACGCCAGTCTGACCGACGCGGCCTTCGTGGCCGGGCGCTTCTTCGTCGTCCAGGCCCGGCAACACCTTTGAGGAATACCATGGTCAAGGTTTATTCGATCGACGGCGTCACGCCGGTGGTGGATCCGACGGCATTCGTTCATCCGACCGCCGTATTGATCGGCGACGTCGTGGTCGGGCCGGGGGCCTATATCGGCCCTTGCGCCTCGCTGCGCGGCGATTTCGGCCGGCTGACGATAGGCTCCGGCGCCAACGTGCAGGATTGCTGCGTGATGCACAGCTTCCCCGGCGCCGAGGCGGTGGTGGAGGAGGACGGTCACATCGGCCATGGGGCCGTGCTCCACGGCTGCATCGTCCGCCGAAATGCCATGGTCGGCATGAACGCCGTGGTGATGGACAAGGCGGTGGTGGGCGAGTCGGCCATCGTCGCCGCCCAGGCCTTCGTGCGGGCCGGCATGGAAATACCGGCCCGGCACCTGGCCGCCGGTACCCCGGCCAAGATCCTTCGCGAACTCGGCGACGAGGAGGTGGCCTGGAAATCCGAGGGCACGCGCTTCTATCAGGAACTGTCCCGGCGCTGCCTGGCCACCCTGGTGGAAACCGAGGCCCTGTCGGCCGAGGAGCCCGGCCGCAAGCGCCTGGACCTGGGCGGCTACCGGCCCCTGGGAGACGCACGCAAGTCTTGACGGGGCGGCGGTCTTTTCCGCCCTCCCGGTCTCCCGGCCGCGGGCCCGATGGGGCCATTAGGGAATCGAGAGGTGGTCATAATGTGCTATTATCGACAGCCTTTTCGCACCCCCCGAGTGCCCCCCGCTTCGCTCCCATGACGTTGCCGCCGCCCTCCGTTCCGCGCCGGCGAATCCATACCCGAAGCATCGCGGTGGAAGGTTGGAAGCGGGACGACGGCCTCTGGGACATCGAGGCCCGAATCCTCGATGTCAAGGATCAGGACTACCCGCTCGCCTCCGGCATCCGTCCGAAGGGCGAGCCGGTCCACGACATGCGGGTGCGGGTGACCATCGATCGGGAATACAACGTGCTGGCTGCCACCGCGAGTATCGATGCCGTGCCCTATCCGGGCGGTTGCGACACCATCGCACCCGCCTATGGGCGCCTCGTCGGCCTCAACCTGGTGCGCGGATTCCGCAGGGCCGTTGCCGAGATGTTCGAGAGCGTGCGCGGCTGCTCCCACCTCACGGAACTGCTGGGCTCCCTGCCCACGGCGGCCATCCAGACCTTCGCCAGCGAGGTTCGCGACGCCGAGGGCTCCCGGCCGGGCGAGAAGCCCTTCCAGCTCGACAAATGCCACGCATTGGAAACCACCACGGAGACAGTCCGGCGCTACTACCCGCGCTGGTATCGCGGCGACAAAACCGGCACCTAGCCGGCGCCAAACCCTCATCAGCAAGGACGACCCATGAAGATCCATGAGTACCAGGGCAAGGAAATCCTCAGGAAGTTCGGCGTGGCCACCCCGCGCGGAAAAGCCTGTTTTTCCGTCGATGACGCAGTGCAGGCCGCCGAAGAGCTCGGCGGCAAGGTCTGGGTGGTGAAGGCCCAGATCCACGCCGGCGGCCGCGGCAAGGGCGGCGGCGTCAAGCTGGCCCGCTCCCTCGACGAAGTGCGCGCCAACGCCAGCCAGATCCTCGGCATGCAGCTGGTGACCCACCAGACCGGCCCGGCCGGCCAGAAGGTCCGCCGCCTGCTCATCGAGGACGGCGCCGACATCAAGAAGGAATACTACGCGGCGGCCCTGACCGACCGCGCCACCCAGAAGGTCGCCCTGATGGCCTCCTCCGAGGGCGGCATGGACATCGAGGAAGTGGCCCACAAGACCCCCGAGAAGATCATCAAGGTCTTCGTCGATCCGCTGGTCGGGCTCACCGACGAGCAGGCGAAGCAACTGGCCGTCGGCATCGGCGTGCCCGAGGCCTCCCAGGCCCAGGCCATCGACACCTTCAAGAAGCTCTACACCTGCTACATGGAGACGGATGCCTCCCTGGCCGAGATCAATCCGCTGATCCTGGAAGGCAACGGCAACATCAAGGCCCTGGACGCGAAGTTCAACTTCGACTCCAACGCCCTCTACCGCCAGCCCGAGATCGTCGCCATGCGCGACCTCGACGAGGAGGACCCGGACGAGGTCGAGGCCTCCCAGTTCGACCTGGCCTACATCTCCCTGGACGGCAACATCGGCTGCCTGGTGAACGGTGCCGGACTGGCCATGGCGACCATGGACACCATCAAGCTGTTCGGCGCCGAGCCGGCCAACTTCTTGGACGTGGGCGGCGGCGCGACCACCGAGAAGGTCACCGAGGCCTTCAAGATCATGCTGCGCAATCCCAAGGTCAAGGGCATCCTGGTAAACATCTTCGGCGGCATCATGCGCTGCGACACCATCGCCACCGGGGTCGTCGCCGCAGCCCGGGAGGTGCACCTGTCCGTTCCCCTGGTCGTCCGCATGAAGGGTACCAACGAGGACCTCGGCAAGAAGATCCTTGCCGAATCCGGCCTGCCGATCATCGCCGCCGACACGATGGCGGAAGCCGCGACCAAGATCGTCGCAGCAGTGAAGTGAGGAAATCCACATGTCTATCCTGATCAACAAGGACACCAAGGTCATCACCCAGGGGATCACCGGCAAGACCGGCCAGTTCCACACCGAGAAGTGCATCGAGTACGCCAACGGCAGGAACTGTTTCGTGGCCGGCGTGAACCCCAAGAAGGCCGGCGAGAAGATCTTCGACGTGCCCATCTATGCCACGGTCAAGGACGCGAAGCAGGCCACCGGGGCGACGGTCTCAGTGATCTACGTGCCGCCGGCGGGCGCCGCGGCCGCCATCTGGGAAGCCTGCGAGGCCGACCTGGACCTGGCCATCTGCATCACCGAGGGCATTCCCGTCCGCGACATGCTGGTGGTCCGCAACAAGATGAAGGACAAGGTGGCCAAGGGCGGCAAGGAAACACTCCTGCTGGGCCCCAACTGCCCGGGCCTCATCACCCCCGATGAAATCAAGATCGGCATCATGCCTGGGCACATCCACCGCAAGGGCCGCATCGGCATCGTGTCGCGTTCCGGCACCCTGACCTACGAAGCCGTGGCTCAGGTCACCGAGCTGGGCCTGGGCCAGTCCTCGGCGGTGGGCATCGGCGGCGATCCGATCAACGGCCTCAAGCACATCGACATCATGAAGGCCTTCAACGACGATCCGGACACCGATGCCGTCATCATGATCGGCGAGATCGGCGGCCCCGACGAGGCCGATGCCGCGCGCTGGTGCAAGGACCACATGAAGAAGCCCATCGTCGGCTTCATCGCCGGCGTCACGGCCCCGGCCGGCAAGCGCATGGGCCACGCCGGTGCGCTGATCTCCGGCGGTGCCGACACCGCAGACGCCAAGCTGGCGATCATGGAGGAGTGCGGATTCAAGGTGACCCGCAATCCTTCCGAGATGGCGAAGCTGCTCAAGTCCATCCTCTGACCGACGCGAAGCAGGACGACCGCGCCCGCCCGGGAGGGCCGGCGCGGTTTTTTTCCGCCTAGAATCGGCCCATGGAATTCGGTTCCCACGAGTTCTGGATCGCGGTTCTCCAGATCATCGCCATCGATGTGGTGCTCTCCGGCGACAACGCCGTGGTGATCGCCCTGGCCTGCCGCAACCTGGCCCCGGATCAACGGAGGAAGGGCATCCTGTTCGGCGTCGCCGGGGCCGTCGGCCTGCGCGTGGTGCTCACGGCCTTCGCGGCCGGGCTGATGGGTTTCCCCTGGCTGAAGCTGGCCGGGGGCCTCCTCCTGCTCTGGATCGGCGTCAAGCTCCTGCAGCCGGAGGACGGGGACGGGCCCGATATCGCTCCGGCCGACCATTTGTTGGGCGCGGTGAAGACCATCGTGGTCGCCGACTTCGTCATGAGCCTGGATAACGTGATAGGGGTGGCGGGCGCGGCGAGGGACTCGCTCGCGCTGCTCCTGTTCGGCCTGGCGGTCAGCATCCCGCTCATCATCTGGTCCAGCCAACTCATCCTCAAGCTGATGGAGCGCTTCCCGGTCATCGTCACCCTGGGGGCGGGCCTGCTGGGGTACGTTGCGGGGGGCATGATGGTCGCCGATCCCGCGCTAAAGGATTGGGCAAGCGGGCTTTTTCCCGGTGCCCCCACGGCGGCCGGGTTGGCCGGGGCAAGCTTTGTCGTTCTCGTCGGCAGCTGGATGGCACGGCGCAAGGCGATGGAAGAAGGTCGGAAGGTGTTGTAAAAAACCCCTGCAAGACCCTGAAATGGATGAAAAATAAATTTGACTGACTTGATGTTCGACTGTAAGAATTAGCATTATGATGCTGTTTCTACGCTGACTTATTGTGTCCGGACAGCCGTCCGGGCGCAGGTGGAAGGGCCGTTGGAATGGGATTCTGGGGATGAAGAAGGCGACGTTCTGGAAAAACGACTGGTTCCTCGGCGTGGTCGTCAGCGTCTTCCTGCTGTTTTCGGGCGGCAGCGACCTGATCCAGAGCCTGGAAAGAAAGGCATATGACCTGGGGGTGGGGATGGCGTCGCGCAATCCCTCCGACCGGGTCGCCGTCATCGCCATAGACAAGGCCAGCCTGGACAACATCGGCCGCTGGCCCTGGTCCCGGGAGATTCTTGCCGACACGGTGGACAAGCTTTCCGCCGCCAAGGCCAAGGTCATCGCCACGACCGTGCTGTTTTCCGAGCCGCAACTCGATCCGGGCCTGTCATATGTCAATAAGCTGATCGAGGCCTATTCCCAGGCGGGCGGTGCCCCGCTGACGGGTACAGCGGACGAGATCGGGGCTCAGGCGGTGCCCCTGTCGACTTTCGGCCCCCTGCTGAAGGAGGCGGAGGAGCGGCTCAACACGGATCGCCGGTTCGCGGACGCCTGCGCCAAGGCCGGCAACATGGCATTCCCGATGCTTTTCAAAATCGGCGAGCCCAGGGGGCGGCCCGACAGGGAACTCCCGGATTTCGTCAAGAAGAACGCGGTGAAATTGGCCGCCGGAGACGCGCTGCCCCTGCCGACTTCGGACGTGGATTCCATCGTGATCGAGCCGCTGGGCAAGTGCGCGGCGGCGATCGGTCACTTGAACTCGACGCCGGACGTCGACGGGGGCATCCGTACCGAGCCCCTGGTCCTCAACCATTTCGACCAGACCTATCCGTCCCTGTCGCTGATGGTCGCGGCGAAGAGCCTCAACCTGGGACCGGCGGACATCCAGGTCCGGGCGGGTGACTCCGTGAGCCTGGGTCGCCTGAAGATCGGCACCGATCCGGTGACCCGGATGTATCCCTTCTTCTACAAGGACAAGGATGGCCAGCCGGCCTTCGCCGTCGATTCCTTCTTCGACGTCAAGAGCGGCAAGATTCCCTATGAGAAGTACAAGGACAAGATCGTCCTCATCGGTCCCACGGCCGCAGGCGTGGGCAGCATGTTCGTCACGCCGGTCTCGGCCACGATGCCCGCCGTCCTGCTGCAGGCCCACATCGTCTCCAGCATCCTCTCCGAACATTTCTTCGTTGCGCCGACCTGGGGTTTCTGGGTCGAGACCCTGATTTTCGTGCTGGTCGCGGCCTACCTGATCGCCCTGTTGCCGCGTTTGAAGGCCGGGCCGGCGGCCGGAGCGACCGCAGGTCTCCTGGTCATCCTGCTGGCCGCCCATTTCGTCCTGATGACTACCCAGTTGATGTGGCTGCAACTGATGCTGCCGGCGGTGCTGCTGGTCGTCGGCCACCTGTTGCTGACCACCAAGCGCTTCCTAGTCACCGAACGCGGCAAGGAGAAATCGGATCTCGATTCCGCGGAATCCAACCGGATGCTGGGCCTGGCATTTCAGGGGCAGGGCCAGTTGGACATGGCTTTCGACAAATTCCGCAAGTGCCCGCTGGACGACCAGTTGATGGAAAACCTCTACAACCTGGGCCTCGATTTCGAGCGCAAGCGGCAGTTCAACAAGGCCGAATCGGTGTTCAGGTACATGGCCGACTACAACCCGAAGTTCCGCGACCTGGAGAACCGTTTGTCGCGGGCCAAGCAGATGTCGGAGACGGTGATCCTCGGCGGGGGCGGCGGGCGCTCGAATGCGAGCACGATGATCCTCGAGGGCGGCCAGGTCGAGAAGCCGATGCTCGGTCGCTACCAGGTGGAGAAGGAGTTGGGCAAGGGCGCCATGGGCGTGGTCTATCTCGGCCGGGATCCCAAGATCAACCGCGTCGTCGCCATCAAGACCATGGCCCTATCCCAGGAGTTCGACGAGGACGAATTGGCCGACGTCAAGGAGCGGTTCTTCCGCGAGGCTGAGACGGCGGGCCGCCTGAACCACAGCAACATCGTCACCATGTACGATGCCGGCGAGGAGCACGACCTGGCCTACATCGCCATGGAGTTCCTGAAGGGCAAGGATCTGGTGCCCTATACCAAGCCCAACAACCTGATGCCCCTTCCCAAGGTGATGAGTATCATCGCCCGGGTGGCGGACGCGCTGGCCTATGCCCATGAGAACAACGTGGTGCACCGGGACATCAAACCGGCGAACATCATGTACGAGCCGGAATCCGACCAGGTCAAGGTGACCGACTTCGGTATCGCTCGGATCACGGACTCCTCCAAGACCAAGACGGGCATGGTGCTGGGCACCCCGTCGTACATGTCCCCCGAACAGTTGGCCGGCAAGAAGATCGACGGCCGCTCCGACCTCTTTTCGCTGGGCGTCACCCTCTACCAGATGGCCTGTGGAAAGCTGCCATTCGAGGGCGATTCCATGGCGCAGTTGATGTTCAAGATCGCCAACGAGCCCCATCCGGACATTCGCGGCGTGAGCCCCGACCTTCCGGATTGCCTCGTCGCCATCATCGACCGGGCCCTGGTCAAGGATTCCGATGCGCGCTACCAGACCGGCGCCGAGATGTCGCGAGATCTGAAGGCCTGCATGGAGTCGGCCGGCGGCGGTGCGGCGACCCGAGTTGATATCGATATCTGAGCACCATCATGGATCTGAGCCAGAATTTGGAGATCGTCACCCGAAGCGACCCGGGGATGGTGCGCTCCCACAACGAGGACGCCGTGTTGGCCAACAGCAGCATCGGGCTGGCCATACTGGCGGACGGCATGGGTGGCTACAACGCGGGCGAGGTGGCCAGCGGCATGGCGACCACCCTGCTGGGAACGGAACTGGAAAAGTCGCTCCACCTCAGGGAACCGCATGGCTTCGAAGGAGGCAAGCGGGTCGCCCACGGCGTTCTGGAGTCGGAGATTGCCCGGGCGAACACGGCGATCTACCAGGCGGCACAAAGCCAGCCCCAGTACTCGGGAATGGGGACGACCCTGGTCATCGCCCTTTTCTTCGACAACATGATGACGGTCGCCCACATCGGCGACTCGCGCCTGTATCGCCTGCGCGGCGAAGAATTCAAACAGGTGACACGGGACCATTCCCTGTTGCAGGAACAGATAGACAGCGGCATGATCACGCCGGAGCAGGCCAAGCATTCGCTCAACAAGAATCTCGTGACAAGGGCCCTCGGGGTCGATCCGGTGGTCGAGCCGGAAATACGGGACTACGATACATTGCCGGGCGACATCTACGTGCTCTGTTCGGACGGCTTGAGCGACATGGTGGAGGACGAGGAGATCGGGATGACCCTCTCGGCCCTGTCGGCGAACTTGGAGTTGTGCGCCACGCAACTGGTGCAGATGGCCAACGACAACGGTGGCCGGGACAATGTTTCGGTGATTCTGGTCCGCGTGCTGAAGGAGTACCCGGTGGCGCGCGGCTGGTGGGCCAGGCTTCTGGCCTGGTTTAAGTGAAGGAAGACCACGATGGCGAAGCTCATTCTCAGCATGGACGGCCTGGTGCTCAAGGAGATTCCGCTTACCAAGGAGCGGATGACGATTGGCCGAAAGCCTCATAACGATATCCAGATCGACAATCTGGCGATCAGCGGCGAGCACTCGGTCATCGTCACGATCCTCAATGATTCCTTCCTGGAGGACTTGAACAGCACCAACGGCACCTACGTCAATGGCCAGTCGGTGAAGAAGCACTTCCTCCAGAACAACGACGTCATCGAACTGGGGAAGTACCGCCTCAAGTACGTCAATGAGGTCCCGCAGCAGACGACGGCCGCGGACTTCGAGAAGACCATGGTCCTGCGCCCGGACATGATGCGCAAGACGGCGGAGCAGATGGCCAGCAAGGGCATGGGTGACACCCAGACCGGCTTGAAGGCGGCGAACCTGGTGCCCCCGCCGGGCGCGCCCGCCGCTCCCGCGGCGGGGCCCGCCGCGGCGCCGCCGGCCCCGCCGCAGGCGGCTCCCCCCAAACCGGCTCCCGCTGCGGCCCCTTCCCTGCCCCTTGGGGCGATCCAGATCCTCTCCGGCGCCAACGCAGGCAAAGAACTGGAATTGACGAAGACCCTGACGACCCTGGGCAAGCCCGGCGTACAGGTTGCCGTCATCGCCCGCCGGCCCCATGGCTACTTCATTACCCACGTGGAGGGGGCTTCGTTCCCCGTAGTCAATGGCAAGATGCTGGATGCCCAGGCCCACCCGCTCGCCGACCACGACGTTGTCGAGCTGGCAGGCGTGAAGATGGAATTCTTCCTCAAGGGCTGAGCGGCGGTTCCTCGGCAGGCCGGCCGGGGGCGCGCCGAACCACCGAATCGGCCAACCGCATGATGGAGGCCCATTGAAACAGCACCTCGTCCGCTATGCGGTGAGTCTCGTCGTCCTGTTGATCCTGCTCGGCCATTCGGCGAAGTTGTATCAGGTGGGATTCATCAACCACCTCGACTCCATCACCTACGACGCGAAGACGCGGCTCACCATGCCGAACAGCGTGGATCCGCGGGTTGTCATCCTCGACATCGACGAAAAGTCCCTGGGCGAAGTCGGACGCTGGCCTTGGGGCCGCGACAAGCTCGCCACCCTGATCCGCAAGCTGTTCGACCAGCACGGAATCGCGCTCCTGGGGTTCGACGTCGTATTCGCCGAGCCGGACGACAGTTCGGGCCTGAAGACGATGGAAGGCCTGGCTGGACGGGAGTTGAAGGAAAACGTCCAGTTCCAGTCCCTGTTCAAGGACCTCAAGCCCAGGCTCGATTTCGATGCCCAGTTCGCCGACGCCCTCAAGGGACGCCCGGTGGTCCTCGGTTATTACCTCTCGAGCAAGGCCGAGAGCAAGAGCAGCGGCGCGATTCCGGAACCCGTCCTCCCGGCGGGCAGTTTCCAGGGTCGTTCCATCGCCTTCACGTCCTGGACCTCTTTCGGTGGAAATCTCGCCGAATTCCAGCAGTCCGCGAAAAGCGGCGGCCATTTCAATCCCCTGGTGGATTTCGACGGAATCTCGCGGCGAGTGCCTATGCTGGCCGAGTTCAACGGAGCCTATTACGAGGCCCTGTCCCTGGCCATGGTCCGTGTCCTGCTTGGCGACCCGAAGGTGGTGCCCGGTTTCCCGGAGGAGCGGTTCTTCTCCAGCCGCACCTACAGCGGCATGGAGTGGATCGACCTGCCCACGGCAAGGGGGACCCTGCGCATCCCGGTCGACGAGAACGTGGCGGCCCTCATCCCCTACCGCGGCGGGCAGGGAAGCTTTGCCTACATTTCCGCGGTGGACGTCCTCATGGACCGCGTCAAGACCGAGCAATTGAAGGGCAAGGTGGTCGTCGTCGGGACGACCGCGCCGGGCCTGATGGACTTGCGGGCGACCCCTGTCGGCGCCGCCTATCCCGGGGTGGAGATCCACGCCAACCTGATCACGGGAATGCTCGATGCGTCCATCAAGCAGCGCCCGCCCTACGTGTTGGGCGCGGACGTGGTTCTGCTGCTGATCGGCGGCGGCATCATGGTCTTCCTGCTGCCCCTGCTGTCGCCCATCCGCGCCACCCTCGTGTCGGTACTCGTGCTGCTTTTCATCATCACCGTCAATCTGGCCTTCTGGCAGTTGGGCAACCTCGTGCTGCCGCTCGCCAACGGCCTGCTGGTCGTGTTCCTGCTCTATGCCTTCAACATGTCGTGGGGCTACTTCGTCGAGTCGCGAAGCAAACGCCAGTTCACCGAACTGTTTGGACAGTACGTGCCGCCGGAACTCGTCGACGAGATGGCAAGGAATCCCGAGAGCTACAGCATGGATGGCCGCAAGGCGGAGTTGACCGTGCTGTTCTCGGACGTTCGCGGCTTCACCACGATCTCCGAGGGATTGGAGCCGGATCAACTGGCGTCCCTGATGAACGAATACCTCGGCGCCATGACCCAGGTGATCCGCAGGCAGCGCGGAACGCTGGACAAGTACATCGGCGACGCGATCATGGCTTTCTGGGGCGCTCCGGTGGATGATCCGGAGCACGCCCGCCATGCCGTATCGACGGCGATCGACATGCAGCTTGCGCTGACCGAACTCAACAAGACGCTGGTGGCCAAGGGATGGCCGGAACTACACATCGGTGTCGGGGTCAACACCGGAACGATGACCGTGGGCGACATGGGTTCGCCCGTCCGCAAGGCTTATACCGTGATGGGCGACGCAGTCAATCTCGGTTCCCGGCTCGAAGGAATCACGAAGCAGTATGGCGTGGGTATCATAGTCGGAGAAACGACGCGGGAAGTCCTCAAGAAGGATGTGGTCTTCCGGGAACTCGACCGTGTTCGCGTCAAAGGCAAGGAAGAGCCGGTGGGCATCTACGAGCCCTTGGGTTTCGAGGGGCAATTGTCCAAGGATCTCGTCAATGAATTGAAGCTCTGGAACCAGGCCTTGCGCGCATATCGCAGCCAAGACTGGGATCAAGCCGAGGTAACCCTCTTGAATCTGTCTCGAACCAGCCCGCGCTACCTCTACGAACTCTACGGAAAGCGGATTGCCCGCTATCGCAAGGAGCCGCCGGGTGAGCAATGGGATGGCGTCACCACCTTCGAGACGAAATGAACCCCGCCCGCCGTCTTCGCAACCGTATCGACCAACCGGCCCTCGCCGGTTTCCTCGTCGTCGGCGCCACCGACGAGGAGGCGAGGCGATGAAGGTCCGCGTTCTTGGATGCAGCGGCGGCATCGGCGGCCGGCACCTGCGTACCACGTCCATCCTCGTCGACCACGACATCCTGATCGACGCGGGTACGGGCACCGGCGACCTGTCGATCGCCGAGCTGGCGCAGATCGACCACGTCTTCGTCACCCACTCCCACCTCGATCATGTGGCCTGCCTGCCATTCATGGTGGATACGGTCGGCGACATGCGCAACCGGCCATTGACGGTCCATACGACCGAGGCCACGCTGGAGATCCTGCGCGCCCATATCTTCAACTGGGCCGTATGGCCGGATTTCACGGAGATCCCGAATCCGGAGAATCCATTCATGCAGTTCCGCATGATCCGGCAAGGCGAACCGACGGAAATCGCCGGACGAAAGATAGTGGCCCTGCCGGCGAATCACACGGTTCCCGCCGTCGGCTACCAGATCGATTCCGGCAAGGGCAGCATCGTGTTCACGGGCGATACCACGGTGTGCCCGGAACTCTGGAAGGTCGTCAACAAGATTCGCAACCTGCGCTACCTGATCATCGAGACCGCCTTCTCCAACCGCGAGAAGAAGCTGGCGGCGGCCTCGAAACACCTTTGCCCGAGCATGCTGGCCGAGGAATTGACCCAGTTGCAGCGCGATCCCG
>JBPOHD010000064.1:0-1545 GCA_052035955.1 Pseudomonadota bacterium
ACGAGCACCGGTGGCGCCCATTCGGCGCCAAAACGACGGGGGAGTCCATCCCATCAGTCGAGAGGGACCGCCTGCCGGCGCTGCCGGCAGGTGCCCTCCGCGGCTTCGCCGCTCCGGCGGCCCCTCAACTCAAACGTTGAAGCTGTAGAAAAACCCGTTTTTCATCTCCCGCAAGCGCAAAAAAACGGCGCCGATCCTCCGGCGCCGTTGTCGTTCACCTGGTCGCTCCCTGGGCCATAGCGCCCCATGGAGCCCAGGGAAGCGGTTTCCCGCCCTTGCTTTTTCCCCTATCCCCGCGGAATCATCCCCATCGTCCCGTATTTCGCCAGCTTCTCGATGTTGTGCACGAGGCAGAACAGCTTCCATTGCCCGTCGACCTTCTTCCGCCCCCGCAGGGTAAAGCGGTTCAGCCCGGTGGCGCAGGTTGGCGAACACCGGTTCCACCGTCGCGAATCTGCCGCCATAGAGTTCCCGTCCGCGTTCGGAATCGATGGCCTGCCGCATCCGGTCCATGAGGCGGATCGCCGCCGGATCGGCCTTGCCGCGAAAGAACATCACCTGGCGGTGTTGTCTCTGGAAACGATGGAGATCGGCTGCCGATGGGAGCCTGTGCAAACTTGCCGTATCGGTGCGCGGAACGTGGAACGCCAGCGGGGGGCGGTCCGTGGCACTTCGCGCGTGGTGACATTAGGCACACGGCGGCGTAAGATGCTTCCATGAAGCCGTTTCGTTGGGGTGCGGAGAAGGGTGAATCGCTCAAGGCGGAGCGGGGAATTTCCTTCGAGAGCATTGTCGTTGCCGTCGAGTCTGGTGGCTTGCTCGACATTCTTGCTCACCCGAACCAGACGAGGTATCCGGGGCAGCGCGTTCTGGTCGTCGCGTGCGAGGACTACGCCTATCTGGTGCCCTTCGTGGAAGAGGAGGACTGTTTCTTCCTCAAGACCGTTATCCCGAGTCGTAAGGCGACGCGCGACTACTTGAGACAAGGTGACGCAGATGCCGAAGATCGATGATTACGAACTTGAAGTGCTGACCGCCTTCGAAAAAGGCCAATTGAAATCCGTCGCGACCAAGGCGGAACTCGCGAAGATCAAGGCCGCGGCACGCGCAACTGCCATCAAGGACCGTCGGGTGAACATCCGCTTGTCTTCGGGAGACCTGAGCGACATCCAGGTCAAGGCCCTGGAGGAAGGGCTGCCCTACCAGACGCTCATCGCGAGCGTCCTGCACAAGTACGTCACGGGGCGCCTGGCCGAGCGGCCGAGCTCTGTTTCCAAGGCAACTCGCCGGCCGACGGCAAAGCGCCGGACCGCGTCCGGTAGCTGATCCGCTTCGTTCGTACAGACGCCGCCGGGAACCCCGGCGAGGTCGAGCTAGCCTGCGAAGAGGTTTTTGAAAGTCAGTGCATGGCGGGTCCTAACCCGCCCGCCACTTTATCGAGCACCCGATCGAAGGCACCTGCTCCGCCGGCCCTCTTCCCGTCTCCGCCACGAGCTTCATCGCCTCGAACAGGTCGCGGCGCACGCCCTCGGGGGCGGTGTCCTT
>JBPOHD010000074.1:0-28882 GCA_052035955.1 Pseudomonadota bacterium
CGGCGCCGGCGCTGCGGGATGCGACGCCGAAGCGGCTGGCCAGCGGCAGCGGCGGGAAGGCTTCCGGCAAGGCGCCGGCGAAGAAGCTGCCGCCCGCCCACCTGGCCGACTCGGAAGACGAGTGGGAGGAGTTCTGAACCGCTCCAAGCCGACAGGGGGCGCCATTTCGTCCGGCGATCGGGGTCGGCCGGTGGCAACGGCCCCCGGCCTCTCGTCCCCACCGGACCGGGAGTTCAATTTCGGACCGGCCGATTTCGAGCGGATCCGCAAGCTCATCTACGAGCAGGCGGGAATCTCCCTGGCCCCGGTCAAGCAGGACATGGTCTACAGCCGTCTGGCGAGACGTTTGCGGGCCCTGGGCATGTCCCGCTTCAGCGATTACATCGATCACCTGGAGCAGGGGGACGAAGCCGAGTGGGAGACCTTCGTCAATTCGCTCACGACGAACCTCACCGCCTTTTTCCGCGAGGCCCACCATTTCGACATCCTCGCGCGCAACCTTCGCGAACGGACGCACAGGCCCCTGCGCATCTGGTGCTCGGCCGCCTCGACGGGCGAGGAGCCCTATTCCCTGGCCATCACGGCCTGCGAGGCCTTCGACAGCCTGACGCCCCCCGTGCGCATACTGGCCAGCGATATCGATACCAACGTCCTGGCCAAGGGTGAGAAAGGCGTCTACCCGCTCGAGCGCGTGGATCGCATGTCGCCCGACCGACTTCGCCGGTTCTTCCTGCGCGGTACCGGGTCCCAGTCGGGACAGGTGCGGGTGCGTCAGGAGTTGCAGCAGCTGATCCGCTTCACGCGCCTCAATCTTCTGGATCCCCGATGGCCGGCCGTCGAAGGACCTCTCGACGCGATCTTCTGCCGTAACGTGATGATCTATTTCGACAAGCCAACCCAGTACTCGATCCTCAAGAAGTTCGCGCCCTTGCTGCGCGACGACGGATTGCTGTTCGCCGGGCATTCGGAAAGCTTTCTGCACGCCGCGGACCTGTTCCGATCCCTCGGCCGAACCGTCTACGAGCGGGCCGACCGGGTCGGCGGCCCGGGGATCGGCGTGCGGGGCTCCCATCGATGAACTCGGAACTCGGCTTCGTCGAGCACCTGGCTGGAAATCGCTACTTCGACCGGCACTTCGAACTCGAGGCCGTGAAGGTGCTGCCAGGCGAATATTTCGTCAGCACCACCGACATGCTGATGGTGACGGTGTTGGGTTCCTGCGTATCTGCCTGCATCCGGGACCGCGAAAAGGGGATCGGCGGCATGAATCATTTCATGCTGGCCGACTCCGGGGACAATGGCGCCCTGTCAGCCTCGGCGCGCTACGGAACCTATGCCATGGAGGTCCTCATCAACCACCTGATCAAGCTTGGCGCCCGGCGCGGCCAACTCGAGGCGAAAGTGTTCGGCGGCGGCCGCGTCATGGCTTCCCTGGCCAGTTCCAACGTCGGCGAGCGCAATTCCGAATTCGTCATCCGCTACCTGGACCTGGAGGGAATCCGGGTATCCGCCAGCGACCTGCTCGGCAGCTATCCGAGGAAGCTCTATTTCTTTCCCAACTCCGGCCGTGTGCTGGTGAAGAAACTGGTCCGCATGCATAATGACACGCTGATCAAGCGGGAAAAGGAGTATGCGGCGCGCCTGACGGAAGCCCCGGTTGCCGGCGACATCGAATTGTTCGGTTGAGGACAGGGAATTGCCAATCAAGGTACTCGTGGTAGACGACTCGGCGCTGATGCGGGCGCTGCTGACCGAAATCGTCAACGGCGGACCCGACCTCCAGGTCGTGGGGGCGGCTCCCGATGCGCTGACGGCGAGGGAGATGATCAAGACCCTCAACCCCGACGTCATGACCCTGGACGTCGAGATGCCGAAGATGGATGGGCTGGAGTTCCTGTCCCGGGTCATGCGCCTGCGGCCGATGCCGGTCGTGATGATTTCCTCCTTCACGGAGAGGGGATCGGAAGTGACCCTGCAGGCCCTGGAACTGGGGGCCGTCGACTTCATTCCCAAGCCGCGCGCCGAAAGCATTTCCGTCTTTCAGAGCAGTGCAGAGGAGATACGGGAGAAGATCCGGGCGGCGTATGGAGCGCGCCTGCGCAGCCTCCCGCGCAGGACCGAACCGGCGACGGCAACGAAGGCACCAGCGTCCAGCGGCCTTTCGACCGCCGGGATGAGCAACAAGTTGATCGCCATCGGGGCCTCCACCGGCGGCACCGAGGCGATACGCGAGGTTCTCGAAGGCCTGCCGCCCGACGTTCCGGGCGTGGTGATCGTGCAGCACATGCCCGAGACTTTCACGCCGTCCTTCGCGAAAAGGCTCGACAGCGCGTCAAGGCTGTCGGTCGTCGAGGCCCGTGGCGGCGAACGGGTACAACCGGGCCATGCCTACCTGGCCCCGGGCCATTCGCACATGCTGGTGCGCCGGGAGGGCGGGACCTACGTGACCGAACTCTCCCGGGATGAGCCGGTCAATCGGCACCGACCCGCCGTCGATGTGCTGTTCCATTCAGTGGCAGCGGAAGCCGGCGCGAACGCGGTCGGCGTTATCCTGACGGGGATGGGGAAGGATGGCGCCCAAGGGCTCCTGGCCATGCGCCAGCGCGGCGCCTGGACCATCGGACAGGACGAGGCGACCTGCGTCGTTTATGGCATGCCGCGCGAGGCCGCCAGGGTCGGGGCGCTGGACGAAGTCGCGGCCCTCGGCGACGTGGCGGGCCGGGTCGTGGCGCGCCTCAGGGCCGCCCGTTGACCTTCTCGCAAGAGGTATACTGAGGCAATTGCAGGAGGACCAACGCGATGCAGGCCAGTTTTTCCGTGGCTGACGGCCGAGCCGTCATCCGGCTTCAGGGACGATTCGACTTCAATGCCCACCGGGAGTTTCGGGAGGCCTCGGAACAAGCCTTGCGGGAACAGAATGCAAGGGAAGTCAGGATCGATCTGGCGGACGTGGAATATCTCGATAGTTCGGCTCTGGGCATGTTGCTGATGGTTCGGGACAAGGCCAAGGCCGCCAACAAGGCCGTCACCCTCGCCAATTGCCGCGGTCCGGTCAAGCAGGTTCTGGATATTGCCAACTTCGGCAAGCTGTTCACCATCGTGTAGTCGATGATCGCGTAGCTCGCGATCTAACCGTCGCGTACCTGCGGCAGGCGGGGCGGAGTACGGATTCCGCCCCAGGAAGGCCCGGCCCATGCTTTCCTTCCCGGTGTCGTTATGCTCCCGAAAAGTCGAGCATTTCCCGATAGCACCGATCACTGCGGTGGCGTAGAGTCACCGGAATCAACCACATCGGGGCAGTAGACCCTGGGGAGGAGGGAATCATGGCGGGTGGACGGGTCATTTTCGTGCATGGCGTTGCGGGCGCCGCGGTGACGGGGGTCGGCATCGGCAGCATCTATCTCTCGGGCTCGGCGCCGACGGCAGGTGCCGTGATCCTGCTGTTGCTGCTCGGCGTATTCGTGGCGGTCGTCCCGGCTTTGGTGGTCGGTATCCTGGTAACCGGTCCCGCCGAGCGATTGCGAGAGGCCATCGAGGCCACCCGCAGTGACGGCGACCTGGCGCGGCGCGCCGACGTGACGGAAGGCAGCGGTGCGGCGGGCGCGGCAGGCGCCTTCAATGCACTGATCGCCAGCTTCCAGGGCATCGTGACGCGGATCGTGTTCAACGCCAAGCAGGTCGCCGACGCCGCCGAGAAGCTGATCGGGGATGCCGAGGGTGCCGCCGGGAGTTCGCGTCGCCAGTCGGAGGCTGCCGACTCGGCCGCCCTGGCCGTTGCCGAGATGTCCGCCGGGGTGGGCGACGTGGCCCGCAATGCCGAGGAGACGGCGGGGATCGCCCAGGCCGCCCGGGAGCACTCCTCCCGCGGTTCGGCAATCGTCAGCCAGGCCTCGGCCGAAATCGACCGTATCGCCCGTTCCGTGGAGGAGTCCGCCCGCGTCGTCGCCGCCCTCGGAGAACGTTCCGAGCAGATCTCCGGCATCGTGAAGACCATCCACGACATCGCCGACCAGACCAACCTGCTGGCGCTGAATGCGGCCATCGAGGCCGCGCGGGCCGGCGAGCAGGGCCGGGGGTTCGCCGTCGTCGCCGACGAGGTCAGGAAACTCGCCGAGCGCACCACGGCCGCCACCGGCGAGATCAGCTCGGTGATCGCCGCCATCCAGTCCGAGACGCAGAGTGCCATCGCGACGATTCGCGAGGGGTCCAACCTCGCCCGCTCCGGGGCGGATCTGGCGCGCCAGGCCGCCGAGGCCCTGGAGATCATCAACCGGGGTGCCCAGGAGACCATGGAGAAGGTGGACCTGATCGCCCGGGCCATGGCCGAACAGACGGTCAAGGCGAAGGACATCGCCGAGCACGTCACGAGCATCATGGGGTCCGCCGAAAGCAACCGCCAGGGGGCCGAGCGGACCCTGGCCGAGGCGCGCAACCTGGATTACCTGGCCGTCAATCTCGAGGAAGTCGGCACCGTCTTCAAACTGGGGGCCGGCGGCGAGGCGGCGATGAAAATCCACGAACGGATGCCGGACGTGGTCCGCGAGGCTGCCCGCCAGGTCTCCCAGGCCTTCGAACAGGCCGTCGCGCGCGGCGAGGTCAAGCTCGATGACCTGTTCGATCAGAACTACCAGCCCGTCCCCAACACCAAGCCGCAAAAATTCCGGACCCGTTTCGACGCCCTCGCCGACAAGTTGCTGCCCTCGGTCCAGGAGCCCTATCTGGAGAAGTTCAAGGAGATCGCCTATGCGATCGCCTGCGACAGGGGCGGTTACGTCCCGACTCATAACAATCGGTTCTGCCTGCCGTTGACGGGCGACGAGAAGCGCGATTTCGTCGGCAATCGGACCAAGCGGATATTCTCGGATCCCGTGGGACGCCGTTGCGGCGCCCACGAGCAGCCCTTCCTGATCCAGACCTACCGTCGGGATACCGGGGAAATCATGCACGACATCTCCGCGCCGGTATATGTCCAGGGGCGGCACTGGGGCGGCGTACGCATCGGTTACCGTACCGAATGAGCGGCGGGCGAGGTTAAGTCCCGAAAATATCGTAAGATTTCAAAATAGGGACTTCCGGCTCCGCAGCGGGGAAAAAACCATGTCCGATCTGTTCAAGAATATCGAGGCGAGAACCCGCCTGGCGGGAACCAACAAGCTCGAGATCCTTCTCTTCTCCCTGGGGACGGACAATCGAACCGGGCGGCGGGAGACCTTCGGCATCAACGTCTTCAAGGTCCGCGAGGTGATGCGGACGCCGCCGATCACGGCGGCGCCCGACATGCCTTCTTCCGTGAAGGGGATGGTGTCTCTGCGCGGCGTGCTGGTTCCTGTCGTCGATCTGGCCGAGTACATCGGAATGCAGCCGGATACGCCCCGCGACATCATGATCGTGACCGAGTACAACGGCCATACCCAGGGCTTCCTCGTCGAGGCCGTCGACACGATCCTGCGCCTGGACTGGGCCCATATGCGAGTGCCGCCCGACATGCTGACCGCCAACATGGGCGGCCTGGTGACGGCCGTCACGGAACTCGGCGATGGCCGCCTGGTCATGATGCTCGACGTGGAACGGGTTCTCGCCGAAACCTCGAAGTATGACGACAGGTTCATGTTCGAGAGCATACGGCCGCTCGAGCGGCCGGATCTCACGGTGGTATTCGCCGACGATTCCTCGGTCGCCCGCGGCCAGATCGAACGTACCCTCAATGCGCTGGGACTCAAGTTCATCGGTGCCGTGAATGGGCGCGTTGCCTGGGACGAACTGACCCGGATCGCCGCCTACGCGGAAGCCGCCCACCGGCCGGTCAAGGAAATCGTCCACCTGGTCCTGACGGACGTGGAGATGCCGGAAATGGACGGCTACATCCTGACCAAGAACATCAAGTCCGACCCGCGCTTTGCCGGCATTCCCGTGATCATGCATTCTTCCCTGTCGTCCATGTCGAACCAGCAGCTTGGCCGGTCCGTCGGCGTCGACGAATACGTACCGAAATTCGAGCCGCAGAGGCTGGCGGAGACCCTGAGCCGCCTCCTGTTGAGGCACGAAACGCCAGAGGCCGCCTGAGGAGACCCTGATGACCACCGCCGTCGCCCCCACCGTAGGGGCCTCCCTGCTGGAGTCGGTCGATGCCCGGACCAAGCTCGCCGGCTCGAACCGGATGGAGATTCTCCTGTTTTCCCTGGGAACCAACGAGACCTTCGGCATCAATGTCTTCAAGGTCCGGGAGGTCAGCAAGACACCCGCCATCACGAAGGCGCCCAACATGCCTCCGGGGGTGGAAGGCCTGATCAGCCTTCGCGGCAACGTGATCCCCGTCGTATCCCTTTCGCGGGTCATGGGCCTGGCCGATGCACCGGCGGGCCTGGGCGGCTCGATGATGGTCACCGAGTACAGCAAACGCATCCTCGGCTTCCTGGTGCATGGTGTGGACCGGATCATCCGCGTCGATTGGGACAAGGTACGGGCACCCGAGGCCGTCACCAGCGGCGCCCACAACTACATCACGGCCCTCACCGAATCGGCAGACGGCAAGCTCGTGTCCATCGTGGATGTCGAGCAGATCATGGCCAATACCTTTGGCGAGGGGATCATCGGCCAGATCGAGCGAGTACACGACGGCGACGAACTGAACGTCTTCTTCGTGGACGACTCGGCCGTCGCCCGCAAGAAGATTGCGGAGGTGCTCGACAAACTCGGGGTGAAGCACAAACATGCCCTGAACGGCCTCGAAGCCTGGACGCGGCTTTCCGGCATGGCCGCCCATGCCCAGCAATCGGGCACCAGCCTGCGCGACGAGGTCAATCTCGTCCTGGCGGATGCGGAGATGCCCGAGATGGACGGCTACGTCCTGACGAAGAACATCAAGTCCGACCCCCGGTTTGCCGGTATACCCGTGGTGATGCACTCGTCCCTGTCATCGGAGGCGAACCGTGCCATGGGCAAGTCGGTGGGCGTTGACGCCTACGTGGCCAAGTTCGATGCGGAGGCGCTGGCCGACACCCTGCGCCCCCTGCTGATGAAATCAAGAAAAGATTGACCCTGGAGATTTGAATGCCTGCGGATCCGAGCAAGATCAAGTTCCTTGTCGTGGACGACTTTTCGACCATGCGACGCATCGTCCGCAACCTGCTGAAGGAACTCGGCTACACCAATGTCGAGGAAGCGGAGGACGGTGCCGTCGCCTTGGGCAAGCTGAAGGGAAGCGGATTCGATTTCGTCGTTTCCGACTGGAACATGCCCAACATGGACGGGCTCACCCTGTTGCAGTCCGTGCGGGCCGATCCGGCCCTGAAGCACCTGCCAGTCCTCATGATCACGGCCGAGGCGAAGAAGGAAAACATCATTGCCGCTGCCCAGGCCGGCGCGTCCGGCTACATCGTCAAGCCCTTCACGGCGGCCACCCTGAACGAGAAACTGGCCAAGATCTTCGAGAAACTCGGGATGTAGGCGGAGAGCGCAATGAACAAACCCGTCAAATTCGACGAAACGGGCGATTCCGAAGACCTCCAGGCCCTCTTCGACAGCATTGCCGCCGACACCACGGCGCCAGCCCCGCCGCCGGCCGCCCCGGCCAAGCCGGACCCGGCCGGGGATAACGACGACCTGCAGGCGCTCTTCGACAGCGTCGCCGCCCAGGTTGCCGAGACCACCGACGGCAGCCCCGAGGCAGGCCCCGTTTCGCCGCAGGAGGCCGTGTTCAACAAGCTCGGCCACATGGCCCGCCAGTTGCATGACAGCATGCGGGAACTGGGTTACGACCGCATGCTCGAGGAAACCGCCCGGCAGATTCCCGACGCCCGCCAGCGCCTTTCCTACATCGCCCAGATGACGGAGCAGGCGGCGAGCCGGGTGCTCAATGCCACGGACATCGCCAAGCCGCTGCAGGACCAGTTGCTCGCCAAGTCGGAGGGTCTCGCGGCGCGCTGGGACCGGATGTTCGCCAACCAGTTGTCCGTCGACGAGTTCAAGGCCCTGGCCGCGGATACCCGGGGTTTCTTCCAGGAAGCGCCCGGCAAGATCAAGACCACCAGCGACCAACTGATCGAAATCATGATGGCCCAGGATTTCCAGGATCTGACCGGCCAGGTGATCAAGAAGGTGGTCGAGATGGCCCACGGCCTGGAGAGCCAGTTGCTCAACGTGCTGATCGAGGCCATGCCCGAGGAGCGCAAGGCGGAAGCGCCGGAGGGGCTGATGAACGGGCCGGTGATCAATGCCGAGGGCCGCGCGGACGTGGTGACCAGCCAGGCGCAGGTGGACGATTTGCTGGAAAGCCTCGGGTTCTGACCCGGCGATCCGGCAGCGGGAGGATCAGATGAGCGATTTTCAGGGAATGGAAGACCTCCTCCAGGATTTCCTCGTGGAGGCCAACGACCTGCTGTCTGGTGTCGACAACAAACTCGTCGAACTGGAGAAGGTCCCCGGCGACAAGGGCCTGCTGAACGACATCTTCCGCGGTTTCCACACCATCAAGGGCGGCGCCGGCTTCCTCAATGCCGCCGAACTGGTCACCCTCTGCCACCTCACGGAGAACCTCTTCGACCGCCTGCGCAACGGCGAGATGCAGATCACCCGGGACATCATGGATGGCATCATGGCGGCGACGGCCACCGTGCGCGACATGTTCGGCGAGCTCGAACGCGGCAGCCAGCCCGGGCCGGCCAATCCCGCCCTCATCGCCAACCTGAAGGCGGCCATTGCCGGCAACCTGGCCGCCGCAGCCGCGCCCGCCGCGCCGTCTGCCGCACCCGCGGCGCCGGTCGTTGCCGCCGCGCCTGCCGCTGCCGTTCCCGGCCCCGGCGGACCCGATTGGGATCACCTGTTCAGCGCCGTCACCGGAGCCGCCGAGCCGCCGCCGATGCCTGCCGCGGCCCCCGCCGCCTCGGCCGCCGCGCCGGATCACACCGACATCGCCGGCAAGTCGCCGGAGCAGATCATCCATCAGGCCATAGGCCGCCGTGCCACCGACAAGCCGGGTTACCAGGGCGCCATCGGTCGCCGCGAGTCCGAAAAGGTGCGCGACAACTCGATCCGCGTCGATACGGCCCGGCTCGACCAGGTGCTGAACCTCTCCGGCGAGATCGGACTGACCAAGAACCGGCTCAATTCCCTGCGCAGCGACATCCTGAACGGTCGCACCGATACCGACACACTGCACGCCCTGGACCAGGCCGTGAGCCAGCTCGATCTGCTGGTCTCCGACCTGCAGAACGCGGTCATGAAGACCCGCATGCAGCCGATCGGCCGCCTGTTCCAGAAGTATCCGCGAATTGCCCGAGACCTTGCCCGCAGCCTGGGCAAGGACGTGGAACTGGTCCTCGCCGGCGAGGATACGGAAATCGACAAGACCATGATCGAGGACCTGTCGGACCCGATCATCCACTTGATCCGCAATGCCGTGGACCATGGCGTCGAGCCGACCCAGGACCGCCTGGCCGCGGGCAAGTCCGAGAAATCCCAGGTGCGCCTCGAGGCGCGCCAGGAAGGCGACCATATCGTCCTGCTGGTGGCCGACGACGGCCGCGGCATGAATCCCGAGAAGCTGCGCGCCAAGGCGCTGGAGAAGGGCCTCATCACCGATGAGGAGGCCAACATCATGGACGAGCGGCAGAGCTTCAACCTCGTCTTCCTGCCCGGCTTCTCCACCAAGGACGTGGCCGCCGACCGCGCCCGCCCCGGCCGCGGCAAGGATGTGGTGAAAACCAACATCCAGAAGCTCAACGGCTCCATCGACATCAAGTCGAATCCCGGCAAGGGCACGACCTTCGTCATCTCCCTGCCGCTCACGCTGGCCATCCTGCCGGTGCTGCTGGTCCAGCTCGGCGAGCAGCCCTTTGCCGTACCCCTGTCCATGGTCCGGGAGATACTGCCCATCGATTCGGTCGACGTCCAGGAGGTCGGCGGCCGCGCCACCATGGTCGTGCGCGGTGAGGTCATGCCCATCTATCCCCTCTACCACCTGCTCGGCTGGGCCCAGGAGCGCCTGCCGGAGTACGGTGTCCTCATGCAGACCGCGGAACAGACCTTCGTCCTCGCCATCGACGGCTTCATGGGCCGCGAGGATGCGGTGATCAAGTCCCTGGACGACTTCAGACCCAAGGGCGTGGCCGGCGTCACCACCCTGTCCAACGGCCAGATCGTCCTGATCCTTGACATCAAGGAACTGCTGGGCGCCCTCGGCGACAACCGCGGCGTCCCCCGTTCCGTCTTCGTCGCCCGGCTCGCCGCTGCCGCCTGAAGCCGGGTCTTCCGTACCGGCGCCTGCCGAGTCCTGCCGCGGAACGCCGCGGCAGTTGCAGCCTTTCCTGAAATACCAGCCCTAACTGCCTCTAATCCCGGCTTTTTCCCTTCCCCCGACGGCAATAATTGCCGGCATGGAAGGGACCGTGCGTGGCTGACGAGAGCGATCTCGAACGAACAGAACCGGCATCCTCCCGGCGCCTGGAACAGGCCCGGGAGGAAGGCCAGGTTCCCCATTCGCGCGAACTCGCCGCCTTCGTCGTCATGCTGGCCGGTGTCGGCGGCCTCTGGGCCACCGGTTCATGGGTTTCCCAGCATGCCCGGGACATCGTCGTCCGCGGCCTTTCCTTCGGGCGCGACGCCGCCTTCGACGACCACCTCCTGAGTACCACCCTGGCCTCCCTCGGGCTGGAGGCGATGACCCTGATGGCGCCCCTGCTGCTGCTCGTCGTCGCCGGGACCCTGGTCACGCCCTTTCTCCTGGGCGGCTGGATATTCACCACCAAGACCATGACCCTCGATCTGACCCGGCTGGATCCGGTGAAGGGTTTCGGCCGCATGTTCTCCATGCACGGCATCGGCGAACTGGTCAAGGCGGTCCTCAAGGCCATCCTCATCGGCGCCCTGATCTCCTGGCTGATCTGGCGGGAGGGCGGCGCGCTGCTGGACCTCCCGGGACTGGAGGTCGGCAGCGCGCTGGCCGGTTTCGTCCGCCTGCTCTTCCTGTCCGGTTTCGCCGTGCTGGTCGGCATGGCTGCCGTCGCCGCCATCGACGTCCCCTTCCAGCTCTGGCAGTACTACTCCCGCCTGCGCATGACCCGCGAGGAATTGCGCCAGGAGCTCAAGGAAACCGAGGGCGACCCGCAACTCAAGGCCCGCATCCGCAGCCAGCAGCGGGAAATGGCCAGGAAGCGCATGATGTCCGAGGTGCCCAAGGCCGACGTCGTGGTCACCAACCCGACGCGCTTCGCCGTCGCCCTCAAGTACGATGCGGGCCGAATGGGTGCACCCCAGGTCGTCGCCAAGGGCATGAATCTGGTGGCCCAGCGCATCCGCGACCTGGCGACCGAGCACGACGTGCCCATCCTCGAGGCGCCGCCCCTGGCCCGGGCCCTGCACCGGCACGTGGAGGTCGGCGACCAGGTCCCGGCCTCCCTCTATACCGCCGTTGCCGAGGTCATGGCCTACGTCTACCAGTTGCAGCGCTTCGCCACCGGTGACGGCCCCGTGCCCGTTCTCCCATCCGACATCGTCATCCCCCAGGATCTCGACCCGGGAGTACCTGACTGATGGCCGCCCCGGCCCTGGCCCTCGGCACCCTGTTCCCCCGCGAGCGCCTGCGCCAGCTCGGGGCGCCCGCCCTGATCATCCTCGTCCTGTCGATGATGGTCCTGCCGCTGCCGCCCTTCCTGCTCGACCTCTTCTTCACCTTCAACATCGCCCTCGCGGTGATGGTCCTCCTGGTCGCGCTCTACACCATGAAGCCGCTGGACTTCTCGGTGTTTCCCACGGTGCTCCTGGTGACGACCCTGTTGCGGCTGTCGCTCAACGTCGCCTCCACCCGCATCGTCCTGCTCGAGGGGCACACCGGCCCCGATGCCGCCGGCAAGGTCATCGAGGCCTTCGGCCACTTCCTGGTCGGTGGCAACTACGCCGTCGGCATCGTCGTCTTCGTCATTCTGACGGTCATCAACTTCGTCGTCATCACCAAGGGCGCCGGGCGCATCGCCGAGGTCTCGGCGCGCTTCACCCTCGACGCCATGCCCGGCAAGCAGATGGCCATCGACGCCGACCTCAACGCCGGCCTGATCGGCGAGGACGAGGCCAGAAGGCGCCGGGCCGGCATCGCCCAGGAAGCCGACTTCTACGGTTCCATGGACGGTGCCTCCAAGTTCGTGCGCGGCGATGCCGTGGCCGGCATCCTGATCCTGCTCATCAATATCGTCGGCGGCCTCATCGTCGGCATCCTGCAGCACGACATGGATGTCGGGCTGGCGGCCAAGAACTACACCCTGCTCACCATCGGCGACGGCCTCGTGGCGCAGATTCCCGCCCTGATCATCTCCACCGCCGCCGGCCTCGTCGTCACCCGGGTCGGCGACGGCGACCAGGACATCGGCCAGCAGGTCGCCGGCCAGGTCTTCGGCAATCCCCAGGTCCTGATCCTGACGGCCGGCATCCTCGGCATCCTGGGCCTGATTCCCGGGATGCCCAACCTCGTATTCCTGCTCCTTGCCACCGCCCTCGGCAGCCTCGCCTGGTGGATGCTGCGCCAGCGCGCCGAGGCCGCCGCCGCCGCGGTCCCGCCGCCGCCGCCCCCGGCGCCCCAGGAAGCCATAGAAGCCACCTGGGCCGACGTGGCGCCCGTGGACGTCCTTGGCCTCGAGGTCGGCTACCGGCTCATTCCCCTCGTGGACAGCGGCCAGGATGGCGACCTGCTCAAGCGCATCCGCGGCCTGCGCAAGAAATTCGCCCAGGAAGTCGGCTTCCTGTCCGCCCCCGTCCACATTCGCGACAACCTCGAGCTCAAGCCGAATGCCTACCGCATCACGTTGAAGGGTGTCGAGATCGGCACCGGCGAGGCCTTTCCGGGCCAGTTCCTGGCCATCAATCCCGGCCGGGTCAGCGGGCCGGTGGCCGGCGCCGCCACCCGCGACCCCGCCTTCGGCCTGCCGGCAACCTGGATCGAGGCTGCCCAGCGGGAGCGCGCCCATTCCCTCGGCTACACGGTCGTCGACGCCGGTACCGTCGTCGCCACCCACCTGAACCACGTGATCCTTTCCCATGCCGCCGAACTGCTCGGTCGGCAGGAAACGCAGCAGCTGATAGACCACCTGGGCAAGGAATTCCCCAAGCTCACCGAGGACCTGGTGCCCAAGCAGCTCGCCCTGTCGACGCTGCAGCGCGTGTTGCAGAACCTGCTGGAGGAAGGGGTCAACATCCGCGACATGCGGACCATCATCGAGAACCTGGCGGAACACACGGCACGGACCCAGGACCCGGTCGAACTCACTTCCCAGGTCCGCATCGCCCTGGGCCGGGCCATCGTCCAGCAGATCTTCCCCGGATCGGGCGAGATGCAGGTCATGGCCCTGGAGCCCGGCCTGGAGCGCATCCTGATCCAGGCCCTGGCCGGCGGCCAGGATGCCGGCATCGAGCCCGGTCTGGCCGACACCCTGCTGCGGGAAACGGCCGCTGCCGCCCGCCGCCAGGAGGAGATCGGCCTGCCCGCCGTCCTGCTCGTCCCCGGAAACCTGCGTTGGCTGCTGTCCCGCTTCCTGCGCCGGTCCGTGCCCAGCCTCAAAGTCATCGCCAACGGGGAAGTCCCCGAGTCGCGCACCCTGAAGGTGGCGACGATCATCGGAGCTAAGCAATGAACGTGAAACGCTATGTCGCCGAATCCGCCCGCGAAGCCCTGCGCCGCGTCAAGGAGGAACTGGGCCCCGACGCCATCGTCGTCTCCAACAAGGCCGTCCCCGGCGGTGTGGAGATCATGGCCCTGTCGGCCGACGGGCTCGAGGCCCTGTCACGGCAAACGGCCCGACCGGTGCCGGCCGCTCCGACGGCGGCCGCCAAGCCGCAGCCGCCCGCGGCGCCGACATCCGCGCCCGCCGCCGATCTCCTGGACGACTACACCGTCACCCTCTCGGCCAAGGCGCGCAAGCAGCCGCCGCCGCCGCCCTTCCAGCCCTGGCAGCCGCCGCGCCACGTGCCCGCCGCCGACGACAAGCCACGCCTGCGGCCCCTGCCGCCCCGTGCGCCCGAGGCGGCCACCCGGGACCAGGTGGCCGCCACCCTGCGGCGGGTGGCCGATGCCGACACCGCCCTCGGCGGGAGCGAACCCGCCGCCGGCGAAATCGCCACGCTGATGCGCGAGATGAAGGCGATCAAGGGGCTGCTGGAGCAGCAACTGGCCGGCTTCGCCTGGGGGGAAATGGCCCGCAACGCGCCGGGCCGCACGGTGCTGCTTGCCGAGATGCTCGACGCCGGTTTCTCGGGCCTCCTGGCCCGGCGCCTGCTGGAGGAAATGCCCGCCGACATGGGCACCGAGGAGGGGCGTCGCTGGCTCAAGACGGCCCTCAACCGCCGGCTGCGGACGCCGGCCAACGATGCCGACCTGGTGGACCGGGGCGGCGTCTATGCCCTGGTCGGGCCCACCGGCGTCGGCAAGACCACCACCACCGCCAAGCTCGCCGCCCGTTGCGTCGTGCGCCACGGCGCCGACCGTCTGGCCCTGCTCACCACCGACGGCTACCGTATCGGCGCCCACGAGCAGTTGCGCATCTACGGGCGTATCCTCGGCGTGCCGGTGCACGTCGTGCGCGACGGTGCCGACCTGCGACACACGCTGGCGGACCTGCGCGACAAGCACATGGTCCTCATCGATACCGTGGGCATGAGCCAGCGCGACCGCATGGTGGCCGAGCAGGCCGCCATGCTGGCCGGCGCCGGCGAGGTGCGCCGCCTGCTGCTGCTCAATGGCACCAGCCGCGGCGACACGCTGGACGACGTCGTCCGGGCCTATGCCGGCGAAGACCTGGCGGGCTGCATCCTGACCAAGGTGGACGAGGCCATGTCCCTCGCTCCGGCGGTCGATGCGCTGGTCCGCCACGGACTCCAGCTGGCCTACGTCGCCAATGGCCAGCGCGTGCCGGAGGATCTCCACCTGCCCAACCGCTCCTGGCTGCTGCACCGAGTCTTCCGCCAGCCGACGACCGCCTCCGCCCATCGCCTCCAGGGCGCCGAAGCCGGGCTCGTCCTCGGCGCCGGTGGTTTCCAGGGCCTGGGAGCCTCCCTTGCCTGATCTCCTGAATGGAGACCAGGCGGCCGGTCTGCGGCGCCTCTTCGGCGCCCGCGGCCCCCAGGTCGTCGCCTTCGCCTCGGGCCGCGAAGCCTGCGGACGGACCACCCTGATCGTCCAGACCGCCGCCGCCCTGGCCGAGGCCGGCCAAGCCGTCGTCATCGTGGACGAGAACCCCGGGCCGGACAATGCCGTCGCCGCCTTCGGCCTCGCCGCCCGGCAGGACCTGGCCCAGGCCGTCACCGGCGAGCGCTCGCTGCGCCAGGTGATGCTCGCCGCCGCCCCGCTGATCCGCCTCGTCCCGGCCGCCCGAGCCGCCCGGGAGCCGGGCATCGCCGCCGCCGGCATCCGCGGTCGCCTGGGCGCCTGCCTGCGGGAAATGTCGCGGGGCGCTGCCTTCGTCCTGGTCGATTGCGCCCACCAGAGGCCGGGCCATCTTTCCCCCCTGGCCCTGGCCGCCCGGCACATGGCCGTCGTCGTCGCCGCCCAGGGCAGCGCCATCACCCACGCCTATGCACTCATCAAGAAGCTGGCGCGGGAACGGCGGCGGCTGGGCGACTTCCAGATCGCCATCACCCGCGCCCGCAGCGACGAGGAAGCGCGGGCCATCTTCCAGAACATGCGGCGCGTCGCCGCCGACCATCTCGACGTGCGCCTGGCCTTCCTCGGTGCCGCCCGGGTGCCCGTCACCGACCACCTTGCCGATGCCCTGGCCACCCGCCTGCCGTTCGGTCAGGACGATGCCGACGAAGGCTGGTGCCTGGGTGGCGAAGTCCTTGCCGCCGCCCGCCCGGCCGGGCGCCGGCCCGCCGCGATGCTGGTATAGTTTCAGGACCAAAGTCCCGCCTAACCGCCATCGATGTATTCCGCCCAGGGTGCCCTCGATCGGGACCAACTCGTCGTCCAGTACGCCCCCCTGGTCAAGAGGATCGCCTTCCACCTGCTGGCCAAGCTGCCCCCCAGCGTCCAGGCCGACGACCTGATCCAGAACGGCATGCTCGGCCTGATCGACGCCATCGGCCGCTTCGAGGACGGATTGGGCGCCCAGTTCGAGACCTACGCCGTGCAGCGCATCCGCGGCGCCATGCTCGACGGCCTGCGCGAGAACGACTGGGCACCGCGCGGCGTGCGCCGCGAGATGCGCCGTGTCGAGCAGGCCATCCAGATGCTGGAGCACCAGCATGGCCGGGTGCCGAGCGAAAGCGAGCTGGCCAATGCGCTTGGCATGGACCTGCATGACTACCAGAAGCTGCTTCAGGATGCCCGCGGGCACCAGATCCTGTATTTCGAGGACCTGGCCGACGGCGAGGAGGAGGACTACCTGGAGCGCAACTACGCCGGCCCCGACCTGGATCCCCTCGAGTTCCTCGCCGGGAAGGACCTGCGCGAGGGGCTCGTGAAGGCCATCGGCGAATTGCCGGATCGCGAGAAGATGGTCATGGCGCTCTACTACGACGAGGAACTGAACCTGCGTGAGATAGGCGAAGTCATGGGCGTCACCGAATCCCGCGTCTGCCAGCTCCACAGCCAGGCCGTCGCCCGCCTGCGGGCCGCCGTGGTCGGCGACGACCGACCCCTGCCCAGGAGCCGTCGCGGCCGGCGGCCGAAACAATCCGAGGGGGCCTGATTGGACAAGATGGACAAGATCAGCGTCGCCGGCCTCGTCATGGGCCTGGTGGCCATCGTCGGCGGGCAGGTGCTGGAAGGTGGCCACGTCTCCTCCCTCGTCCAGCCCACCGCCTTCCTCATCGTGATCGGCGGTACCCTGGGCGCGGTCATGCTGCAGAGCCCGCTGCCCATCTTCATCGAGGGCATGAAGATGGGACGCTGGGTGTTCTTCCCCCCCGACACGAAGCCCCAGGGCCTCATCCGGCAGATCGTCAACTGGAGCCAGATCGCCCGGAAAGAGGGCCTGCTTGCCCTCGAATCCCAGATTGGCGCCCTGCGCGATCCCTTCGCCCGAAAGGGCCTGCAACTGCTCGTGGACGGGGCCGAGCCCGAGCGACTCAAGGAGGTCATGGAAGTCGAGATCGGCTCCTTCGAAGCCCGCATGAAACTGGCCGCCCGCATCTGGGAGTCGGCCGGCGGCTACGCCCCCACGATAGGCATCCTGGGCGCCGTCATGGGCCTCATCCACGTGATGGAAAACCTCTCCGATCCCTCCAAGCTCGGCGCCGGCATCGCCGTCGCCTTCGTCGCCACCATCTACGGCGTCGGTTCGGCCAACCTGGTCTTCCTGCCCATCGCCAAGAAGCTCCTCGCCAACATCGCCCGCCTGGTCGCCGTCCGCGAGATGTACCTCGACGGCCTCGTCAGCATCGCCAATGGGGATAATCCGCGCGTCATCGAAAGCCGGCTCCAGGGGTACCTGACGTGACGGACCGCAGGTCCACCTGTCGGAGCGTGGCCGGAGCCACAACCCGGCAGGCGTCATCGAGCGCCGGTTGCAGGGGTACCTGACGTGATCGTGCCTTCCTTCGCGCCCGGGCGCCTCGACAGCGGCCGCGATCACCGAACGGAAGGCTGAACCATGGCCCGCCGCCGGCAGGAGGACGAACACGAGAACCACGAGCGCTGGCTCGTCTCCTACGCCGATTTCATCACCCTGCTGTTCGCCTTCTTCGTCGTGATGTACGCCATCTCCCAGGTCAACGAGGGCAAGTACCGGGTGCTCTCGGACGCCCTCGTCTCCGCCTTCCGCAATGTTCCCGGCGCCACCGGCGGGGCCCAGGTGGCGCTGAATCCCAACGCCGCCATGCCGATCCAGATCGTCCCCCGGCGGCCCATCATCAACACCACGCCCAACCCGAAGATCGAGGAAGCGCGGCGGCAGAACCGCGAGAAGATGCGCAACATCGCCAAGGATGTCCGTGAGGCCCTCGGTCCCCTGGTCCAGGAAGGCCTGGTCCAGGTCACCGAAACGGCCCTCGGCATCACCATCGACATCAACGCCAGCGTCCTGTTCGCCCCCGGCGATGCCCGCCTCGATCCCGTCGCCGTGCGGGCCCTCGCCGCCGTCGGCCGCATCCTGGCGCCGACCGACTTCCCGATCACCGTCGAGGGACACACCGACAACACGCCCATCAGCAACGCCTTCTTTCCCTCCAACTGGGAACTGTCGGGCGTGCGGGCGTCCAGTGTCGTGCGCCTCTTCATCGATACCGGCGTCGATCCGCGGCGCCTGACCGCGACTGGCCATGCCGACCAACGTCCCGTCGCCGACAACGCGTCTCCGGACGGCCGGGCCCGCAACCGGAGGGTGGCAATCAGCATCGAATCCCAGACGCCGGATGCGCCGGCGCCCGGCGCCGGTCTACCCTCGCCGCGGTGAACGCGGTGGCGATAGTCCGTTCGGACTATTGCCGAGGACCGGAGGCTGGCCTAAATTGCGGCCGGACGATACAACCATGGGAGTGGTTCGCATGCGCAGTTCTCTTTACTTTGCCGGCGTGGTCAGTGCCCTGGCGGCGCTGTCGACTCCGGCATCCGCCGGCACCGAGATCATTCCGCTCGGCTACGTCTTCGACCGCTATACCGATTGCGGCACCTTCTGCTACCACGATTCCGCCGGCGCCGGCGCCCTCACGGGCACGCAACTGATCGACGGCGCCGTGGGCGTCGCCGGTTGGGGGGCCGACCTCGGCAATGGCGGAGCCTACGAGTGGGTGGGCTGGTTGGGCGACAGTCCGGTCAATATCGATTTCGATTTCGTCGCCAAGATGCGGATCGGCCGGATCGAGATCGGTACCACCCAGGACGACCTGACCGACGTCGTCCTGCCGTCCGTCGACGTGTATGAGTGGCAAGGCGGTGCCTGGGTCGCGGCGGGCAGCCTGAACGTGCCGGAGGACTCGGCCAATGACCGCTTCTGGCTGTCCACCGATCCCCACGGCTTCCTCACCCTGGACGGATTGAATATCAACAGCGACCGCGTCCGCTTGTCGCTGCGCTTCAGTTACGACGGCCCGTGGACCTTCGTGGACGAGGTGAATTTCCATGCCGCGCCGGTCCCCGAGCCCGAGACCTACGCCATGATGCTGGCCGGGCTGGGACTCCTCGGCGCCGCCGCCCGGCGCAAGCGTCAGGCCTGAAGCCGTCGCCGCCAGGCAAGCGAACCCCGCCCGCGAGGCGGGGTTTGTCTTTCCGAGGTGGGATCAGGCGCTGCCGAGGGAACGGCCGGCGCCGGGGACCGAGGTCTGCCCGTCGGGCCCGTAGAGGGCCGCCTGGGTGCGGGAAGCGGGAAGCAGGGCTTCCAGGGCCGACTGGTTGCGTTGCAGCCGGTCGGCGATCAGCCTGCCGTTCAGTTCGTTGAGTTCCCGGGCCCGCGAGGCGAGGGGCAGCAGATGCTGCCAGGCGGCGCGTCCCGCCGCATCGGCCGCCAGCCAGCGGTCCATGCCCGTCGCGTCTTCCGAAAATCCGGCAGCGCGCAGGCGGGCGGCCCGCCCGCCGGCCAGGCGGGCCAGGGTCGCCGCGAGGGCATTCTTGCGTTCCACCAGGGAGGGCAGGCCATCGACGTCGCCATCGATCAGCAGGCGCTGTTCTTCGTCGAGCAGGGCGACGAAGCCGCCCAGGACTTCCGCCTCCTGCCGGATCAGTTCGGCCGGTGGCGTTGCAGGCATCAGGACTTGTTGCGCTCCAGCATCTCGCGGACGCTGGCGATCAGGCCGTCGGCGATCTTGTCCGGATTGATCTCGAAACGACCCTCGGCGATGGCCTGCCGGATCTGGGCGACCCGGGCGCCATCGACCACCGGGGTCTCGGCCATCAGGCCTTCCATCTTCTCCATCTGGCCGGCCAGGGCCGACAACTGCACCTGGGCACCGGGCGGGGCGGCCGGCTGGGCCGGGGCGCCGGTCGCGCGGGGCCGCGCTTCGCCGCCGCCCAGGGGGCCGACGGACTTGACGGAGTTGTCGATCTTCACGGTGGATCCTCTGTTGGCTTTCGGGGGTTGTCCGGAGTTACGGCCCGGGGCCGGAAAACTTGAGGCCGGCGCTGCATCGGTCGGCGGATTGTAATTCAACCGTGATTCCTCGCCACGCGGCCCCCCGGGACGGCGGGTGGAACGCAGGCAAGGCCTTCACCGGCGCCGCAGACACGGCTCTGCAGGGGAGGCTTCGCGTCCCGGTGCTGTCGGGATATACCGGGGCCTCGGCTTTTCACGTCAGTAGGTCACTTCCACGATCCCGCCCGCCCGGGCGATGCCGCTAATGACCTGGCCGTTGGCCAGTCGTACCTGGGCTACCTGGCCCGGTGCCGCGTTGTTGAGGGCCCGTCCCTCGTTGGCGACCTGGAAGGCCGTACCGCCCGAAACCACCTTGACGCTCTGCCCCTGGAGCACCGCCATGGCCTGGCGCAGCAGGTCGCCCCGCAGGGGGCGTCCCGGTTGCAGCGCCATGGTCGCCGTGCGACCGACGGCCTGGGCCGCGTCCGTCAGCACGCCGGCCGGGAGTTCGGTGAGGTCGCCGGTCTGGCGGCCCAGGTCGGCCTCGACCAGGGCCTGGCCCTGGGGTACCGCCCGCACCAGGACCAGATATTCGCCCTGGACCCGCACCTGGACCGGCACGAAGATCTTCCAGCCGCCCTCGCCGGGGCACGAGACCGCGGCGCTCGACCTGCCCCAGGCCCGGGCGCCGGGGGCCATCGCCACCTCCAGGGCGGCGCAGGGCGCCAACTGGTTGTTCGGATCCACCGCACCGGCGCTCACCGTGACCGTCCCGGGCAGCCCGCGGGTCTGCACGCGCATGTAGTCCTCGACCGCCTTCCTCACCGCCGCCGGGTCCTGGCGGGCGGACGCCGGGGGGGCTGACAGGGCCAGCAACGCCAGCGCGACGGCGACCGAACTCGAGACGATGGAATGGGCAGTGCGCCGACGTCGGGAGGCAGGCATGGTGGCGTGATTGAAGCATGCTCCGGCACCCCTGGCAATCGCGGGTACCGGGCGCAAACCGGCCCAATTCGTCCGGGCCGGCACACGCCGAACATGCCGCCTCCCCCGCGGCAAGAATTGCCGACCGCCTGCCGTCCTTGCCGGCAATGCGGCGCCCGTCCGCCAGGGAGCCCAGCAACGGCGCGGCTTTCCAGGCGGCTGCCGGCCTGGCACGGCGCCTGCTATCCATGGTTCGACTCCTTGCGAACCCTGCCATGATCGATCGTCTCGACAGCGAACTCAGCCTCCAGCGCACCGCCCTCAATGCCCGGGCCTACCGCCAGGAGCTGCTCGCCTCCAACATCGCCAACGCCGACACGCCCCACTACAAGGCGCGGGACCTGGACTTCAAGTCGGCCCTCGCCGCCGCCCAGGGCGCGCGCGATGGGAACGGCAGCGTCGCCCTGGCCCGCACCAGTGCCGGCCACCTGCCGGGCGCCGACGACGGCCCTTGGTCCGGCGCCCTGCGCTACCGGACCGAGTTCCAGGGGGCGGTGGACGGCAATACGGTGAACATGGACGTCGAGCGGGCCGCCTTCGCCGAGAACGCCATGCAGATGGAAGCCCTGATCACCTTCGTCCGCGGCCGCCTGCGCGACCTGGGCACCGCCATCCAGGGCCAGTGAGGACACCATGAGCATCAGCAACGTCTTTGCCATTGCCGGTTCCGCCCTCACCGCCCAGTCGGCCCGCCTCAACGCCGTGGCCAGCAACCTCGCCAATGCCGACAGCCTGGTCGGCGCCGACGGCCGGCCTTACCGGGCCAAGCAGGTCGTCTTCAAGGCCACCCCCGTCGAGGGCGGCGGCCTGGGCGTCCGGGTTACCCAGGTGGTCGAGAGCGTCGCTCCGCCGCGACTGGTTTACGAGCCCAACAACCCGGCCGCCGACGACAGGGGCTACGTCACCATGCCCAACGTCAACGTGGTGGACGAGATGGTGAACATGATCTCGGCCTCCCGCGCCTACCAGAACAATGCCGAGGTCATGAACACGGCCAGGGCACTGATGCAGAAGACCCTGGCCATCGGCCAGTAAAGGAAGAACCATGAGCACCACCACCAACGCCACTGCCGCCAGCGCGCAATCCGTCTGGAACGCCCTGAACCAGAAGGCGAGCTCGGCGACCGAGACCAGCGCCATGAGCGAGTCCCAGAACCGTTTCCTGACCCTGCTGACGACCCAGCTGAAGAACCAGGATCCGCTGAATCCGATGGACAACGCCCAGATGACCTCCCAGCTGGCCCAGATCAGCACCGTGGACGGCATCGAGCGCCTCAACGCCACCCTGCAGACCCTGCTCTCCGGCAATGTCGATTCCCAGGCCATGCAGGCCGCCAACCTCGTCGGCCGCCACGTGCTGGTGCCCGGGAGTTCCCTGAGCCTCGCCTCCGGCCAGGCCCTGGGCGGCATCGAGATGGACTCGGCCGCCGACAAGGTGGTGGTCACCATCAAGGATGCCAACGGCCTGACCGTGCGCAGCCTCGACCTCGGCTCGGCGAAGGCCGGCGTCTTCGGCTTCGCCTGGGATGGCAAGACCGACAGCGGTGCCACCGCCGCCGACGGCGCCTACAAGTTCGAGGTGGCCGCCACCCAGGGCGCCAGCAAGGTCGGCGCCACGGCGCTGGCCCTGGGCACGGTGTCCAGCGTGAACCGCTCGACCCTGGGCGTCAGCCTCAATCTCGGCAGCATGGGCCTCGTGACCATGGCCGACGTCAAGCAGATCCTCTGATCGGGAGAAGGAAAAAATGGGATTCCAGCAAGGCCTGAGCGGCCTCAACGCTTCCTCCAAGGCGCTCGACGCCATCGGCAACAACGTCGCCAACTCCGGCACCGTCGGATTCAAGTCCGCCCGCGGCGAATTTGCCGACGTCTTCGCCGCCTCCCTGGCCGGTGCCGGCGCCAGCCAGATCGGCATCGGCGCCTCGGTGGCCAACGTGGCCCAGCAATTCACCCAGGGCAACATCACCGTCACCAACAACGCCCTCGACGTGGCGATCAACGGCGGCGGCATGTTCATCATGTCCAACAACGGCGCCATCAGCTACAGCCGCAACGGCCAGTTCCAGATCGACAAGAGCGGCTACATCATCAATGCCGCCGGCTACCGGCTGCAGGGCTACCCGTCCGACTTCACCGTCGATCCCGCAGGCATCATCGTCCAGTCCACCCCGACCGACATCTACATCGATCCCTCGGACCTGACGCCCAAGACCACCGATTCGATCACCGTCGGCCTGAACCTGGATTCCCGCGAGAGCGTCCCCGGCCCCGCCTTCAGCCGTGCCGATCCGCTGTCCTACAACAGCTCCACCTCGGTCACCACCTACGACAGCCTGGGCGTTCCGCAGGTGCTGACCATGTACTTCCGCAAGGCCGCGGCCAACAGCTGGGACGTCTACTACCGGGTCACCGGTCCCCAGATCGCCGTGCCGGTGGATCTCGGTCCGGACAACCTGAACTTCACCGCCACGGGCGGCACCACGGGCGTCACCGCCTTCGCCCAGGCCGGCATCAACACAGGCACCGGCGCCAATCCCATGGCCTTCGACATCGAGTTCGCCGGCTGCACCCAGTTCGGCAGCACCTTCGGCGTCACCCAGATGATCCAGAACGGCTTCTCCTCCGGGCGGCTGGCGGGCGTGAACATCAGCCCGGACGGCGTCGTCCAGGGCCGCTTCACCAACGGCCAGTCGCGCAACATGGGGCAGATCACCCTGGCCAAGTTCAACAACCCCAATGGTCTGCTGTCCATCGGCGGCAACCAGTGGCAGGAGACCTCCGAGTCCGGGGCGCCCCTGGTCGGCGCGCCGGGCACCGGCTCCAACGGCGTCGTCCAGTCGGCGGCCATCGAGGAATCCAACGTTGACCTCACGGCCGAACTGGTCAGCATGATCACCCAGCAGCGGGCCTACCAGGCCAATGCCCAGACCATCCGCACCCAGGACCAGATCCTCCAGACCCTGGTGAACCTGCGTTGATACGGATGGCATGAGCGGCGGCGACTGACGAGGAAGACGCGTGGATCGACTGGTATACACGGCCATGACCGGCGCCTCCCAGACCCTGGGGCGGCAGGCGGCGGTGGCCCACAACCTGGCCAACGTCACCTCCACCGGCTACAAGGCCGAGGAACACCGGCTGCGCGCCGTCCAGGTGCAGACCCACAACCGGGAACCCGCGGCCCTGCCGACCCGGGCCTTCGTCGTCGACGCCAGCACCCACACGGATTTTTCCGAAGGCCCCATGAACTACACGGGCCGGCAACTCGACCTGGCCATGCAGGGCAAGGGCTGGATCGCGCTGGCCATGCCCGACGGCAGCGAGGCCTACACCCGCAACGGCAGCCTGGAACTGAACGTCAATGGCGTCCTGCAGACCCGCGGCGGCATTCCGGTCCAGGGCGACGGCGGGCCGATCAGCATCCCGCCGGACGTCAAGGTCAGCATCGCCCGGGACGGCACCGTCTCGGTGATTCCCGAGACCGGCGCCCAGAACATCGTGAACAACGTCGGCCGGGTCAAGCTGGTCAATCCGCCGGAAGGCGACCTGGTTCGGGGCGAGGACGGGCTTTTCCGCCTGCGCGGCGGCGATCCGGCGCCGGTGGACGAGAAGGCCGCCGTGGCGGCCGGCTACCTCGAGAACAGCAACGTCAATCCCGTCGAGCAGATGGTGACCATGATCTCCCTGGCCCGCCAGTTCGAGATGCAGATGCGCATGATCACCACCGCCGAGGCCGACGACCGGGCCGCCACCCAGGTCATTTCCAGCCGATAGGACAAAAGAATGATACGTTCCCTGTGGATCGCCAAGACCGGCCTGGACGCCCAGCAGACCCAGCTCGACGTCATCTCGAACAACCTGGCCAACGTCAGCACCAACGGCTTCAAGCGCGCCCGGGCGGTCTTCGAGGACCTCCTCTACCAGACCCTGCGCCAGCCGGGCGCCGCCTCCTCCCAGCAGACGACGATTCCCTCCGGCCTGATGCTGGGCACCGGCGTGCGGCCCATCTCCACGGAGCGCATCTTCACCCAGGGCAGCCTGACCCGCACCGACAACGCCCTGGACATCGCCATCAACGGCCAGGGCTTCTTCCAGATCCAGATGCCCGACGGCACGCTCGCCTACACCCGCGACGGCGCCTTCCAGCGCGATTCCACCGGCCAGGTGGTGACCTCCAGCGGCTACCCGGTGTCGCCGGCCATCACCATCCCGGCCAACGCCCTGACGGTGACCATCAGCCGCGACGGCATCGTCTCCGTCACCCAGCCCGGCACCGCGGCGCCCACCCAGATCGGCACCATCCAGCTGGCCAGCTTCGTCAATCCGGGCGGCCTGCAGAGTGCCGGCGAGAACCTCTTCGTCGAAACCGCCTCCAGCGGCACCCCCACCCCCAACACCCCGGGCACCAACGGCACCGGCCTGCTCAACCAGGGCTACGTGGAAACCTCCAACGTCAACGTCGCCGAGGAACTGGTGTCGATGATCCAGACCCAGCGGGCCTATGAAATGAACTCCCGCGCCATCCAGACCTCCGACGCCATGCTCGGCCGCCTGACCCAGCTGTAAGGACAAGACCATGAAACGGCTCCTCGCCACCGCCGCCCTCCTCGCCCTCGCCGGGGGCCTTGCCGGCTGCGTCACCACCGCGCCCCCCACCGCCGTGCACCAGCCCATGACCATCCGGCCGGAAACGCGCACCGGCTCCCTGTACAACAACGGCTCGATCTACAACGTCGCCTCCAGCCGACCCCTGTTCGAGGACCGCCGGGCCCGCTTCGTCGGCGACACCATCACCATCAACATCAGCGAGAAGACCCAGGCCTCCAAGAAGTCGGACACCAAGGCCGAGCGCACCCATTCCGTCGATGCCACCATCCCGACCCTGGTCGGCGTCCCCTTCAAGGGCACCCAGGGCCTGAACGTGTCGGCCGACAACAGCAACATCTTCGCCGGCAAGGGCGAGAACAGCTCCACCAACGATTTCGTCTCCACCATCACCGTCACCGTCATCGAGGTCTTCCCCAACGGCAACCTCCTCGTGTCGGGCGAGAAGCAGATCGGGCTCAAGGAGGGCGAGGAGTTCATCCGCTTCTCCGGTGTCGTCAATCCCAACAACATCACCGGCGCCAACACCGTGTCCTCGACCCAGGTGGCGGACGCGCGCATCGAGTACAAGGCCAACGGTTTCATCGACACCGCCCAGGTGATGGGCTGGCTGGGGCGGTTTTTCCTCTCTTTCCTGCCCTTCTGACCGGGGGACGGACTGCGATCATGCCGGCCACCGCGAGCATCCCCGCGAATCCCCGCGGGCCGGCAGGCTGAAGGAGAAGACGGCATGAGCCTCACCCACAAAATCCTCATCGCCCTCATGTGGCTGTTCGCCGGCCTCATGGTGGCCGACGCCGCCCGCGCCGAGCGGATCAAGGACCTGGCCTCCGTGGCCGGCGTGCGCAACAACCAGCTCGTCGGCTACGGCCTCGTCGTCGGCCTGGACGGCTCCGGCGACCAGACCACCCAGACGCCCTTCACCGTCCAGAGCATCATCAACATGCTCTCCAACATGGGGGTGAACCTGCCGCCCGGGCAGAGCCTCCAGTTGAAGAACGTCGCCGCCGTCATGGTCACCGCCAGCCTGCCGCCCTTCGCCCGCTCCGGCCAGCAGATCGACGTCACCGCCTCCTCCATCGGCAACGCCAAGTCCCTCAAGGGCGGCACCCTGGTCCTGACGCCCCTCAAGGGCGCCGACGGCAATGTCTATGCCATGGCCCAGGGCAACCTGGTGGTGAACGGCGCCGGCGCCTCCGGCGGCGGCTCCAAGGTGCAGATCAACCACCTGTCGGTGGGCCGCATCGCCGGCGGCGCCACCGTCGAACGCGAGGTGCCGACGCCGCTGGGCCAGGGGGAGTTCGTCTACTTCGACCTCAACGACACCAACTTCGGCAATGCCCAGCGCATCGTCGAGGCCATCAACAAGGCCATGGGGCAGGGCACGGCCAGCGCCTCCGACGGCCGCCAGGTCCGCGTCCGGGCGCCCGCCGGCGCCGACGACCGGGTGGGCTTCCTGGGCCGCATCGAGAACCTGGACGTGACGCCGACCCAGATGCCGGCCAAGGTCATCGTCAATTCGCGCAGCGGTTCGGTGGTCATGAACCAGCGCGTCACGCTGGACAATTGCGCCGTCGCCCACGGCAACCTCTCCGTCTCGGTCAGCGCCGACAATGCCGTCAGCCAGCCCGGCGCCCTCTCCGGCGGGCAGACCGCAGGCGTCACCAACGCCCAGGTGGACATCAAGCAGGAAGGCGGAGCCCTGGTGAACGTGCGTCCCGGCGCCAGCCTTGCCGACGTGGTCAAGGCCCTGAACGCCATCGGCGCCAATCCGCAGGACCTGATCGCCATCCTCCAGGCCATGAAGGCCGCCGGCGCCCTGCGGGCGGAACTGGAAATCATCTGATCTCGGCAGGAATTGCCGGCCTGCTCGACGGACCACGCGGGACTTGCCGGTGAGAGGCTCGACAAGTGGCAAAGCTCCAACGCAAAGACGCAAAGCAGCAAAGGGCCGCAAAGGGATCCGGTGGAAATGCATCGGATTTTCTTGGCGTTCCTTCGCGTCGTCGCGCGGCGAACCCGGGCGGCGATAGATGACGCCCGCCGCCGCCACCCCCAACGTCTTCGACGTGAACAGCCTCTCCGCCCTCAAGGGGGCGGTGAAGAAGGACGATCCCAAGGCCCTCAGGGCGGCCGCGCAGCAGTTCGAGGCCCTGTTCCTGCAGATGGTCCTCAAGTCCATGCGCGACGCAACGCCCCGGGAAGGCCTCTTCGATTCCGAGCAGACCCGCCTCTACGAATCCCTGCTCGACCAGCAGCTGGCCCAGGTGATGTCGGCCAAGAGCGGCACCGGGCTGGCCGCCCTGATCGAGAAGCAGCTTTCCCGCAATGGCGGCGATGCCGCCGAGGTCCTGGACAAGCTGCCCCTCGACCCGCCGCCGCGCGGCCTGCGCCTGTCGCCGGGCGGCACGCCCCTGCCGCTGCGCGACGGCGAGGGCGCCCGGCCCTTCGGCACCGACACCATCCCCGCCCAGCCGGCGCAGCCCGGCGGCGCGGCGCCCGCCCCCGGCAGTCCCGGCGCCCAGAATGGCGAGGTGCCGGCCGCTGCCCGGGAGTTCGTCGGCCGCGTCTGGCGCGATGCCGTCGAGGCCAGCCGCAGCACCGGCATCCCGGCCCAGTACCTGGTGGCCCACGCCGCCCTGGAGACGGGCTGGGGCCGTTCCGAGCCCCGCCTGGCCGACGGCCGCACCAGCTTCAACCTCTTCGGCATCAAGGCCGGCCGCGGCTGGACCGGCGCAGTCGCCGAGGCCGCCACCACCGAATACGTGGATGGCCAGCCCCAGCGCCAGGTGGAGCGCTTCCGCGCCTATGGCTCCTATGCCGAGGCCTTCCGCGATTACGCCGGCCTGCTGCTCACCAACCCCCGCTACGCCGGCGCCCTCCAGGCCCGGGACGGAAATTCCTTCGCCCAGGCCCTGCAGAAGGCCGGCTACGCCACCGATCCCCAATACGCCGACAAGCTCTCGCGGCTGATCAACGGCAGCGCACTGCGTTCAGCCCTGCAGGGCTGAACGCGGCGCAGCGATCGGCGTCCGGGTTTGGGGCTGCCCGGCGTGGCCGCCGCCTACAAGAACCGTTGGCGCGGCCCCTGTGGGAGCGCCGCATGCGGCGCGATGGGGGCTGTTGCGAAAGGCATCGCGGCGTGGCCGCCGCTCCTGCAAGAACCGGTGGGGCGGTCCCTGTGGGAGCGCCGCATGCGGCGCGATGGGGGCTGTTGCGAAAGGCATCGCGGCGTGGCCGCCGCTCCTACGAGAACCGGTGGGGCGGTCCCTGTGGGAGCGCCGCATGCGGCGCGATGGGGGCGGTCCCGA
>JBPOHD010000013.1:0-95743 GCA_052035955.1 Pseudomonadota bacterium
TACACCGATGAACCCCTCGGCAAGGTCCAGGTGATTGCGGACTTTCTCCCTTCGCCAGCCGAATTGGCCTTTCGCGAGGAAGGCGTGAAGGTAACCCTGGCGCTGAGCAAGAAGAGCATCGAGTTCTTCAAGTCGGAGGCCACCAAGCATCACACGCAGTACCAACGCATGATTCGGCGGCTCATCGACGCCTATGTCGACGCACAAGCCGCAACCCGGCGCTCCAGGGGCCGCTCCGCCGAGAAGCCGACTTCGCGCCCCTGAGCTTCGACGTCGAGCGGCGACGCCGCCCCCCGACCTGACCCGGGCATGAATCCGCGCCGGCGGGTCCATTCAGACGCGTTAACCCCATGACCATCACCATCCGACCCGAGGCGCCCGGCGACGAGGACCCGATCGAGCAAGTCACCCGCCGGGCGTTCCTCTCCCATCCGTACAGCCATCAGACGGAGCAGTTCATCATCCGCGCGCTGCGGGCGGCCCAGGCCCTTTCGCTCTCCCTCGTGGCCGCAGAGGCCGGAAGGATCGTCGGGCACGTGGCGTTCTCGCCGCTGACCGTCGGCGACGGTTCTGCCGGCTGGTACGGCCTGGGCCCGATTTCCGTCGAACCGGAGCGCCAGGGCCAGGGCATCGGGCGGGCCCTGGTGGAGCAGGGCCTCGCCGAACTGCGCAAGCTCGGCGCGAACGGCTGCGTGCTGGTGGGCGACCCGGCGTTCTACACCCGGTTCGGGTTCGGGAACGATCCCGCCCTGGTCCTGGAGGGTGTTCCTCCCCAGTTCGTCCTCTCGCTGGCGCTGGGCGGTTTATCCGCCCGGGGCCGCGTCGGATTCCATGCCGCATTCCAGGCCGAAGGCTGAGCCTTCGAGCCGCCGGAGCATCGCCCCATGATCAGCCTGGAGTTCCTCGTCACCTCCCTCGTCGTGGTCCTCATCCCGGGCACGGGCGTGTTGTTCGCGGTGTCGACGGGCCTGGTCCGGGGCCGCCGGGCGAGCGTGCTGGCGGCGCTCGGATGCACCCTCGGCATCGTCCCCCACCTGATGGCGACGGTGCTCGGCCTGGCGGCCGTCATGCATGCCAGCGCCGTGGCGTTCCAGGTGCTCAAGTACGCGGGGGTCGCCTACCTGTTCTATGTCGCCTATTCGACCTGGCGCGACGAATCGGCCTTCGCGGTCGATGAAAGCCTGTCCGGGAGTTCGGGCGCCGGCCTGGTGGCCAAGGCCTTCCTCCTGAACATCCTCAACCCCAAGCTGACGATCTTCTTCCTCGCCTTCCTGCCGCAGTTCGTTCCTCCGGAGGCGGGCGAACCGCTGTTGCAGCTCCTCGTGCTGAGCGCCATCTTCATGGCGATGACCTTCGTCGTGTTCGTCATCTACGGCTTCCTGGCGCACCTGTTCCGCCGCAAGGTCGTGCAATCGCCACGGGTGCAGGCCTGGCTGCGCCGGGGCTTCGCGGCCACCTTCGCCGGGCTGGGGGCGAAGCTTGCGCTCGACGGGAAATGAGGCCCCGGTTCACCTCCCACGAACAGTACATCGCGGCGGCGCCCGAGGACCTGCGGGGCATCCTGCGCGAGGTGCAGGCCCGGGTCGAGGCGGCCGTGCCCGGGGCCGAGCGCTGCATCGGCTACAACATGCCGGCATACCGGGCGGGCAGGATCTTCTTCTACTTCGCCGCCTTCGCGAACCACCTGGGCGTCTATCCGCCGGTCCGCGAGGATGCCGCCCTCGTCCGGGAGCTTTCCCGGTTCAGGAACGCGAAGGGCAACCTGCGCTTCCCCTACCGGGAGCCGATCCCCCATGAGCTGATCGGCCGGGTGGCGGCGGCCCTCGCCAGGGAGCATGCCGGTTAGTTGCGACGGCCCGGGCGCCCCGCGGCGCGCCTGACGGAGAACCCGCGGCCCGCCGGATCGCGTCCGGGCCGGGATCCCGGCCCCCCGTCCATGCGTGGTCCCGGCAAAGAGCGTAGCCTCGCGGCAGTGCCCGGTTGCCGCATCGATGGGTCGCCGGAGCGCCCAGGCGATCGCCGAACGTCGCCATACTCCACGTCCTTTCCCGGAGGCCCCATGACCGACCCCGCAAACCCCCTCCCCCCCGTCGCCATCGACGCCGCGGCGGCGCCCCTGCGCGCCAAGCCCTCCAACTATCCGGAACCCTTCGCCGCGCGGGTGGCCAGCCGCCAGAAGCGACCCCTGGGCGAGGTCTTCGGCCTGGCCAGCTTCGGCGTGAACCTCACCCGCCTGGCACCCGGCTCGATATCCGCCCTGCGCCACGCCCACGCGGTGCAGGACGAATTCATCTACGTGCTCGAAGGCTGCCCGACCCTGGTGACGGATGCCGGGCGCACGCCGCTGCGGCCCGGCATGTGCGCCGGCTTCAAGGGCGGCAGCGGCGACGGCCACCACCTGGTCAATGAGACGGCGGAGGAGGTGGCCTACCTGGAGGTGGGCGACCGCCAGCCGGGCGACGCGGTGGACTATCCGGACGACGACCTCCTGGCGCGCTTCGTAGCCGAACGTTGGATGTTCTTCCACAAGGACGGCTCGCCCTACGCCTGACGGGGACGCCGGCGCGGCCCGCGAAGCCAGACGGGACGGGCGTTCCGCCCTGCGGGAGGGGGCCCGCCCCGCTTGGGTTTACCGCCCATCGGTGCGATGATGGCGGCCTGTTTGCCGCGTCGATCGCCATCCCCATCCCCCGGAGCCCGCCATGCAGAACTTCCGCCACCTGAGCGCCACGGACGCCACTTTCCTCTACCTGGAAACGCCCGAGATGCCGATGCACGTGGCCAGCCTGTTCATCGTCGAGCTGCCGCCGGATTTCAAGGGCGACTACTACGAGACCCTGAAGGCGCACCTGGCCAGGCGCATCCACATCTCGCCGGTGTTCCAGCGCCGGGTGGAGACCATGCCCTTCGACATCACGGTGCCGGTGTGGGTGGATTGCGAGCCGGACATGGACTATCACGTGCGGCACGTGATCCTGCCCAAGCCGGGCAGCCTGGACCAGGTCAAGGCCTACGTGGCGCGCCTGCATTCGAGCCTGCTCGACCGCAGCCGCCCCCTCTGGGAGATCTACCTGTTCGAGGGCCTGGAGTCGGGCGAGATGGCCATCTACACCAAGGTCCACCATTCCGCCCTGGACGGCCAGGGCTCCATCGAACTGGTCAAGGCGGTGCTGGACATCACGCCCGAGCCGCGCGAGGTGCGGGCCTCGCGCCACCGCCTGGAGCGGGACATCCACTTCGGCGTCGCGGAGATGGTCCGGGCGGCCCTGGCCAACGGCGTGCAGCAGGCGGTGAAGACGGTGAAGATCGTCGGCCCGGCGCTGCGCAACGCGATCAGCTACCTGCGCGCCCGGCGCGCCGAGGCGAAGGCGGCGCCGCCGGACGAGGGCGGCAAGAAAAGCTGGCGCCGCCTGCTGGCGCCGCGCACGCCGCTCAACGTGACCATCACCAACCAGCGGGTCTTCGGCACCCTGTCGCTGCCCCTGGCCGAGGTGAAGGCCGTGGGCAAGAGCGTGGACGCGACGATCAACGACATGGTGATGGCCATCTGCGCCGGCGGCCTGCGCCGCTACCTGAAGGAGACGGCGACCCTGCCCAAGGAGCCGCTGGTCGGCCTGATGCCCATGTCCCTGCGCGACAAGGGCGACGACGAGATGACCAACCTGGTCTCCGGCCTGCCGGTGAGCCTGCACACCCAGATTCCCGATCCGATCAAGCGCATGGCGGCCATCCGCGAATCCCTGGCGGCGGTGAAGAAGCGCTTCGGGCACTTCAAGGACGTGATGATGAACGACTTCCCCTTCCTGGGGATGCCGTGGATCCTCTCCGCCCTGGTGAGCTTCTACGGCCGGGCGCGGCTGGCCGACTCGCTGCCGCCGGTCGGCAACGTGGCCATCTCCAACGTGATGGGGCCGGCCATGCCGCTCTACTACGCGGGGGCCCGGGTCAAGTGCTATTACCCGATCAGCATCGTCACCCACGGCTGCGCGCTGAACATCACGGTGGTCAGCTATAGCGGCTCCATCGACTTCGGCTTCGTCGCCTGCCGGCGGGCGATGCCGGACATGAAGGACTTCGTCGAGGACATGCGCGCCGCCTACGAGGACCTCAAGGCGGCCATCGAGCGCCACCTGCGCAAGGCGGCGGAAACCCCGGCCGCAACGCCGCGGCCCGAGGCGGCGGCCGCCGTGGCGGCGACGAGCGCGGCGGCACCGGCCAAGGCGGCGCCGGCGAAGGCCGCCGCGGCCGGTCGCAAACCCGCCGCAAAGCCGGCCGCCGGACAGGCGGCCAAGGCGGCCAAGGCGGCCGTGGCGGCCGTGGCGGCTGCAGGGCCCGCGGCCAAACCCGCCGGCAAGGTCCGGGCCGCCAGGGCCGCGACCCCGGCGCCCGCCAAGCCGGCCCGCCGGGCGGCGGCGAAGCCAGCCGCGGCGGCCCAGTCCACGCCCGCCGCGACGCCGGCGACGGCGCCGGCGCCGGTGGCCCCGAAGCCGGGCCTGGAAATCGCCGCCCCGGCGCCCGTTGCCGCTGCCCAGCCGCGCGCCCGTACCGCCTCCCGCCGCCGCCCGGCGGCGGCACCCAACACTCCCTGACAGGCCCCGCGCGACGGGACCGGACCATCGACCATGAGCACCCTCGAAGATCGTTTCCAGCAGGCCACCGAGGACGCCCACGCCATCGGCGTGCGCCCGGAGACGGCCGTGCTGCTGCGCTCCTATGCCCTCTACAAGCAGGCCACCCTCGGCGACGTGCATGGGGCCCGCCCCCGGGACCCGGTGGGGGCGGCCAAGTACGACGCTTGGGAGAAGGTGGTCGGCATGAGCCGCCGGGAGGCCATGGAAAGCTACGTGGCGCTGATCGAAGCGCAGAAGGCCTAGCGTCCCGACCATGGCACCCACCCGCGGCGCCGCCGGCGCCCGAAAAACCCGGGCCCGGGCCCGGCCCAAGGCCTCGCCGGCCGTCGAGCGGGCGGCGAGCTTCCTGGTCTACGGCGCCAACGGCTTCCTCGGCGAGGCCATCGCGCGCCTGGCGGTCGCCCGCGGCCTGCGCCCGATCATCGCCGGCCGCAATGCCGAGGGCATCGCCCGGGTGGCCGCCGAGCTGGGCCTCGAGCACCTGGCCTTCGGGCTCGACGACGCGGACGCGGTGGACAACGCGCTGGGCCGGGTCGCCGTGGTGCTGCATTGCGCAGGGCCCTATATCCACACCTGGCAGGCCATGGCCGAGGCCTGCCTGCGCACCGGCACCCACTACCTGGACCTGACCGGCGAACTGCCGGTCTTCGAGGCCCTGGCGGCCCTCGACGGCGCCGCCCGCGAGGCCGGGGTGATGCTGCTGCCGGGCGTGGGCTTCGACGTGGTGCCCACGGATTGCCTGGCGGTGCACCTGCGCCGCCGGCTGCCGGCGGCGACGCGGCTGACCCTGGCCTTCCAGAGCCGCGGTCCGGCGGGCCTGCCGCCCGGCACCCAGCGGACGATGATCGAACTGCTGCCGGGCGGCATCCGGGTGCGCCGCAACGGCGAACTGGTGGCGCCGGGGCGCGGCGAGGGCACCCGCCTGGTGGATTTCGGGCGGGGCCCCGTGAATACAGCCCTGGTGCCCTGGGGCGACGTGTTCACGGCCTGGTACAGCACGGGCATTCCGCACATCACGGACTACATGGCCATGCCGGCCTACCTGCGCCTGCCCCTGGCCGGCGCCCGCCTGCTCACGCCGCTGCTGCGGATGGCGCCGGTGCGCGACCTGCTGAAGAAGGCGGTGCTGCCGGGGCCGGCCGCCTGGGCCCGGGCGCGCACGCGGACCCATGTGTACGGCGAGGTGGAAGACGCCCGGGGCCGCCGGGCGGCGGCCCGCCTGCACGGCCCGGAGGCCGGCGTGGAATGGACGTCCGAGACGGCCCTCGGGGCGGTGGCCAAGGTGCTGGCCGGCACGGCGCCGCCGGGCTTCCAGACGCCGGGCCTGGCCTTCGGCCCGGACTTCGTGCTCGAATGCGGCGAGGTGCAGCGGGAGGACCTGCCGGAGCAGGGGTGAGCCGGAAAGCGGCGAGCCCGGGCGAAGGGAATGAAGGGTACGGGGGGGATGCCATGTCAGAGGCATACGTGGTCGGGCACATCCGGGTGAAGGACGCGGCGAAGTGGGCCGAATACCGGGCGCAGGTGCCGGGCACGCTGGCGCCCTGGGGCGCCGAACTGGTCTTCCGGGGCCGCCTGGAGGAAGTCCTCGGGGGCAGCTTCGACCACCCGGACGCGGTGGTGATCCGCTTCCCGGACATGGCGGCCGTGCAGGGCTGGTTCCGCTCGCCGGCCTACCAGGCGCTGGTCCCGCTCCGGGAACGGGCGGCGGAGGTGGTGCTGCTGGCCTACGCGGTTCCGCCGGCCTGATCGCCGGCCGTCGCCGCGGCGGCGGGCCGCGGAATCCTCAGGGCTGGCCGGCCTCGCCCGGCTCCCGGCAAAGGCGCGGCTCCTCGGGGCCGGCCAGGCTGTGGGCGACGGCGGTGACCAGGGCGTTGATCTCCGCCACGTCGAAATGGGCCAGCAGGCGGTTGGCCAGGTCCGGATCGAGGCGGATGGTGCGCTGGCGGCCGTCGGGCAGCTGCACCGGCACGCCGGCGACGCGCTTGCCGGCCAGGCCCTCGGCCACGGCGGCGGCCGACTGTTCCTGCAGCAGCTCCTCGTAGAGGTCCTCCAGCCGGTCGGCGATGTCGTCGGGCAGGTCGTCGTCGGTCTCGGCCATGTAGACGCCCTCCTCCGCCTCGACGAGGCGCATGGCGATGCCGGCCTCGGCGGCATGGGCAAGGAAGCGGTCCAGTCGGCCGCGGTCGAAGAAGGCGTATTCCATTGGGGTTTCCTCGTGGGCAATCGGTGCGCAGGCGGGAATGGTACCGCGGATGGGCAATGGCGCGGATGGGCTCTTGCAGGAGAGGCGGCCACGCCGCGATGCCTTTCGGGACGGCCCCATCGCGCCGCATACGGCGCCTACAACACCGTGCGGATGGGTTTTTTGTAGGAGCGGCGGCCACGCCGCGATGCCTTTCGGAGCGGTCCCCACCGCGCCGCATGCGGCGTTCCTACAACACCGTGCGGCTCGGCTCTTGTAGGAGCGGCGGCCACGCCGCGATGGTGCCGGCCCCGCCGCGACGGGGCCTCAGGCGCCGGGGTAGCGCGCCACCTCCTGGTCGATGGCGCCGAAGATGCTCTGGCCGTGCTCGTCCTGCATCTCGATGCGCACCCGGTCGCCGAACTTGAGGAAGGGCGTGGCCGGCTTGCCGGACTCGATGGTCTCGTACATGCGCACCTCGGCGAGGCAGCAGTAGCCGACGCCGCCGTTCCCGATGCTGGAGCCCCAGAGGCCGCCCTGCTTGTTGGAGACGGTGCCGGAGCCGACGATGGAGCCCGCCTCCAGTTCCCGGGTGCGGGCCACGTGGGCGATCAGGCGGCCGAAGTCGAAGGTCATGTCCACGCCGGCATCCGGGCAGCCGAAGGGCTTGCCGTTCAGGTCCACGCGCATCGGCCGGTGCACCCGGGCCTCGCGCCAGGCCGTCCCCAGCTCGTCGGGCGTCACGGCCACGGGGGAGAAGGCCGAGGCCGGCTTGGACTGGAAGAAGCCGAAGCCCTTGTTCAGCTCCCCGGGGATCAGGTTGCGCAGGCTGACGTCGTTCACCAGCATCAGGAGGCGGATCGCCTCGGCGCAGCGCTCCGGGGCAGCGCCCATGGGCAGGTCGCCGGTGACCACCGCCACCTCGGCCTCGAAGTCGATGCCCCAGGCCTCGTCCAGGGCCCAGATCGGGTCGGTGGGGCCGACGAAGGAATCGGAACCGCCCTGATACATCAGGGGATCGGTCCAGAATTCCTTCGGCATCTCGGCGTTGCGGGCCTTGCGCACCAGCTCCACGTGGTTCACGTAGGCCGAGCCGTCGGCCCACTGGTAGGCCCGCGGCAGGGGGGAGTGGCAGTGGCGCGGGTCGAAGGGGATGGCGTGGCGGGCATGGCCGTGGTTGAGCATGTCGTAGACCAGTTCCAGCTCCGGAACGACGACGTCCCAGTCGTCCAGCGCCGCCTGCAGGGTGCGGGCGATGCCGGCCACCGTCTGGCAGCGGGACAGGTCGCGGCTGACCACGACCAGGGTGCCATCGCGGCCGCCGTGCTTGAGGGTGGCGAGTTTCACTGCTTGCCCCAGGCCTTGTAGCTGCCGTCGTGCATCCAGCGGGCATGCTGGGGCGCCTTCTTCGTCGCCGCCCACTCGTTGATCATGTCCCACTTGACCTCGTCGAGCTTCTTCATCATCTCGTCGGTGTGGGTGTTCACGGCCAGCTCCAGGCGGTGGCCGCTGGGATCGTAGAAATAGATGGACTGGAAGAGGGCGTGGTCGGTGGGGCCGACCACCTCGATGCCGTCGGCCTCCAGGCGGGCCTTGACGGCCATCATCTCCTCCATGGAGGAGAGTTCCAGGGCCAGGTGCTGGGTCCAGGCCGGGGTATTGGGGTCGCGCCCCATCTCGGGCCTGGTGGGCAGTTCGAAGAAGGCCAGGATGTTGCCGCCGCCGGCGTCGAGGAAGACGTGCATGTAGGGATCCGGCTCCTGGGTGGAGGGCACCCGGTCCTCGGCGATGGCCAGGATGAAACCCATGTTCAGGTACTTGCCGTACCACTCGACGGTTTCCCTGGCGTCCTTGCAGCGGTAGGCCACGTGGTGGATCTTCTTGATCTGCATGAGGGTCTCCTCTCGGTTCGCTCTGGTTGGACCGGCCGTCACACGCCCGCCCGGGCGATGGCCATGGCCTCGCGCAGGACGGAGATGTCGCCGATGTGGTTGGACAGCAGCAGGATCAGTTTCGCATTGACCTGGGCGCTCTGGGCGTCCGTCAGGTCCCGGTGGGTGTCGATGAGGAGTTCGTAGAAGTCGTCCCCGGGGGAGAAGTCGCGGAAATAGCGCTTGCCGGGCTCGAAGAAGTTGGGCGTCAGGGTGAGGGACATGGGGGCTCCTTCAGGCGTTGCAGGTGGCGCGGGCGACGGCGGCCTTCACCTGCGCCGGATCGAGGGCGCGCCAGCGGGCGGCCACGTGCTGGTCGGGCCGGATCAGGTAGACGGTGCCCGGCTTCGCATCGTAGCGCTTGGCGGCGACGCCCCTCGGGTCCTCGAGGGCCGGGATGCCGCCGGAAACCGTGCCGGGCTTTGCCGACACGACCAGGGGCTGCACGACCACGGGGCCGAAGGAGAGGTCGCCCAGGGCGGCGACGGTGGCCTGGTCCACGGTCGCCGGGTCCTCGGCGAAGTAGAGGGCGTGGAACTCGTTGCCCACCTTGTCCAGGAGCCAGCCGTCCTCGCCGTTGTCGATCACCGGGGCGTCGTCCAGCGGGGCGCCGGGCACCATGTCGCCGGCGAAGGCGTCGGTGTCCGGGGTGTTGAGGACGGAGCCGGTGAGGAAGGCGGGCACCGAGAGGCGGCCGGAATTGACCAGCTTGCGGGCGAAGGCGTGGTCCTGGGCCAGGGCCAGGACGGCGTTGCGGAAGGTCAGGCTGGCCGGGCTCTTGGGGGTGATGAAGTCCGTCGAGCGCGTCGAGTTCATGATGTTCTCGTCGGCGGCGTAGGTGCGCTCGTCGGAATAGGTGTCGAGCAGGCTTTCCGGCGCCTTGCCGTCCATGACCAGCTTCAGCTTCCAGGCCAGGTTGTCGGTGTCCTGGTAGCCGGAATTGGCGCCCCGGGCGCCGAAGGGCGAGACCTGGTGGGCGGCGTCGCCGACGAAGAGCACCCGGCCGTGGCGGAAGCGGCCCATGCGGCGGCACTGGAAGGTGTAGACGCTGACCCACTCCAGCTCGAACTCCCGCTCGTCGCCGAGCATGGCCCTGATGCGCGGGATCACCTTCTCGGGCTTCTTCTCCTCCTCCGGGTCCGTCTGCCAGCCGAGCTGGAAGTCGATGCGCCAGACGTTGTCGGCCTGCTTGTGGAGCAGCACGGACTGGCCGGGATGGAAGGGGGGATCGAACCAGAACCAACGCTCGGCCGGGAAGTCCGCCTTCATGACCACGTCGGCGATCAGGAAGCGGTCCATGAAGATCTTGCCCTCGATCTCCAGGCCCAGCATGTGGCGGATGGGGCTGCGGGCGCCGTCGGCGACGATCAGCCAGTCGGCCTCGATGGTGTAGAAGCCGTCGGGCGTCTCGACCTTCAGGGAGGCGTGGTCGGCGTGGCGGGTCACCGACACCACCTTGTTCTTCCAGCGCAGTTCGACGCCGGCCCGGCGGGCCCGGTCGACCTCGTATTCCTCCAGGTAGTACTGCTGCAGGTTCACCATGCCGGGCCGCTTGTGGTCGGGCTCGGGGACCAGGTTGAAGCTGTAGACCTCCTGGCTGCGGAAGAAGGTGCGGCCGACGTTCCAGGAGACGCCCTTGTCGCAGACCGGGTCGCCGCAGCCGATGCGGTCGAGGATCTCCAGGGCCCGCTTGGCGTAGCAGACGCCGCGGGAGCCGACGGACACGGTGTCGTCGTCGTCGAGCACCAGGACGGGCATTTCCTTCAGCCGGCACTCGATGGCGGCGGCCAGGCCGACGGGGCCGGCGCCGACGACGATCACCGGCACGCGGCGGACCTTCTCGGCGCCCAGCTCGGGCGGCTTCACATACTCGAACTTCGGGTACTGGTAGGTTTGCAGCACGGGGCGCTCCTCCTCCGTTGGTGGGTTTGCGGCAGCGTCACCCTTGCAGCGCGTGCCACATCTGCTGGTCCCGCTCCGCCGTCCAGATGCGCGGGTCGCGGATGCCGGAAGCCTCGTCGAAGGCGCGGGTGACGTCGAAGGGCAGGCAATGCTCGTAGATGAACACCTGTCCGAATGCCGGGTCCATCAGCTTGCGGGTGTGGGCCATGGCCGCCTTCAGGTCCATGCCGGCGGCCACCGCCTCCTTGGCACCGGTGTAGAGGGCGGTGACGAAGTCGGTGGTGTAGGCCAGGCCGCGCCGGACGTCGGCGGGATTCATGAGGGCCGGACCGCGGCCGGGGACCAGCTTCTCGGCGCCCAGGGCGGCCACGTTGGCCAGCGTCTGGGGCCAGTCGGCCAGGTAGGCGTCGCCGGTGTAGCAGGCGGCGTCGAACTCCACCAGGTCGCCGGAGAAGAGGATCTTCTGCTGCGGCAGCCAGACGACGGTGTCGCCCTTGGTGTGGCCGCGGCCCAGCTGCATGATCTTCACCTCCAGCTTGCCCATCCGGAGGGTCATCTCGCCCTGGAAGGTGAGGGTCGGCCAGGTCAGCCCGGGCACGCTCTCGACGGCGTCGAACAGGCGCGGGAAGCGGCCGATCTCCGAGTCCATGTCCTGCTGGCCGCGCTCGACGATCAGGTCGTAGGTGTCGCGGCTGGCGATCACCTGCTGCAGCCCGGCGTTGCGGTAGCCGGAGGCGCCCAGCACGCGCACGGCGTGGTAGTGGGTCAGCACCACGTACTTGATCGGCAGGTCGGTGACCTCACGGACGCGGCGGATCACGTCCTGGGCCATGACGGGGGTGGCGGTGGCGTCGATGATCATGACGCCGTCGTCGCCGATGACGATGCCGGTGTTCGGGTCGCCTTCCGCCGTATAGGCGTAGGCGTTGTCCGACAGCTTGTCGAAGCTGACCTTCTTGGCCTCCAGGTCGGCCTGGGAGGCGAATTTCTTCTCGCTCATGGCGCATCCTCTCTCGGGGTGGCCGGCGGCCGGTGGCCCGGGCGCCGGAGAGTGCGTGGAAAATTACGTTTTGGTGAATCCGTTTCTCGAATCGTAATTCCAGAAACTTGACTTGTCAATAGTTCACGCCCCCTAGGCCGGGTTATCCACCTCCACGTAGAGGCATTCGAGCCCGTGGGCCTCGGCCAAGTGGGCGCCGAGGGCCTGGACGCCGTAGCGCTCGGTGGCATGGTGGCCGGCGGCGATGAAGGGGACGCCGCTCTCGCGGGCCAGGTGCACCGTCTGCTCGGAGATCTCGCCGGAAACGTAGCAGTCGACGCCGGCGGCGATGGCGGCCTCGAAATAGCCCTGGGCGCCGCCGCTGCACCAGGCCAGGCGCCGTACCGGCCGGTCACCGTCGCCGACCAGCAGCACGGCGCGGCCGAGGACGGTCTCCATGCGGCGGGCCATGTCCTCGGCGGTCACCGACTCCCCGGGGGCCCCGAGGAAGCCGACCTCCTGGTCACCGAAGCGGCCGTCGACCCGCCATCCGAGGTGACGGGCCATCTGGGCGTTGTTGCCCAGCTCGGCATGGGCGTCGAGGGGCAGGTGGTAGGCGTAGAGGTTGAGGTCGTGGCCGAGGGCGGTGGCCAGCCGGCGGCGCCGGATGCCGGTGACGCGGCCGTCCTCGGAGCGCCAGAACCAGCCGTGGTGCACGAGTATGGCATCGGCATCACGGGCGACGGCGGCGTCGAGCAGGGCCTGGCTGGCGGTGACGCCGCAGACGAGGCGGCGGACCTCGGCGCGTCCTTCCACTTGCAGGCCGTTTGGGCAATAATCCTTGAAACGCGGCGCCTCGAGCAGGGAGTCGAGGTAGTCGCGCAATTCTTCCCTTTGCATAGGTTCCTCCGGATTCGGCACAGGGCGACGGTCCGAGGGTCCGGGCGCCGCCTTCCCAGATTATGAGACGTCTCTGGCTCATCTTCGCCCAGTCGGTCACCGTCGCGGTGGCGGTGCTGTTCGTCGTCCAGACCCTGAAGCCCGAGTGGTTGAGCCGGATGCCCCGGGCCGTCGGCGGCATCGTCGCGGTCCAGGAGGCGCCGGCGCCGGACGGCGACGCCCGCAGCGTGGCCACTTACGCCGACGCGGCGAAGAAGGCCGTGCCGGCGGTGGTGCACATCTTCACCAGCCAGGAGGTGAAGACGCCGCGCCACCCCTTCCTCAACGACCCCCTGTTCCGGCATTTCTTCGGCGACCAGTTCCGCGAGGGCACCCAGCGACGCTCGGGCCTAGGCAGCGGCGTCGTGGTGTCCCCCGACGGCTACGTCCTGACCAACTTCCACGTGGTCGAGGCGGCGGACGAGATCGAGGTTTCCATCCACGACGGACGGAAATTCAGTGCCAAGGTGGTGGGGGCCGACCCGGATTCCGACCTCGCGGTGGTCCGCATCGAGCCCGGCGCGAAGCTGCCCGCCATCACCTTCGCACCTTCCGAGAGCCTGCGGGTGGGCGACGTGGTGCTGGCCATCGGCAACCCCTTCGGCGTCGGCCAGACGGTGACCTCGGGCATCGTGTCCGCCCTCGGCCGCAGCCACCTGGGGATCAACACCTTCGAGAACTTCATCCAGACCGATGCGGCGATCAACCCGGGGAACTCCGGCGGCGCCCTCGTGGACAGCAATGGCAACCTGGTGGGGATCAACACGGCCATCTACTCCCAGAGCGGCGGCTCCATGGGCATTGGCTTCGCCATACCGGTGTCCCTGGCGCGCAGCGTGATGGAGCAGATCATCCGCACCGGCACGGTGACCCGGGGCTGGATCGGCGTCGAATTGCAGGAGATCACGCCGGAACTGGCGGAGTCCTTCCGTCTGCCGGGCACCGAGGGCGCCCTGATCGCGGGGGTGCGCAAGGATACCCCTGCCTTCAAGGCGGGCATCCGGCCCGGGGATGTGCTGCTGTCGGTGGATGGCCGGCAGATCAAGGACGCCCAGTCGGTCCTGGAGGTGATCGCGGCCCTCCCCCCGGGGCAGAATGCGCGGCTCAAGCTGCGGCGGGACGGGGCCGAGTTGGAACTGCCGGTCACCATCGGCAAACGCCCGCCGACACCGAGGGAATAGCCCCCTCCCTTGGCCTGCGCCCCGGCTCTTGAGAAAGCCGGGGGCGCCCATACATGCCGTAACAAATTTCCCGATCGATGACGGGAACCCTCCCCAAACGGCGCGGGTCGCAGTCACATCGACGACAAAGTTGAAGGATCAGCCGAAATGAAGACCTGGCAGCCCACCCTCGTGGAAGTCCTGAAGCCCCAAGCCTTTGCGCCCCATCCACGCCGGGCGGCGGTGACGCGGACCATCCGCCAGCCCGAGATCGACGAACTCGAGCGCCTGGAAGCCCTGACCAAGACGGGACACTCGGCCAACGCCGCGGCCTCGGCCACGGCGACGGCGTAAGGCGCCCTCCCCGGTTCCCCGGCGGCGGGGAAACCCGTCCGCGGCCTGCGGCGCGCCTAGGCCGGCCCCCAGCGCACCGCCACTGCCCCCCAGACATAGCCGATCCCGGCCGCGATGGCGACCATCAGGTCGCCGTCCCTGAGGCGGCCGCGGGACAGGCCTTCGTGCAGGGAGATCATGAAATCCACCTGCCCGGCGTGGCCGTAATCCTCCAGATAGACCGACTGCTCGGCTGTCAGGCCGAGGAGCTTCAGCAGGTCCAGGTGCATCGACCTCTTGAAGTGCAGGACGTTGAGGAAGTCGATGTCGGCCCGGGTGGCGCCGCCGCTCTTCTCCAGGGCCCGGTCGATGCAGGCCAGCCAGTTGGGCATGGAAACCTCGTTCAACCGGGCCTTCATGTGCTCCGGGTCGAAGACCCGCAGGCTCAGGTTGCCGCGGGCCCGCTGGGCCGCCAGTTCCGCCTCGGGAAACTTCTCGATCGGATGCTCGGTGCCGCCATACCAGACCCCCACGTCCCGGGCCAGGGAGCCGTCGGTGATGACGTGGGAGCCGAGGACGGCATTGCGCCCCAGTCGCCGCTTTAGGATCAGGGCGCCGGCCGCGGCGGCCAGGTCGAACATGAAGGAGACGGCGGAATCCCGGTAGTCGATCAGGTCGCCGTTGCGGTAGCCGCCGACGATCATGACGGTGGAAATGTCCGGGTCGCCGAGCATCATGTCCTTGGCGATCTTGATGGCGGCGACGGTGGTGTTGCAGCGCTGCTGGATGTCGATGCCCCAGGCCCGGTGGGCGCCGATCCGCTCCTGGATGTAGATGGCGGAGGTAGTGAGGGGGAACTCCTTCCACTCCTCGCCCATGCAGAGGATCAGGTCGATCTCCATGGGATCGAGGCCGGTCCGGGCGAGGGCGTCGAGGGCGGCCTTGGCGCCCATCTCCTGGGTGCCGTCCTCGGGACCGGGGACGGACTTGCCGTTGATGCCGAGCTTCTCCCGCACGGCCTCCTCGCTCCAGCGGCCTTCGGTGGCGGCGGAGATGTCGGCGGCGGTCATGCGCCGCGAGGGGAAATACAGGCCGTAGCCGAGGATGCCGACGTCGGTGGTTTCTTGGATTGCGTTCATGCCGGATTGCCTGGGTTGCTCCGCCGGGACTGCGGCGGCAGGGTGGAAAGTCAGTCCTTGGGCCCCTTGTCTTCGAGGTTGCGGACGAGGACCAGGGCCTCGCCGGCGCAGACGACCCGGTCCTCGCCGGCCACCACCCGGGTATCCAGGTTGACCAGTTCCTTGTCGCCCCGCAGGCGGGTGATGGTGACGCTGGCGGTCAGGGTCTCGCCGGGATAGGCGGGGCCGGGGTAACGGAGGACCTGCTTCATCCAGCCGGTGCCGCGGCCCGGCAGGCGTGTGCCGAGCAGGTCGGAGAACATGCCGGCCAGCAGCGGCGGCGGCACGAGGCGCCCGGTGTAGCCGCGGGCGCGGGCCTCGGCATCGTCCCGGTAGATGGGGTTGCGGTCGCCGGTGAGGTCGCCGTATTCATCGAGGTCGGCCAGGGTGAACGCGCGCTGGCTGGAGGCCGCCATGCCGGGGCGCAGGCCGTACAACTCGGCATCCCCCGGTTCCTCGGCGGGCGCCCCGGCCGGCACCGCGGGCGCGGACCGGCCGGCGGGAACGACGCGGCAGCGCCCGGTGGCCGTGACCAGCGCCTCGCCCGAGGGACCGGGCTTGGTGATGACGGTGGCAATGTCGAGCACGCCGTCCGTTTCGCCTTCCACGGCCAGGCCGACGGTGATGACCTCCCGGGCGTAGGTGGCGTTGGGGAACATCAGGCTCTGCTCGAGCTGCACCGCGCCCGGCCCGGGGATGAGCTCGGCCAGGCCCTTGCAGATGCAGCTGTAGAGCATCATGCCGTGGGCGACGGTGGCGCCGAAATGGCTCTTCGCGGCGAAGGCCGGATCGCAGTGGATCGGGTTGTCGTCGCGGGACAGCCGGGCGAAGCGGTTGAAGTCCTCCTGCAGCAGCATGCGACGATAGGCCGCGGCCTCTCCGATGCGCATCATGACGTGCTCCCGTACTGTTGCCGCAAGGTGGGCTTGTCCATCTTGCCGGCGGCGTTGCGCGGCACGGCGGGCACGAAGACCACGTACTTCGGGGCCTTGAAGCGGGCCAGCCTGGCCTGGCAGTGGGCGACGATCTGCTCCGCCGTCACCTGGGCGCCCGGCTTCAAGGCGACGATGGCCTTGCCCACCTCCCCCCACTTGTCGTCATGGACGCCGATGACGGCGGCCTCGGCGACGCCCTCCATCTGGAAGATGACGTTCTCCACCTCGGCCGGATAGACGTTCTCGCCGCCGGAGATGTACATGTCCTTGGAACGGTCGACGATGTAGAAGTCGCCGTCTTCGTCCACGTAGGCGATGTCGCCGGTGCACAGCCAGCCGTCCTGGAAAGCCTTGGCCGTGGCTTCGGGCTTGTTCCAGTAGCCCGGGGTGATGCCGGGGCCGCGCAGCAGCATCTCGCCGCGCTCGTTGGGTCCGACGGACTTGCGGGTCTGCACGTCCACCACCTTCCCCTCGACGTACATGACGGGCTTGCCGACGGTGCCGACCTTCTTGCGGGCGGTGGCGTCGTCGGTCAGGAAGACGGTGGGACCGGTCTCGGTCATGCCGAAGCCGAAGCAGATGGTGACCCCCTTGGCCAGGTACTGCTCGAGGAGGCTCTTGGGCACGGGGGCGCCACCGGCGGCCCAGCTGCGCACGCGGGAGAAATCGGCGGCGGCGAAGCGGGGATGCTGGCTCAGGAAGAGGTAGATCGCCGGCACGCCGAAGAAGACGGTGGCCTCCGTCTCGAGCAGGTTCATGGTCTGCTCGACATCGAACTGGCGCATGATCAGCGTCGTGCCGCCGAGCATGAGCATGGGGTTCATGTACAGGTTGAGGCCGCCGGTGTGGAAGTAGGGCAATACCGACAGCATGACGTCGCGGCGCGTCAGTTCGGCGTGCACGATGTTGTTGACGGCATTGACATGGGCCATGCCCCAGGTCTGCAGGACGCCCTTGGGCTTGCCGGTGGTCCCGGCCGTGTAAAGCATGTACCAGACCTCGTCCTCGCGCCGCCAGGGCATCTCGATGGTGGCGCCGGACATCCCGGCCAGGGCGGCCTCGTAGCCGGCGACGCCCTCCCGCGGCGCGCCGGTCACCATGCGGCGGGTCAGGCTGAAGGCCTCGGACAGGGCATTGCCGGCGGCGTCGAATTCCTCCCCCCAGACCAGGGCGGACGGCTTCGAGTCGTCGAGGACGCCCTTCAATTCCTCGACGGCCAGGCGCCAGTTCAGGCAGATCATCACGGCGCCGAGCTTGGCGCAGCCGTAAAGCATTTCGACGTAGTCGGTGGAGCTGTGGGCGAGGACGGCAACGCGGTCGCCGGCCTGGATCTTCCAGTGTTCGCGCATGAACCCGGCGAAGCGGGAGGCCCGCTCGTTGAGGGCGGCGTAGCTGACGCGGCGCCCGGTGAAGAGATCCACCAGCGCCGTCTTGTCGGGGAATTGGCGCGCGTTCTTGACCAGCCAGTCGGGAATCAGCATTTTCCTTTCCTCCTTTCAGTCCGTCGCATCGGGATATTCCGTGAAGTCCCGCAGGAAGGCGTCCACGCCGGCCATGGCCTGGGGCTTGTCGATCAGTCCGAGGAAGTACCGCCGCTCGGCTTCCAGGTCCGCCGCCAGGGCCGCCCGGTCTCCATGCAGCAGGGCCTTGGCGGCCCGCATGGTGCCGACGGGATAGGCCGCAATGCGGCGGGCGGCGGCGAGGGCCGTCTCCTCAAGGCGCTCGGGGGCGACGATCTCGTTCACGAGGCTCCAGGCGACCGCTTCCTCGGCCCGGACGGTACGGTTGAGCAGGAGCGCCGAGGCCGCCCTGCGCCGGCCGGCAAGGCGGCCGACGAGGGCGGTCCAGCCGCCGTCCGGACCGAATCCGGCCGTGGCGTAATGGGCCTTGAAGGCGACATTGGGCGTCACGTAGGCGAGGTCGGCCGCCAGGACCAGGCCGATGGAACCGCCGGTGACGACGCCATGCACGGCGACGACGACCGGCTGCGGCAGGTCGACGAGGGCCAGGATGGCCTCGTTCAACTGGCCCACCAGGCCGGCGGCGTAGGTGTGGAGGTCGCCGGACCGCTCCTTCAGGAACCGGCGCATGTCGCCGCCGATGGAGAAGGCCGGCCCCTCGGCGGCGAGGACGACGGCACGGCAGTCGGGGTCGGCGGCCACCGCCCGGAGGGCGGCAAGCAGGGCGCCGGTGAGTTCCGGCACCAGGGCGTTGTGCATGCCGGGACGGGCAAGCACGAGCCGGGTGATCCCGTATTCCGGCGATTCGATGCGGACCAGGCTCACGATCCGGGCTCCGGCGGGCGACGCGATGCCATGGACATTCCCCGCATCAGAGGTAGCCCAGCTTCTCGGCCTCTTCCTGAAGGCCGGCCCTGAAATCCGGGTGGGCGATGGAGATCAGCCGGCGCGCCCGCTCGTTGATGGGCGCGCCGCGCAGGCGGACGGCCCCATACTCGGTGACGATGTAATCGACGTTGGAGCGGTGCAGCGTGACGGCGGCGCCCGGCGTCAGCGTCGCCGATATCTTGGAGATGGTCTTGCGGCTGCCGTCGGGCTGCCTGATCTCGGCGGTCGAGTAGAGGGCGATGAAGGACTTGCCGCCTTCGGACATCTGGGCCCCGATGGAGGTGTCCGACTGCCCGCCGGTCCCCGAGTACTGGCGGTGGCCGATGGATTCGGAGCAGACCTGGCCGGTGAGGTCCACTTCCAGCGTGGTGTTGATCGAGATCTGCTTGCGGTTGTGGGCGATGACGTAGGGATCGTTCACCCAGGAACCGCGCATCAGGGCCAGGCCCGGGTTGCGGTCGAGGAAGCCGTACAGCTTCCTGGTGCCGAGGGCGAAGGCAGCCACCATCTTGCCTCGCATGGCCCCCTTGTCCATGCTGCGGGGCGAGCGGCTGATGACCCCGGCCTCGTAGAGGTCCACCATCCCGTCGGTGAGCATCTCCGTGTGGATGGCCATGCCCTTCTTGCCCAGCAGCGCCCCGGCGACGGCATTGGGGATGCCGCCGATGCCGAGTTGCAGCGTCGATTCGTCCTCGATGTGCTCGGCGATGTAGCCGCCGATCAGCCGGTCGCGATCCTCGGTCTCGGGCGAGGGAAGCTCGAAGGGTGTCATCGAATGCTCGATGAGGTAATCCACCTGGTCCAGGTGAATGATGGTGTCGCCCCAGGTATAGGGCACCTGGTCGTTGATCTCGAGGATCACGATGTCGGCGGCCTCCATCAGCTCCCGCTCGTAGACGACGGAAAAGGCCAGGCAGACGTAGCCGTAGCGGTCCGGCGGCGTGCAGGAGCCGATGAAGACCGTGGGCTTGCGGAACAGGATGCGATCCATGGCCGCGGAGTGCAGGTGGTTGGGCACGTAGGTGGAGGTGTGGGCCTCCGCCGCCGCCTTGCGGATGTTGGCGGAGAAGAACCAGGCGTGGTGCTCGAAGTGGCCGCGCATGGCCGGCTCCATGAACCACTTGAAGGGGCGCATGGGCAGGCAGGTGGATACGGCCACGTTGCGGACCCGGTCGGCGATGGTGTGCAGCTGTTCCAGCAGGCCGTTGGGCTCGGCGGCGCCCAGGGCGCAGACGATGCAGTCGTCGGTCTTGATCTTGGAGAGGGCCTCCTCGACGCTGACCAGCTTGTTCCGGTAATCGAAGCTAAGGGTCATGGGGGTCTCCCGGTGCGGGTGCGGGTGCGGGTGCGGGTGCGGGTGCCCGGCGGCGGCGCCCGGTGGTTTCTCGGCTAGCGTTTCCTCGCCAGGGCACCGGCGCGCAACTTGCCGACGATGCCGGCCGGGAAGAAATAGACGGAGAGCACGAACAGCACGCCCAGCCAGAGCAGCCAGCGGTCCGGATGGAACAACTGGGACAGGAAGGGCACGCCGGACAGGGCGGCCGAGGCCTGGCCCATGAGGGCCTGGAGGTAGTTCTGGGCGAGGATGAAGAGGGCCGAGCCGACGACGGCGCCATAGAGGGTGCCCATGCCGCCGATCACCACCATGAGCAGGATGTCGGTCATCACCTCGAAGGAGAGCGTCGTCTTCGGGCCGACGTAGCGGAGCCAGAGGGCCATGAGGACCCCGGCCAGGGTGGCGATCAGGGCACCGAGGCAGTTGGCCAGGGTCCGATAGACGACCGTCCGGTAACCCAGGGCCTCGGCCCGGAAGTCGTTCTCCCGGATGGCCTGGAGCACGCGGCCGAAGGGGGAATTGACGATGCGCAGCATGAGCAGGAACAGGGCAAGGGCGGCCGCGAAGACCAGGTAGTAGGTGATGACGCGACCGTCGATGGCCCGCCCGAGGATCTCGCCGTCGACCAGGCGGAAGCCGGGTTGCAGGATCTCGGGCACCTTGAAGCTGCGGCCGTCCTCGCCGCCGGTGAAGTCGGAAAGCTGGGAGGCCAGCACGGCGAAGGCGGCGGCCACGGCGAGCGTGATCATGGCGTAGAAGATCGCCCGCACGCGCAGCGAGAAGAGGCCGATGACCAGGGCCAGCACGAGGGAGACGGCGAGCGCCGCCGTGGTGCCGAGGGCCACGGCGCCCCATCCCGGGCCCATGGCGTGCAGGGCGATGCCGACGCCATAGGCGCCGATGCCGTAGAACATGGTGTGGGCGAAGGAGACGATGCCGGTGTAGCCGAGCTGCAGGTCGTAGGAGGCGACGAGGACGACGAACACGCAGATGGTGGCGGCCACGTTGAGGGCCCGGGCGCCGGAGACGAGGAAGGGGGCGAAGGCGAGTCCGACGAGGATCAGCAGCAGGAGGACGGAAAGGGAGCGGCTGCGGGGGAAGTCGCCGGAGAGCAGGGTCGTCAGCATGGCGGGCTCCTAGCGCTTGGCGACCGGATAGAGGCCGCGGGGCCGCCAGAGCAGCACCGCCACCATGAGCAGGATGTCCGACACCAGGGCCACCTTGGGCGCCAGGAAGCCGGCGTAGTTGGCGGTCAGGGCGACCAGCAGGGCGCCGATGAAGCAGCCGCCGACGGAGCCGAGGCCGCCGATGATGATGACTATGAAGACGAGGACCGTGGTCTCGCCGCCGATGGCCGCCGTGAGGGTCTCCTTGTACAGGCCCCACATGACGCCGCCGAGCCCGGCGAGGGCGGAACCGGCCATGAAGACGCCGACGAACAGGCGGCGGATGCGGTAGCCGAGGGCCTCGACCATCTCGCCGTTCTCGACGCCGGCCCGGATCAGCAGGCCGACCTTGGTCCGGTTGAGGACCAGGAACATGGCGAGGAAGACGGCCAGGCCGACGGCGACGGCGATCAGCCGGTATTTCTCGACGGCGGCGTCGCCGAGGATGAAGGCGCCGCGGAAGGTCTCGGGCAGCGGCAGGGAGATCTGCTCGGCGCCCCAGATGACGTGGATGAGCTGTTCGGCGACGATCATCCCGCCCATGGTGATGAGGATCTGCTTCAGGTGCAGTCCATAGACGGGCCGGATGATGATCCGCTCGAAGGCCCAGCCGAGGAGCCCGGTGACGAGCATGGCGAGGAGGATGGCAAGGCCGACCACGGAGAGGTTCATGAGGGCCGAGTCGGCCTCCATCCAGCCCTTCATGGGCAACAGCACGAAGGTCGCCGTGAAGGCGCCGACGGAGACGAAGGCACCGTGGCCGAAGTTGAGGACGTCCATGAGGCCGAAGATCAGCGTCAGGCCACTGGCCATGATGAAGATCATCATGCCCATGGCCAGCCCGGCGAAGGTGAGGGTCACCCAGGTGGGGAAGCTGCCGACCAGGGGCAGCATGACCAGGGCCATCACGGGCACCAGGAGCAGCGGCAGGTAGTCCACCCGGACCTTGGGCAGTGCGGCGTCGGCGTGCGCATTGGGCACGGCCGCTGGGGATGTCGTCGTGTTCATCCGCTTGTCCTATTGGTGCACGTGCAGGGAAAGGCCCAGCAGCTTCTGCTGGAGTTCCTGGTCGGCGGCCAGCTCGGCCATCATGCCGGCGTGGACGATGCGCCCGCCGTCCATGACCGCCACGGTGTCGCCGAGGGAGCAGACGAAGTTGAAATTCTGCTCGACGAGGAGGATGGTCTCGGTGGCCTTGAGCTCGCGGAAGGCGGTGATCATGCCCTGGATGATGGCGGGGGCGAGGCCCTTGGTGGGCTCGTCGATCAGCAGCAGCTTGCGCGGCTCGACGATGGCACGGGCGATGGCCACCATCTGCTTCTGGCCGCCGGAGAGGTTGCCGGCGGGAAAATTCCAGAACTTCTTCAGGGCCGGGAAGAAGCCGAAGATCCACTCCAGGCGGGCTGTGTCCATCTCTCCGGCGCGGGCGGCCAGGTAGAGGTTCTCCCGCACGGTGAGGTCGGAGAAGATGCCCATGCTCTCGGGCACGTAGGCGATGCCGGCGCAGGAGATGTCCGGGGTCGCGGCGGCGGTGATGTCCTGGCCGGCGAAGCTCACCTTGCCCTGGCTGGCATGCCACATGCCCATGATGGTCCGCAGGGTGGTGGTCTTGCCGGCGCCGTTGCGCCCGAGCAGGACGGTGAGCCCGCCCTTGGGAACGTCCAGGTCCACGCCCTGGAGGATGTGGTACTGGCCGATGTGCGTATGCACGCCCTCGAGCTTGAGCAGGATCTCAGACATGATCGGCCACCCCCGCTCCGAGGTAGGCTTCCTGGACGATGGGCGAGGCCATCACTTCCTCCGGCTCGCCGTCGGCCACCAGGTAGCCGTTGTGGAGGACGATGATGCGGTCGGCCAGGGAACGGACGACGTCCATCTTGTGCTCGACGAGGAGGATGGTCTTGTCGCCCCGGGACTTGATGTGATGGATGAGGTCCAGGACGACGGGAACCTCGTCCACGCTCATGCCGGCAGTCGGCTCGTCGAACATGAAGATGTCCGGCTCCAATGCCAGGAGGATGGCCACCTCGAGCTTGCGCTTGTCGCCGTGGGAAAGGGCCGAGGCCAGGTCGTCCCGCCTTTCGGTCAGGGCGACGAGGCCAAGGACCTGCTCGGCCTTGGCGATCAGGTCGTGGTGGCGGAACCACAGGGTGGCCATGTTGATGCCCAGTCCCCGGTGGCTCTGGACCGCCAGGCGGACGTTCTCGAGGACGGACAGATTGGGGAACAGATTGGTGAGCTGGAATGCCCGTCCCATCCCCATGCGGGTCCGCTTGGGCGCGCCCAGGTGGGTGATGTCCTGGCCGCGCAGCTTGACCGTCCCGGCGGTGGCGGGAAGCTGGCCGGAGATCAGGTTGAAATAGGTCGTCTTGCCGGCCCCGTTTGGCCCGACGATGGCGGTGAGGGTGCCCGGTCGGAAATCGCAGCTCACGTTGTTCACCGCCACGTGGCCGCCGAAGCGGACGGTCAGGCCGTGGGTGGACAACACCGGCGGCGCGACCGCGGCGGCGGAATCGGTTGCGGACATGGTGGCTCCCGGTGGAGGGCCGGCCACGGGTGCCGCGGATGCGGCTGGCGGAGGAGAGAGACCGCGCCGCGATCTCTCCGCGTCACCCGTGACCTTCCGCTCGTTAACGCTTGTTGCGGATGGGCAGCGGCATTTCGGAGGCGGGAATCTCCCGGACCAGTTCGAGCAGGTCGTACTCGCCAGTCTGGTTCTGGGTCTTCTTGATGCGGAAGTGGTACATGGACTGCAAGGCCTGGTGATCGTCCTTGCGGAAGGTCATCTTGCCTTTGGGCGTATCGAAGTCCATGCCTTCCATGGCAGTGATCAGCTTCTCGGTATCCGTCGATCCGGCCTTCGAAATCGCCCCGACGACGGCACTGGCGGCCGCGAATCCTCCGGCCGTGAAAAAGTCGGGCGGCGACTTATAACGCTTTTGGTGTTCCGCGACGAACCAGTCGTTGATCTTGTTCTTCGGGAACCCGTAGTAGTAGTAGATTGAGCCTTCGACGCCCGGAAAACCTTTCCAAGTCTTCAGAAGCGGCAAGAGGTTGCCGCCTGGCGCCAGTTCGATGCCGTAGCGCTCCGGTTTCAGGTCGGCGATCTTGGTCATCGGGTGGGAACCCGCCCAGATCATGACCAATACCTTGCGTCCAGGCTTGTCCTTCAGCACGTCGAAGATGCGCTGCGCCGATGCGGTGAAGTCCGTCGTGGTGGTCGGCACATACTCCTCGTGGATGATGCTGGCCTTCGGATTTACTTTGGTCAGGGCATCCTTATAGGCCTTGATGCCATCCCGGCCGAAGGCATAGTCTTGGGCAAGCGTGGCGATGGTCACTTCGCCCGGAAGCGTGAAAGCACCAGCAATGGCGTCCTGGGAGGAACTGCGCCCAGTGCGAAAGATGTACCGATTCCATTTCTCGCCGGTGATCGCGTCGGCGACGGCCGGTTCGACCACCAGCACCTTTTTGTATTCTTCGGCAACGGGCAGCATCGCCAGGGCCGCGCCGGACGATGTCGTACCGACCGCGATGTCTGCCTTGTCGTCACCGAAGGCTTCGGCCAAGGCGGCCTTGGCCAGATCGGGCTTGCCCTGGTCATCCTTGACGATGACCTTGATCTTGCGGCCATTGATTTCCATCTTGCCGCCCGTCAGATACTCCAGGCCCATCATGAAACCCATTTCGGTTTCCTTGGCGTAGGCTTCCAAGGCCCCGGTCTTGCCCGCGATGAGCGCGATCTTCAATTCCTGGGCGATTGCCGAACCGGCGAACGCCAACATCCCTGCTGCGGCCGCTGCCATCCAATTGCGTTTCATTGTCTTCCTCCTTTATGGGTATTTGCCCGAGCCGGTACGGAATACGGCATCGAAAACACTATTGCACAGTCCATGCCAATAAAACCAAGCAATTGTTTTATATAGACTTATTCATCACACGGAGGCAGGAATGCGCGCACTGGCGGAGTAGCGGGCGTCCGGAAACCCGGACAGACCAGATGGCTCCGCCACATTCCCGCATATGAAACAATAGCCTAGACGAAGGTGTCAGGATTCTCGGACACCCCAGGACATGTCCGATTATTCGGACACCAAGCCGAGACTCGTCAATTTTTCATAGAGTTGGGCGCGGCTGATGCCGAGAAGCTTGGCGGCATGGGATTTGACGCCATTGGCCGCAACCAGGGCCCGCTGGATTTCCGTGCGCTCTGCTTCCGCCACCGCCTCACGCAGGGGACGCGGCCCTTCCGGCAGCCCAATCTCTGCAGATCGGGCTCTCACTTCCGCCGCCGGCGGAATCATCGGAAAATCGGCGGCGACGAGAGTCCGCCCGTCGCTGCGCGCCGCGGCCTGTTGGAGTACGTTCCAGAGTTCGCGCACGTTCCCCGGCCAGGCGTAAGCGGCCAGGCGTTCGAGCCCGTCCGGAGCGACCGCACGCAAAGGTTCGGCAGCCTCCTCGGCAATCCGTTCCAGCAGGTATTCGCAAAGGATGGGAAGGTCCTCCCGCCTTTCGCGAAGCGAGGGAAGTCGGAGGGGCAGGACGTTGAGACGGTAGAAGAGGTCCGCCCGAAACGTTCCTGTTTCGACCATGGATGCCAGGTCCCGGCCCGTCGCTGCAATGACGCGCACGTCCACCACCTTGAGCCGGGTGGCCCCCAGGGGTTCGATTTCGCCCTCCTGCAACACGCGCAGCAGTTTGGCCTGCAGGGGCAGCGGCATGTCCCCGACCTCGTCGAGAAACAAAGTGCCCCCGTCGGCAAGTTCGAACTTGCCGGGACGGGCCTTCTGCCCTGCCCCCGTATACGCGCCCGGCGCGACGCCGAAGAGCTCCGCTTCCAAAAGGGTGTCCGGTATCGCGGCCGCATTGACGCGCACCATGGATGCCTCGGCCCGCCGGCTGGCCGCATGCATGGCATGGGCCAGCAGCTCCTTGCCGGTACCGGTTTCGCCCAGGAGCAGGACGGTGACGTCCCGCTCGGCGGCGCGGCGGGCCTGCTCCTTCACCTCCACCGCCGCCCGGCTCAGACCCACGAACTGGCTGAAACGATATTTTGCCTTGCGGCTGCCGGCCAGTTCCTTGCGCGCCGAGGCCAGGTCAGCCTGCATCTCGTGGAATTTCGAGACCAGGGGCTTGAGGGCATTCAATCGGTCGTAAAGGATTACGCCCAGGGCGCCGACGACGGTCCCCCTTTCGTCGTGGAGGGGGATGCGGGAAACGACGACCTGCCGCGAGCCGAGGTTGAAGATGTCCAGCATCTCCGGCTGGCCGCTCTCGGCCACGGTGCGCAGGCGACTGTTGGGAATGACTTCCTCGATGGACCGGCCCTCGATGGGCTCGACCCCGTTCCAGCCGATCAGGGCCTTGTACTTGTCGTTGATCCAGGTGATGCGGCCGTCCCGGTCGACGACGACGGCCCCCTCGTAGAGGCTGTCGAACATCCGCAGGAGCGCCGAGGAGGCAAGGCTGCGGACATCGGCATCGTTGGAGAGCCTGCCGCGCAGGACCTCGTTCATGCTGGCGCCGCCGGCGAGCCGCTAGGCCCCGTCGCGCCGGGAGCCCGATTCCGCGTCGTCCAGGCTCCGTTCCATCTCGGCGTCGGTGGGCGGGCGGTAGTCGCTGGCGCCGGCGGGTTTGGCGACGAAGCGGGCCAGGATCAGGCCCAGTTCGAAGAGCAGGCACATGGGCACGGCGAGGAGGATCTGCGAGGTGACGTCGGGCGGCGTCACGACGGCGGCGATGACGAAGGCGCCGACGATGGCGTAGGGGCGGATTTCCTTGAGCTTCTCCAGGCCGACGATATTGAACTTGACCAGCAGGACCACGACGACCGGCACCTCGAAGGTGACGCCGAAGGCCAGGAACATGGTCAGTACGAAGGAGAGGTATTGCTCGATGTCCGGCGCCGGCGTGATGCTGGACGGCGCGAACTCGGCAATGAACCTGAAGACGGTGTTGAAGACGAAGAAGTAGCAGAAGGCCATGCCCAGCAGGAAGAGGACCGTGGTGCCGAAGACCAGCGGCAGCGCGAACTTCTTCTCGTGGGCGTAGAGGCCTGGGGCGACGAAGGCCCAGGCCTGGTAGAGGACGATCGGCAGGGCGATCACGAAGGCGACCAGCAAGGCTACCTTGATCGGTACCATGAAGGGCGTGATGACGCCGGTGGCGATCATCTTGGTGCCGGCCGGCAGGGTCGCCAGCATCGGTTGCGCGAGGACGTCGTAGACCTTGCCGGCCCACGGGACGAGCCCCAGGAACACCACCATGACGGCAAGCAGGGCCTTCATGAGCCGGTTGCGCAGCTCGATGAGGTGGGACATGAAGGTGTCCTGGGCGTCGCTCATGCTCGGTCGGGTCAGGACTTGGCGGTCTCGGCGGCGGGCACCGGTGTGACGCCCCTCGGCGATTCGGCGGGGACAGGCTCGTCGGCCGCGGCAATGGGCGGCAAGGGCGCGGCGCCGGCATCGCTGGCGTCGGCACCCATCCCCGTCCCGTCGCCATGCGACGGCGATGCCGTTTCGGCAACCGCCTCCTGCGGGCCGGCGATGGATTCGTTGAGGGAGGTCTCGACGTTGGTCAACTGGGACTGGACGGAGCTTTCGACGGACCGGGCTTCCTGGGCGACCTGTTCCTGCAGCTTCTTCAACTCGTCGAGCTGCATCTCCCGATGGATGTCGGACTTCACGTCATTGACGTAGCGTTGCAGGCGACCGAGCAGATGGCCGGCGGTGCGCGCCACGCCGGGAAGCTTCTCGGGGCCGATGACGATCAGCGCCACTACGGCGATGACCATCAATTCCGAAAAACCCACGTCGAACATGCGCGCCCCAGAAAAAAACGAGCGGGATTCCCCGCTCGCTGCTCGGAGGCTGCCGGCGGCAGCCGTCAGCCCTTGACCTTCTCCTTGACCTCACCTTCGATGGTGTGGCCGACCTGCTGCGATTCGGCGGGCTTGTCGGCCGCGGCCGTGCCTTCCTTGATGCCGTCCTTGAAGCCCTTGACGGCTCCACCGAGATCCTGGCCGATGTTGCGCAGTTTCTTGGTGCCGAACACGAGCATCACGATCACCAGGACCACGAGCCAGTGCCAGATGCTCCAGCTTCCCATGCCTCTCTCCTATTGCGCTGTTTGCGGCGGTTTGCGGGATACCATGGACCCAAGGGGCTCCGGCCCGCCGACGATATGGACGTGCAGATGATACACCTCCTGCCTGCCTATCCGCCCCGTGTTGATGATCACCCGGAAGCCGTCGCCGAGCCCCTGGCTGCGGGCCAGTTCGTCCGCCTTGAGCAATATCTTGCCAAGCAACGCCTGGTGCTCCGGTCGCACGTCCATCAGGGACGCCACGTGCAGTTTCGGGATGATCATGAAATGCACCGGCGCCGAGGGATGGATGTCGTGGAAGGCGAACAGATCCTCGTCCTCGTACACCTTGCGGCAGGGGATCTCGCCGCTGACGATGCGGCAGAACAGGCAGTCGCTCACGGATGGGTCCTCGAGCGCTTCTCGTCGATGCCTGAAATGCCTTCGCGGCGGCGGAACTCGACCATCACGTCGTCCACGCCTATGCCCATGTGGGTCATGAGGACGAGGCTGTGGAACCAGAGGTCGCAGACCTCGCGCACGAGATGCAGGCGGTCGGCGTCCTTGGCGGCCATGATTACTTCGGCCGCCTCCTCGGCGACCTTCTTGCAGATGGCCTCGGTGCCCTTGGCATAGAGGCTGGCAACGTAGGATGAATCGGGCGCGGCGCCCTTGCGCTCGAGCAGGGTCTGCTGAACGCGGTGGATGACTTCGAGATCAATCACTTGTATATCTCCTTGGGATCCTTCAACACGGGCTCCACCTCCAGCCACTTGCCGTCCTCTAGGCGCTGGAAGAAGCAGGATCGGCGCCCCGTATGGCAGGCGATGCCGCCGATCTGCTCGACCTTGAGCAGCACCACGTCGTTGTCGCAGTCGAGGCGGATTTCATGCAGGGTCTGCACGTGGCCCGATTCCTCGCCCTTGCGCCAGAGCTTCTTGCGCGAACGGGACCAGAATATGGCCCGTCCTTCCTTGGCGGTCAGTTCCAGGGCCTCCCGGTTCATCCAGGCCACCATGAGGATCTCGCCCGTCTTCGCGTCCTGGGAGATGGCCGGCACCAGCCCCTGATCGTCCCACTTTACCTGGTTCAGCCATTTGGGCTGGCTCATAGTCTCACCTCGATGCCTCTGTCACGCATGTATTCCTTGGCCTGGCGCACGGTGTACTCGCCGTAGTGGAAGATGCTGGCGGCGAGCACGGCATCAGCCAGGCCTTCGGTGACGCCATCGGCCAGGTGCTGCAGGTTGCCGACGCCGCCACTGGCGATCACCGGGATGCGCACCGCCTCGGCGACCGCCCGCGTGAGCCCCAGGTCGAAGCCGTTCTTCGTGCCGTCCCGGTCCATGCTGGTGAGCAGTATCTCGCCGGCGCCGAGGGACTCGACCTTGCGCGCCCATTCGACGGCGTCGAGCCCGGTGCCCTTGCGGCCCCCGTGGGTGAATACCTCCCAGCGGCCCGGCGCACTCTGCTTGGCATCGATGGCGACGACGATGCACTGGGCGCCGACCTTGCCGGAAGCCTCGGCCACCAGGTCCGGATTCTGGACGGCGGCCGTGTTCATGCTGACCTTGTCGGCCCCGGCATTGAGCAGCCGGCGCACGTCCTCGACCTTGCGCACGCCACCGCCGACGGTGAGCGGGATGAAGACCTGCTCGGCGCAGGCCTCGACGATGTGCAGGATGATGTCGCGCTGGTCCGAACTGGCGGTGATGTCGAGGAAGGTGACCTCGTCGGCACCCTGTTCGTCATAGCGGCGGGCGATCTCGACCGGATCGCCGGCGTCGCGCAGGGAGACGAAATTGACGCCCTTGACCACGCGGCCGGCGTTGACGTCGAGACAGGGAATGATGCGCTTGGCGAGCATGGAATCCTCAGGCCGCGGAATGCGCCGGGGATCGTCCCGTCGGGGCGACGACGCGGCGCAACGGAGCCGATCTAGGGGGTTGGGCCGGAAAGCTTGTCCGCCTCCGCCTGGGCCTTGCGGAAATCCAGCTTGCCCTCGTAGATGGCGCGGCCGGTGATGGCACCCATGATGCCTTCGTCCTGGACCTCGCACAGCGCCTTGACGTCCTTCAGGCTGGCGATGCCGCCGGAGGCGATGACGGGGATCTTGAGCGCCTGGGCCAGTTTCACCGTGGCCTCGACATTGACCCCGCTCATCATGCCGTCGCGCCCGATGTCGGTGTAGATCACGCCCTCGACGCCGTAGTCCTCGAATTTCTTCGCCAGGTCGATGACGTCGTGGCCGGTCATCTTGGACCATCCGTCGACGGCCACCTTGCCGTCCTTGGCGTCGAGGCCGACGATGATGTGCCCCGGAAACGCGCCGCAGGCGTCGTGCAGGAATCCGGGGTTCTTGACCGCCGCCGTGCCGATGATGACGTAGGTGACCCCGTCGTCGAGGCAGCGCTCGATGGTATCCAGGTCGCGGATGCCGCCGCCCAACTGGACGGGAATCTCCTCGCCCACCTCCTTGAGGATGGCCTTGATGGCCGGCTCGTTCTTCGGCTTGCCGGCGAAGGCGCCGTTGAGGTCCACCAGGTGCAGCCTGCGGGCGCCCTGGTCGATCCAGTGCCGGGCCATGGCGGCGGGCTCCTCGGAAAACACCGTGGCTTCGTCCATGGCACCCTGCTTGAGGCGTACGCAGTGCCCATCCTTCAAGTCGATCGCGGGTATCAGGAGCATGGCATTTGAGGTCGAGGGACCGGGTCGGACAGGAAAATCGGGGAAAAGTCGCAGTCTGGCGTGGGCGGCGGCGGGGTTCGCGTCAGGGCTTCCAGCGCATGAAGTTGCCGAGCAGTCGGAGTCCGGCCTGGGCACTCTTTTCCGGGTGGAATTGGACGGCGAAGATGTTAGCGCGCGCCACCGCGCTGGTAAAGGGGATGCCATACACGGTGGAGCCCGCGATGACCTCAGGGGTCGCCGGCTCGACGTAGTAGCTGTGCACGAAATAGAAGCGGCTGTCGTCCTCGATGCCTTCCCAAAGCGGGTGGGGTTCTGCCTGCCGGACGCGATTCCAGCCCATGTGCGGGACCTTGAGCCGCTCGCCGGCCGGGCCCTGCATGTCCGCCATGGGGAAATGCCGCACCTGGCCGGCCAGGATGCCGAGTCCGGGCACGTCGCCCTCGTCGCTGTGCTCGAAAAGCATCTGCAGGCCGATGCAGATGCCCAGGAAGGGCTTCTCCCTCGCCGCCCGCACGACCGCCTCGCCGAGGCCCCGGCCCTGCAACTGGGCCATGCAGTCCGGCATGGCGCCCTGGCCCGGAACGACGACGCGGCCCGCCGATGCGACGACCGCCGGATCGTCGGTGACCACGACGCCCACGCCTTCCGCCACGTGCTCGAGGGCCTTGGCGACCGAACGCAGGTTGCCCATGCCGTAATCGACGACTGCGACGCTGGAATTCATCGGGACACCATCATGGGCAGTGCGGGAAGGCTATCGGGAAACAGGGATCCGGATCCGAGGCGGCAGGCCCGGCCGATCAGAGGCTGCCCTTGGTGGAGGGCACGCCGCCGGATCGCGGATCGGTCTCGACTGCCATGCGCAAGGCCCGGGCGAAGGCCTTGAACACGGTTTCCGCCTGGTGGTGGGCGTTGTCGCCGCGCAGGTTGTCGATGTGCAGGGTGATCGCGGCATGATTCGCCAGGCCCTGGAAAAACTCGCGCACCAGGTCCACGTCGAACTCGCCGATGGTCGCCCGGGTGAACGGGACCTGGAACACCAGTCCCGGCCGCCCGGAGAGATCGACCACCACCCGCGACAGGGCTTCGTCCAGCGGCACGTAAGCATGGCCATAGCGGCGTAGTCCCTTCTTGTCCCCCCAGGCCTTGGCCAGGGCCTGCCCCAGGGTGATCCCCACGTCCTCGGTGGTGTGATGGCCGTCGATGTGCAGGTCGCCCCTGGCTTCGACCGTCAGGTCGACCAGCCCGTGGCGGGCGATCTGGTCCAGCATGTGGTCGAGGAAGCCTATGCCAGTGGCAAGAACGGACTTGCCGCTGCCGTCAAGATCCACGGCGACGCGAATCTGCGTTTCCAGGGTATTTCGGGTGATCTCGGCTTGGCGCATGGCCGCTGCGTGGTCCGGTTGCAGTTCGTCGCATGATACCATTTCGACACTCTCCGCCCACCCGGGCGGCCCTCCCGACTCCCCGTCCATAGCCACGACCGCACCGCCCCATGAGCGCCGTCCCGAGTCCCTATTGGAGTTGCGTCGTCCGCAATCTTTCGCCCTACGTTCCGGGTGAGCAGCCCAAGCTGGCCAACCTCGTCAAGCTCAATACCAATGAGAACCCCTACGGTCCCGCGCCCCGCGTCCTCGAGGCCCTGCGTGGGGAGATCGGCGACGGCCTGCGGCTGTATCCGGACCCCAATGCCGATCGCCTGAAGGAGGCCGTGGCCGGTTTCTTCGGCGGCATCGCGCCGCGGCAGGTCTTCGTCGGCAACGGCTCCGACGAAGTGCTCGCCCACGTCTTCCTCGGCCTGCTCAAGCATGAGCTGCCGTTGCTGTTTCCCGACATCACCTACAGCTTCTACCCGGTCTATTGCGGCCTCTACGGCGTCGCCCACGAGACGGTGCCGCTGGATGCCGATTTCGGCCTGCGCGCCGACGATTACCTGCGCCCGAACGGCGGCATCATCTTCGCCAACCCGAACGCGCCGACGGGGCGCGCCCTGGCCATGGGCGACCTGGAGCGGATCGTGGCCGGCAATCCGCAGTCGGTGGTCGTGGTGGACGAGGCCTATGTGGATTTCGGCGGGCAGACGGCGGTGCCGCTGGTCGGTCGCCATCCCAACCTGCTGGTCGTCCAGACCCTGTCCAAGTCGCGCAGCCTGGCCGGCCTGCGGGTGGGATTCGCCATCGGCCATCCGGACCTGATCGCCGGACTGGAGCGTGTGAAGAACAGCTTCAACTCCTATCCCCTGGGGCGCCTCGCCATTGCCGGCGCGGTGGCCGCGATGGAAGACCGGGAGTGGTTCGACCGCACCCGGCAGGCGGTGGTGCGCAGCCGGACGAGCCTGGTCGGCGACCTGGAGTCCCTGGGCTTCCAGGTGCTGCCGTCGGCGGCGAACTTCGTTTTCGCCCGGCATCCCCAGCGGGATGCCGGTGAACTGGCCAAGGCCCTGCGGGAACGCAGCGTCATTGTCAGGCACTTCCCCCTGCCGCGCATCGACCAGTTCCTGCGCATCACCGTCGGCACCGACGAGCAGTGCGCGGCGCTGACCTCGGCGTTGCGGGAGATTCTCGCCTAGCCTGGCCTCGGCGCCGCGGTCGGGCGCGCGACCCCGGAATTCGCTTTCAGTCCTTCAGCCGCAGTTCCGCCGCCCGGGCATGGGCGGTCAGCCCTTCGCCGTGGGCGAGGGTGGAGGCGATGGGCCCGAGCGTCTGGGCGCCGGCGGCCGAGACCTCGATCAGGCTGGAACGCTTCTGGAAGTCGTAAACGCCGAGCGGGCTGGAGAAGCGGGCGCTGCGCGAAGTCGGCAGCACGTGGTTGGGCCCGGCGCAGTAGTCGCCGAGGGATTCGGAAGCGTAATGCCCCATGAATATGGCTCCGGCATGGCGGATGCGGCCGAGGAGCGCCCTGGGGTCCTGAACCGACAACTCGAGATGCTCCGGGGCGATGCGATTGGCGATGGTGCAGGCCTCTTCCAGGTCGGAGACCAGGATCAGGGCGCCGCGGCCGGACAGGGAGGCGGCGATCACCTCGCGCCGGGGCATGGCGGGCAGCAACCGGTCGATGCTCGCCGCCACCCGCTCCAGGTAGGCGGCATCGGGGCAAAGGAGGATGGACTGGGCCAGTTCGTCGTGCTCGGCCTGGGCGAAGAGGTCCATGGCCGTCCAGTCCGGATCGCCGGAGCCGTCGGCGATCACCAGCACTTCCGAGGGCCCGGCCACCATGTCGATGCCGACGATTCCGAAGACGCGGCGCTTGGCGCTCGCCACGTAGGCGTTGCCGGGGCCGACGATCTTGTCCACCTGGGGAATGGTCTGGGTGCCGTAGGCCAGGGCGCCCACGGCCTGGGCGCCGCCCAGGGTGAAGACCCTGTCCACGCCGGCCAGGTGGGCGGCGGCGAGGACGAGGGCATTGCGCTCGCCGCGCGGCGTCGGCACCACCATGACCAGTTCGCGGACGCCGGCCACCTTGGCCGGAATGGCGTTCATGAGCACCGAACTCGGGTAGGCGGCCTTGCCGCCGGGCACGTAGAGGCCGACGCGATCCAGGGGCGTCACCTTCTGGCCGAGGCGCGTGCCGTCGGCCTCCGTGTATTCCCAGGATTCGGCCTTCTGCCGCTCATGGTAGGCGCGGATCCGCGCGGCGGCCCGTTCCAGGGCCTGGCGCTGGTTCTCCGGCAGTCCGGCGAAGGCGGCGGCGAGTTCGGCCGCCGGCAGTTCCGCCTGGGCCATGCAGTTGACATCGAGCTTGTCGAATCGGCGGGTGTAGTCGAGGACCGCCGCGTCGCCCAGGGTGCGGACGTTGGCGAGGATGTCGGCGACGGTACGCTCGATCGCCTCGTCGGTCGAATGGTCGAAGTGCAGCAGGGCGTCGAGGGTGGAGAGGAACTCCGGATCGCGGGTCGACAGGCGACGCGGCTGGGCACTCATTTCACGGCTCCCGCGAAGGCATCGATCACCGGCTGGATGAGGCCGTGCTTCATCTTCATGGAGGCCTGGTTCACGATCAGCCGGGACGATATGGGCATGATCTCCTCCACCTCCACGAGATTGTTGGCCTTCAGCGTCGCGCCACTGGAGACGAGATCCACGATCGCCTCGGCCAGCCCGGCCAGGGGTGCCAGTTCCATGGATCCGTAGAGCTTGATCAGGTCCACATGGACACCCTTGGCGGCGAAATGCTCCCGGGCCACGGCGATGTACTTGGTGGCGATGCGCAGCCGGGCGCCGCGGCGTACCGCCGCCTGGTATTCAAAGCCGGCCGGCGCGGCGACGCACATGCGGCAGCGGGCGATCTTCAGGTCGAGGGGCTGGTAGAGGCCGGTGCCGCCATGCTCCAGAAGCACGTCCTTGCCGGCGATGCCCAGGTCGGCGGCGCCGTACTGGACATAGGTCGGCACGTCCGAGGCACGGACGATGACCACCCGCACCTCGGGCCGGCTGGTGCCGATGATCAGCTTGCGCGAGGACTCCGGGTTTTCGGCCGGAACGATGCCCGCCGCGGCCAGCAACGGCAGGGTTTCGTCGAAGATGCGGCCCTTGGAGAGGGCAATGGTGATGGTGCTCATGGTGGGTTCGATTTTATCCGGGTCGCCGCTCACTTCACCCGCCGCACCCGGGCGCCGAGGGCGGTGAGCTTTTCCTCCAGCCGCTCGTAACCCCGGTCCAGGTGGTAGATGCGGTCCACGAGGGTCTCCCCGCGGGCCACCAGGCCGGCGATGACGAGGCCAGCGGAGGCCCGCAGGTCGGTGGCCATGACGGTCGCCCCATCCAGCCTGGGGCGCCCCTTGACCACGGCCGTGTTGCCGTCGATGGCGATGTCGGCGCCGAGGCGGATCAACTCCACGGCGTGCATGAAGCGGTTTTCGAAGATGGTCTCGCGAATCACCGCGGTGCCCTCGGCGACGGCGTTGATGGCCATGAACTGGGCCTGCATGTCGGTGGGGAAAGCCGGATAGGGCGCCGTACGGATCGAGACGGCGGTAAGCCTGGGCGGCGCCTTCAGGTGGATCTGGTCGCGGGAGAAATCGATGGCGCAGCCGGCGTCCATGAGCTTGTCTATCACCGCGTCCAGGTAGGCGGCCGAGGTACCGGTGAGGCGTATGTCGCCGCCGGTGACGGCGGCGGCGCAGAGGTAGGTGCCGGTCTCGATGCGGTCCGGCATGATCCGGTGCGTGGTGCCGCCGAGCCGCTTCACGCCGCGGATGCGGATCACGTCGGTGCCGGCCCCGGAGATCTGGGCGCCCATGGCCACCAGGCAGTTGGCCAGGTCCACCACTTCCGGTTCCCGGGCGGCGTTCTCGATCACCGTGTCGCCGTCGGCCAGGCAGGCGGCCATCATCAGGTTCTCGGTGCCGGTGACGGTGACCATGTCCGTGAACAGCCTGGCACCCTTCAGCCGTGCCGCCTTCGCCATCACATAGCCCTGCTCGACGGCGATTTCCGCCCCCATGGCCTGGAGGCCCTTGATGTGCTGGTCCACGGGCCGGGCGCCGATGGCACAGCCGCCGGGGAGGGACACCTTCGCTTCGCCGGTGCGGGCGACCAGCGGCCCGAGGACGAGGACCGAGGCGCGCATGGTCTTGACGAGTTCATAGGGGGCCACCGGGTTCGCCAGCTCGGCCGCGTCCAGGGTCACCCGGTCGCCTTCCCGCTCGACGCGCACGCCCATCTGCTCCAGCAGCTTGAGCATGGTGCGGATGTCGTGCAGGCCGGGCACGTTCGTGAGGGTCACAGGTTCCGCGGTCAAAAGGGCGGCGCAGAGCAGCGGCAGGGCGGCGTTCTTGGCGCCGGAAATCCTCGCCTCGCCCCTCAGGGGGCCGTTGCCCTCGATGAGCAGCTTATCCACGGGCGGCCCACTCCTCCGGGGTCAGGGTCTGCATCGACAGGGCATGCAGTTCGCCCGAATCGAAGCGTTCCCTCAGCAGGGCGTTGATGCGTTGCTGGCGCCTGACGCGGTTGAGGCCGGCAAATTCGCGGCTGACGATGGTCGCCTGGAAATGTTGGCCGTCGCCTTCGACGGCCAGGTGATCGCAGGCCAGGCCGGCGGCGATCCATTGTTCGATGAGTTTGGGGTCCAGCATGGATGACTCCTAGGCCCTCAGCTTGTAGCCCCGGCGCAACATGGCCAGGGTGAGGGCGGACAGGGCGAGAAAGCAGGTGCCGACCACCGCCAGGCTCTTCCAGGGCGAGGCGTCGGACACGCCGAAGAAGCCGTAACGGAAGCCGTCGATCATGTAGAAGACGGGGTTCCAGGCCGAGACCTGCTGCCAGAAGGGCGGCAGGGAATGGATGGAATAGAAGACGCCCGACAGGAAGGTGAGGGGCATGATCAGAAAATTCTGGAAGGCGGCGAGCTGGTCGAACTTGTCGGCCCATATCCCCGCCACGACGCCGAGGGCGCCGAGGATTCCCCCGCCCAGCAGGGCAAAGACGAGGATCCAGACCGGTGCCTCGAAGCCCAGTGGGGCGAACCAGAGGGTGGCCAGGAGCACGCCGAGGCCGACGCAAAGCCCGCGGATCATGGCCGCCCCCACGTAGGCGGCCCAGAAGGCGGGATACGAGATGGGGGGCAGGAGGACGAAGACGATGCTGCCCGTGACCTTGGACTGGATCAGCGACGAGGACGAATTGGCGAAGGCATTCTGCAGGACGGACATCATCACCAGGCCCGGGACCAGGAAGGAGGAATAGGGTACGTCGTGCACCTTGACGTGCTCCTCCAGGACGTGGGAGAAGATCAGAAGGTACAGCATGGCCGTCAGGACGGGCGCCGCCACGGTCTGGAAACTGACCTTCCAGAAACGCAGGACCTCCTTGTAGAGCAGGGTCGAGAAGCCGCTCATGACGCCTCCGCCGGGCCGCCCCAAGGAGGCGGGATGCCGACGCCATGGAGCGGACGCAGTCCGCGAACGACCGTCACCCCCCTTCCCATGGAAGGGGGGCCGGGGGGGATGGCCCTCCCTGTTCCCGCAGGGCAGCGCTTGCGCTGCCCCCTTCCCATGGAAGGGGGGCCGGGGGGGATGGTCGCCATTCTCATGACGCCTCCGCCGGATTCATGACGCGGACGAAGACCTCCTCCAGGTCGGGCTTGCCGATCTCCAGTTCCTCCAGCACGCAGCCGGCCCCGCGCAATGCCGCAAGCAGGCGCTCCACCTCGTCGAAGCTGTCGAACTCCAGGCTCCATGAACCGCCCTCGTTCTTGGACCGGGCAGCCAGGTCGGGCGGCACGGTACCGCTCGCGACCCGGAAGCGCAGGGCGTGGGTCGAGAAGCGTCGCAACAGGTTGCGGGTGCTGTCCAGGGCGACGACCCGGCCCTGCTTGAGCATCGCGATGCGGGTGCAGAAGCTCTCCGCTTCCTCGAGGTAGTGGGTGGTGAGGACGACGGTATGGCCGTCGGCGTTGAGCCGGCGGATGAAGCGCCACAAGGTCTGCCTCAGTTCCACGTCCACCCCTGCCGTGGGTTCGTCGAGGACGATGACCGGGGGCCGGTGGACCAAGGCCTGGGCGACCAGGACCCGGCGCTTCATGCCCCCGGAGAGGGTGCGCATGTTCGCCCCGGCCTTGGGCATGAGATCCAGGTTCTCGAGGATCTCGTCGATCCACCCGTCGTTGTCCCGTATGCCGAAATAGCCCGATTGGATACGCAGGGTCTCGCGGACGGAGAAGAAGGGGTCGAAGACCAGTTCCTGGGGCACGACCCCCAGTTGCCGGCGGGCCCGGCGATAGTCCGCCTGGACGTCCAGGCCCATCACCTCCAGGCGGCCGGCATCAGGACGGGCAAGCCCGGCCAGGGCCGAGATCAAGGTGGTCTTGCCGGCACCGTTCGGCCCGAGAAGGCCGAAGAACTCGCCCTGGGGTATTTCCAGATCCACGCCGTCGAGGGCCTGGGTGGCCCCGAAGCGCTTGGAAACGCCGGCAATGCGGATGGCTGGAGTCATGGAAGGACGCGATGGATTACCGTCGATATCGCCTCGGCCCCGGGGCCGGCCGGTGCGGCAGCGCCGCGCGGGCCGCCTCAGCCCGAGACGGGCAGCAGTTCGGCGACGCCGTAGACCTCGGCAAGGCTCAGGAGGTCCCGGGGCGCGTTTGCTACCCGAACCACGCTGCCCTTTCCCTGGCCCGCCCGGATCCAGCCGAAGACGACGGCCAAGCCCGAGGAATCGACGGTGGTCACCTCGCCGAGGTCGAATACCGTGCCGGGCGCAGCGAGGGCCGCGATTCCATCTGCCAGCAGGCGGGTCGCCCCATCGAGGGTCATGGGTCCGGAAACCTGGACGCGATCCCCGACGGCGCGGATCATTTCTTTTCGGCGCGGGCCGCGGCGGCGTCTGCGCTGCCGCGATTCTTGGTCTGCAGGGTCTTGATCAGGCCGTCGATGCCCCCATTGCGCACTTCGCTGGCGAAGGTTTCCCGATAGTTGGTGACGAGGCTGATGCCTCCCACCTCGATGTCGTAAACCTTCCAGCCGGCAGCGGTCTTCTCCAGGTAGTAATCCAGTTCAACCGGCTTGGCTGCGGACTGCTTGATCTCGGTGCGGACCTTCACATCCGTGTCCGTCGGTTGCGCCTTGACGGGCTTGAAGTCTATGGTCTGGTTCCTGTACTCCGTCAGCGCCTTCGAATAGGTGCGGACCAGAAGGGTGCGGAACTCGTCGGTCAGGGACTTCTGCTGGGCCGGACTGGCCTGCCGCCAGTCACGGGCGACGGCCAACTGGGTCATGCGGGCGAAATTGAAGTTGGGAAGCACCTTCGCCTCGACCAACTCGATGGCCTTCCGTGTGTTGCCGGACTGGATGTCCTTGTCCTTGCGAACGATTTCCAGCACCTCGTTGGTGACGTTCTTCACCAGGACGTCCGGGGGCGTGGTCTCCTGGGCGCCGGCGCCCAGGGACAGGAAAAGGGCCGTGAGGCCCGCGAAAAACCACTTCATGGAAATCCTTCCGTCGGATTAACGGACCGCCGCGATCGGGCCGCCCGGTGCGCCGTTCCGCTCGGCAACCCTGCTGCCGTCGTCGAACGAGGCATCCTGTTCGCGGGGCGGGTTGCCGTCGTGAATCAGGTTGCGGCGCCGCTGCAGGTAACCGTCGCGGATGTACGAATACTTGTCCAGGGCGGCCTCCTCGATCACCTTGTCGGCCGGCAACAGCGCGGCCCGGTCGCTGACGACGCGCAGGGCGTAGAGGGAGTTGCGGGTGGGAACGTGGTCGATGTATCCCACCGGGTCCGCCTTCACGTCGAGGACGAGGCCGACGGTATCGCGTACGGTCCGGGGACCGAAGAAGGGGACCACCACGTAGGCGCCATTGCCCACGCCCCACCGTCCGAAGGTCTGGCCAAAATCCTCGTTGTGCTTTTCCAGCCCCATGTCGGATGCGACGTCGAGCACGCCGAGGAGACCGATGGTCGAATTGACCAGAAAACGGCCCGCGTCGGAGGCGGCCTCGGGCACCTTGCCCTGCAGCAGGTTGTTCACGGCGATGAAGACGTCGCCGATGTTGCCGAAGAAGTTGGACACCCCGGTCTTCACGGGCGAGGGCAGGACATAGTCGTAACCGGTCGAGACGGGCTTGATGATGACCGTGTCCAGTCCCTCGTTGAAGGCGAACATGGCACGGTTGAAGCCTTCGATGGGGTCCTTCGGATTGCCGGAGGTCGCGCAGCCCCCGAGCAGTCCCGCGGCCGCGGCCGCGGCTGCGCCGGACGCCAGCCGACGGATCAGCGTTTTCTTGCCCATGGTATTGCCCTCGTTTTCGCGCCGCATCGCCGCCTCACTTCTTGCCGCCGTCTTCGGCAGCCTTGTTGAACATGAACTGGCTGATCAGTTTCTCCAGCACCACGGCCGACTGCGTCTTCTTGACCTTGTCGCCGTCCTTCAGCAACTCGGTGTCGCCACCGACCTCGAAACCGATGTATTGCTCGCCCAGCAGGCCCGACGTGTTGATGGTCAGGATCGTGTCGCGGGGAAACTTGTAACGCTGGTCCAGTTGCATCGCCACCACGGCCCGGTAGGAGTCCTGGTCAAACCGTATTTCCGAGACCCTTCCGACCACGACACCCGCGCTTTTCACCGGCGCCCGCACTTTAAGCCCGCCGATGTTATCAAATTCGGCCTGCAACCGGTACGTCTCGCCGGTGCTGGAAGATGCCAAATTTCCCACTTTCAGGGCCAAAAACAACAGGGAGGCGAGGCCGATGGCGACGAAGAAACCTACCCAAAGATCTAATGCAGCACGATTCATGGCTCAAACACCCCGGAACATGAAGGCAGTTAGGACGAAGTCGGCGGCCAGGATGGCCAGTGAGGACGTGACGACGGTCCGCGTCGTCGCTCCGGAAACCCCTTCGGCAGTGGGTTCCGAGTCGTAGCCCTCGAAAACGGCGATCCAGGTGACGATGATGCCGAATACGAAACTCTTGATGACCCCGTTGATGATGTCTTCGCGGAAATCCACCGAGGCCTGCATCTGGGACCAGAACGAGCCTTCATCCACGCCGATCAGTTGCACGCCGACGAGATAGCCGCCGAAAATGCCCATGGCGGAGAACAGGGCGGCGAGCAGGGGCATGGAGATGATGCCGGCCCAGAACCGTGGCGCGACGACGCGGGCGATCGGATTGACGGCCATCATTTCCATGGCGGAGAGCTGCTCCGTGGCCTTCATCAGTCCGATCTCGGCCGTGATCGCGGAACCGGCGCGGCTGGCGAAGAGCAGGGCGGCCACCACGGGGCCCAATTCCCGGACCAGGGACAGGGCGACCAGGATGCCCAGCGCCTCCGAGGATCCGTAGCGCTGGAGGGTATCGTAGCCCTGGAGGCCGAGGACCATGCCCACGAAGAGTCCCGACACCAGGATGATGATCAGGGACAGAACCCCGGTGAAGTAGATTTCGCGGATCGTCAGGTTGAATCGCCTCAGGGCCGTGCCCGAGTACATCAGCGTCATGGCAAAGAAACGGCTGGCGAAGCCGAGGCGGCGTACCCGCGACGTGACCTTGTGGCCCAGGTTCGTCAGCGCCCGGGTGACGGCGTTATCCACGGGCGCTCCTCCCGGTCAGGATCTGCTCGCCGTAAGGGGGCGCCGGATACTGGAAAGGCACCGGACCGTCGGCCTCGCCCCAGACGAATTGGTGAACATAGGGAGCATCGGAGCGGCGGATGTCCTCCGCCGTGCCCTCCGCAACGATTCGACCGGCGGACACGAAATAGACGTAATCGACGATTTTCAACGACTCCTGGACATCATGGGTGACGACGATGGAACTCGCTCCGAGGGCCTGGGTGAGCGTCCGGATCAACTCGCCGACGATCGACAGGGAAATCGGATCCAGGCCGGCGAAAGGCTCGTCATACATGATCAGCATCGGATCGAGGGCGATGGCACGGGCCAACGCGACCCGCCGCGCCATGCCTCCGGAAAGCTCGGAGGGCATCAGGCGATGGGCGCCCCGTAGACCGACCGCGTGCAATTTCATCATGACCAGATCGCGGATGAGCTCCTCGGGGAGGTCCGTGTGTTCGCGCATCTGGAACGCCACGTTGTCGAAGACGGACATGTCGGTGAACAAGGCGCCGAACTGGAAGAGCATGCCCATCCGCCGGCGCATTTGGTAAAGCCCGTCGTTGTCCAACTCATGCACTACCTGTCCCGCCACCTTGACATGGCCGCTGGTGGGCTTCAACTGGCCGCCGATCAGCCTCAGCGTGGTTGTCTTGCCGCACCCGCTCTGCCCCATGATCGCAACCACTTTGCCCTTTGGTATCAGCATATTGATACCGGTCAGGACGGGACGCCCATCGTAGGAGAAATTGAGGTTGCGGATTTCGACCAGGGGTTCGCCGGACACGGCGTGGTTCCATCGGACAAAAGAGGGGCATTCTAACAGAGGGGCCGCGATGGCCCGGAACCGGGGCCTTGGCGGCGCCTTCGACCGGAACGCCCATGACCCTCTGACGACATGGGGGTTTGCGATATCATGGTCCGGTCATGAATGATGCCCCGTCCCCGGAATCGGCAAGGCCGACATTGCTGATCGTCGATGACGATCCGTTGATCAGCGAGTCGCTCGGATATTTCCTCGGCGCCGATTTCCGGGTCATCACCGCAGGATCCAGGTCGGAAGCGGTCGAGAAGGCCCGCCAGAACGGCGGGACCCTGGAACTTGCCTTGGTGGATCTGGGCCTTCCGCCCCATCCCCACCGCCCCGACGAAGGCTTTGCCCTGGTCGGCGACCTCCTGGCCCTGTCGCCGACGGCCAAGATCGTGATCCTGTCCGGGCAGAGCGAGGAGGCCAACGCCCGTCACGCACGCACCCTGGGCGCCGTCGAATTCATCGCCAAGCCGGCCGACCCGGAACTCCTGCGGCAGGTATTGCGGCGCGCCCTGAGCTACCGCGAAACGGAACTGGGCCCCGCTACCGGAGCGGACTCCCAAGCCTTCATCGGCGACAGCCCGGCGGTCAGGAAACTGAGGGAACAGGTTGCACAATATGCCGACTCCCCCTTCCCCGTGCTTATCGAAGGGGAATCCGGAAGCGGCAAGGAAATCGTCGCGCAGGTTTTCCTCCACCGGATGACCCATCGCAGGCACCGGCCCTATTACGCTCTCAACTGCGCCGCGATTTCCCCCACCCTGGTCGAACCGACCCTGTTCGGTTACGCCAAGGGTGCGTTCACCGGGGCCCAGCAGGCCAAGTCCGGGTATTTCGAGGACGCCGGCGACGGCACCCTCTTCCTCGACGAAATCGGGGAACTGCCGCTGGACCTCCAGCCCAAGTTGCTGCGCGTCATGGAAAACGGCGAGTATCAGCGCGTCGGCGAGACGCAGACCCGCCGCAGCCAGGCCAGGATCATTGCCGCCACCAACCGGGACTTGCGACGGGAGGTACGCGAGGGACGGTTCCGTGCCGACCTCTATCACCGCCTGTCGGTGTTCGCCGTCGTGGCGCCGCCGCTTCGGGACACGGGTACCGACCGCCTGCTCCTGCTCGATCATTTCCGCGCCATGTATTCGCGCCAGACCGGGCGCACGCCCTTCACCCTTTCGCCGCAGGGAAAGGCCGCCTGGCTGGCCTACGGGTTCCCCGGCAACGTAAGGGAACTTCGGAATATCGTGATTCGCCTGGTCGCCAAGCATCCGGGAGCAACGATCGGACCGGCAGAACTCGCCGAGGAATTCGATGCGGACTCACCGCAGTCGGAGGGCGTCGGGACCGTCGGGTTCGGAGAACACGAGCAGCGGGTGGCGTTCGCCATGGCGCAGCTCCAGTCCGGCGGTGGATTCACGCTCGACGACACCCTCCGCAAATGGGAGCAGGCCTACGTCGAAGCCGCGCAGAAGATTGCCCACGGAAACCTGAGCCAGGCGGCCCGCTTGCTGGGGATCAACCGGACCACGCTCTACAACCGGATCGAAGCCCTGGCCCGCGCACGGGGCGGCGGCGGGACCCAGGCCGCCCGGCCATGAGCGGAGGAGACGGGTAAGCCTATGTATCTCGAACATTTCGGGCTCTCCGAGGCGCCGTTCCGCATCACGCCGCATACCGACTTCTTCTTCTCGGGAGGCAATCGCGGCGCCACGCTGGAGGCGCTCGCCTATGCCATCACCCATGACGAAGGCATCGTCAAGGTCAGCGGCGAGGTGGGCAGCGGCAAGACGATGCTGTGCCGCGTGCTCATGGAGCGGCTGCCCGCGAAGGTCGTCACGATCTACCTTGCGAATCCCTCCCTGTCGCGCGACGACATCCTGTTCGCGCTCGCCGACGAACTGAACATTCCGGTGGCGGAGAACGCCAGGGCAACCGTGTTGTTGCGCGCCCTGCAGGAAAAACTCATCGAACTGTATGCCGGCGGACACCAGGTCGTGGTCCTCATCGACGAGGCCCATGCGATGCCGGCCGAGACGCTGGAGGAAATCCGGCTGCTGTCGAACCTGGAATCGAACCGGCACAAGCTGCTGCAACTGGTCCTGTTCGGACAGACGGAACTGAACGAGATCCTTGCCCGGCCGGCCATGCGGCAGTTGAAGGACAGGATCACCCACAATTTCACGCTGGAACCCCTGGTCCGCGCCGACATCGCGAGCTACCTCACCTTCCGGATGCGGGCCGCCGGCTACAGGGGACCCGACCCCTTCGGACTGGCCGCCGTGAGGTTGATCGAGAAGGCATCCCAGGGACTTACCCGCCGCATCAACATACTGGCGGACAAGTCCCTGCTCGCGGCCTTCGCGGAGGGCGGCTACCAGATCCTGCCGCGCCACGTGAAAGCCGCGATCCGCGACTCCGAGTTCAGTAGCGCGCCGACCCGGAACGTCGTCGTGCTGGCTTCCGCCGCGGCAGCAACCCTGCTGGTGGCGGCCGCGGCCGGATGGTGGTGGATCAACGACCTTACCGGGACGGAGGCTGTCCCGCCTCCTCCGGTCCGCCAGGATGGAATTCCGCCGGGCAGACCCGGGACGACCGGCTCCGGTAGCGCCGTGACCCCCGTCGTGGCGACGCCGCCGCAAGCCTCCATGGTCCCGTCGCCTCCCGTCGCACCGGCGGCGGTTGCAGATACAAGCCCCGCATCCACGCCCCCCGCCCCGGAAAGGGACGACATGCGGGAGGTCTCGACCCTCCCGCCGGGGCTGGGCGAACGAACCCGGACCAAGGTGACGGAAACGCGCGCCTGGCTCGCCGGGGCGAAGGACGATGCCTGGTTCCTGCAGATTCTTGTCGCGGACGGGGGCCGAGCGCCCCAGGTCGAACGGCTGATCGCCCAACTGGAGGCCATCCCCAGGTCGGAAGAACTGAGGGCTTACGTCGCGTCGCTCGATGGGCGACAGCGAATCGGGCTGATATTCGGCGAGTACCCGAGCCGCGAAGCCGCCCAGGCGGCGATTTCCGCCCTGCCGCCCCAATTGCGTGCCCACAAGCCGTTTCCGCGCCAGGTGGGGAAGCTGAGATAAGCAGATGCACATGGAACTAATTGCGCAAAATCAGTTGGTTGTATTTAGTTCTTGATGTGTTATGATCGAATTGCCGTTTCATTTCAATCGCATGGGAACGCCATGACCCGACGCCTGACGTTTGCGGCCCTGACGCTGGGCCTACTGGCAGGCTGCAGCACCGCCCCGGTGCCACCACCGTCGGCCGGTCACCTGCGCGCCGAAAAGGAGGCCGCGCCTGCGTCCACGATTCCTGCGCCTGTCCAGGCCAGTCCCACGGTGCGCAAGCCGCGGCCGGCCGCCAAGGTCGAGACCTACAGCGTGGTCGTCAATAACGTCAAGGTCCAGGAACTGCTGTTTGCCCTGGCCAGGGACGCGAAGATCAACGTGGACATCCACCCCGGCATTGCCGGCGTGGTCACGCTGAACGCCATCGACCAGACCCTGCCCCAGTTGCTGGCGCGCATCGCGCGCCAGGTCGACATGCGCTGGGAACTGGACGGGCCGAATCTCGCCGTGATGCCGGACTCGCCCTACCTGCATACCTATCGGGTCGATTACGTAAATATGTCAAGAGATTCTACGGGTGTTATCTCGGCAAGTTCCCAGATCGCAGCCGGAGCGGCGGGCGGAGGAACAGCGTCTGGCGGGGCAAGTGGGTCGGGAGGAAACATCTCGTCAAGCAAGGTTGAGAATGTAGCCAAGAACCGTTTTTGGGATTCGATTGAGCAAAACATTAAGGATCTCCTGCGCGAAACAGACAAAGTGCTGCCCGAGGGCTCCAGCGAGACTGTCGTGGAGCGACTGGACCAGCAAACATCCACCGGAACGGGCGCGCCAGCGGTCGGCGGCGGACGTACCCAGGCGCCTCAGGGCGTCGTCGGAAGCCCAAACCCCGTGGCCGTGCAACAGGCCGGAACGACGGTGGTTCGCCGCGCCACATTTCGGGAAGCCGCTTCCGTGATCGTGAATTCCGGGGCCGGAATCATTACCGTCCGCGCTACCTCGAAGCAGCACGAGAAGGTCCAGGAGTTCCTTGATCAGGTGGTATCCCGGGCCCAGCGCCAAGTAATGATCGAGGCCACGATCGTCGAGGTCGAGTTGAAGGATTCGTACCGTCAGGGCATAGACTGGTCGAGACTGAGGGGCGACAGCTCCGGATTCAAGATTACCCAGAATCCCCTGGAAGCCAATAACGCCACTGGCACCCCCCGGCCGGTCGCCCTCACTTTTACGGAAAATCGCTCACCGCTCAACATTGCACTGACGCTGAGCCTGCTGGAACAATTCGGGAACGTCAAAGTTCTTTCCAGCCCCAAGCTATCGGTACTCAACAACCAGGCGGCGTTGTTAAAGGTCGTTCAAAACAGCGTCTATTTTACGGTCAAGACTGATATCACGGCCCCTTCCGTAGCCGGGGCTCAACCAGTTAAAGCGTTCACGACCACGCCCCAGACTGTATCGGTTGGGCTCGTGCTGATGGTGACACCGCAGATTGGTGACGGCAGTTCCATCATCCTGAACGTCAGGCCCACGATTACCAGTATTTCCCGTTACGTGACCGACCCCAATCCAGACTTGGGGGCCGTGGGAAACGCTGTTCCGGAAATCAAGACGCGTGAAATCGAATCCGTCATGCGAGTTAGGGACGGCGAGATAGCCGTGTTAGGTGGCTTGATGCAAGAGCGTTCGGATTTCGACACCCAGCGCGTGCCGGTTATCGGCAGCATCCCGATATTAGGTGAGCTCTTCTCCCGCAGGGACAATGCAGTGACAAAATCAGAACTCGTGGTGTTCCTGCGGCCAGTGGTTATTCGCGATGCAAGCATACAGGGCGAGTTCAAGAGCATGCGGGACTTCTTGCCCGGAGATCAATTCCTCAAACCGCCCGCCCGAGCCTATCCATTGGGCGACCTGGGAGAGCTTCGCCAGGAGGAAGCCGGCAAGTGAGCCTCCTGATGGACGCCCTCAAGAAGGCCGAGGAGGCCAAGCGGCAGGCCGCCCAATCCTCGCCGCCCGAAACTGCGGCGCCCGGCGATCTGGAACTTGCCCCCCTGGACGCGGATCAGGCGCGCCAGCCGGCAAGGGATGCAGCGCCCGCCGCGCTGCCGGAACTGCCCTCCCGCCTGGAAATCCTCGACCAGCAATTCGAACGGCCAGCCCCCCCCAAGCCCAGGAGGACTCCGGAGGAGCCCGCCGCATCGGCCCCTTCGCCTTCCCCGTCCGGCGAGACCGCCGACATGGCCGCGGCCCGTCGGATGTTCGAGGCGAAGATGCCGCCGTCACCGGACCGGAAGCCGCTCCTGGTCCTGGTCGCGATCGTTGCCCTCGGCGGCGCGGCCGGCATCGGTGGCTGGCTGTGGTGGCAGACCCGGCCCGCCGGCGGCGCCATGCCGGGGCCCGGCGCCTCGGCCCCTGTTTCCCGCCCAGTCTCCGCGCCCCCGACGCAAACCGCTGCCGCGCAACCGGCCCCGCCGTCGGCGGACGCAGCCGAGCCGGCAAGCGTCGGCGCCGCATCCCCGAAAACCGGCGCAGCCACTGCCGATCCGGCAACGCCCATCGCTGCCTCCGGGCCGCGACCGACCGAGGCCGCGGTCCGTTCCCCGGCAGTCGGCACCGCAGCCCCCGCGGACAGCCCCATACGGATTTCCCGCTCCCGGCCCCAGGTCAATCCGGCGGTTTCCCGGGCCTACGAGGCCATGTCCGCCGGACGGCTGGACCAGGCGCGGACGGATTACGAGCAGGTCCTGAAGACCGAGCCGCGCAACGTCGACGCCCTGCTAGGCCTCGCCGCCATCGCCCTCCGGGAGGGACGCCCCGGGGACGCCGAAGAGCTGTACCAGCGGGCCGCCGAAACCGACCCCAAGGAGGCTGCGGCGATAGGCGCACTGATCGGCCTGCGGGGCCAGGCCGATCCCCTGCAGGCGGAAAGCCGCTTGAAGACCCTGATCGCCGGACAGCCGGAGCAGGCGTCCCTGCATTTCGCCCTGGGAAACCTGCAGGCCCGGCAGAACCAGTGGAGCGAGGCCCAGCAGTCGTACTTCAAGGCGCACACCCTGGACCCGGAGAACCCTGACATCGTCTTCAACCTGGCGGTGAGCCTCGACCACCTGCGCCAGACCAAGCTGGCCGTCCAGTATTACAATCGATCGCTGAGCATGGCGGAGACGCGCCCTGCCGCCTTCGACCGGTCCGGCGTGGCGGCCCGGCTGCGCGAACTGCAGGATCGCTGAGTGCCGGCCGCCGCCGGTCCATGCCGGACGACGACGCGAGCATGAACACACCCACCCCTCATCGCCGACCCATCGGGCAGATCCTGATCGCCCAGGGAGTCATCTCCGAGGATCAGCTTCGCATCGCCCTGCTGGAGCAGATGAAGTCCAACCAGCCGGTTGGCAAGCTCCTCGTCTCCCTCGGCTTCGTGTCGGAAGCGACCCTGCGCGACGCCCTGAGCGAGTCCCTCGGCCAGCGCTCGGTGGACCTCGCCCACGCCATCGTGGACCCGGCCGCGCTCCGCCTGGTCCCGCGGGAAACCGCCAAGCGGCACCGGCTGCTGCCCCTCGATTACCACGCGGAGTCGCATCGGCTGACCATCGCCATCGCCGACCCGAACGACATCGTCGCCCTCGACAAGCTGCGGACGGCGGCGCCCCACGACCTGCTGATCGAGACGGTCATCGCCGGCGAGTCAGAAATCGCCCGGGCGATCGACCAGTATTACGGCCACGAGTTGTCGATCGACGGCATCCTGCACGAGATCGAAACCGGCGAGATCGACTACCGGAGCCTGGCGGCGACGATGGACGAGTACAGCCAGCCCGTGGTACGGCTGGTCGATGCCCTGCTGACCGACGCCGTGAAGCGGGAGGCCTCCGACATCCACTTCGAGCCCGAAGCCAGCTTCCTGCGCATCCGCTACCGGATCGACGGCATCCTGCGCCAGATCCGCGCCCTGCACAAATCCTACTGGGCAGCGATGGCGGTGCGCATCAAGGTGATGAGCGGCATGAACATCGCCGAAACCCGGGCGCCCCAGGACGGCCGCATCTCCCTGAACATCAGCGGCAGGCTGGTGGACTTCCGCGTCGCCGCCCAGCCGACGATCCACGGCGAAAACGTCGTCCTGCGCATCCTCGACCGGCAGAAGGGCATCGTGCCGCTGGACCGGCTCGGGCTGGACGACCACCAGCTCGAGTCCCTGAAATTGATGATCGCCCGTCCCGAGGGCATCATCCTCGTCACCGGTCCCACCGGCAGCGGCAAGACGACCACCCTCTACTCGGTCCTCAACCACATCAACCAGGAGGGTCAGAACATCATGACCCTCGAGGATCCGGTCGAATACCCCATGGCCATGATCCGGCAGACCTCCGTCGCCGAGGCCGCCAAGCTCGATTTCGCCAACGGCATCCGCTCCATGATGCGCCAGGACCCGGACGTGATCCTGGTCGGCGAGATCCGCGACGCCGACACGGCGGAGATGGCCTTCCGGGCGGCCATGACCGGGCACCAGGTCTATTCCACGCTGCATACCAATTCCGCCATCGGCGCCGTTCCCCGCCTGCTCGACATCGGCATCCTGCCGGACATCATGGCCGGCAACATCATCGGCATCGTTGCCCAGCGCCTCGTGCGGCGCCTGTGCCGGGACTGCCGCAAGCCGCACCCGGCCGAACCCCACGAACTGCGCCTGCTGGGCCTCGACGGCCAGCGCCAGGCCCCCGTGCTCTATCGCCCCATGGGTTGCGAGGCCTGCGACTTCCAGGGCTACCGCGGCCGCCTGGCGATCATGGAGCTGCTGCGCCTCGATGCCGACCTGGACGAACTGATCGCCCGCCGCGCCACCGCCCGCGATATCCGCACCGCGGCCCGGGAGAAGGGGTTCCGCGCCCTCGCCGACGACGGACTGCGCCGCGTCCTCGACGGTTCCACCTCGCTGGAGGAGGTGGCCCGCGTCGTCGACCTGACCGAAAGGATGTAGGCGCGCGATGGCCCTTTATTCCTACAAGGCCATGGACATCGGCGGCCGCATGGTGCTGGGGCGGATGGACGCGATCAACCTCGTCGACCTCGAGATGCGCCTCAAGCGCATGGACCTGGATTTCGTCAACGGCGGTCCGGTCAAGCAGCAGCGTATGCTCGGCGCCGCCCGGGTTCCGCGGCGGGAACTGATCAACTTCTGCTTCCACCTCGAACAGCTCACCCGTTCCGGCGTCCCGATCCTGGAGGGCCTTGCCGACCTGCGGGACAGCCTCACGCATCCGCGGTTTCGCGAAGTGATCGCCGGCATGATCGAGAGCATCGAGGGGGGCAAGACCCTGTCCCAGGCAATGCAGGACCATCCCCAGGTCTTCGACGGCGTTTTCGTCAGCCTCGTGCGCGCCGGGGAGGATTCCGGCAACCTTCCCGACGTACTGCGCAACCTGGTCGATTCCCTGAAATGGCAGGACGAGCTGGCCGCCCAGACGAAGAAGCTCCTCACCTACCCGGCCTTCCTCGGCACCATCGTCATCGCCGTCACCTTCTTCATGATGATGTACCTGGTGCCGAAGATGGCGGTCTTCATCCGCAACATGGGCCATGACCTGCCGCTGCAGACCCGCATCCTGATCGGCGTGTCCGACTTCTTCGTCAATTTCTGGTACCTCGCGGTCGGCGTCCCCGTCCTCGCCGTGGTTGGGCTGGCCGTCGCGATCCGGGTCAGCCGGCGGGCCCGCTACCGGTTCGACGCCTTCAAGCTCGGCGCGCCCTGGGTCGGCGAAATCCTGCGCAAGATCATCCTGTCCCGCTTCGCCACCGTCTTCGCCATGCTGTACGGCTCCGGCATCTCGGTGATCGATTCCCTGCGCGCCACGGAGAACGTGGTCGGAAACGAGGTCATCAAGGAAGGGCTGGAGAAGATAGGCGAGATGATCGCCGAGGGCCAGAACATCACGGCGGCATTCCAGAACGTCGGCTTGTTCCCGCCCCTCGTCGTCCGCATGCTGCGGGTGGGCGAAAACACCGGCGCCCTCGATACGGCCCTGGTCAACGTGGGCTACTTCTACAACCGCGACGTCAAGGAATCCATCGAGCGCGTGCAGGCGATGATCGAGCCGACCATGACCCTGATCGTGGGGGCAATCCTCGGCTGGGTCATGCTGTCCGTCCTCGGGCCGATCTACGACGTGATCACGAAACTGAAGATGTGATGCCTGCCCGTTACATCCTGTTCCTCGACGGATTCCGCCTCGGCGCCTTTCGCTGGCACAACGGCCGCCTGGACGCGGAGGCGGAATTCGCCGCCGATGCGGGCGGCCAGGAGGAATTCGCCGCCTACCTGTCCAGCCGCCGGCAGGGCGTGTTTCATCTCCTGGCCGACGTGGCGGAGGAAGGATTCCAGTACGAGGAAATCCCCTTCGTCCGCGGCAACGACCGGACGGCGATCCTGACCCGGAAGCTGGGCCAGTACTTCTACGGAACCTCCCTTTCCGTCGCGGTCTCCCTCGGGCGGGCGAAGGAAGGACGGCGCGACGAACGCCTGCTGTTTGCGGGGCTGACGCGGCCCCAGCATTTCGAACCGTGGATTTCCGCCATCCAGGCCACCGAGGCGCGACTGGCCGGAATCTACACCGTTCCCCAGATGGCCGAGACCCTGGCCGAGTCCCTGGGCACCGGTCGTCGGCAATTCCTCCTGATCACCATCACCCGGGGCGGCCTCCGGCAGACCTTCATCGAGAACGGCCGCCTTCGCTTCTCCCGCCTGACCGTGCTGGCGACCGGCAGCCGGTCCGAGATGGCCGTGGCCTGCGGGACGGAGTCGGCCAAGATCTATCAATACCTGGCGGCCCAGCGCCTGGTCGCCCGGGGAACGGCGCTGCCCACCCTGGTGCTGGCCCAGGCGACCCACGCCGATGCCATCCGGTCCCAGTGCCGGGACACGGAAAACCTGCATTACGAATACGTGGACCTCGCCGCCGAGGCGCGCCGGCGAAACCTGAGGAACCTGCCGACCGACGGAGGGGTCGAGTTCCTGCTCATGCACCTGCTGGCCCGCCGTCCGCCGGCCGAGCAGTTCGCCCACGGCGACGAACGGAAGTTCTTCAAGCTCTGGCGCCTGAAGTCGGCCATTCTCGCCGGCGGCACCATCGCCCTGGCCGGGTGCCTGCTCTATGCGGGCAAGCTGGGCGTCGAGTACCTCCAGCTGGAGGGTCAGGCCAGGGAACTCCGCGCCCAGGCCGAGGCCGAGCAGAATCGCTATGCCGCCGTCCTCGGCGGACTGCCGCGAATCCCGCTGAAGAACGACGAATTGCGCCTGCTGGTCAGCAAGTACGACGTGGCCAGCCATCGCAGCCCGCCGCTGGAACCCCTGCTCCAGTCCATCAGCCTCGCCCTGCAGGCGGACCCGCGCATCGAGTTGACCCGCCTGGCCTGGTCGGTCGGCGGAATGTCCGAGGACGCGGCGGCGGCGGCGCCGGTCGGCGACCCCCGGCGAACCCCCGCCGGCAAGGACATCGATGCGACCGTGGAGTTGCAGGGCAACCTTCCGCTGGCCCTGGCGGCCGACCATCGGGCACAACTGGAGGCTGTCGAGTCCTTCGCCAGCCGCTTGCGGGCGGGGGGAGAGTTGCGCGTCGAAGTGCTGCGCCTCCCCTTCGAGGTCGAATCGGGCAAGGCCCTGCGCAGCGCCGGGGACGCCAAGGCCCTGACGGAACAACCCCGATTCTCCATCCGCGTCATGAAGAGGATCGCATGAAGCTGGATAGCGCCGCCCTCCTGCGCCTGCGCTGGAGCGCCATTGCCTCCCTGCTCCTCGTCCTCGCCGGAGCCGGCATCGTCACGCTTGCCCGGGACGCCCTGGACCTGGCCCGGCGGGAGGCCGCCTCGGCGACCACCCAGCGCAAGGAGGTGAATGACCGCCTGTCGCGGGCCACCGACGAGGAACAGGAGATCCGCCAGAAGATCGGCCGCTACCAGGAGATCGTCGCCCTCGGCCACATCGGACAGGAACAAAGGCTGGCCTGGGTCGAGGAGATCGGCCGCAGCAAGGCGCAGCGCAAGCTCCTCGAACTCGAGTACGAAATCCTGCCGCAGAAGCCGGCGGACGGCATCCTGGCCCCGGAAGGCCCATCGGCCGGCGCCCTGGAGTTCGTCAGCAGCACGATGAAACTCAGGATGCAACTGCTCCACGAGGAAGACCTGCTGGGCTTCCTGGCCGACCTGCGCACCAACGTGAAGGCCATGCTCCACATCCGCGACTGCGCCGTCGAGCGAATTCCGCGAACCGGCGGCGACAAGCCCAACAGCGCCCAGTTGCATGCCGAGTGCACCATCGAATGGGTCACCCTGAAGGAGCGGAAATGAGTACCCGCGGCGCCGCCTGGCGCGGCCTGCTGCTGATCGCCGGCGCCCTGGTCGTCCTGCCCGCGGCGGCCGAGCCCCTGGGGCGCCTCTTCCTGACCCCGGAACGGCGGGCCGCCCTGGAACGACAGAGGCAGGCCAACATCCAGGAGTCCCAGAGCCTCGAAGGCGCCGTCATGCGCCTCGACGGCACCGTCGTCCGCTCCAGCGGCAAGGCCACCGTCTGGGTCAGCGGACGTCCCCAGCACGACCTGGACGGCAGCGGCGGCGTCGCCGTCAAGCTGAGCCGGGAAAAGCCCGGCGAAGCCGTCCTGGCGCCGGGCGACGAGCCGGCCGCCCGCCTGCGGGTCGGCGAATCCATCAACCGGGCGACCCGCGAGACGACCGACGGACTCGGCGGCGGCACCATCGTTCGCGGGCGCCGCAAAGACTGACGGGGCAGCGATGCTCGCCCGACGCCCCAGAGAAGGCCGAGTCGGCCGGCGCCCCGGCGAGGGCGGCTATGCCCTCGTCGCCCTGATGGCCCTGGTCGGCATCGGCGTGATGTTCTTCCTGGTTCGGCAGTTTTCCGGAGTGGGCGGCCAGGGCCCGCGCCAGGAAGCCGCCCTCGACGCCCTGCTGGTGGCCAAGCAGGCCCTGATCGGCTACGCCGCCACCTACCGCGACAGCCACGCCGACGACATGTTTGGCTACCTGCCCTGCCCGGACACCAACGGCGACGGCAGTGCCGACCCGCCCTGCGGCGCCGCCGGCCAGTCGGCGGTGGGCTTCCTGCCCTACCGCACGCTCGGGTTGGCCGACCTGCGGGACGAGAGCGGCGCCTGCCTCTGGTACGCCGTGTCGGCCAACTTCAAGAACAACCCCAAGACCGCGGCCGCCTTCAACTGGGACCTGCAGGGGAATTTCCAGGTCCGCACCAGCGCCGGCGCCGTCCGCCTTGCCCCGGAGGACGCGGAGGGCGGCGGGGCGGCCATCGTCTTCGCCGCCGGCCCGCCGCTGCCTGGTCAGAACCGCACCGGCGGCACCGCCGTCCAGCGCTGCGGCGGCGATGCCGCGGCGGCCTACGCCGCCTACCTGGAGTCGGCGGCCTTCGGCGCCGGCCCCGTGGCGGCCGGCACGGTGACCCTCACCGAGGGCGATCCGGCGGCCGGCAACAACAACGACCGCTTCGTCTGGATCACCCCCCGGGAACTGTTCACCGCCATCAAGACCCGCAGCGACTTCGCCACCGACCTGAATGCCCTGGCCATGGACATCAGGCACCGCTTCGAAGGCCAGGCCCTGCTGCCGGCCCCGGTTTCCGGCAGCGCCGCCGGAACGAAGATCTCGGGCGGCATTGCGGCGACGGTGGCGGCCGGCTACTTCCCCGACAGCGCCAGTTCCCCGGACTACTACCCCAACTGGTCCGGCCAGTTCCGCTATGCCGTCTGCTCCAACCAGAAGGTCCGCTGCCTCAACGGGGGCGCCTGTACCGGCGTCCTCCTGTTCGGCGGCGAACGCCCGGCCGGCGGGCCGCGCACGGCGGCGGAAGCGGGCAGCACGGCCAGTTTCCTGGACATCGCCAACCTGGCCAGCTTCACCGGCGCCGGCACGCTCTTCGCGGGCGCCCCGTCCTTCACCGTGGCCAACCCCCGCCTGGGCGCCTCGGCCGACGTCATGTACTGCCTGAATCCCCCGGAGGTGTCCTTCGCCAAGGACATGGCCGACTTCGTGGACACGACGCCGTCCCTGCGCATCACCGGGGTGGCGGGCACCCAGGGGCTGGCCTCCCGCGACGCGACCGCCCTGACCCTCGGCAACGACAACGCCACCACGGGCCATACCGATGCCGACACGGGCCATGCCCTCGTCACCGGACAGCTCTTCGGATGCTCCTGGTATGGAAACACCATCGCCTTCGGGACGGGCGTGCGCATCTACTTCCGATTCCGGATCGAGAACAACACGGCGGGCGAGGGCTTCACCCTGACCCTGGCCGACAACTCGACCAACCCCTCCACCGCCATGTGCGGCAGCGGCGGCGAATACCTCGGTTACGCCGGGACCAACGCCAATGCCGCCGGCGTCCCCTACACAGCCCCCATCGTCACGTCGAAGCTCGCCCTCGAGTTCGACACCCATCAGGATGCCGGCCGCAGCGACACCAATGCGCGCCACGTGGCCCTGGTCTATTGGGGACAGGCCTACGACATCGTCACCTTCGCGCCGTTCACGTCGGACGACAACCTGCACCACACGCCTCCCCCTACGACCGGCTTCGAGAACCTCCTCGGCCCGGATTACTTCAACCTGACCAGCCCCCTGAACACCAAGCGCGCGACCCTGACCTGCCTGAACAGCAGCACCGTCTGCCCGACCGCCGCCGATCGCAGCTTCCTGGTCCGGATGGACATCGTCCGCGCCTACACGCCGCTGGGGGGCGCGGTCACTCGCGGCACCGGCAGTTATTCGATCAAGGCCTGGGTCGTCAAGGGCACCAGCGCCGACGACTTCGCCGGCATCGACAACGTGGCGGTAGACTTCTCGGGCACCTCCAGCGCCAACTACCTGGAATCCGGAAGCATCCTCCTGCCACCGACCGTTTACCTTGCCGACACCGTGAGCTTCCAGGACCTGAACAAGACGGCCGAGGTCTTCCGCAATTTCCGGGTCGGCTTCACGGTGGGCCAGGGGACCACCGGGCAGCGCTTCACCGTCACCGATTTCAAGCTGAAGACCCGATGAACCTGGAAACCGCAGTTCATTCACCACAGAGGACCCAGAGGGCACAGAGGAAGCCAGTGTCCGTCCCCATCGCGGCTCACCCGCCGGGTGATGCTCACCGCAAGCAGACGCCGTTGATTCGTGTTCTTGGTGTCCTACGTGGTTCAACTGTTTTTTCCAGGATGAATCGCCCAAACGCCATGGAAACCGCCCGGGGCTTCACCCTGACCGAGATGGCCGTGGTCCTGGTCATCGTCGCCCTGCTGATCGGCGGCATGCTGCTCCCCCTCTCGGCCCAGAACGACCTGCGCAATGCCGCCGAGACGCGGCGCATGCTGGGCGAGATCCGGGAAGCCCTGATCGGCTATGCCATGGTCAACGGCCGCCTCCCCTGCCCCATGCTGCTGGCGACCACCAACCCGGCCGATGCGGCCTACGGCGTGGCCCCGGCCGCCTGCGCCCCGGGAGCGGAGGGCATCCTGCCCTGGAAGACCCTCGGGGTTCCCGAGACCGATGCCTGGGGCATCCGGCGCACGGCGGCGGCGGACCCTTTCGCCGGCTACTGGCGCTATCGCACGGACGACAACTTCGCCGTCGCCTTCTCCCTGGCCTCCGGCACGGCATCGGCCCTGGCGGTCTGGGATGCGGCCGGCAACCGCATTTCCCTGGTCACCGAGGCGCCGGTGGCCATCGTCTATTCCACCGGCCCGAACCGGGTCGCCAACGGCCGCAACGCGGTCGTGGATGCCGACTACGAGGCCGGCGAAACCAGCAACACCTTCGACGACCTGCTGATCTGGATCAGCCGCCCGCTGTTGTTCAGCCGCATGGTCAGCGCCGGCCGCCTGCCCTGATCCGCCTCGCCCGCAGGTTCCGGGGCGACGACGCCGCCCCGGCCGTCGCACCCCAGACCGGCGCTTCTCCTTGACCCGTCCGGACCTTCCTGCGAGACTTGGCATTCGCATGAATGCCCCGTCCCCCGTTCCCCTCAGCAGTCCCCGGCCCGTCGCACCGGAGGGCTTCCTGGCGCGCCTGCGCAAGGCGGGCATAGAGCCGGGCGACAGCGAGGAGCAGCAGCTCAACAAGTCCCTGCTGGTGTTCGCCACCGGCCTGGTCAGCGTCGCCTCGATGCTCTGGCTGGCCCTCTACTGGGTCCTCGGACCGCGCCTGTCGGCCACTTACCCGCTGCTCTTCCAGCTGGCCCTGACGGTCAACCTCCTCATCTACATCGGCAGCCGCAATTTCGAGTTCTTCCGCGTCAGCCAGCTGGCGCTGTTCCTGTTCGCGCCCTTCGCCGTCCAGTGGGGCATAGGCAATTTCATCACCGCCAGCGGCGTGATCCTCTGGGGACTGCTGGCGCCGGTGGGCGCCATCCTGTTCTTCGGGGTACGGGAGTCTGTGGCCTGGTTCTTCGCCTGGGCCTTCCTGACCATCCTGTCCGGCACCTTCGATTTCGTGCTGGCCGATGTCGCCAGCCTCCAGGCGACCGCCGTGCCCACCCGCACCAGCGTCGTCTTCTTCGCCCTCAACTTCGTCGCCGTGGCGACCATCATCTACATGCTGCTGCGCTTTTCCATCCAGGAGAAGCGCAAGACGGAGGAAAAACTGCGGGAAGCCCACCAGCTGCTGCAGATGGAGCAGGACCGCTCCGAGCGGCTCCTCCTCAACATCCTGCCGGGGCCGGTGGCGGAACGGCTCAAGCACTCCAGCGAGACCATCGCCGACGGCTTCGCCGACGTGACCGTGATGTTCGCCGACATCGTCAATTTCACCCAGGTGGCGGCCGGGATGTCCCCCGGCGAGGTCTTCTCCATGCTGAACCGCATCTTCTCGGCCTGGGACGAACTGGCCGAGCGCTACGGCCTGGAGAAGATCAAGACCATCGGAGACGCCTACATGGTGGCCGGTGGGCTCAACGAGGGCCCCGTGGATTACTCGGCCGCCGTCGCCGACATGGCCGTGGCCATGCGCGACCTGCTGCACCGGGACTTCGCCATCAACACGGCCCACCTGGAGGTGCGCATCGGCATAGGGACCGGTCCCGTGGTGGCCGGCGTCGTCGGCAAGAAGAAGTTCATCTACGACCTCTGGGGCGACACGGTCAACATCGCCAGCCGCATCACCACCGAAGGCGTGCCCGGCATGATCCAGTGCGACACGACCACCTTCCGGCGCCTGCACGGTCCCTTCGATTTCCACGAGCCCCAGACCATCTACCTGAAGGGCAAGGGCAACATGACCGTCTATCGCCTGCTCGGCCGCCGCACCGACCGTTGGGATTCCCAGGTCGCCTGAAGCTTCATCCCGAAAACCCCACCGGGCAGGCGCGGAGAAAGGCGATACGTCACGGCCTGGCAGGCCGTGTTCGGATCAAGGCCTCGAATCCGGCAAGTCCTGCCTCCGTGATCTCCGTGTCGCCGTCGTGAAACCGCCTTCCGAGGGTCATCCGGGGACCGCCGGCGCCAGCCGGAATTCGACGCAGCCGTCCCGGTTCTCGGCCAGTTCGAGCCGATAGCCGCCGGCCTGCGCGTAACGCCCGACCTGGTAAAGGCCGACACCGAAGCCACCGGCGGATTCCACCGGCCCCTTGCCGATTTCCCGGGCCAGCGGCTCCGGGATGGCCCGGCCATCGTCGCCCACGGCCAGGGCGACGCCCTCTCCCTCCGCGTCCATGCGAACCGCAATCACCAGGCCCGGCTCCCGTTCCCGCTTCTCCAGGGCATTCCGCAGCAGGTTCTCTGCGGCGGCGCTGAACAGGGCGGCCGGCAGGCGCTGCCCCTCCAGCCCGGACGGCGGCCGGAAGGCGATGCCTTCCCCCGCGAAGCGCGAGCCCAGTTCCCGCCACCATTCGAGGGCATCGGATTCCGGCCCCTCGACCGCCTCCGGCGCCTTGAGCTTTTCCAGGGTCTGCTGCAGGCGTCCGGCGATGACGGGCAACTGGCGTCGCACCAGTTCCTGGAAACGCGCCGAGCCCGCGTCGTCGCCGGCCGCCGCGACGCACAGGGTGTTGAGGGACTGGAGCAGGTTCTTGACGTCGTGGGTCAGGCGGGATCCGGTCTCGTAGATGGCCTGGAGGTAGCTGAGGCGGCGCAGTTCTCCGGCCCGGCGGCGCGCGTGATAGAACTCGGCGAGCAGGCGGGTCACGATGTCCAGGTGCCAGGCCATGACCGGCGTCAGCTCATGCCGCGTGAATACCACCACCAGCAGCCCCTCCTGCGGGAACTCGCTGCGGGCCCCCTGGCGGAGGCCGAAATTCCCGGCATCCTCCTCCGTCTTCCACTCGCCGCCGCTGACCCAGGGGATCCGCCGGGGCAGTTCCGCGCAGGCGCGGGCCACGAAGCGCACCGGGTCGTCGTCGCCGGCCGAGGAAGAGGACAGGGACTCCACCCACTCCTCGAAGGGCATGCCCAGGGACAGCAGGTGGCGCGACAGGATGTTGCCGAAGCCGGCGAAACCGCCGCGCGGGTTCCAGGCCCAGGCCAGCAGCAGCAGCGCGCCGGCGGTCAGCAGGGTGGCGAAGACGAGGGAGGAAAGGTAGTCCAGGTTGCGCAGCGTCATGACCGCGACGCTGCCCAGGGTCATGACGGCCAGGATCAGGAAGATGAAGACGCTGTAGGCAAGGTCGATGGCGTCCCGGTATCCCGGCGCCTCGGGTTCCCCCGGCAGCAGGGCCATGGCCAGCAGCAGCACGGGCAGGCCCACCCGCGGCAGCAGTTCCAGGTTGCCCCCGATGGCGGCTCCCCCGGGCAGCAGGCGGGGGACCAGCACCGCCAGCACCGCCGCCACCAGGTAGGCCAGGGCCAGCAGGTGGAACAGCCGGTTCCAGCGGCTGCCGGGATGGAAGACCTTGCCGCCGATGATGCCGGCGATCAGCAGGGCCCAGAGGACCAGGATCCCCCAGTTGAGTTCCAGGGCCACCGAGGCCACCAGGACCGCCAGGACCCCGAGGCTGATCGGCGGAATCCGCCGGTCGGCCTGGATGAAGGGTTGCCAGAGGAAAAACAGGCCCACCTGGACCAGGGCGAGGGTGCGGCCGACCGGGCTGTCCACCCCCTCCAGCAGCCCCAGGTGGAAGAGGACCAGCAGGGCCAGCAGCAGCCAGCGGCGGCGCCCGGATACGGCGTCGAGGAGGCTGGGAAGGCGTGTCAGGCTTATCACTTAAGCAAGATGTCGAAAAATGGACGGATGCGTGGAAATTCGGTCAATCCGGATGAAGATTCCTCGCCAAACGGTCGATTTTCAACCAAAAACCGCGTGGCACCATTCTTGCACTGGCGATATTACAGTCAGTTTGAACGGCAACTGCCGATCCCGGAGGAAAAAATGATCCGCAAGCAATCCGGCTTCACCCTCGTCGAAATCGCCATCGTGCTGGTCATTATCGGCCTGCTGCTCGGCGGCGTGCTCAAGGGCCAGGAGCTCATCAACAGCGCCAAGGTCAAGAACATCGTCAACGACTACCGCAACATCTCGACCTTCGTCTATGCCTACCAGGACAAGTTCCGCGCCCTGCCCGGGGACGATTCCATGGTGGTCAACCATGTCAACGGCGGCACGGCAGCCACCACCCCGGCGGCGGGCCTGCAGAACGGCCGCATCAACGGCGCCTGGAACTCGACCACGGCGACGGACGAATCCGTGCTGTTCTGGCAGCACGTGCGCCTGGCCGGCCTCGCCACCGGCACGCCGGTGATCGGAACCCTCGGCCTGGGCGACGAGTACGTGCCCAAGAACGCCGACGGCGGCCGCCTGGGTGTCACGGGCGACGCCGTATTCACCGGCGCCACGCCCTGGACGGCGAACTTCTTCATCTGCTCCTCCAACATCCAGGGGCGCTTCGCCCGCCAGATCGACACCACCATCGACGACGGCAATACGACGACTGGAACCGTGCGCGTCATGTGCGCCGCGGAGTGCGCCTCCTCGGCCGCATATGTGAACCTGACCCCGGCCGACGACTCGACGGTCTATACCGTCTGCATGGCCAACTGAGCCGCCGCGCCCGGCCACCGAGCCCGCTCCGGCGGGCTTTTTCATTTCCCCCGCAGGATCCTGTCCTCGGCGCCGCGCAGGGCCTTCGGGCTGCCCAGCAGGACCACCACGTCGCCCTCGGCCAGGGGCTCGGCGGACTCCACCCGCTGGCGGGCGGCACCGCGCCGGCGGATGGCCGACACCTGGGCGCCCAGCTCGGCCAGTCCCAGGTCGCCGGCCGGATGTCCGATGGCTTCGGCGCCGGCCGTCACCAGCACGGCATGCAGGCGTGGCTGGTCCGCCTCGTCCAGGTGGTCCGCCGCGTCGGTGGCGCCGTGGAAGAAGCCGCGCAGCAGGACGTAGTGCTGCTCGCGCATCTCGCGCAGGCGTTTGATCACCCGGTGCATGGGCACCCCGAGCAGGGCCAGAGCGTGGGTGGCCAGCATGACGCTGGACTCGAGGGCCTCCGGCACCACCTCCGTCGCGCCCAGGGCGGAGAAGCGCTCCAGGTCGGCGTCCTCGTGGGCCCGCACGACCACCGGCAGGTCCGGGCGCAGCGCCCGCGCGTGGTGCAGGACCCGCTGCACGGCGTGGCTGTCGGAGAAGGTCACGATCAGGATGTGGGCCCGGGCGATGCCCGCCGTCACCAGGGTTTCCCGGCGGGCGCAATCGCCGTAGCTGACCGGCTCGCCGGCGGCGGCGGCCTCGCGGACCCGCTCCGGGTCCGAATCCAGGGCCACCGGGGCGATGCCCTCCTGCTCCAGGAAGCGGGCCAGGTGCTGGCCGGTGCGCCCGTAGCCGCAGACGATGGCGTGCTTGTCGGCGTTCAGGGAGCGGGCCGCCAGCTGGGTCAGCTGCATTGAGCGCAGCAACCATTCGGAAGCCACGAAGCGCAGCACCAGCCGATCGGAGAAATGCACCACCAGGGGCGCCAGGATCAGGGAGAGGACCAGCGCCGCCAGGGCCACCTGCATCAGGTGGCCGCCCAGCAGGTGCACTTCGCCGGCCCGGGCCAGCAGCACGAAGCCGAATTCGCCGCCGGCGCACAGCCAGAGGCCGGTGCGCAGGGCGGTCCCCGGCGCCGCCCCGAAGAGGCGGGAGAGGCCGGCCACCAGGGCCAGCTTGAGCAGCAGCAGGGCGGCCAGGGCGGCCGCCACCCAGGGCAGGTTGGCCACCACGACCGGCAGGTCGAGCAGCATGCCGACCGTGACGAAGAAGAGCCCGAGCAGGACGTCGCGGAAGGGCTTGATGTCCTCCTCCACCTGGTAGCGGTATTCCGTCTCCGAGATCAGCATGCCGGCGGTGAAGGCTCCCAGGGCCAGGGACAGGCCCGCCTGCTCGGTGACGTAGGCCAGGCCCAGGGTGATCAGCAGGACGTTGAGGACGAAGAGTTCCGACGACTTCTGCCGCGCCACCACGAAGAACCACAGGCCCATCAGGCGCTGGCCGAAGAAGATCACCACACCGAGGACGACGGCGGCTTTCGCGAGCTCGACGGCCAGGGTTTCGGCGAGGGCGTCCGGCGCCTGGCTGAGGGCCGGCAGCAGGATCATCAGCGGCACCACGGCAAGGTCCTGGAACAGCAGGACCCCGATCACTTCCCGGCCGTGGGGGGACTCCAGTTCCAGCCGCTCGGAGAGCAGCCGCGAGAGCACGGCCGTGGAGGACATGGCGAGCACGCCGCCGAGGGCGATGCCGGCCCGCAGCGAGACCCCGGCCGCCCAGGCGATCGCCACCGCCAGGACCAGGGTGGCGGCGACCTGCGCCAGGCCGAGGCCGAAGACGATGCGCTTCATGCTGTAGAGCCGCGGCAGCGAGAACTCCAGGCCGATGGAAAACATCAGGAAGACGACGCCGAACTCGGCCAGGCGGCGGGTGGATTCGTCGTCCGGCAGCCAGCCCAGGGCGTGGGGCCCGATCAGGGTGCCGACCAGCAGGTAGCCGATGACGGGTGGCAGGCCCAGGCCGCGGAACGCCACCACCACGAGGACCGCCGCGGCCAGGAGGACCAGCACGAGTTGCAGGGATGACATGGCGGTCGGGGGCCGGGCGCTCCGGGGGGGTTGATATAATCGACCCCAATCATAACGGCCCCCCCCGCGATGGCCCAAGCCCAGCCCGTTCCCCGAGAAGACACCGCCTCCGCCAGCCTTGCCATGGCCCGGCGGGTGCTGCGCATCGAGGCCGATGCCGTCCTCGCCCTCGCCGACCGCCTGGGCGACGAGTTCCCGCGGGCGGTGGAGGCCATCCTCCGCTGCAAGGGCCGGGTGGTGGTCAGCGGCATCGGCAAGTCGGGACACATCGCCCGGAAGGTTGCCGCCACCCTGGCCAGCACCGGCACGCCGGCCTATTTCGTCCATGCCGCCGAGGCGGTGCACGGCGACCTCGGGATGATCACCCGCGACGACGTCCTGGTGGCCATCTCCAATTCCGGCGAGAACGACGAACTGCTGACCATCGTGCCGTTGGTCAAGCGCCTCGGCGGACGGCTGATCGCCATCACCGGCAATGCCGGTTCCTCCCTGGCCGGCGAGGCGGACATCCATCTCGATGCCCGGGTGCGCGAGGAGGCCTGCCCCCTCAACCTGGCCCCGACGGCCAGCACCACCGCCGCCCTCGCCCTCGGCGACGCCCTGGCGGTGGCCCTGCTCGACGCCCGCGGCTTCTCGGCCGACGACTTCGCCCGCACTCATCCCGGCGGCGCCCTCGGCCGCAAGCTGCTGACCCACGTCCGCGACGTCATGCGGCAGGCCGACCAGGTGCCCCGCGTCGGCGAGGACACCCCGGTCCCGGCGGCCCTGCTCGAGATGTCGCGCGGCGGCCTCGGCATGACGATCGTATGCACCGCCGACGGCCGCCTGGCCGGCATCTTCACCGACGGCGACCTGCGCCGCGGACTGGAGCGGCTGGGCGACCTCCGGGAGATCGCCGTCGGCCGGGTCATGACGCCCTCGCCGCAGACCATCGCGCCGGAGAAGCTCGCCGTGGAGGCCGTCGAGCGCATGGAGCGGCACCGCATCAACCAGCTGCTGGTGGTCGATGGCGGCGGCACCGTCGTCGGCGCCCTCAACATGCACGACCTCTTCCAGGCCAAGGTGATCTGATGGCCGCCCGGGACCGGGCCGCGCGCCTGCGCCTGATGGCCTTCGACGTCGATGGCGTGCTCACCGACGGAAGCCTGTACTTCGGTTCCGCCGGCGACGAGATGAAGGCCTTTTCCAGCCTCGACGGCCACGGCCTCAAGATGCTCGCCGCCAGCGGCCTGCGCCTCGCCATCATCACCGGCCGCCGTTCCCGCGCCGTCGAGCAGCGGGCCGCCAACCTGGGAATCGACCTCCTGCTGCAGGGCATCGAGGACAAGCGCACCGCCATGGCCGGGCTGCTGGCGCCCCTCGGCATCGACTTCGCCGAGGCCGGTTACATGGGCGACGACGTGGTGGACCTGCCCGTCCTGCGGGCCTGCGGCTTCTCGGCCACCGTTCCCGGGGGCCACGCCCTGGTCCGCCGCCACGTCCATTACGTCGCCCGGGCCGCGGCCGGCGCCGGGGCGGTGAGGGAGGTCTGCGAGTTCATCCTCGCCGCCCGCGGCGCCTGGGATGCGGCCATGGCCCCCTACCTCGACGGAGGGGCCGGATGAGGAACCTCGGCGCCCGTCTCGTTCCCCTGGTCCTGCTGCTGGCCCTCGCCGCGGCCACGCTGTGGCTGGAGCGCGCAACGCAGGTCGATGGCGTCAGGCTGGACGGCAAGGACCGCCACGATCCCGATTTCATCGTCGAGGACCTCACCGTTCGGCGTTTCGCCCCCGACGGCAAGATCCAGCACACCATGAACGCCGCCCAGATGCGCCATTACCCCGACGACGACAGCACCGAAGTCAACGCGCCGCAGGTGATCTTCCACCGGGGCGAGCGGCCGGCCAAGCTCTCCGCCAAGTCGGCCTGGATCAGCCGGGACGGCAAGGAGGTCATCCTCGAGCAGGACGTCCGCTACGCCCGCCGGGGCCTCAGGGGCGACCCCGACACCGTCGTCGCCACGGAACGCCTGACGGTCTTTCCGGACGAGGAGACCGCCAGCTCCGACCGCACCGTCACCATCACCCAGGGCAACAGCCTGATCACGGGAACCGGCGTCGAGGCCGACAACCGGCAGCGGGTCGCCGTCCTGCGCGGCCGCGTCCATGGAACCATCTACCGGAACCAGCCAAAATCATGAAATCCCGCCTGCCGCTCGCCGCCCTCGCCTCGGCGCTCGCCCTGTCCCCCGTCGCGGCGCTCGCCGAGCGCGCCGACCGGGACCGTCCGGTGAACCTCGAAGCCGACCGCATCACCGTCGACGACGTGCGCAAGGTGCACATCCTGGAGGGCAACGTCCTGCTCACCCAGGGCACCCTGACCATCCGCACCGAACGGCTCACCGTGACCCAGGACGCGTCCGGCTTCCAGAAGGGCGTCGCCCTCGGCGGTCCCGGCGGGCTGGCCTATTTCCGCCAGAAGCGGGAGGGCAAGGAGGAGTACGTGGAAGGACAGTCCGAGCGCATCGAGCACGACGACCGGGCCGAGAAGACCGAGTTCTTCAATCGCGCCTACGTCAAGAGCGGCCTCGACGAGGTGCGCGGCGAATACATCTCCTATGACGGCAAGACCGAGAACTACGTGGTCACCAACGGCCGCGGCGGCGTCGCGGTGCCCGGCGCCCCCGGGCGCGTGCGCGCGGTCATCCAGCCCAAGAACAAGGAAGGCGGCCGGCCGGCCGCCGCCCCTGCCGCCCCCGGCGAAACGCCCGCCCTCAAGGCGGCGCCGGAGATCGCCAATCCACGCAAGGAGTAGCAATGGCTTACGAAAACATCCTGGTCGAGACCCGCGGCAAGGTGGGCCTCATCACCCTGAACCGCCCGAAGGCCCTCAACGCCCTCAATGACGCGCTCATAGACGAGCTGGGCGCCGCCCTGGCCGCCTTCGATGCCGACGAGGCCATCGGCTGCATGGTGGTCACCGGATCCGAGAAGGCCTTCGCCGCCGGCGCCGACATCGGCGCCATGGCCGAGTGGGACTACATGCAGGTCTACAAGACCAACTACATCAGCCGCAACTGGGACCCGGTCGGCCGCTGCCGCAAGCCCATCATCGCCGCCGTGGCCGGCTTCGCCCTCGGCGGCGGCTGCGAACTGGCCATGATGTGCGACATGATCTTCGCCGCCGATACCGCCAAATTCGGCCAACCCGAGATCAAGCTGGGCATCCTGCCCGGCGCCGGCGGCACCCAGCGCCTGCCCCGGGCCGTCGGCAAGGCCAAGGCCATGGACATGTGCCTGACCTCGCGCTTCATCGACGCCGCCGAAGCCGAGCGCTGCGGCCTGGTGGCCCGCATCGTGCCCGCCGACAAGCTGCTCGAGGAGGCCATCGCCGCCGCCGAGACCATCGCCGGCTTCCCGCTGCCCGTCGTCATGATGATCAAGGAATCGGTCAATCGCGCCTTCGAATCCAGCCTGCAGGAGGGCCTCCTGTTCGAGCGGCGCACCTTCCACGCCGCCTTCGCCACCGCCGACCAGAAGGAAGGCATGGCGGCCTTCGTCGGCAAGCGCAAGCCGGAATTCAAGAACCGCTGAGCCTTGCCGGCCGCCGGGGCCAGGGCCCCGGTTCTGGCAGCGCAACATGAAAGGGACGGACCGACGGGCCGTCCCTTTCCCTTTCTGCCGCCACCCCGAACGAGCCATCAATACCTATCTCTTTCATGAGGTTATGACCCCACCCAGAGATTTTGTTGCACTGCACCAAAAAACTGTTGACATCGCTTTCTCCGCCCATATAATTGAGTCCATGATGCATTGCAGCAAACACCCTGGCATGAACGGGGTGCCCCAGCGGAAATGGGGAACAGAGACGCGCAACCTTTTCAACATGTGACTTTAGGAGAGAACCATGTACACCACCCCTGAGCAACTCGCCGGCGCCAACAAAGCCAACGTCGAAGCCCTGCTGACCATCGCCAACACGGCCTTCGCCAGCGCCGAGCGCCTCGCCGCCCTGAATCTGAACACCGCCCGCGCCATCCTGGAAGACGGCGTTGCCAGCGCCAAGGCCATGCTCGGCGCCAAGGACGTCCAGGAATACCTGAGCCTCCAGGCTTCCCTGACCCAGCCCGCCATCGAGAAGGCCGTCGCCTACTCCAAGAGCGTGTACGAAATCGCCTCCCAGACCCAGGAAGAGTTCTCCAAGGTCCTCGAGTCCGGCTTCGCCGAAGTGAACAAGTCCGTCGTCACCGCCCTGGACAAGGCCGCCAAGAACGCCCCGGCCGGCTCCGATGTGGCCGTCGCCGCCGTCAAGTCCGCCATCGCCGCTGCCAACAGCGCCTATGACAGCATGACCAAGGCCGCCAAGCAGGTTGCCGAGATCGCCGAAGCCAACGTGGCCGCCGCCACCTCCGCGACCGTCAAGGCCGTCGGCGCCTCCTCCGCCCCGAAGGGCAAGAAGGCCGCCTGAGCAACACCGTATCGTCTCCTCCTCCAGCCCCGCCAGGGGTTGGTTTCAACCCCGGCCTCACGGCCGGGGTTTTTTTTCGGGCGGCGGAAATCCGTCAGTAGGCGAGGGAGACCGCGACGAAGGCGGCGCCCCGCTCCGGGAACATCCGCCAGGCCGAGCCGGCAGGACCGGCGTGGCGGCGCAGGCCCGCCTCGACCTTCCAGCCGTCGAACTCGCGTCCCAGCGTCGCGGTGGCGACCCGCCCCCGGTCGTCGGGCGTCAGCAGGACCTCCACCGCAGCGGACCAGCCGTCGCCGGAAGGATCCGTCCAGGAAACCCGGCCGAGCAGGTTGCGACGCTGCAGGTTCTCCACCTCGTAGAGCCGCGTCGAGCCGGCCATCACGCCCGCCACGGCCCCCGCGGGAATTCCCGGCACACCGGCCAGGAAGCGCCGGACATCGGACTGGGCCCGCAAGCGCCGCCAATCGTCCATGCCCGGCGCCGTGCCGTCCCACCAGGCTTCGCCGAGCAGGGACCAGCCGCCCTCCCAGGTCCACGTGAACCCCGCCAGGGCCCGGCGTGGCGTGCGCACCGTCTCGACCACGTAGACCCGGTCGGGATCCAGGATGGACGGCCCCCTGTGGGACGGCACCGCCCGCCGTTCGCCCCGCGCCTGGACCAGGGCCGAGGCATGGATTTCCAGGCTCTCGCCGGGCACCGCGGCAAACCCGGCCCCCAGTTCCGGCCCGTGGCGACCGGACAGCCGCAGCACGCCATGGAGGTCGGCGCTCCCGGCGCGCCGGAAGAGCCGCAGGGAAAGGGACTCGTCCTGGCGCGCCTCCCCGCGCCGGCCGTGGCCGGGGTTGGCGTAGATCAGCGACCAGGCCGTTTCGGCCGTGTAGCGCTCCCACGCGAGCACCGGGATGCCCTCCAGGGCCGGCGGGGCCAATTGGCGCCGGTTCTCCCGCTGGACCACGTCCAGGGGCCGGAAGCCATAGCCCACGTCGCCGGACATGAGCTTCTTGCCCACGGTGAAGCGGTCGGCGCCGCTGCCGAAATCCGCATAGGCCTCGTTGGCGATGGCTTTCGACGAGGGCGCGCGGCCCTCCTGCCCGCTGGCCTGGGCCGTCAGCAGCAGGTTGAGGGGGCCGAGGCGGCCCTTGGCCTCCTGTTCGAAGCGGGCCCGGTCACGACCGAAGCCGGTCGGCGCCAGGCCCGCCGCGAAGGGCGAGTCGGCGCGCAGGCCGTGGGCCTCCAGCACCACCCGACTGCGCAGGGTGAAGCCGCCGCCAGCGTCGCCGTCCTCACCGCCCGCCCCCTCCGCGGCCGCCGCGGCGCCGGCAGCGAGGCCGGCGGCCACCGCCGCCCAGGCCATCAATTTCGTCATCGCGGAATCCTCACCGCCGGGCCGGGCGACGGCCGAACCCGGCCGCCCGCCCCGCCAGCCGGCGCCTCGCCCGCAGGGAATCCGGCTTCACTCCTCGATCTCCGCCCGGATCAGGAAGGCCGGGTTGTAGAACTCGTCGCCGAGGGCCTTGGCCTTCCGGGACAGATAGCGGATCTCGGTCTCCCGCCCCAGCTGCAACCGGTCGGTCAGGATCATCGCTGCCACCTGCCTGCGCCCTTCCACGGTTTCCATCCGGAATCTCGCCTCCTTGGCCAGCTTGTCGGAGGCCACGTAGAGCTCCGCCAGGACGGGATGGTGGCCGGCCTTGGCCAGATACAGCACGATGCGCGGATAGGTCACCCCCTTGCGCTGCCCCGTGATGTCGAGCTTGAGGCAGGGCACGCCCTCCGCCTGCTCCTCGCCGACGATGCTGCCGTCGTAGTCCTCGGCCCAGGTCAGCGTCGCGATGTCGCCCGTGGAGGCGTCGCCGAGCAGTTTCTGCATCGGTGTGATGCGCACCGGCCGCTGGCTCGTCGGCATCATCAGCCAGAAGTCGTCGCCCACCATCAGCAGCTTCTGGCCGCGCTCGGACGGCGACTTGAAGACCACCAGGGAACGCCGCCCGGGCTTAACGTAAACGGCATAGCGCCGCTCCTTGTCGAGGACGCCGTTCTTCGACAGGCGGACATCCGTCTCCACCCGGGCCGTGTCGCCCACCATGCGATAGGCATCGGCCTCACGGAGCAGGGACTTGACGTCGGCGGCCAGCACGGGAAGGGAGGAAAGGGCGCCGAGCAGGACGGCGCAGGCCGTCCGCGCGGCCCGGCGGGTGATCTGGTCAAACATGGCTGAGGGCCTCCGGGATGGGTTTGCGGGTCGCCTTCCGGCTCACCGCCCACGCGGCCAGCGAGGAGACGAGCACGACGACGACGAGGACCACGACGTAGAGGGTGGCGGAGAAATTCACCAGCAGCGGATAGCCGGCCGAACGCCCCGGCGGGGGCGGCATGTCTATGCCCGCGAAGGTGAGACCGAAGGTGGCCAGGGCCGCGAAGACCATGCCCGCGCCGGCGCCGATGAGGCCGATCATCGCCCCCTCGAGGACGAAGTTGCGCACCAGTTCGCCGGGCAGGGTGCCGATGGCGCGCAGGGTGCCGATCTCCCGCGTCCGCTCCATGACCGCCATGCCCAGGGTATTGCTCATGGCGAAGACGACGATCACCACCATGATGGCCCCCAGGATGCCGAAGATGCGGTTGTAGAGCGCCCTGACCGCCTGGTAGAACACCGCCAGGTCGGCCCAGGTGCGTACCGCCTTTCCCGGATTCTCCGCCGCCACCGCCGCCGCGGTGGCCTCGCTGTCGCCGGTGTCGCGCAGGTAGACCGACAGGGTGCTGACCTTTTCGGTGAGCATCAGTTTCTGCGCCGTCGCGATGTCGGCCACCACGAGCCGCTTGTCCACCTCGGGCACGCCCACGGTCACCAGTCCCTTCACCACCACGTCGACCGCATTCAGGGTGCCCTCCGTCGTCGTGGCGAGGAGGGTCAGGGAAGTCCCCGGCCGGGCCTTCATGAGCCTGGCCAGGTCGGCACCGAGCACCACCTCCGGCACCGGCGCGTCGGCGGCCGGCGGTTCGCCTTCGGTGAAGGTCATCTGCGGCCCGCGCAACCGGAATTCGGGTTCCGGGTCGACGCCGCTGCCGATGAACACGGCCGACTTGTCGCCGTTCGAGATCAGCCCCGAGAAGGCCACCCGCGGCAGCACCGCCTTGACGCCGGGCATCCCGGCCAGCTGGCTGCGCAGGGCCACCGCGCCGTCGAGTCCATGCTGCATGGGTACGTCCTCGTCGCCCTCGAAATGGCGCTCGTGGGCCAGGACCACGTGCCCCGTGTCGCGGGCCGTCATCTCCTCCAGGGATTCGTAGGTGTAGAGCGCGAAGCCGCTGCTGATCAGCACCGCCGACGCCCCCACCGCCGTGATCAGCATGGCCGTCAGGGAGCGGCGCCGGTTGCGCAGCACGTTCTTCCAGGCGAACAGCAGCCATTTCATAGCAGTTCTCCGTCATGCATGGCGAGGACCCGGTCGCAGCGGTCGGCCATGCGCGGGTCGTGGGTGGCGACGACGACGGCCGAGGCCTGTTCGCGGGCCAGGGCATGCAGCAGGTCCACCACGTCGCTGGCGGTGGCCGAATCCAGGTTCGCCGTCGGCTCGTCGGCCACCACCAGCGCCGGCGACTTGACCAGGGCGCGGGCGATGGCCACCCGCTGCCGCTGCCCGCCGGAGAGCGCGTCGGGCAATCGCCCGGCCAGTTCGCCGATGCCGACCCGGCCCAGCCAGTCGGCCACCCGGCGCCGGCGCTCGGCCGGAGAGACGCCCAGCAGCATCAGCGGGTATTCCACGTTCTCGAAGGCGGTCATCACCGGCACCAGGTTGTAGCTCTGGAAGATGAAGCCGACCCGTTCCCGGCGCAGCCAGGTCAGGGCCCTTTCGTCCAGGCCCTCGACCGCCTGGCCGGCGATCTCGCGCCGCCCGGCGTCGGGGGTGTCGATCAGCCCGCAGAGGTTGAGCATGGTGCTCTTGCCGCTGCCCGAGGGACCGGTCAGGGCCACCAGTTCGCCGGCGGCCACCGACAGGCTGGCCGGCTTGAGCGCCGTCACGCGGCCCTCGCCGACCGGGTAGGTCTTGGTGACGCCCGAGAGCGCCAGCACGGTGTCGTTCATTTCGCGATCTCCTTCAGGCGCTTGCGGGCCTGCTCCGCGTCGAATCCCTCCGGCACCAGGGCCAGGGCCTGGTCCAGGGCCTGCTTCTCGTCGGCGGTCCTATCCTCGGCCCGGGCCGCGCGGGCCGCCACCAGCAGCACGGCCGCCCGGGCCTGGGGCGCGGCGGTGGCGAGGTCCGGCGCGGATTGCAGCCGGACGAGGAGTTTCCGCCCCGCGGCCCGCCGATGGAAGAGGCCGTCGGGAACCGACAGGAAGGTATGGGCGGCCGTGACCCGCACCGCGAAGGCGACCGGCAGGCCGGCGACCACCTGCCGCTCGTGTTCGGGCTTCAGGAGGGCCAGGGCCTGGTCGATCCGATCCAGCCCGCCCTCGGTCTGGCGCAGCTTGTTCCAGGGCATCCAGGCCTCGCGGCCCATCATGGCCTGAGCCGCACCCTCGTAGGCGATGGCCAGGGGCTGGGCGGGATCGGCCTTGGCCAGGGCCGCGAAGGCATCCCGGGCCCTGGCGGCGTCGCCGCCCGCCTGGGCCTGGTGGAAAAGTTCGAGGGCCTGGTCGAACCCGCCGGCCTGGGCCAGGGACGCCGTCGGCGCCCAGGAGGCGAGGGCCAGTCCCAGGGCGAGGATGCCGGACGCCAGGAAGCGGCGGCGGGAAGCAAGGATATGCATGGGGGTCTCCGGTTGTTCGCAACGGTTCCCATGCTAGGGGCCCTGCCCACCCCCGTCGCCCGCCCTGCGACGAATCGCCGGAATCGCGGCGCGAATCGCCGGGGGCGGCCGGCGAGCGGTGGTGCCGTCGCGCCCCATCGGCGGGCTGCCCCGGCCATTCCGGGGTTCCCGGGGGCGATCCAAGCCCGGGACTCCCTGGACAGGCTCAATAGGCGGTGCCGCCGTCGGAATCGCCGGAGCCGGAGTCGGAGCCGGAGTCGGAGCCGGAGTCGGAGTCGGTATCGCCGGAGCCGGTATCGCCGGAACCCGAGTCGGAGGCGGAATCGCCGTCCCCCATGTCGGAACCCCCGCCATCCGCGCCACCGCCGGCCGCTCCTTCCGCCGGGGCGTCACCCTGCCCGGACCCGGATTCGGCGGCGCCCGCCCCGCCATCCCCGTCGGCGGAGATGGCGCGGGCATCGCTGCCGAGGGAACGCCACTCGCTTCCCGACTCCCCGTCCTGCCATTCCATGCCCACTCCCGAGGCGGAGCGGATTTCGACGCCGCCGCCGCTCACCGAGACACGGGAACCGTCGTCCAGCAGCAGCGGGCCCGCCAGGCCCTCCGGCATCCGCCAGCCGCCGATCCGACCACCGCCGGCGTCGAACAGGCCGACCCGCAGTTCGGCTCCCTCCCGGCTCACTTCCTGGCGGACCGCCGCGGGAAATCCCGGTATGCCGCCCGGCACCTGCGCCGAGCGGGGTTGGCCGTCCTCCTGCCAGGCGCCGCTGGCGCCGCCGCCCCCCGCGGCGCCGCCAGCACCCGCCCAGTCGCGCCATTCCCGGAAGGAGGAGGGGCTGCCGAGGTCGGAGGCGGCCGGGAAGGACGACGAATAGGCGAAGAGCCCGGTCTCCCGGTCGTGGTCGAAGGCCCGCTGCGGACCCCGCGGCCGTGCGGAGGGCCGGGCCGGTGGCGGCGCGGGCGGCGCCTCCCCCGGGGGCAGCAGCGCCTTCCGAAGGTCGCCGCGCCAGGGCCGGCTCGCCGGGTCCACCGGGCCGGTACGCCCGAAGAACAGCCGCCACAGCCAGTTGCGGCGTTTCACCCGCAGCACCAGCGCCGGCGCGGACAAGGACCGCATCAGGTAATCGAGGCGCGCGAAATCCGCCGCGGCAAGGGCGAAGCAGTGCGTGCCGACCGCCGCCGCGCCATGGCCGCCCGCCGGCGCCACGTGCAGGTAGACGGAGGCGGTGGGGCCGCGGAACTCGCCCACCGCCGCGCCGAGGTGCCGCCGGGCCTCGGCATTCTCCGGCCGTACCGCCCGCCGGGCCTGGAAGGCGTACTCCCCGGCCCAGACCGTCGGGTCCTGCCCGTCGGAGGCCACGGCCTCGGTATCCAGGCCGGCCGTCGGACAGCGCAGGCGGGCGCAGCGGTGGGGCCCGCAGAGGTCGAGGGTGATTTCCATGTCATTCCTCCCAGAACATCCGGATGTATGCCGACGCCATGGCGTCGAGGGAAAACCGCGATCCCGCCGCCGCCCGGCCGGCGGCGCCCCAGGCGGCGAGCCGCCCCGGGTCCGCCAGGGCCTGGCCGATGGCGGCGGCCAGTTCCCCCGCCCCGGCGTCCTCGGGCAGCAGCCGGCCGGTGCCGCCGTCGCGGACCAGTTGCGAGGTGCCGCCCGAATCGTTGGCGATCACCGGCAGGCCGGCCGCCATGGCCTCCAGCACGGCATTGGGGCAGCCCTGGTGGCGGCCCAGCACCACCGCCAGGTCGAAGTCGCCGAGCCTCGCCGGCAGGCCGGGATCGGCGCCGTGGAGCACCAGCCGGCCCGGCGCCCGCACCGCTGCCGCCGCCATCATGGCGGCCACTCCGGCGTGCCGCGGCTCCGCCTGGCCGTAGACATGGAGTTCCGCGTCGGGCCGGTCCCGCCATACCATTTGCATGGCTTCGACGATGAGCTCCGGCTTCTTCGAGGGCGCCAGGCGGCCCTGGACGACGATGCGCCGCCCGGCGCAGCGGGACGGCCGCGCCAGGGGCACGCCGTTGGCGATCGTCCGGGTGCGTCCGGCGATGGCCGCCGGCAGGTCTCCGGGCGGCACGGGGTACTTGAGCACCAGGGCGTCCAGGCGCCGCCACCAGTCCGCCGCCGTGAAGGCCACGGCCTCCTGGAAGGCGGCGGTGGCGGCCATCTCCAGGAAGCTGTCGTGGCCGGGGCTGACGTCCACGAGGCGCGCCGCGGCCGGCGCGAAGGCCGCCGCCAGCAGTTTGACGCGGGCATCGCAGTTCCAGAAGCAGAGGGTGCCGGCCCCGGTGCGCGCCGCCTCGGCGAACAGGGCCTCGGCCTGGAGCAGGGCATCCCGGTCGGCGGACAGGCGCAGCGCATCGACGCCGGCCTCCCGCAGGCGGTCGCCGAACCAGGGGTGGGTGCTCGTCGCGCCGACCCGCACCGCCACCGGCCGGCCGGCCGCGGCCAGGGCGCAGGCCAGGTGGGTCAGGGAGCGCTGGGCGCCGCCGGCGTTGAGGTTGGCGGTGGCGAAGACGACCCGGCCGCCGGGCACGGGATGCCAGGCGGCGCCCGCCGCCGCCACCCGGAACAGGCGCTCGCTGGCCAGGGGCCGGGCGGCGGGCCGCACCGCGCCAGGGTCCGCCGGCGCCCCCGCCAGAACGGCATCCAGGCAGGCCGCGAAATCCTCGTCGGGGGCCTGTGCCGGCAGCAGGTGCAGGCCCGGATGGGCGATTTCCTCCTGGCCGCCCACGGCCGTGGCGACCACGGGCAGGCCCGCGTCCAGGGCCTCCCGGACGGCCATGGAGAGGCCCTCGTGGCGGCTCAGGTTGAGGAAGGCGTCGGCCGCCCGGAGCCAGGGCTCGACGGGATGCACGAAGCCCGGCAGGCGCACCCGGCCGGCCAGGCCCAGGGCGGCACCGCGGCGGCAGGTCTCCCGCCACTGGGCCTCCTCGTCCCGGGACTCCCAGCCGCCGAGCACCAGCAGCCGGGCCGGCCGCCGGCGCAGCAGTTCGGCGAGCACCGCCATGGCCCGCGGGTAGTCCTTCTGGGCCTTGAAGCGGCCGGCCATGACGACGAGAAGCTCGCCGGGCAGCAGGCCCAGTTCCCGGCGCAGGGCTTCGCGCTGCCCGGCGCCCGCCGGCGGTCCGCGCCGCCGGGGCAGGTGGCGGACCACCGACAGCGGCGGGCGGCAACCGGCGGCCCGCAGTTCCTCCGCCACCCGGGCGGCGACGGCGACCACGCGGGGCACGCCGGGCGGCGACCAGCGCGCCGGATCGGCCCGCCAGCCGGCCGCCGAGTTATGCACGACGGGCATCACCGCGAGGCCCAGGGCGGCGAGCAGGTCCAGGCTGTCGTCGTCCAGCAGGTGGGCCTCGACCGGCCCGGCATCGCCGAGGCGCGGGGCGATGCGGCGCAGGAAGGCGGACCGGGTCTCGCCCGGCCGCCGGCGCAGCACCTCGACGCCGGCCGGCAGCGGCCACTCCCGGGGCGAGGGATGGAGCACCGCCAGTCGCGGCGCCAGGCCGCGGCCCGCCTGGTCGGCCAGGGCATCGACGACGATGCGCTCGGCGCCGCCCAGGGCCAGGCTGGCGATCAGGATCCGGGCGGCGGGCGGGGGCGGCGCCAGGTCCAGCTGCCGCTCGTGGATGCGTGCCCTCAGGTCCGCGGCCAGCAGGGCCGCGTCGGGGACGGTCAGGCCGGGATCGGCGGGCAGTCCCATCGCGTTCGGCCGCGCAGTCGGCGATCGACGGCCGCCCGGATCAGGGGGCGACGTCCTCGCACTGGAGGCCGAGGCGGGCCACCTCCGCCCGCATCTCGTCGAGGGCGCGGGCCACGTCGGCCGGCCGGCCGCGGGCGCCGAGCTCGATGTGGCGCCGTTTCTCGGCCGTGCCGAAGGAGGGCAGGCTGAACACGGTGAGGCCGGGAATCTCCGCCTCCAGCCGGCGCATCAGGTCCAGCAGCATGCCCTCGTGGCCCTCCCAGACGATCAGGGCCCGCTCGACCTCGTCGGAGCGGTGGAAGAGGTCCGCGTAGTGCCGGTCCAGGACCCAGGCCATCATGGGCCAGGCCATCTGCGGGAAGCCGGGCAGGAAATGGTGGTCGCCGCAGGAAAAGCCCGGGATCCGGTTGTAGGGATTGGGGATGATGCGCGCGCCGGCCGGGAACTCGCCCAACTGCAGGCGGTTCGGCGTCACCTCCATGTTGGCCTCGGCCATGCGGGCGCGGATCTCCCGCTCGGCGTCCGGATGCAGGGCCAGGGGCACGCCCAGGGCGGCGGCGGCGGCCTGGCGGGTGTGGTCGTCCGGCGTCACGCCGATGCCGCCGAAGCTGAAGACCAGGTCGCCGGAGGCGAAGCTCCGCTCCAGCGCGGCCACCAGGCGCGGCCGCTCGTCGCCCAGGTACTGGGCCCAGGACAGGCGCAGGCCCCGCTCGCCGAGGATCTCGACGGCCTTGGCGAAATGGCCGTCGCGGCGCTTGCCGCGCATGATCTCGTCGCCGATGATGAGGATGCCGATGGGTTTCATGGTGTCAAGGAAAGAGAACCAATCTCACCAACATATCGCGAGTTTGCACAAAGGAATCTCGTCTCAGCGGTCGGTGAATGGAAAGAGTAGCGCGACGGCAACCAACCAATGGTTAGGGTACGAAACCAATAGTCGACGGCTTCCCAGAAGGTCGCCTTGGGTGCGCTCTTGCTCTTGAGCGGTTGTGCTCTTTCAAAATGCGCAAGGGCGGCTAACACCGCCCTCGCCGAAAAGTCCAGAAACGCAATTCAAGTCTATTTGCGCGCCATTCTCAAAGCGTGTCCGACTACGGCCAGACCTGCTAGCAACATCGCTTGAACCTCCGGTTCGGGCACGACTGCCACATCACCGTCGCGGACCGCCCATGCAAAGTAGTCGGCTCCGTGGTTGTAGTCAACAGCCTGGTCTCCCCAGCCGAAATCAAAACCCCAAGCGAAGCCGTCCGGATTGATCGCACTTGGCGTTGCGTACCAATACCGGTGAGCCTGAAGATTCTGCACTAGCCCGACGTCAGCCTGACCAATATGGGTACCATCCCGGAAGATTCCGAAATCGGATTGAAGCACGTTGGAGGGCGACCGGTCACCTTTCAGGGCTAGGTTCACGTAGTACATGTAAGCCAGCTCTGCTTTTTCGCTGGTTATATTCGAACCAACATCGGTGGAGCCGTCCGGCGACCGGACATAGCTCCAATTCGTGCCGACAGGGGCGTTTTGAGGCAATCGCCAATCGGAATAGTAAATCCCCCCGTATCTCACCCCGCGTACGCTATCGAAATAGATCAAATTCTCCGCCCAAGCCTTGGCAGTCCTCCAGTCCATCCGGCCGTCGGCATCATAGCCACTAGTCTTGGCATAGTTCGCATCCTGCAGCCACGTGATATTGAGAACATCGTCGTAGAGTAATCCTCCGCCACGGTCGTGCAAGGCAGACTGGGCCGTGCCGCTCAGCAGCAAACCGGCCGATAAGATTAGAACCATTCTTTTCGTTTTTCCCATCGCCGTCTCCCATCATCAATAAGCACTGGCGGAAATCCTCCACCCCGCTCGGGCGTTACGCTCATTAGGGACCAGTATGGACTTTTCCATCGAGGTGCGCGAAAAATGTATCGCGGAGACGTGGGAATTCGGCGTGAGGTTCTACAAGTGCCTACTGCTCTTGCCTTCTAAAGCGTAGTCGGAATCCGAGGCCAGATGCGCGGTGGCCGCGACTTGCCTTCCGAGGTGTCGCCGCCGATCAATAAACCGAAACCCCCTCCTCCCGCCGCAGGGCCCGCAGGCCGCCGAGGCCCAGGTGCACGAAGACCAGGGCGGTATAGGCCGGCACGAGCAGGTTGAGGATGGGGATGTGGGCGGCCAGGGCGCAGGCCAGGCCGGCCAGCCAGTAGCGGGGACGATCCCGCGCCACCAGGCGCCGCCGCTCGGCGGCGGTCGCGTGCTCGGCCACCGCGTCGAAGCGGAAAGTGCGCTGGTTGAGCCAGGCGGCCCAGAAGGGCGGCAGCACCAGCAGCACGCCCGGGATCAGCAGCAGCGGCAGGGTGGCCAGCCAGCCGGCGACGAAGATCGCCCCGGCGGCCAGGGTGTTGCCGAGGCTGCCCCAGAACGCGGCGGCCGCCGTGGACTGGCGCGTGACATCGGGATACTGGCCGAGGGCCACCAGGCTCATCATGCGCGGCAGGCTGACGGTGGCGACCAGCAGCACGGCGGTGAAATAGACCAGGGGCGCGAAGGCGACGACCAGGGCGCCGTTGACCAGCCAGGGCCCCGCCCAGTCGAGCCAGGACCAGCCCGGCATGGCCGCCAGCAGCCGATCGCCCAGGGGCCGCCAGACCGCCGCCGCGATGCCCGCCCAGACGGCCAGCGACACGATGGTGGGCCAGATCGCGTGCCACAGGATGGCCGGCCGGGAGAGGTCCCGGGCGGCGAGGACCAGGGCGGCGGGCACGGGGACGCCGGGGGAAGTCATTCGCAACGCTTCAACGCAAAGGCGCGAAGGCGCAAAGGGCCGCGAAGAAAGGCCAGGGCCATCGGTTTCGGAAGTCCGCCCCGATGCGCGCAAAGGCCTCCGGTTTGCCATACGGCCGCACGGCGGGAGGCCTGGCGATCGCTCGGATCGACACCGGTTCCCCGACCGTCACTCACGGTTCCCCTTTGCGACCCTTTGCGACCTTTTGCGACCCATTGCAACCCTATTGGCCTTCGCGCCTTTGCGGTGGGTCTTCCGCAATCCCTCACTCCCCCTCCGTCTGCCGCACCCCGTACTTGGAGGCGATCTGACGGTAGGCGGCCAGGGCCTCGCGAACCTTGGTGTCGTCGGGCGAGCGCTTCGCGGCGCGGTCCAGGCAGCTCCTGGCCTCGGCGGCCAGCTCGGCGTCCCAGCCGTCGCGGTTCAGCTTGGCCAGGATGGCCTTGCCGGCATTGGCCAGCATCTGGGTCGAGGGCATCTGCGACACGGTCTCCCGGAACAGCCGGATGGCCTCATCCAGCTGGCCGGCCATGCCCAGGCGGACGCCCTCGTTGTTGATCTGGACCAGGTGCTGGCGCACGTCCTCGTGCATCTCCTCGGCCACCCCGGCCGTCTCGTGGAAGGCCGACATCACCTTGTTCACGTACTGGCTGAAGCGGCTGTCGCCGTCGCTGTGGGCGATGGCTTTGCGCAGCAGGGCCTCGCCCTTCTCGGCCTGGCCGGTCACCATGGCCGCCTGGGCCACGTCCACCAGCAGGGAGGCGGCGACGGCATCGCCGGCCGCATGGGCGCCCTCCAGGGCGAGGTTCGCCGCCTTGGCAGCCTCGGCGGCATTGCCCAGGCGCACGTGGGCCAGGGCCGCCATGGCATTGCCGGCCACCCGGGCGCCGGGGTCGTCGCGCAGGTCGCGGCGCAGGGCGGCCGCCGTTTCCAGGGCCGCCGCCGCCTTGCCCGATTCCATCTGAACCCGGGCCAGCTGGGAATAGTCGCTCACCTCGCGCAGGCTGGTGCCGGCGCCGCGCGCGATGACGGTGGACAGGGCGGCGGCGGCGGCCTCGTGGTCGCCGTTCTCGATGGCCAGGCGGCCCAGCTGGCGCTGGCGCTGCAGCCCGTGGGGGGCATGGACGACGGCCTGGCTCAGGTGCCCCTGGGCCTCGGCCAGGCGCCCCCGGTCCACGTCGATCTTCGCCGCCAGGTCGTAGGCGGCGATGTAGGTCGGATGGCTGTGCAGGATGTCGGCCGTCAGGTCGGCGGCCTCCTCGAGCTGGCCCGTCCGGTGGGAAGCGATGGCCAGGCCCATCTTGGCCCAGGGCACGGCCTTGTGGGCGAGGATCTGGCGGTACAGCTCCTCGGCTTCCGGCGTCCGCTTCGCGGCCATCAGCGTTTCCGCCTTCAGGCGCAGGGCATCGAGGCGGTACTGGGGGTACTTGGAAATGATGTCGTCGCAGGCGGCGAGCGCCGCATCCACCTCGCTGGCCTCCACGTGCCGGTGGGCGTGGCGGAAGGCATGCTTCCTCTCCAGCACGGCCTCGATGCGCTCCAGCAGCTGCTGGGGCGTGAAGGGCTTCAGCAGGTAGTCGTCTGGGGCCAGTTCGGCGACCGAGACCACCGACTGGTAGCGGCGCTCCCGGGTGATGACGATGAAGGCCGTGGACAGGGGGATCAGGTGCCGGGTGCGCATCTCCTCCAGGAGCTGCTGGCCGTCGCGGCCGTCCTCCAGCAGGTAGTCGCAAAGGATGACGTCCACCGACCTTTCCTTGACCCGGCGCAGGGCATCCACGGCGCCGCTGGCCTGCAGCACCTGGACCATGCCGATGGTCCCGAGCATGGCCCGCAGGGAGGCCCGGTTGGCGGCATTCGGATCGATGATGATGCCGGTCTTGTGCTTGAGCATGGACATGGCCTCGCGCCGCAGCTCGAAGTCGAAGCCGCCGCCCGTGCCGGTCCCGGTGCCCGGAAAAACGCTGTTGCCGCCGATGCCCGCCATGCCCTTCTCTTCCTCTCGTCGTGGCGCCCGCTTCGCGCCGCCGCCATGTTACTGCATGCCCCGCCGCCCGCGATGACGGACGGCTTTGCGACCGGGGCGCAGTTCGCTAACGCACCCGCCCCTCCCACATCTTCTGCAGCCGCTTCACCGACACGGGGCTGGGCGTGCGCAGTTCCTGGGCATAGAGGGCGACGCGCAGCTCCTCGAGCAGCCAGCGGAAGTCCTCCAGGAAGGGATCGCGCTGGCCGGCCTTCAGCAGGGCCAGCCGTTCCCGCTCCCAGGGCCGGGCCAGGGACTGCCAGTCGGCCATCAGCCGGGCGTCGCGGGCCGGGTCGGCGCGGGCCTTGTCCAGGCGCAGGCCGGCGGCCTTCAGGTAGCGCGGGTAGTGGCTCAGGCGGTCGTAGGGGGTGGCCACGATGAAATCCTTCGTCATCAGCCCGGCGAGTTGCTGGCCGATGTCGGCGTGGGCCTGGGGAAAGGCCTTCTGCAGGGCGGCGAGCTTCTTCTGCAGGGCCGTGTATTCGCCCAGCAGGGCGCCGGCCAGGCGGGCGATCTCCTGGCCGACCAGGACGACGCGGCCCTTGGCCTCGGCCACCCGCGCCTCGAAGGGCGCCCGGTCGGCCGGCAGGGGCTCCATCAGGCAGGTGCGCTCCAGGGTCGCCGCCGCCACCTGCTCGCGCAGTTCCTTCTCGGTGCCCAGGGCCATGAACTGCAGGGCCAGTTCCCGCGGCAGGTTCTTCTCGACGAACTTCATCTGCTCCCTCAGCGCCAGGGCGAACAGCCGGCGCAGGCCGCGCCGGTGCTGGGCGGCGGCCTTCTCCTCGGTGTCGAAGGCGGCCAGGCGCACGCCCTCGCCCTCGTCCACCAGGGCCGGGAAGCCGACCACCGTCCGCCCGGCCACCTGCACTTCGAGCAGCTCCGGCAGGGGCCCGAAGCTCCAGCCGGCCGCCGCGCCTGCCTGGCCCGGTCCACCCGATGCGCCCGCGCCACCCGGCGCGGCGGCGGCCTCGGTCTTCACGGCCGCCCGGGCGAAGCCCTGCTCCACCCGGCTGCCGTGGCGGGCCCGCAGCTCGGCCAGGGCGCGGGAGACGTCCAGGGTGCCGCCGTGCTCGTCGATCAGGCGGAAGTTCATCGACAGGTGCGGCCGCAGCTCGCCGGGCCGGAAGGCGTCCAGGGGCAGCTTCATGGCCAGCTTTTCCTCGACGGCCTGGGTCAGGGCGCGGACCAGGGGCTCGTCGGGCAGCTCGCCGCCCTCCCCGGCCGCATCCGCCGCCGCGCCGGCGAACTCGCCGGCGAAGGCGTCCAGGGGCTGCAGGCGATGGCGGTATTTCTGCGGCAGGGTCTTCAGCAGTGCCGCCACCTTTTCCTTCAGCAGCCCCGGCACCAGCCATTCGCAGCGCTGGGCCGGCACCTGGTTGAGGGCGGCCAGCGGCAGGGAGAGGGTCACCCCGTCGTCGGCCGCGCCGGGGTCGTGCCTGTAGGCGAGTTTCCAGTCCTGGCCGCGGAAGCGGAAGCGGGACGGGAAGGCGTCGGTGGTGATGCCGGCTGCCTCGTGGCGCATCAGCTGCTCGCGCTGGAGGAAGAGCCGCTTCGGGTCCGCCCGCTCGGCATCGCGCCGCCAGCGCTCGAAGGCGGCCAGGGAGACGACGTCGGGCGGCACCGCTTCGTCATAGAAGGCGTGGATCAGCTCCTCGTCCACCAGCACGTCGGGCCGCCGCGACTTGTGCTCCAGCTTCTCGATCTCGCGCATCAGCTTCAGGTTGTGCTGCAGGAAGCGCCACCTGGCCAGCCAGTCCTCGCCCACCTGGCCCTGCACCAGGGCGTTGCGAATGAGGATCTCCCGGGCCTCCCGGCGCTCCTTCTCCGGCGCCCCCGGGCCGCCGTAGGCCACCCGCCGCTTGGCGTGCAGGACCAGCCCGTGCAGGGTCACCCGCTCCCAGGCGGCGGCGCGGCCGGCGCCCTTCTCCCAGTGGGGATCGAAGACGTGGCGGCGGACCAGGTGGGCGCCCACCTCCTCCAGCCATTCCGGCTCTATCCGGGCCACGCAGCGGGCGAAGAGGCGCGAGGTCTCCACCAGTTCGGCGGCGACGATCCAGCGCCCGGCCTTCTTCACGAGCGCCGAGCCGGGATGGATGAAGAACCTGATCTCCCGGGCGCCCCGGTAATGGGGCTCGTCCTCGCTTTTCAGCCCCAGGTGGCCGAGCAGCCCGGCCAGCAGGGCCTTGTGGATGGCCTCGTAGGAGGCGTCGATCTGGTTCTCCTTCCAGGAATGTTCGTGGCACAAGGTCATCAATTGGCCGTGAACATCCCGCCACTCGCGCATCCGCAGCCAGGAGACGAAGTTCTGCCGGCACCACTGGCGCTGCTTGTTGCTGGACTCGTGCCGCCAGACCTCGTCGGCGGCGGCCCACAGCTTGAGCCAGGAGAGGAACTCGGACTTCTCGTCCTTCCATTTCGCATGGGCCTGGTCGGCGGCGGCCGCCGCCTCCTGGGGCCGGTCGCGGGGGTCCTGCACCGACAGGGCGCTGGCGATGACCAGCATCTCGCGCAGGCAGCCGCGCTCCCGGGCGGCCAGGATCATGCGGCCGATCTTCGGGTCCAGGGGCAGCTTCGCCAGTTCCCGGCCGACGGGCGTCAGTTCCTTGCTCGCCTCGTCGATGGCGCCCAGTTCGGCCAGCAGCTGGTAGCCGTCGGCCACCATGCGCGGCAGCGGCGCCTCCAGGAAGGGGAAGTCCTCCACGTTGCCCAGGTGCAGGGACTTCATGCGCAGGATGACGCCGGCCAGGCTGGAGCGGAGGATCTCCGGGTCCGTGTGGGCCGGCCGCTTGGCGAAATCCTCCTCCTCGTAGAGGCGGAAGCAGATGCCCGCCGCCACCCGGCCGCAACGCCCGGCGCGCTGCTTGGCGGCCGACTGGGCGACGGGCTCCACCTGAAGCTGCTCGACCTTGTTGCGGTGGGAATAGCGCTTCACCCGGGCCAGGCCCGTGTCCACCACGTAGCGGATGCCCGGCACGGTGAGGGAGGTCTCGGCCACGTTGGTGGCCAGCACCACGCGCCGGCCCTGGTGGGGCGCGAAGACGCGGGCCTGCTCCTGGGCCGACTGGCGGGCGAACAGGGGCAGCACCTCGAGGCCCGGCGGGTGGTGCTTGCGCAGGGCCTCGGCGGCCTCGCGGATCTCCCGCTCGCCGGGCAGGAAGACCAGCACGTCGCCCGGGCCTTCCCGGTGCGCTTCCGACACCGCGTCCACGATGGCGTCCTGGATGTCGCGGTCCCTGGCGTCCTCCGGCGGCGGCCGGTAGCGCAGCTCGATGGGGAACAGGCGGCCCGACACCTCGATGACCGGTGCGTCGCCGGCGGGGCCGGCGCAGTGGCGGGCGAAGCGCTCGGCGTCGAGGGTGGCCGAGGTGACGATCACCTTCAGGTCCGGCCGGCGCGGCAGCAACTGCCGCAGGTAGCCGAGCAGGAAGTCGATGTTCAGGCTGCGCTCGTGGGCCTCGTCGATGATCAGCGTGTCGTAGGCCGCAAGCCGCGGGTCGCCCTGGGTCTCGGCGAGCAGGATGCCGTCGGTCATCAGCTTGATGTAGCTGTCGGGCGAACTGCGGTCCGTGAAGCGGATCTTGTAGCCCACGTGGCGGCCGAGTTCGCTCTTCAGCTCCTGGGCGATGCGGCTGGCCGTCGCCCGGGCGGCGATGCGCCGCGGCTGGGTGTGGCCGATCAGGCCGGCGCAGCCGCGCCCCAGTTCCAGGCAGATCTTCGGCAGCTGGGTGGTCTTGCCGGAACCGGTCTCGCCGCAGACGACGATCACCTGGTGCTCGCGAATGGCGCGGGCGATCTCCGCCCGCCGGGCGACGACGGGCAGGGCCTCGTCGTAGAGGATGGACGGCCGCGCCGCCAGGCGGGCCTCGCGGTCGAACTTCAAGCCTGGCCGAGCAAACGCCGCAGTGCCGCCTCGACGTTCTTCCTGTCCTTGGCCCCCAGCATGCCGATCTGACCGCGGATCAGCCGGTGGTCGAGCGTGAACAGCTTGAAGCGCACCAGGGATGGCGCCGGCAATCCGGCGGCGGCGAGGTCCAGGAGCTTGCAATCGAGCGGCCAGGGCGCGTTCCCCGCCGAGGTGACCATCGCCAGCACCGAGTGCCCGGCCGGCGCGTTGAACGCCTTGGCGTCGGAAAGCACCAGGGCGGGCCGGTTCTTCGTCGCCTGGCGGTCGGTGAACGGGAAGGGTACCCGCAGGACGGAAAAGCGCTCAAAGCCCACGATAAGCCTCTTCGTCGGCGCTGCCGGCCCACTCCGACAGCGTCCCTTCCACGGCGCGCAGGTATTCGAGGTCCAGCGGCTGGGCCCGGCGCACGATCGCCGTGCCGTCGGTGCCGACTTCCCAGGTGATCATGTCGCCCGGCGCCACGTGCAACGCGGCGCGCACATCCTGCGGGATCGTGGTCTGGCCCTTGGCGGTGATCTTGGCGACGGCGATCATGACTTTCCTCCGGTAATGACGTCCTTACCGCATTACCTTACCGGCCGCGCCGGCGCAGGTCAAGCCGAGGATTCCGGCTCGGGCTCGGTCACCGCCTTTTGCGGAGAAAGGACGTGCGAGGGCATCGCTGCCATCGGCTGCCGGTTCCGGATCGGGGGATCGCGCGGTCCTGCGAAGCATGGGCCGCCACCTTCCGGCGGACCGCATGCCGCTACCCGACATCGGCCATGGTCCTCCTCAGCGAGCCGGATCCGCCCGCCAGCCCTTGCCCGGCACCAGGCGCCGCCGCTCGCCGACCGCCCAGAGCTCGAACCGATCCCGCCCCACGGCGGCCTTGTCGAGGGCCGCCGGCAGGTCGTCCATGGGCGCCTCGACCGGCTCGTCGCACATGCGGAAGGCGCCCCAGTGCATGCCCATGGAATAGCGCGCGCCGACGTCGGCGTGGATGCGCACGGCCTCGGCGGGATCCACGTGCTGGTTGCCCATGAACCAGCGGGGCTCGTAGCAGCCGACCGGGATCATGGCCAGGTCGAAGCCGCCATGGCGGCGGCCGATCTCGCGGAAGACGGCGCCGTCGCCGTAACCGGTGTCGCCGGCGAAGTAGGCGCTGGCGCCCGCGCCGGAGAGGGCGTAGCCGCCCCAGAGCACGGCATTGGTGTCCCAGGGGGTGCGGCGGCTCCAGTGGCGGGCGGGCACCAGGTCCACCCGGACCCGGCTGGCGCCGCGGACGATCTCGGTGCCCTGCCACCAGTCGAGGGGGCGCACGTTGGCAATGCCCTGGTCGGCGAACCAGCGCTCCATGCCGAGGGGAACGATGAAGACGGGCGGCCCGCCCGGCTGCCGCTGCAGGGCCAGCACGCTGGCCTCGTCCAGGTGGTCGTAATGGTTGTGGGAGACGAGGACGGCATCGATGGCCGGCAGGTCCGCCGCCTGCAGGGCCGGCGGCACGGCCCTCAGCGGCCCGAACCAGGTCACCGGGGAGGCCCGCTCCGAGAAGACCGGATCGGTGAGGATGTTCACGCCGTCCACCTGGACCAGCAGCGTCGCATGGCCGATCCAGGTCACCCGCCAGCCTTCCTCCGGCCGGGCGAGGTCGGCGGAGGACAGCGGCAGGCGGGGCACCCGCTCCGCCCGTTGCGGGGTGGCCTCGTCCCAGAGGCGGTGCCACTGCCAGGACAGGAAACGCGAGAAACCGGGGTTGTGGGCCCCGTCCGGATTGCGGAAGCCCTCGGGCGTGTGGTGCGCCTTCGCCGGGTCGTAGTGGGGATTGGTCGTCGAGCAGGCGGCCAGGAGCAGGGCCGCGGCCAGCGCCGCACCCGCCCATGCCCTCCCGCCGCTCATGCGCCGATCCCGTCCATGGGCCGATTCTATGCCAGGGCCCCGGGGCGACGACCGGCGGCGGCGGGTTGATGTAAGTCAGTTCCGGGGGGGCGGGGCCGCGCTAGCATGATTGAATGAAGCTCGAGGGTTCCCCGCCCAACCACAGCCGGTTCTCCAGGCTGCGGCGCTACATCCGCCTGCTGCTGGCCATCAACCTGCTGGTGGGGGTCGGCGTGGCGGCCTTCTCCATCCTGTCGGCGCGGGACCGGAACATCCAGATGGAAGGCCAGCGCCTGCGCACCCTGGCCATCGCCCTGCGGGAAAACGCCGACGGGGTCCTGGCCGGCGCCGAACTGGCCCTGCGCGACCTTCGCCGCCAAGTGGAGGCCGGCGGCGGCCTGGCGGGGCTGGGCCCGACGGGAACCCACCTGGCGATGCGCCGGGCCCTGGCCAACCTGCCCCCCCACTACAGCTTTTTCCTGACCGATGCCACGGGCCGGCTGGCCGCCCACAGCGTCGCCGACCCGGCCCCCGCCGTGGACCTCTCGGACCGGCCCTATTTCACCCGCCTGCGCGCCAATGCCGGGGACGAGGTCTTCATCAACGGCCTGACCAAGGCCCGGGCCACCGGGGAATGGACCTTCTACCTGGCGCTGCCCGTGCGGGAACCCCACGGGAGCTTCGACGGAACCATCGCCATCGTGATCCAGCACAGCTACTTCGAGGCCTTCTACCGCCAGCTCGGGCTGGAAACCGACAGCTCCATCAACCTGGTGAAGACGGACGGCGCCCTGCTGGCCCGCATTCCCTTCCGGGAGGACGACGTCCTGGTGGACCTGGGGGCGCATCCGGCCTTCCGGCGGGCCCTCGAACACCGGCGCGGCTACCTGATCACGGAAGACTCCGCCTTCAGCCGGACGTCCCGCATCATCGGCTTCGACCAGAGCCTGCGCTACCCGGTGATGGCGACGGCCACCCAGGGGACCTCGGAGGCCCTGCTGGCCTGGCGGGAAACCACCTGGCAAACCGTGGCCCTGGTGACGGCCGGCGTCTTCCTGTTCATGGCCATGGGGGCCTACCTGCTCTGGCAGTTGCGGCGGCTGGAGCAGGCGACCTACGAGACGGTCCACGACGCCCTCACCGGGCTCCACAACCGGCGCGGCTTCGACCGCATCGCCGGCGAGGAGTGGCACCGGGCCCGGCGGGAAAGGCAGGCCCTGTCCCTGCTGATGGTCGACGTGGACGACTTCAAGAACTTCAACGACCTCTACGGGCACCTGGCCGGCGACCGCTGCCTGCGACGGGTCGCCCACGCCATCGACAGGTCCCTCAAGCGGCCGGCCGACTTCAGCGCCCGTTATGGCGGCGAGGAGTTCGTCTGCCTGCTCGCCAATACCGATGCCGAGGGGGCCCGGGAAGTGGCCCAGGCCATCGTCGCCGCGATGCGCGAGAAGAAGATTCCCCACGGCGGCTCCCGGGCGGCGGCCATCGTCACCGTCAGCGTCGGCGGCGCCACCTGGGAGCCCGGGGATGCCGGGCAGTTGTCGGACCTGGTGGCGGCGGCCGATGCCGCCCTCTACGAGGCGAAGGCCGAGGGCCGCGACCGGGTCTGCTACTGGGTCAGGGATGCCGCCGCCGGAGTCGCCACGGAGCGCGACGGCCGGACGAACTGAGGCGCCGCGAGGAATCCGGCGCCGGCACCGCCGGAACGCGCATTCCGGGCCCGGGAGCCGTGGGGGCGGCGCAGGCCCGCGGGAGGCCGGGTCCATCGGGATGTCCGCCCGGATTCGCCCCCCGGATGCCGGACCGGACCACCCCGGAGGCGGCGGCGGCAGGCCACCGGATACAATGGCGGCGTAGTCCTTCCTTCCCGCCACCGACATGTCCGCCCCAGCAGAGAAACCCGCCAACTTCATCCGCAACATCATCGATGCCGACCTGGCGGCCGGCAAGCACGCGAACCGCCGCTGGTCGGGCAAGCCCGGCCCCGGCCCCCAGCAGGCGGCCGGCGACCTCGACGCGGCCCGCATCCGGACCCGCTTTCCGCCGGAACCCAACGGCTACCTGCACTACGGCCATGCCAAGTCGATCTGCCTCAACTTCGGCCTGGCCCTGGATTACGGCGGCCGCTGCCACCTGCGCTTCGACGACACGAACCCGGAGAAGGAGGAGCAGGAGTACGTCGATTCCATCGTGGATGCGGTCCATTGGCTGGGTTTCCGCTGGCAGGACGGGCGGGAGGACAACTGCTACTACGCCTCGGACTATTTCGGCTGGATGTACGAGTTCGCCGAGCAGCTGATCCGCGCCGGCCACGCCTACGTGGATTCCCAGACGGCCGAGGAGATGCGGGCCAACCGCGGCACCCTGACCGAGCCGGGCCGCAACAGCCCCTACCGGGACCGCAGCCCCGCGGAGAACCTGGACCTCTTCCACCGCATGCGGGCCGGCGAGTTCCCCGACGGCGCCCACGTGCTGCGGGCGAAGATCGACATGGCCTCCGGCAACATCAACCTGCGCGACCCGGCCATCTACCGCATCCGCCATGCCGAGCACCACAACACGGGCAACGAATGGTGCGTGTACCCGATGTACACCTACGCCCATCCCATCGAGGATGCCCTGGAGAACATCACCCATTCCATCTGCACCCTGGAGTTCGAGGACCAGCGGCCCTTCTACGACTGGCTGCTGGAGCGCCTGGCCGAGGGCGGCCTGCTGGAACGGCCCCTGCCGCAGCAGATCGAGTTCGCGCGGCTCAACCTCTCCTACGTGGTGCTCTCCAAGCGCAAGCTGATCCAGCTCGTCGAGGAGAAGCACGTGGACGGCTGGGACGACCCGCGCATGCCGACCCTGGTCGGCGCCCGCCGCCGCGGCTTCACGCCCGAGGGCTTCCGCCTGTTCGCCGAGCGCATCGGCGTCTCCAAGGCCGATTCCTGGATCGACATGAGCGTGCTCGAGGACTGCATGCGCGAGCACCTCAACGAGGCGGCGGAGCGCCGCATCGCCGTCCTCGATCCGCTGAAGCTGGTCATCGACAACTTCCCCGCCGATGCCGAGGAAAGCTGCGAGGCGCCCAACCATCCGCTGAAGCCGGAACTGGGCAAGCGGTCCATCCCCTTCACCCGGGAGCTGTGGATCGAGCGCGAGGACTTCATGGAAGTCCCGGCCAAGGGCTACCACCGCCTCCATCCCGGCGGCATGGCGCGCCTGCGCTACGGCTACGTCGTCAAGTGCACCGGCTGCGAGAAGGATGCCGACGGCAACGTGATCGCCGTCCATTGCGAATACCTGCCGGAGACCAAGTCGGGCACGGCGGGGGCGGACAGCGTCAAGGTGAAGGGCAACCTGCACTGGATCTCGGCCCGCCACGCCTGCGCCGCCGAGGTGCGCCTCTACGACCGGCTGTTCGCGGCGGAAAGTCCCGGGGCGGGCGGCCGCGACTTCATCCAGGACCTGAACCCGGCCTCGAAGCGGCTCATCACCGCCCAGCTGGAGCCGGCCCTGCGCGATGCCGCGCCGGAGGACCGCTTCCAGTTCGAGCGCCACGGCTACTTCGTCGTGGACCGGGTGGACAGCCGGCCCGGCGTCCCCGTCTTCAACCGGGCGGTGACCCTGAAGGACTCCTGGGCCAAGGGCCGCTAGCGATTCCCGATACATGACAAGCGCTTGGCCCGCGGGCCGGGTGCGCCGAGGGTGGCGGGTGACCGCCGGCAGTTCGTGGCCGCCGACCACCCACGGCATTCCCGGAGCGGGCCGGCGGGGCGCCCTGCGCAGCGAAGTCGAGGAGGAGGCGCCGACCGGCCCGGTCGGCGCCGGGGGCCATGAGCGGAGCAGGGTGCCCCGGCGGCCCGCGCCAGCACCCTACGCCGCGACTCCTCGTTTCACACCGGCGGCAGCGCCGGCGGAATGCAAAAGGGCCGCCCGCGGGCGGCCCTCTCGCTGCGGCGTCCGGCGCTCAGGCGCGGGGCGGCACGAAGCCCGAGGCGGCGTCGGCGCCGTCGCCGAAGAAGTGCTTGGTCACCTGCTCGGCCAGGTACTTGCGGGCCTGGGGATCGGCCAGGTTGAGGCGGTTCTCGTTGATCAGCATGGTCTGCAGGCGGATCCACTGCTGCCAGGCTTCCTTGGAGACGTTCTCGTAGAGGCGCTTGCCGAGTTCGCCCGGCATGGGAGGGAAGTCGAGGCCCTCCGCCTCGCGGCCGAGTTTCACGCAATTGACCGTACGTGCCATGGGGTTCTTCCTTTTTCGGGACGGGATGGCGGAGATTCTAGCCCATCCCGTCCGCCGCCCCGCCGGGGCCGGGGCCGTCGGCGCCGCTAGAGCGCCTTGACCAGCACCTTCGAGCGGCGCTGCAGGTTGTAGAGCTCCCGCTTGGCATCGGGCAGCGCATCCAGTCCCTGCTCCCCGAAGCCCCGTTCCACGAACCAGTGGGCGGTGCGCGTGGTGAGCACGAAGAGCCGGCGCAGCTTGGCCTTGCGGGCCCGGGCCTCGATGTGGCGCAGCAGCTGGTCGCCGTAGCCGAGGCGGCGGTACTCGGGCATCACCGCCAGGCAGGCGAGTTCCGCCGCCTTGTCCCGGGAGAAGGGATAGAGGGCGGCGCAGCCGACGATCACGCCGTCATGGACCAGCACCGAGAACTGCGTGATCTCCATCTCCAGGCGCTCCCGGCCCCGCTTGACCAGGGTGCCGTCGGCCTCCAGCGGCGCGATCAGGTTGAGCACCGCGCCGACGTCGTCCGCCGTCGCGTCGCGCAGCCCGGCCAGCGGCGCCCGCGTCAATACCGTGCCGACGCCGTCGCGGGTGAAGAATTCCATCAGCATCGCCCCGTCGGCCGTCCGGTCGAGGAAGTGCACCCGGCCGACGCCGTTGCGGCAGGCCCGCAGGCCGCCCGGCAGGACGCGGGCGATCTCCGGCGCCTGCTTCGCCTTCTGGGCCAGGGCTTCCGCCTCGTCGGCGGTCAGGGCGTCCACCAGGTGCCCCTTGCGGTCCACCACGCCGGGGGCATCGCAGAGGTAGATCAGCTTGTCGGCCTGGATGGCGACGGCCACGGCTTCGGCCACCTCCTCCCAGGCCAGGTTGAAGATCTCCCCCGAGGGCGACATGCCGATGGGCGTGATCAGCACCACGTTCTCCTGGGCCAGGTCGGCCTGGATCTCCTCGGCGACGATCTTGCGCACGCCGCCGGTGTATTGGTAGTCCACCCCGTCGACCACGCCGACCGGCTTGGCGGTGATGAAGTTGCCGCCGGTGACCCGCAGGTAGCCGCCGGCCAGGGGCGTGTTGGGCAGGCCCTGGGAAAGCAGGGCCTCGATCTCCAGGCGGGTCACGCCCATGGCCCGCTTGACGCATTCCAGGGCCTCGCCGTCGGTCACCCGCAGGCCCTTGTGGAAGCGCGGCGTCAGGCCGCGGCCGCGCATCTCCGCATCGATCTGCGGCCGGGCGCCGTGCACCAGCACGAGCCGGATCCCGATGCTGTCCAGCAGCGCGATGTCGTGGATCAGGGCCAGGGGCCGCGCCGTCTCCAGCACCTCGCCGCCGAAGGCGATGACGAAGGTGCGGCCCCGGAAGGCATGGATGTAGGGGGCGGCCTGCCGCACCCAGGCCACCAGGGCCGGGTCGGCCGCCGCCCGGGCCGGAAGCTGCGTTTCCTCGTCCTTCGCCATCAGCTCATTCCTTGTTCTTCAGCGCCGCTTCCAGCCGCTGGCAGATCGTCTTCAGCACCTTGACGCGGGCATAGTTCTTGTCGTTGGCCTCGACCAGGGTCCAGGGCACGATGCCCGTGCTGGTGCGCTCCACCATGTCGCAGATGGCCCGGTGGTAGGCGTCCCACTTCTCGCGGTTGCGCCAGTCCTCCTCGGTGATCTTGAAGCGCTTGAACTCGATCTTCTCCCGCTCCTTGAAGCGCTTCAGCTGCTCCTCGCGGCTGATCTGCAGCCAGAACTTCATCACCACGGCGCCGGCGCCGGCCAGCTCGTGCTCGAAGTCGTTGATCTCCGAATAGGCGCGCAGCCAGTCGGCCTCGGCGCAGAAGCCCTCCACCCGCTCCACCAGCACCCGCCCGTACCAGGAGCGGTCGAAGATGGAGACCCGCCCCTTGCGCGGCATGTGGCGCCAGAAGCGCCACAGGTAGGGCTGGGCGCGCTCCTCTTCGGTCGGCGCGGCGATGGTCACGATCTGGTACTGGCGGGCGTCCATGGCGGCGCCGATGCGGCGGATGGCGCCGCCCTTGCCGGCCGCATCCGCCCCCTCGAAGACGCAGATCAGCGAACGCTCCCTGAAGCGCGGGTCGCGGACCAGCTCGGAGAGCCGGCCCTGCCAGCGGGCGAGCTCCGTGTCGTAGTCCTTGGCCGAGATGCGGCGCGACAGGTCCAGCTCGGAGATCACGTCGCGGCCGTCGATGTTCGGATGCACGGGCGGCGCCACCGGCGTCGCATGGCCATCCTTGTCGGCCAGCTTGGCCTTCAGGCTGTCGAGCAGAATCTTGCCGACCGTCAGCGAGCGGTAGCGGTCGTCGGCGCCCTCCACCACGATCCACGGCGCCCAGGGCGTGTTGGTCAGGCGCAGGATGTGGCCGGCCACGTCCTGCAGCTTGTCGTAGGTCTTCAGGCGTTCCCAGTTCCACTTGGTGACCCGCCAGGCCGTGCGCGGGTCCTTCTCCAGGTCGCGCAGGCGCTTCTTCTGGCCCTCCTTGGTCAGGTGGAACCAGAACTTGAGGACGATGGCGCCCTCGTTCACCAGCATGGCCTCGAAGCGGTTGATCTGGTCGATGCGCTGGTCCAGGGCCGACTTGCTCATCAGGCCCTCGATGCGCTCGTGGATGGGCATGGAGTACCAGGAACCGGCGAAGATGCCGATCCGCCCCTTGGCCGGCAGGGCGCGCCAGTAGCGCCACATGAAGGGCCGGTCGCGCTCCTCGTCGGTGGCGGCCGAGAAGGCCAGCGTGGACAGGAAGCGCGGGTCCATCCACTCGTAGAGGACGTTGATGGTCTCGCCCTTGCCGGCGCCGTCCTGGCCGCTGACCAGCACGACGACCGGGATCTTGCCGTTCTCCTTCAGGTCGTACTGGGCGTCGAGCAGGGCCGCGCGCAGTTCCGGCACCGCCTTGCGGTAGGTCTTCTTGTCGATCTTGTGGCCGAGTTCCGCCGATTCGAACATGTCAGAAATCCCCCCATAGAGCCATCATGGCCGCCAGCGCCGCGGCGCCGGCCGTTTCCGTGCGCAGCACCCGCGGTCCCAGGCCCACCGCCTGGAAACCCGTGAGCGCGATCGCCTTTTCCTCCTCCTCCTCGAACCCCCCTTCCGGTCCGACGAGGATATCGACGGCGCCGGGCGCCGGCATCTCCCGCAGCCGCTGCCCGGCCGAGGGCGCCAGGACCCAGCGCGCCCGCTCCGCGCCGCCATTCTCGGCCGCCATGCGAGCCAGATATTGAGGCAGATCAACGATGGGCCCGACGACCGGCGGCAGGTTGCGGCCGCACTGCTCGCAGGCCGCGATGGCCACCTGCCGCCAGTGCTGCACCCGCCGCTCCAGCCGCTCCCCGGCCAGCCGCACGACGCTGCGCCGGGCGGCCACCGGCTGGATCGCCGCGACGCCCAGTTCGGTGCATTTCTGCACCACGAAGTCCATCTTGTCGCCGGCGGGCAGGGCCTGGACCAGGGTGATCCGCAGGGGCGGCTCCCGGTCCTCCGGCGTGTAGGCCTCCAGGACCGCCCGCGCCCCCTTGCCGGCCCGGTGCAGATGGGCCCGCCACTCGCCGCCCCGGCCGTCGAAGAGCACCACCGGATCGCCCTCGTCCAGGCGCAGGACGCGGAAGGCATGGTGGGCGGCCTCGTCCGGCAGCTCGACGCCGGCACCCGGGGCCAGGGGAAATGGGACGTGGAATCTGGGTAACATGGCGAACCCATTATAAGAGCCGTTCCCGGCGCGGCCGCCCGCCCCGGCCGGTTCCCGTTCCAGGAAGGCAAGGAGGAAAAGCACCATGGCCAGCACCCTGACCCCGATCTGCGATTTCGGCCGCCCGGCCGCGGACTTCGACCTGCCCGGCACCGACGGCCGCCGCCGCAGCCTGGCATCCGTCCGCGGCCCCCGCGGCCTGCTGGTCATGTTCATCTGCAACCACTGCCCCTACGTGAAGGCCGTGATCCAGCGCATCCTCCGCGACGCCCGGGAGCTGGCGCCCCTGGGCATCGGCTGCGTCGCCATCATGTCCAACGACCCCACCGACTACCCCGAGGATTCCTGGGACCGCATGGTCGCCCTGGCCCGGGACCTGGACTTTCCCTTCCCCTATCTGCTCGACGAGACCCAGGAAGTCGCCCGGGCCTACGGCGCCGTATGCACCCCGGATTTCTTCGGCTACGACGCCAACCTCGAACTCCAGTACCGGGGCCGCCTGGACGAATCGAAGAAGGACACCGCCCCCGAGGGCGTGCGCCGCGACCTGTTCGAGGCGATGAAGCTCGTGGCGGAGACGGGAAGAGGGCCGGCGGAGCAGGTGCCTTCGATCGGGTGCTCGATAAAGTGGCGGGCGGGTT
>JBPOHD010000071.1:0-54407 GCA_052035955.1 Pseudomonadota bacterium
CCCTTTCAGTCTGGTGCCCATAGCGAGGCGGAACCACCCCTTCCCTTCCCGAACAGGACCGTGAAACACCTCCGCGCCCATGATAGTCGGCTTCCCGCCGGCGAAAGTAGGTCAGCACCAGACTACCTCCTTCCAAAGCCCGCCTTGGCCTTCGCCTCGGCGGGCTTTTTCATTTGCGCGCTTTGAATCCTGCCCAACACAAGCAGAAGAACCGAGAGGCATTCCGCGACCCCGATTGCCGGGTGAGTTCCGTCATCGCTGTAGAATCCGAACCATGAAAACGAGCTTCCTTGACTTTGAACAGCCTATTGCCGAACTTGAGGCGAAGATCGAACAACTGCGATTCGTCCAGGACGATTCTGCAGTTGATATTTCCGAGGAGATCGGACGCCTGGAAGTGAAGAGCCTGGCCTTGACGAAGGAGATCTATGCCAAGTTGTCACCCTGGCAAATCGCTCAGGTTGCGCGGCATCCCCAGCGGCCCTACACGCTGGATTACGTCGAGCACATGTTCACCGATTTCGAGGAATTGCACGGCGACCGTTCGTTTGCCGACGACCATGCCATCGTAGGCGGCCTGGCACGTTTCAACGGACAGTCTTGCGTGGTCATCGGGCACCAAAAAGGGCGGGACACAAAGGAAAAGATCCACCGCAACTTCGGGATGCCGCGACCCGAGGGATACCGGAAGGCGTTTAGATTGATGCGAACTGCGGAAAAGTTTCAACTGCCGATTTTTACCTTCGTGGATACCCCTGGCGCATATCCTGGAATCGATGCGGAGGAAAGGGGTCAATCCGAAGCGATCGGGAGGAACCTCTATGAGATGGCCGAACTGAGGGTTCCGATCATCACCACAATAATCGGCGAGGGCGGATCGGGTGGCGCCCTTGCGATTGCCGTTGCCGACGCGGTCATGATGCTTCAATATTCCACCTATTCCGTTATCTCGCCGGAGGGATGTGCCTCCATTCTCTGGAAAAGCGCGGACAAGGCCAGCGAGGCCGCTGAGATCATGGGGATCACGGCGGCGAGGCTGAAAGCTTTGGGGTTGGTGGACCGGGTTGTGAACGAACCAGTCGGAGGTGCGCATCGCGACCATCGCGCGGTGGCCCAGCCGTTGCGAAAGGCACTTCAGGAGGCACTGAAACAGTTGTCCGCCCTGACAACGGACGAACTCGTCGAGACCCGCTACGAGCGTTTGATGGGTTATGGCCGGTTCAAGGAACAGGCCATTCAATAACCCCGTGGAGGCTGCAGTGGGCCATGCATTGGCCCCGCTGAATGCATCTTCGGTGCCGATCGTCGTGGCTTATTCCGGTGGAATGGATTCCACGGTCCTGCTGCACGCCACGAAGGCCTTCTGTGCCGAGACAAGGCGAAAGGTGGCGGCACTCCATGTCAATCATGGATTGAGTTCGAATTCGTTTCAATGGGAGGCCTTTTGCCGCAGGCAGTGCGCTGACTGGGGGGTTCCACTTACCGTGAAGCGCGTACGTGTCTTGTCCCAAACCGGCCGGGGGGTTGAGGCGGCTGCGCGGGAAGCCCGATACAAGGTCCTCGGCTTAGCTCCCGCTGCCGCCGTCCTTCTTGCACATCATGCGGGCGACCAAGCGGAAACGATTCTCTTCAACCTGTGCCGTGGCAGCGGAATGAGGGGGGGGGCGGCGATGCGGCCCGAGAGGGACCGATATCGTAGGCCTTTCCTCGCCCTGGATAAGCCTTGCATCGAGCGTTATGCGAATGCGAATGGATTGCAATGGATCCACGACGAAAGCAACGACGACGTGTCTCTGACCCGGAATTTCCTTAGGCAGGAAATCTTGCCCCGACTCGAGCGATCCATCCCCGGGGCGGGCCGAAATCTGTGCGCCGCTGCGGCCCGATTCGGCGAAGCGGCCGCACTCCTTGACGAACTGGCTCGAATCGACCTGGGAGACCCGGAAGGATCGTTTCCGATTTCCCGGAGTCGCTTCCTTGCCCTGTCGGAATCTCGGGCACGCAACGCCTTACGCTACCTGCTCGATCGCGCGGGCGTTGGAATCCCAGGTGAGGATCGCTTGCGGGAGGCTGTCCGGCAACTCATTTCAGCTGCGCCCGACCGCCATCCCATGGTCCATTTCGGTGAATGGCGATTGCGCTGCTCCAAAGGAGTGATCTCCCTCGGACGACAGCCGTAGTCTCCGTCTCAAGCTTCCAGACCGGAAAGCAGGCGGGCCAACTCGACAGCGGAGCGTACCCCCATCTTTTCGAAAACATGGGCCCTGTGCACTTCCACGGTCCTCATGGCGATGTTCAGTTCATCCGCGATCACCTTGTTGAGCTTGCCCGCCAGGACGCGTTCCATGACCTCACGTTCCCGGGCAGTCAGGAGTTTCCGCCGCGACTCGATGTCATCCTGTCGGTCCTTATGCCGCCAACGGTCGCCGTCGGCCGCCAGCGCGGCGAGGACCCTGTCCGCCAGGTCATTGTCGTTGAACGGCTTCTCGACGAAATCGAAAGCCCCCTTCTTGATCGCATTTACGGCCAGGGGAACGTCCCCGTGCCCCGTGAGGAAGATGACCGGCATGGTGCAGCCAATCTGGAGCAAACGGTCGAACAGTTCGAGACCGCTCATTGCAAGCATGCGGATGTCGAGGACTAGGCAGCCCCGCATCTTCTGGTCATAGTCGGCCAGGAAGGTTTCGGCCGATTCCCAGGCGCGGGCTTCGATCTGGCGGGAACGAAGGAGCCAGCACAAGGCGTCCCGTATCGCCGCGTCATCATCGATCAGGTGAGCGGTACCTGGGTTCATCGATGCGATGCCGGCAAGAAGAATTTGAATATGCTGCCGCCCCCTATGTTTTCCTCGTACCAGAGGCGGCCGTGGTGGCTCTCGATGATGGATCGCGTGATCTTCAGGCCCATGCCCATTCCTTCGGCCTTTGTCGTGTAGAAGGGCTCGAATAGCCTGGCGGCGGCTTCCTGGGAGATTCCGGTACCGCGGTCGGCAACGCCAACCTCGATTCCTTCATTGACGGTTCTGACGAGAATGCCGATCGATGGGTCGGCTGCCGCGGCGTCGCGCATGGAGTCCACTGCATTTCTCAAGAGGTTGAACAGGGCCTGGGCAAGGAGAACCCGGTCGCCGGTCAAGGACGGTAGATTCTCCTCGGTCCGCACGTCAATGCGCAAGCCGAGCCGGGCAGCATCAGCGCGCGTCATGGATATTGCCTCGTCTACGAATTGCGCTACCTGTATCGGCTCCGATCGCGGTTCGCTGCGCCGAACAAATTCGTAAATTCGGCGGATGATGCGCCCCGCTCTTTGCGCCTGTTCCACGGACTTCCCGAGGGCTCCAGTCAATCCGTCCACGTCCACCTGACCGGATTTCAACAGGTTGAGGCAGCCAGCGTTGTAACTGGCGATCGCTGCCAGCGGTTGATTGATCTCGTGGGCGATGCTGGATGCCATCTCGCCCATCGCAACGAGGCGCGCCGATGCCTGTATCCTTTCCTGGTGCTGGCGGGCCAGTTCCTCGACGCGCTTCCGGTCCGTGACGTCGACCACCGACCCCATCCACCCGGTCTGCATGCCGTTCTCGTCAATCAGTGGTGCTTCGTGGATGAGAACCCAGAAGACATGCCCATCCCGGTGCTTGAGGCGAATCTCGAACCCTGCTTCCGGCCCATGTCCGGAAAGAATACGGTCGTGAATCTTTCGTGTCGCTTCCAATTCGTCCTCGGCCCAGTATGGCATTGGCGGCCCCCGGCCGACGAGTTCTTCCGCTCCCCACCCGACCATGCGGCAGAAAGCCGGATTGACGTAAGTGATCCGGCCTCGAAGGTCCCGGGCCCGCAGTCCGGTCTCGACGGAATTCTCCATCGCCTTGCGGAACTGATGCTCCGCGCGCAGTGCCTGTTCTGCCGCCAGGCGTCCCTGCACGTGGCGACGCAAGGCCCAGAAACTGGCGAGGACGAGGACGGCCAGAACGCCCACTGCCGCAGACAGAATCCGGCTCGCCGGTGACGCTGGCGTCCGATAAGGTACCGCCTGGATCGATATACCCCTTCCGGGGGGATCGAAAGGGATCTCGTAATCCCCTTCCCGCGTCTCGGCCGACACCTTCGTGCGCGACCCCAGCAATGCGGAAGTGTTGTCGCGAATCTGGATTCGATACCGCTCGGCCAGCCACCAAGGTACCGCGGAGTCCAGTATGGCCCTTATTGAATAGGCGCCCACCGACATCCCGGAGAAGACGCCATTTTCGAAAACCGGCACGTGAACCTCGAATTGCCAATCGTCGTCGACGATGGGGTAAGCAGGTCCATATGCTGGTTTGCCCAGGGATCGTGCGAGCCGGAAGGTCTCTACAGACGGTACGGCTCCGGAGGCTTCCCCGACCAGATAGCCATCGGTGGGGGCCGGCAGGGCCCGGATGACAGTGCCTCCCGCATTGACCCACATGATCTGGCGCAGCCCGGTTCCATTGGCGAGGAGTACCCGCGCGAGGTTCTCGAACAGTGCCGGATTGCCGGCCTGCCGGGTTTGGATCTGCCCGAGTCGCTCTTCATTTCGGACCAGATGGAAGCGCAAGTCCTGTTCGAGCCACAACACGTCGCTGATCAGCGTGGCCCGCTGTTCCTCCCGATCGCTGCGTTCGGTCAGCCAGAAGAGGCCCAGTACGGCCCCGGCAAAAAGCACGAAGGCGAGACGCGGCAACACCCAAGGCCAGCCAGCGGCAATGCCGGCTGCCTGGAAGATCCTGCGGAAACGAGGGTTCATGGGGGCGGATGTTAGCCCGTGTCCATGGACCCGGGAATGGGTCTTGCGGTAATCCACAATAGCGCCCGCCCCAGGCTCCAAAGACAATCCAACCGCTCAAAACAATTCTGGAGGAGATTCCATGAAATTCCGTCGCCTCATCGTTGGTGTCGCGGTTGCTGCCCTTTCCATGGCCGCGTTTGCGCAACAACCGATCGTGATCAAGTTCAGCCACGTGGTGGCCCTGGATACGCCCAAAGGGCTTGCCGCCGAGTTCTTCGCCAAGAAGGCCAACGAACTGACCAAGGGCAAGGTCAAGGTGGAGGTGTACCCGAACAGCCAGCTGTACAAGGACAAGGAGGAACTGGAAGCCCTTCAGCTCGGCGCCGTTCAGATGCTGGCGCCCTCCCTGGCCAAGTTTGGACCGCTCGGCGTCAAAGAGTTCGAGGTTTTCGACCTGCCCTACATTTTCGACGACTACAACGAACTCCATCGGGTGACCCAGGGCGCCGTAGGCAAGCAGATCATGGACAAGCTGGAGCCCAAGGGCATCAAGGGTCTGGCTTTCTGGGACAACGGCTTCAAGTCCTTTTCAGCCAACACGGCGATCAAGACGCCGGCGGACCTCAAGGGAAAGAAGCTGCGCATCCAGTCCTCCAAGGTACTCGAGGAGCAGATTCGCTCGCTCGGTGGGCTGCCCCAGGTAATGGCCTTCTCCGAGGTCTACCAGGCGCTTCAGACGGGGGTGGTTGACGGCACCGAGAACCCGATCTCCAACCTCTACACCCAGAAGATGCACGAGGTCCAGAAGCACCTGACCCTCACCGAGCATGGCTATCTCGGATACGCGGTGATCGTGAACAAGAAGTTCTGGGAAGGGCTGCCCGGCGATGTCCGTGGTCAGCTCGAGCAAGCGATGATCGAGGCCACCAAGTACGCAAATAGCATTGCCCGTGAGCAGAACGACAAGGACCTGGAGGCCGTGAAGAAGAGCGGCAAGACCGCGGTCTATGTGCCGAACAAGGAGGAGCGCATGGCCTTCAAGAAGGCACTGGTTCAGGTCCATCAGAAGATGGAGTCGCGCATCGGCAAGGAAGTCATCCAGTCGGTCTACAAGGAAACCGGATTCGATCCTGGCAAGCTCTGATCCGCCGGACAAGCCCGCCCCGTGTCGCCGGGATGGTCGGCGGCACGGCCTGATTCCCTTTTCGAGGGAGCATCCCCGTGAGATTTCTCGACCACCTCGAGGAATGGTTTATCACCTTCCTCATGGCGGCCGCGACAACGATCATTTTCGTTGCCGTCGCCCACCGCTACGCCGCAGGCGTGAACGTCCCCGGCCTGCAGGACTGGCTCATCTCCCTGAACTTCAGCTGGGCTCAGGAACTGTGCATCATCATGTTCGTCTGGATGGCCAAGTTCGGTGCGGCCTATGGCGTTCGCACCGGCATCCACGTGGGTGTGGACGTGTTGATCAATCGCCTCGAGGATCGGAACCGGGCCAAGTTCATCGTCTTCGGCCTGGCCTCCGGTGCCCTCTTCACGGGCGTCGTCGGGGCGCTCGGTGCCCATTTCGTCTGGGAAAACGGGTTCCACTACTTTTCATTCAAGGCTCTCGGCCTGAGTCCTGGCGACGTACCGGAGGGCCCCATCACCCCCGACCTGGAATGGCCGACCTGGATCGTCTATAGCGCGATTCCCCTGGGTTCGTCCCTCATGTGCTTCCGTTTCCTGCAGGTGATGGTGGCCTTTATCCGTACTGGCGAACTGCCGCATCACGACCACGGGCACGTGGACGGGCTAGAGGACGAGGCGCCTCCGGTCGATGTGAACGTCTACGAGATGGACGACAACCTGCACATGCACGACCTGAAGCATGAACTCGTCGGGGAAAGGCGAACTGGCGGAGATCGTCGGAAACAAGCCGCACCCGTGTCGACCGAAAGGCGGGCAGGCGCCGAGCGGCGTCAGCCCAATGAGGACGGAGGAGAGGCGAAATGAATGCCCTGGTCATCTTCGGCCTCTTGGCCGTGCTCATGCTGACGGGCATGCCCATTTCCATCTCCTTGGGCCTCACCGTCCTCACCTTCCTGTTCACCATGACCCAGGTGCCCCTGGAGTCGGTAGCCCTGAAGCTATTCACGGGGATCGAGAAGTTCGAAATCATGGCGATCCCATTCTTCATCCTGGCGGGGAACTTCCTCACCCACGGCGGCGTGGCGCGACGGATGATCAACTTCGCCACCGCCATGGTCGGCCACTGGTACGGTGGGCTGGCCTTGGCCGGGGTGATGGCCTGCGCGCTGTTTGCCGCCGTGTCCGGTTCGTCGCCGGCGACCGTCGTGGCCATCGGCTCCATCCTGTTGCCGGCGATGCTGAAGGCTGGTTTCCCGGCCCGTTTCGGCGCCGGCGTCATCACGACCTCCGGGGCGCTCGGCATCCTCATTCCGCCCTCCATCGTGATGGTCATGTACTCGGTCGCCACGAACACCTCGGTCGGCGCCCTGTTCATGGCCGGCGTCATCCCGGGCCTCGTCTTGGCCGGGATGCTTGGCGCCCTGACCTGGTACCGGGCCCGGAAGTTCGACTATCCACGGCAACCGAAGGCCAGTTGGTCTGAGCGCTGGAGCGCTTTCGTCAAGTCGGTCTGGGGCCTCTTCCTGATCGTGGTGGTCATGGGCGGCATCTACACCGGCATGTTCACTCCAACGGAGGCGGCGGCCATGAGCGCGGTGTACGCGTTTTTCGTCGCGGTATTCATCTACCGGGACATGGGCCTCAAGGACGTGCCGAAGGTGCTCCTGAACTCGGCCAACATGTCGGCGATGCTGCTCTACATCATCACCAACGCGGTGCTTTTCTCGTTCATCATGACCAACGAGAACATACCGCAACTCCTGGCCGAGTGGATGATCGGTCATGGCCTGGGTCCCATTGCCTTCCTGCTCGCTTGCAACATCATCCTGCTGCTGGCTGGGAATTTCATGGAGCCGTCGTCCATCGTCCTGATCTTCGCGCCCATCCTGTTCCCCGTGGCCGTGAAACTGGGGATCGATCCGGTGCATTTTGGCATCATGATGACCGTAAACATGGAAGTCGGCATGTGCCATCCCCCGGTCGGCCTGAACCTCTACGTGGCCTCGGGCATCACCAAGATGGGCATCACCGAACTGACCATCGCCGTCTGGCCTTGGCTGCTGACCATGCTGGTTTTCCTGGTCATCGTCACCTATTGGCCGCCGATGTCGATCTGGCTGCCGAAGACGCTCGGGATGATGTAGGCGGGAATACGACGCGTACCGCATCCAAGACGCCCGGGACCGCCCCGGGCGTTTTCATTGCGGTGTGGCGATCACGCCGTGGTCCGTCGCCCGACGGCGACAGCCACCGCGGCGCGGAAATGGGCAAGCCGGCGGGGCGAGACCCGACCGGCTTCCGCCGCCTCTTTCACGGCACAGCCGGGCTCGGTGTCATGCCGGCAATCACGGAACCGGCAAAGCCCCAGGAAAGGGCGCAACTCGATGAAGGCGTGTTCTATCTCGCCCCAGGTCATATGCGCCAAACCGAACTCCTGCAGGCCGGGCGAGTCGATGATCATGGAATGCCCCGCCGTGCCTGGCAGTCCGTAGAGCCGGGCATGGGTGGTCGTGTGCTTGCCCGAGTCAAGCGCTGTCGAGACCTCGCGCGTTGCTGCTCCGGCACCGGGAACCAGGGCATTGATGAGGGTCGACTTCCCCATGCCGGATTGGCCCACCAGCACGGTGATCTGGCCCTCTAGATAGGACCGCAGGGCCTCCGCATGGTGGCGGGCCGACATCTCCAGAATCCGGTAGCCGAGGCGGGAAAAGATCGCCAGGCGTTCGCGCGCCGACGGCAGATTGGCCGCCAGGTCCACCTTGTTGAGCACGATCATGCCAAGCAAATGTTCGTGTTCCACGGCCGCGAGCGTCCGCGAGATCAATTCGTCGGAGAATCCCGGTGCGGTGGCGACGACCAACACCACCTGGGTGGCATTCGCGGCGATGAGCTTCTGCTTCCAATCGTCGCTGCGATAGAGGATCGAACTGCGCGGCAGGTGGGACAGGATGCGCCCCTGGCCGGTGGAGGTTTGTTCCACTGAGACCCTGTCGCCGCAGGCGAATGGGCTCTTCTTCCCTCTTGGATGGCCCTCGAGCCGGCCGCCCTGGTCGAGTTCCACCTCGTAATGGCGCCCGAAAGCGGCGACGATCCTCCCCAGGGCGCTTGCCGTCATCCCGGCGCCGCCCGCGTCAAACGTCCGCCATCGCCGGCGTCAGAGTCCAAACAGGGCATCGATCTTGGCCGCACAGATGAAGTCGTTCTCGGACAGGCCGCCAATGGCGTGTGTGATGTAGGTGACGGTGCACTGGTTGTAGCCGACCGCGAGATCGGGATGGTGATCCTCCCGGTGGGAAATCCATGCCGTCGCATTCACGAAGGCCATGGTCTCGTGATAATTCGCAAATCGGTAAGTCCTGGCGATGGCGTTTCCTGAACGAGTCCAGCCAGGGACCTGCCGCATCATGTCAGTGACTTCGGCCTCGTTTAGCGGCGGTACTCCGCCCTCGCAGGGTTTGCATCTGCCTTTGGTCAGATCGCAACTGGTCATGGCTTGGTCTCCTCGGGGGAAAGGTGCGCGTCCTGTCCGGATTTCCCGTTACGCGACGGCATCGACGCCGGCTTCACAACCGGACCGCGGACCGGCGTCCAGAGCCTCGAGGCGGGCCACGCGCAAGGCCGCCGGCGGATGGGAGTCGTAGAACATCGAATACAGCGGATCCGGTGTCAAGGTCGCCGCGTTGTCCCGGTAGAGACGGACAAGGCCTGCGATCAGATCCGTCGCGCTGGAATGGGCCGCGGCATATTTGTCGGCCTCGTACTCGTGGTGGCGGGACAGGGCGGAAAACAGGGGCGCGAGCGGAAACAGGAAAACCGGGATGACCAGGGAGAAAAGTATCAGGGCCATGGCCGGGCTCTGCCCGCGCACGCCCAGGCCGCCATAGAACCAGGGTTGAACGATGAGCCAGCCCAGCAGGACTAGCAACAGGAATGCCGCAGCCGCGAGGACGGCGAACCTCTTCCAGACGTGTCGCAGGCGGAAGTGCCCGAGTTCGTGGGCAAGCACGGCTTCCACCTGAGGCGGCTCGAGGTGTGCCAGCAGGGTGTCGAAGAAAACGATCCGCCGTGCCCGTCCGAAGCCGGTGAAATAGGCGTTGCCATGGGAACTGCGCTTCGAGCCGTCCATCACGAACAGGCCGGACGCCGAGTAGCCGCACCGTTCGAGCAAGGCCGTGATGCGGGCCTGGAGTTCCCCGTTCTGCAAGGGCGTGAAGCGATTGAACAGAGGCGCGATCCAGATTGGATAAATCGCCATCGCGATCAAGTTGAAGGCCAGCCAGAAAATCCACAGATGGAGCCACCACTGGCTTCCGGGGCGCGCCATCAGCCACAGGACGGCCAACAGCAACGGTCCGCCGATGACGAACGTCAGCATCCAGGAAAGGACCATGTCATTGACGAAGACACGTCCGGTCGTTCGGTTGAATCCGTAGCGGGTCTCCAGCCTGAAGGTCGCGTAGTACGAAAAAGGCAGGCCGACGAGAAATCCGGTCAAGGCGACGCTGGCCACGAGGGCCAGGCCGTGGCCATATCCGCTTTCCGGGAACCATCGGAGCCAGAATCCGTTCAATCCATTGAGGAGCCCGCCGTAGGTCAGGGCGAGCAGGAGACCCGTGTCGGCCAATCGTTCCCCGAGGGCCAATTTGATCCGGTCCCGAGTGTAGTCGGCTGCGCGCTGGTGATCGGCTAACGATATCGTCGCCCCGAAAGCCGACGGTACGGAATTGCGGTGCGCGGCGACGTGGCTCAACTGGCGGCCGGCGAGCCAGAAGCGAGCCATGAGCGTTGCCGAAAGGACGGCGAGGAATACGGCGGCGAAGGAGAGGGCGGCTGCAGCCTGGGCACTCATGGGTGGGATGGGCGTGTGCCAAAATATGGGTTTTCGGCGGAAAAATTATGGCACAGGATCAGAACGCCCTTGTCTGGCTGGACATGGAAATGACGGGACTCGACCCGGACAACGACCGGGTGCTCGAGATTGCCATGGTCATCACCAACTCCAACCTGGAAACCATTGCCGAGAGTGCGGTCTGGGTGGTCCATCAGCCGGACGAGGTGCTGGACCGCATGGACGACTGGAACAAGAATACCCATGGCAAGTCAGGGCTCATCGGAAAGGTGAAGTCCTCGGCCCTTGCGGAGGCCGAGGTGGAGGCCCAATGCCTGGAATTCCTGAAGCGCCACGTCCCCCAGGGCAAGTCACCCATGTGCGGCAATTCCATCTGCCAGGACCGCCGCTTCATGGCGCGCTGGATGCCGAAGCTGGAGGCGTATTTCCATTACCGCAACCTCGACGTGTCCACGCTCAAGGAATTGTGCAAGCGATGGAAACCGGATGTGGCGAAGGGCGTCACCAAGCACGGCAAGCACGAGGCGCTTGCCGACATCCACGAGTCCATCGAGGAACTCAAGTATTACCGGGAGCACTTCCTGAAACTGTGAGCCCTTCCCGGCGATAGAGTCGCCAGCGCTCCGACTTGTCGCTCGGCCGGCTGCCTTCCCAGACCTGGGTCCAGCCTTCCGGCGCCCGACTCTTGGCCGAGCCCTGGACCAGCAGCCAGCGACACTGGCGTTCCGCATTGGCACTTGTCCTGATGCCCGCGAAATAATCGAGCGAGGCGCGTTGCGCGGCGCCAAGATCGCGGCGGGCGATGCAGCCGTGGTCCCGTGGCAGGGCCCGCTGCAGTGATGCAGCCACCGGGCGATAGGTCTTTCCGTAATCGATCCAGGGCAGCCAGAGGGCGTTGACCAGCAGCCACATGGTGACGACGCCCAGACCCCAATGGGTGGCCGCCCGCCAGGGGGAGCGAGGCAGGCGAAGGACGGCCAGCCAGGCAATCGTCACCGCCGATGCCATGACGAGGGCCGGTATCGACGCGTTCGCCACGAAACCGGGCTCCAGCTTGGCAAAGTTTCGTGCGACCTGCCCTGGCCAGCCCGTGAGCATTGCAATGCCGCCAAGCCAGATGAGGCCGGCAACCAAGGTGAAGGTCATCGTGCCGAACCAGTCGAAGGCATTCGCCGCGCCCCGGCGCATCCGACCTGCGCCATCGGCTGCCAACAGGACCAGCGGTACAAACAGGGGTAGGGCCAGCAGGGGACGATCGTCGCCGGCCAGCCAGAGGGCCAGGGAGACCGCGGCACCCACCAGCGGAATCAGGGTTTCCTTCCGGTGCAATTGCCGGCGTTGTAGCCAGAGCCCCCAAACGGCCAGTGGGAGAACGGGCCAGGCGAACCAGGCGAGGAGTTGCGCGTGCCCGCGGCTGGGCCCGCCATCGGCAAACAAGCCCGTCAATTCGGATCGCCACCAAGCCGCCAGGAACGATGGCGCCCGTTCGGCGAGGAGCAGGGGCCAGGCCCCGCCGGCCACGGCGGCGATCGCCAGGGCCACCGCTGCCATGGCCCACTGCCGGCGCAGCAACGGCACCAGCAGGAGCCAGACGACCGGGAGCGGGCCGTCCAGGCCGCCGGCAAGGAAACTTGCCGCGATCGAAGCGCCGAGGACACCGCCCGCTGGCACGCCACCGCGCAATGCCACGCTCCAGTAAGCCGCCGCGTGAGTGGCCACCACCAGGTTCGCCGGTTGGGCCTCGTGCAGGGGAACCAGCCAGCCCAGGCAGCCGACCAGGATCAAAGGTGCTGCCAAGCCTGCCTCCCGCCCCAACCAGCGTCGGGCGGTGCCCGACACAAGCAACAGGGTCAGGGCCCCCAGGAGGGGAGAGGCCAGGCGGGCACCGTCGTGAAACGGGACCAGCCATTGCAACAGCCAACCGGTGACGGCCGCCAACCAATGGAACAGCGGGGCCGCCCCCGGCCATTCCTCGCCGGCCAAACGTGGAACGAGGCCAAGACCATCGCTCAGGAAATTCCACGCTATTCCGAGGTTGACGGCGTCGTCCGTCTTCCACGGATCATGTCCGACCGCGCCGGTGACCAGGAAGACGGCACAGGTCAACCAGAGGGGCCAGCCGAACAGGGGCAAGGCCGATGTCGAACGGGCCACGGGTCAGGGAGACGGTCGGCTAGGCAAGAAAACAAAAAAGGCAGCCGAAGCTGCCTTTCCCGGTTGCGCGCCCAGATCAGGCACCGGCGCGCTTGCCGTACTTCTGGCGGAAACGTTCGACGCGGCCAGCCGTGTCCACGATCTTCTGCTTGCCCGTGTAGAACGGATGGCAGGAGGAGCAGACTTCGATATGCAGCGGCTTGACATTCGTGGAGCGGGTCTTGAAGGTGTTGCCGCAACTGCACGTCACATCGATTTCCGCGTACTTGGGGTGAATGCCTTCTTTCATGTCGGACTCCTCTGGGGTCTGGCGGCCCGTGAGAGTGGCGGACCTGGAAAAGCCGGGCATTATCCGGGAAATCGCCGTTGCTGGCAAGCACCTATACGAGATCTGCGCCGTCGCCGATGGATTTCGACCCTTCAGGGGCCAGATCGCGGCGCCAGGCGCGTCCGTCAGCGCGCTTCGGCGAGTTCCTGGCTCGAGCGCAGGGCCGGCGGTTCGGACCGGGCGCAGTTCTCCAGCAGGTAGATGCGGCCGTCCCGTTCGCAGGCCACCCTGGCCGTCCGAGCCTCCTCCCGGGTTCCGGGATCACGGACAGTCGCGGCCGGCCTTTGCGGACGGGCGGGCTGGGAGCGGGGCGGTGGCGCCATCGAAGGGCCGGTGGCCATGGCGGGTCGCGGCGTTGCCGCCCCGGGGGGCTTCTTCGTCCTGTTCGCTCTCGGGGGCGCTTTGCGGTGTCTCTCCTTGACCGCCATCTTCTTCGCGGCCGGCTTGGCAGCCGCATGGAGTCGCGCCTTGCGTGGTGCGGCGTCGGCGGGGGTGGGCAAGGTGAAAGGCAGAATAAGGAAGGCGAAGCCTACGAGCGTCGCAGCCAAGCCGGGCCGGGCAGGGGGCATTGTCAGGCGCATGGCGAGTTCCGGATGAGCAGGTCGAATCATCATGCTCCCCTGTCGCATATTCGAAGCGACGAAAAACCGCCGCCTGCGGGAACTGTTCCGCGCTTTCCCAGACTCTAGATCACCCAGAAGTCAGCCATGTCGCATGGCGAGCGCCTGATAGAGGACAATGAACTGCATGCAGCCCCGGGCGCATTCCCATTCGAGTGGCAGTGATCGGGTTCCCCTCGCGTTGCCGCCAGTGATCGGGTCGCCTGCCGTCGCGGACAGGCGGTGGCATGGCACTGGCGGCGGGGGCCTCGAATACCGGGATATCCAGGACAACCCCGTCCATCCCGTTCGCGAATGTGGCGATGCCGCCCAGATTTTCGTCGCTCGGTGCCATCGCATACATGCAGCGATTGATTCCGTCTCGGCCTTGGGAGTGCCGTCGACGGTGGAACCGCCCGGAATAATGCGATCCCCGGACCTTCTGGAATCGGGTAATGCCTGGTCGCCTGAATGGACAACGCTCCGTCGCCATCGCTCCAAACCACTTCATCGTCCCCTTCGAGATCGAAGTGGCGATTCGCGGGCCGCGGGCAGGGATTCTCCATTGGTATTGATGCGGCCATTGTCTGCGACGCTGGCGATCTGTTCTTCGAATGGTGCTGCTCGCAAGGCGCCGCCGGCTACCGCTTTTTGGATGGAAATGGGCTTCTCGAGCATTGGCGCGAATCGGCATGTTCGCGCTCCGGACAAGACCAGAAAATGACGAATACCGAATTTGTTCGGGGAAAAGCGCAGAGCCCCATCGGGATCTGCGCCTGTCATTGGCGAGAAGTCGTGTCTATCCGCGCCGCATGGCGTCGAAGAACTCGCCGTTGTTCTTAGTCGCCTTGACCTTGTCCAGCAGGAACTCCATGGCCTCCAGGTCGTCCATGTTGTACAGAAGCTTGCGCAGGATCCACATCTTCTGCAGGACGTCCGGCTTGAGCAGGAGTTCCTCGCGACGGGTGCCCGAACGGTTCACGTTGATGGCCGGATAGATGCGCTTCTCCGCCATGCGCCGGTCGAGGTGGATTTCCATGTTGCCGGTGCCCTTGAATTCCTCGTAGATGACGTCGTCCATCCGGGAGCCGGTGTCGATGAGGGCCGTGGCGATGATGGTGAGTGAGCCGCCTTCCTCGATGTTTCGGGCGGCACCGAAGAAACGCTTGGGCTTTTGCAGCGCATTGGCATCGACGCCACCGGTGAGTACCTTGCCGGAGGCCGGCTGGACGGTGTTGTAGGCGCGGGCCAGGCGCGTGATGGAGTCGAGCAGGATGACGACGTCGCGCTTGTGTTCGGTGAGGCGCTTGGCCTTTTCGATCACCATTTCGGCGACCTGCACATGGCGTGTTGCCGGTTCGTCGAAGGTGGAGGCGACCACCTCGCCGCGGACGGTCCGGGTCATCTCGGTTACTTCCTCCGGGCGCTCGTCGATCAGCAGGACGATCATCACCACATCGGGATGATTGGCCGTGATGGCGTGGGCAATGTGCTGCATCATGACCGTCTTGCCGCTCTTCGGGCTGGCCACCAGCAGACCCCGCTGGCCTTTGCCGATGGGGGCGATCATGTCGATGACCCGGCTGGTGATGTTCTCCTCGGCCCGGATGTCTCGCTCGAGCTTGAGGTGGAGCGAGGGGTGCAGCGGCGTCAGGTTCTCGAAGAGGATTTTGCTCTTGCAGGCCTCGGGCGATTCGCCGTTGACCTTGTCCAGCTTGACGAGGGCAAAGTAGCGTTCGCCATCCTTCGGAGTTCGTATCTCGCCCTCGATGGTGTCGCCCGTATGCAAGTTGAAGCGCCGGATCTGGGAGGGGGACACGTATATGTCGTCGGTGCCCGCCAGGTAGGAAGTGTCGGGGGAGCGCAGGAAGCCGAACCCGTCTGGAAGCACTTCCAGCGTGCCGTCCCCGAAGATGGCCTCGCCTTTCTTCGCCTGGTTCTTCAGAAGCGCGAAGATGAGTTCCTGTTTGCGCAGGCGGTTGGCGCCTTCGATCTGATTGACCGCCGCCATTTCCAGCAATTGGCTGACGTGGTGGGCTTTTAGCTCCGAGAGATGCATGGGGAACCTACGGGACAAGGGACGCCATGGGGGCGTCAGAGGGAAAGGAAGCGAACTGGGATGGTTGGGGAGGGACGGGACCTGCGGAATCCCGGATCCCGCCGCGGCTTAGCGCGTTTTGTTGCGGAATCCGGGGCGGAATGTAGCTTGATCAGAGATTGCTGTCAATGAAGGCCGTGAGTTGGGACTTGGACAGGGCACCTACCTTGGTCGCCTCGACGCTGCCGCCCTTGAACAGCATCAGCGTGGGAATGCCGCGAATGCCGTATTCGCCCGGCGTCTTCTGGTTGTCGTCTATATTGAGCTTGGCCACTTTCAGCTTCCCGGCGTATTCCTTCGCGACGTCGTCCAGGATAGGCGCGATCATCTTGCAAGGGCCGCACCATTCGGCCCAATAGTCGACCAGAACGGGTACCGTCGATTCCAGGACTTCGCTCTTGAACGTCGAATCGGTGACGTGTTGGATGTGTTCGCTCATGGAGGCCTCTATACGGATTTGGAAATGCGCCGGCAGGCGGGCGCACGATGAAACGGGCCGGGCCGGAAAGCGCCAGGCCCCAAGGGGATCAGTGGTCCAATCGTAGCAAAAAATTCCACCGACCGGGGGGGTAGACCCTGCAAGCATGATGGTTGGAGATGCCGCCGGGGCATCCTATACTCCTCGGCCGGACCTTCCCCGAAGATGACCACAAGAGGGAACCAGATGACCTACGTAGTGACGGAATCCTGCATCAAGTGCAAATTCACCGATTGCGTCGACGTGTGCCCCGTCGACTGCTTTCGAGAGGGCCCCAATTTTCTTGTCATAGACCCGGACGAATGCATCGATTGCACCCTGTGCGTGGCGGAGTGCCCGGCCGAGGCCATTTTCGCCGAGGACGACGTGCCCGCCGATCAGAAGGGCTTCGTTCCCCTAAACGCGGAACTGGCCAGAATATGGCCACCCATCATAGAGCGCAAGGAACCGCCCGCCGACGCCGACCAATGGCTGGCGGTCAAGAACAAGAAGGAATTGCTGGAACGATAGGCGGGAAGGGCCGGCCGGCGAAAAGCGCCTCCATCAACGTGGTCTCGCGGCCGATGATCACGTCCAGGAACTCTTCGGCGCCGCCCATTTGACGGAAGGCGTCGAAGCCGCGTTCCAGGAAATCCTGCAACTCGCCGAAACCGGCCAGATGCGCCGGTCCGCGCATGATGCGCAACGCACCCCTGATCAAGGGCTGGCGTGTGAGCCGGTCCAGGGCATTTCCCAAATGACGGGTGAGGGCGATCTGGCGCGTACGGTCTTCCCGTCTCCCGACCACCCGCCAGGCGGCCCCGTAGCAGGCCTCGTCGAGGTCGGCGATCCGGTCGCCCAGGGCCGCGACCATCGCGCCGTCGAGATCCTCGGACAGGGCGTCCATCTCGACGGCGTCGGCCAGGGTTTCCAGTGCGGCAGGCGGCAACATCCGGACCATGATGGGCACGATCCGGGCAATTTCCTGGTCCCGCTTCGACAGTTCCTTCGGGGCGTAGAGGTCGCCGAGGAAGAAGGCGGCAGCCAGACCGTAACGATCGCTGGCCAACAAGTCCCCATGGGTCCTCGCCAGACGCTCGGATTGCCAGGCTCGAAAATCGTGCCACGCCGCGCGCGCTTCCGGAGTCGCCTTGGCTTCCAGTCGCAGACGGGCGGCCACCTCCAAGGAGGCCTGGAGTCTGGACGCGATGGCGAGCTTCGTGGTGGTTTCGGACATTCTGCTGTTCCTGCCAGCGCATTATCCCGCTGCCTCTGGACCCCCGTTTAGGCCGTACCGCCTAACATGGCGTCGGGGGGGCGCCTAGACTGGGCGACAAAATCGAACGGAGGAGTTTTCCATGGCGACGCGGCGGCAATTCCTTAAGCTGGGGGTTCTCGGAGGGGCCGCCTTGGCGGCGGCAGGCGGTGGATTGTGGCTGGCCGGCCGGGACGTCAAGCCCTTTGGTGTCGAGGCGCGGTCCGTGATCGCGGCAATTGCGCCAGCTATCCTGGCTGGAGCCCTTCCTGCCGCCGGTGAAGCGCGACGGGCGGCAGTGGATTTGGTCGTTGAAGGGGTGGGGATCGCCATTGCAGGCCTGTCGCCGCCCCAGCAAAAGGAACTGGCTGATCTTTTCGGGTTGCTGAGCCTGGCACCGGCGCGCCGCTGGCTGGCGGGCGTGTCGTCCGCCTGGCCGGAATGTGGTCCGGAGGAGGCGGCAGCCTTCCTGGAGCGATGGCGGTTCTCGTCAATCGGACTTCTTGCCGGCGCTTATGCCGGACTCCATGACTTGGTCCTGGGCGCCTGGTATGCGGGGGAGGTGTCCTGGGAATCCATCGGTTACCCCGGACCGCCGAGGTTGCCATGAGCGCTATCGTCGATGTGTTCCGCGAAGGAATGGCTCTGGGCTGGAAAGTCCAGGATGCGTCGTCCCTGACGGAGAACCTGGCCTTGGAGGGCGACGTGGTCATCGTCGGCACGGGCGCCGGCGGCGGAGTGACCGCGGAAATCCTCTCCGCGGCGGGCCTTTCCGTGATTCTCGTCGAAGAAGGCCCCCTCAGGACCACCCGGGATTTCGAGTTGAAGGAATCCCGGGCCTATCCCGACCTCTATCAGGAGTCGGCGGCGCGCAAGACCAGCGACAAGGCCATCAATATTCTGCAAGGACGTAGTGTCGGCGGCTCGACGACGGTCAATTGGACCAGCAGTTTCCGGACTCCGCCCGCCACCTTGGCCTTCTGGCAGAGCCGTTTCGGCCTGAGCCGGCTGACGGTCGAAGCAATGCTGCCGTGGTTCGAACTGATGGAAAGGCGCCTCGGAATACGGCCCTGGACCACCGATCCGAATGCCAACAACCAGGTACTGGCGCGGGGAGCCGAAAAACTGGGGATATCGTTCGGCAGCATTCGACGCAACGTCCGGGGATGCTGGAACCTCGGCTACTGCGGGATGGGCTGCATGACAGGCGCCAAGCAGTCGATGCTCGTGACCACGCTCCCGGGCGCATTGGCCAGAGGTGCGCGGCTGTACTCCCGGCTGCGGGCGGACAAGCTGATGTTCGAGGGCGGGAAGGCGACGAGCCTGGAGTGCGACGCGCTGGATTCGCAGGGAATCCGTCCTACGGGGGTGCGGGTGACTGTTCGGGCTAGGTACTTCGTCCTCTCCGGCGGGGCGATCGGCACCCCGGCACTCTTGATTCGCTCGCGAACGCCGGATCCCCATGGCCGCCTCGGACGGCGTACCTTTCTCCACCCGACGGTCGTTTCCGCGGCCATCATGCCCGAGCGGGTCGACGGCTATGCCGGTGCGCCCCAGACGATCTACTCGGACCATTTCCTCGAGTCGGGTGCCATTGACGGACCGCTCGGATACAAGCTGGAGGCGCCACCGCTGCACCCGGTTCTCTTCTCGACGACAACCCAGGGTTTCGGCACCGAGCATCAGACGCTGTTGAAGCAGTTCGTGCACGCCCAGGCCTTGATCGCGTTGATGCGTGACGGTTTCAGTGCCTCGAGCGAAGGCGGTGTCGTGAGGTTGCGCGGTGACGGCAGTCCCACCCTGGATTACCCGCTCAACGATGCGGTGTTCGATGGGGCCCGCCGTGCCTTGGCCACCATGGCGGAGATCCAGTTCGCGGCGGGCGCGAAGCGGGTGGTTGCGGTGCATGAGGATTGCAAGGGATGGAACAACTGGTCCGAGGCCAGGTCCGGAATCGCTGCGCTCGACATGAAGCCCTATCGCCTGCGCGTCGTGTCGGCCCATGTGATGGGGGGTTGCGGCATGGCGGCGCGACCGGAGGACGGGGTGGTCGATGACTCGGGGCGTCATTTCCAGTTCGAGAACCTGTCGGTGGTCGACGGATCGGTGTTTCCCACCAGCATAGGGGCCAACCCGCAACTTTCGATCTACGGCCTGGCGGCCCGCAACGCAACGGCTCTCGCCGAGCGGCTCACCGGGCGGCCGGTGATGCCATTGGTCTGATGGCGCCGGGTCAGCGCAGATGGGGCGTTCGGCATTGGGTCGCGCGGACGCAACGAAGCCGCCGGTGCCTGTGCCGCGGATGCCGGCCCTTTAGGATGCGGGCTCTAATTTCAGCCGATATATTAGTCACGTGGATGTAGGCATGGTGCCTGCGACAATGAATGGAGGACGTTATGGTCAAGAAGCTCAAGACCCTGGCCGGCGGCATGACAGAGAACCAACTCGTCGCCACCGTGCGTGAATCCGCCCAGCAGATTTGGCTGGCGGGTTTGGGTGCGTTTGCCAAGGCCCAGGAAGAAGGCAACAAGATGTTCGAATCGCTGGTCAAGGAAGGCGAGATGATTCAGGCCAGGACCAAGAAGGTCGCTGCCGAAAAAATGGCCGAAGTGGCTGGTCGTGCGACCGGGACGTGGGATAAGCTCGAGCAGGTTTTCGAGGAGCGGGTGGCGCGGGCAATGGCCAGCCTCGGGGTGCCGACGAAGAAGGACATCGATGCCCTCGCCAAGCGCGTCGCCGAATTGACCGCACAGGTCGAGAAGCTGTCGGGCGGTGCGGCCGCGGAGAAGCCGGCGCCGCGTCGAGCCCCCAAGAAACCCGCCTGAGGGTTGCCGGCGAGGAAGCAGAAGGGGCGGTGAAGGCCGCCCCTTTTTCATCGACGGGAGGATCAGGTGACGACCGGAAAAGGTACTGCGGGGACGAGGCTGGGTCTTGCGCTGGCAGGTGGGGGGCCGATCGGGGCAATCTACGAGATCGGTGCCCTGGTGGCGCTCGAGGAGGCGTTGATCGGGGTCGAGTTCACTGAATTCGATGCCTACGTGGGGGTCAGCGCGGGCGCCTTCCTGGCCGCCGGACTCGCCAACGGCTTGACGCCCCGTGCCATGTATCGCAGCTTCATCGAGAGCGACGCGGCCGACGATCCCTTCGAGCCGGACGTTCTGCTGCGCCCCGCATTCCCCGAATTCAAGGAGCGGATTCGCTCGTTGCCTCGACTGATCCGCGATGCTCTGGGCAGCTACCTCGAGGATCCCTTCGGCCGAAGTCTGGTGGAATCATTCCAACGTCTGTCGCGGGCGATCCCGACCGGGCTGTTCGACAACGCCGGTATCGGGAGTTATCTGGAATCGATGTTTTCATCGCCAGGCCGCAGCAATGATTTCCGGGCCTTGAAGCACAAGCTGTTTCTGGTGGCCACCGACCTTGATTCCGGACTGGCGGTGCCTTTCGGAACGGCCGGGCGCGATGACGTACCCATCTCGCTGGCGGTGCAGGCCAGCGCGGCACTGCCGGGTCTCTTCCCGCCGGTGAAGATCGGTAATCGCCACTACGTCGACGGCGCCCTCAAGAAGACTCTGCACGCTTCCGTGGCCCTGCGCGAAGGGGTGGACCTGCTCATCTGCCTCAATCCCCTGGTCCCTTTCGATGCCGAATTGGCCGCCCGTCGTACGCATTCGCGGCACCAGCATCTGGTCGAAGGCGGGCTGCCGGTGGTCCTGTCGCAGACCTTCCGAGCCATCATTCACTCCCGGATGCGGGTCGGGATGGAGCGCTATCGCAAGGAGTTTCCAGGGGCCGACGTGGTGCTCTTCGAACCTGAGCGGGATGATCGCGACATGTTCTTCACCAATGTGTTCAGCTACTCCAGCCGGCGCCGGCTTTCAGAGCATGCCTATCGGAAGACCCGCGCCGAACTGCTGTCGCGCTACGACGATCTCTCCCCCATATTGGCCCGCCACGGCCTCGCCATAGACCGGGAGATCTTGCAGGATTCCGGGCGCCGCCTGGGCCGCCGGCAGATCGTGAACCGCAGTCGGGCGAAATCCCTGGGTCGTGCGGCCCTCGACCTCGACCAGACCCTCGAGAGGCTGGAGACTTGGTTGCGCCATGCCCGTGCTGGGGGCCAACCGGCCGACCGTGCCGCGGTCGCGCCGGGGAGCTGAGTCGGCCGTCTGCCATGCTATCCTGCTGGCCCGATCCCGGTCGCCAGCCCGATGGAACGCAAACCCAAACGCCGAACGCGCGAGCGCATCCTCGCCACTGCCTTGGAACTCTTCAATCGCTATGGGGAGCCGAGTGTTCCGGCGGCGGCAGTGGCCGACGAGATGGGCATAAGTCCGGGCAACCTCTACTACCATTTCCGCTCGAAGGACGAGATCGTGGAGGCGCTCTTTGCGTCCTTCCGGGCGGAGATCGAGGATACCCTGGCAGCCCCAGAGCGGCGTCCTCCCCATGTCGAGGATGTGTGGCTGTTCCTCCATCTGGTCTTCGAAGCCATCTGGCGCTACCGTTTCCTGTACCGGGACATCAACGACCTGCTGTCGCGCAACCGGACGCTCGAGGTGCACTTCAAGCGGATCATCGAACACAAGATCAGGACCGGTGCCGCGATCATGCAAGGCCTGGTTCTGGCAGGCGAAATGCGGGCCAGTCGCGCGGAGATCGAGACCCTGGCGGTGAATATGACCGCAATCGCCACCTATTGGTTGTCCTTCGAATTCGTCCGGAATCCGCGCGCCCAGCTGGACGGTACGGCCCTTGCCCGGGGAGCCTTCCACGTCATGTCGCTGGCGGCTCCTTACCTGGCGCCGAAATCGCGGGCCCTTTTCGACAAACTGGCCTCGGAATACGTCAGCTGAACCCGATCACGACCGGAGCAGATCATCGTGAAAACCACCTGGAAGAAGTTTCCCCATGCCGACCCGGCCTACGATTATGTGGCTGCCGCCCTGAGGAAGAATTGGCCCCGCCTGCACCGGGGGGATTGCGAGCCGTACCCCGATGAGGCGACGCTGAAGGGTCTCGCCGCCGGCGGGTCCAGGCTCGTCCCGCCGATGGGGATGAAGGAGGCCGCGACGCTTTTGCAGGAAGCGTGGCGCGCCTACCACCGCGGCGAGTTCGGCAAGGCCGTGGAACTCGGGCTTTCCGTCGGGCCCCTCGGCTATAACGTCGCCAACAAGGCGGCCAACATTTACGCCACCTATCTCGAGCAGGATTCGAAGCGCAAGGAGGCCTTGTTCCAGGAAGCGTTCAAGCGCGGGGAGGTGCTGATCGGACTGATGCCTGCTTCGGTGAACGCGTGGTACTTCTATGCGCAGGCGCTCGGTCGATACAGTCAGTGCATATCGGTGGCCAAGGCCCTGGCCCAGGGGATTGGCGGCAAGGTCAAGCAGGCGCTCGAGAGGGCCATCGCCGTGGATCCGGCGCACTGCGACGCCCACATCGCGCTTGGTGCCTTCCATGCCGAGGTGATCGACAAGGTCGGCGCCATGGTGGGGGGGCTCACCTTCGGTGCAAGCAAGGATGAGGCGGTCGGGAATTTCGAGAAGGCCTTGTCCCTCAATCCCGACTCGGCGATTGCCCGCATCGAGTACGCCAATGGCCTGGTCATGATGTACGGGAAGTCAAGGATGGACAAAGCCAGCATGCTCTATGAGGAGGCTGCCGCCTGCGAGCCGGCGGACGCCATGGAGCGGCTGGACGTCGAACTGGCCCGATCCGAACTCGAGGCCTGAACGGCGCTCGAGGGGCCGGAAGGGTCAGGTCAAGCCAGGGCGCGGAAACGCTTCGGAATCCGGGCCGTCACGGCCGGCTGCGTCTTGGGTGCTTCCCGGCGTGGAGCGACCTTGCCGGGCGGCTTCCGGCTCTTCGGCGTCGAGCGGCCGCCGGGCTTGGCAGCCACCGGTTGTGCCGCCCCCGTTCGGCGTTCCCGGTTGGCCGCGGTGGGAGTGGGTGCCGCGGGCCGGGTGGATTCCTCCACGACGGCGAGTCTGCGCTCGAACTCGGCTGCCGAGACCGGATGGTCCCAGGGCTCCATGAGGACGATGTAGAGCAGTTTCTCGAACTCCGGTCGGAAACGTTCGATCACCCGTTCCGGGTCTGGCACCAGTCCGGCATCGGTGATCAGTCCGAATTGCACCTGACCGTCATAAGACAGGATCGAGACTCCCATGCCGATATCCCCTGACTGGGGGACCCAGAACATGGTTTGTTTCAGTTTCGCACCAGCGAAATACCTAGCCTGCTGGGGCCCCGGCACGTTGGTCATCACGGCCGTGGTCTTGTTGGCCAACATGTCCAGGAGCTTGTCCTGCACCACCTTGGGCGCAATGCCTGAGAACATCAACAGACCATAGGAAACCGGCGGCTCGAAGGACCCTTTCAGGGCTTCCATGCGACGCTTCACCTCGTAGAGGCGGGCTAGGGGATTCGCGTAGCCCACCGGCAACTCGAGCGCGACGAGTCCGAATCGGTTGCCCATGGTCAGCTTGTCGGTTTTCTTTCGCAGATTGACCGGGATCATTGCCCGCAGCTCGACGCCGGTCGGGTCGTCACCCTTCTCCACGAGATAGGCGCGCAGGGCTCCCGAAACGGCCGCCAGCAGCACGTCGTTGACGGAACAGCCAAGGACACGGCCGACGGCCTTGACTTCCGGCAGGCCCAAGGGATCGGTCCAAGCGACCCGCTTGTCGATACCGGGTTTGCCCTTGTATCGGGTCCGGCTGTCGTCGGGAAGCAAGGCCAGGTGCAGGAGTTCGGCCGCCACACCGCCGGCGATGCGCGCATAGTCCCTGGCCTGCGACGGGTTATCAACCAGGGACTGATAGCCGTGCCAAATCTTGGAAGAAAGGCGCATGGATTCCTCCATGGCTTCGCTCAGGGGATGGAAGATCGATTCGAGGAATCCACCGTGTTCCTCGTCCTCCGGCGCTCGCCGTACCTCGATCTCCGGCACCGGGACGGAATTGCCCTCGGCGTCCTCGGTCATCGAAAGGAGGACCTTGATCAGTGCGATGCCGTCGGCGAGGGAGTGGTGATAACGTCCCAGCAGAACCGTATCACCCTCGACATCCTCGATGACATGGTATTGCCAAAGCGGTCTGTCCATGTCCAGTGGTTGGGAGGCCATGTCCGAAACGTAGCGCTGCAGGGCGATCTTGTCGGCCGGCTTCGGCAGGCGGGCTCGCTTGACATGGTGCCGGATATCGAATTTCTCGTCGTCCTGCCAAACGCGGCCGGTCAGGTCGCCGATGACCCGTTGGTGGAATCGGCGAAATGGTCGCAGCCTCTCGTCCAGGATTTGGGCGACGGTCTCCGGTGCGACCCGTCCCTCGAGGACCAGGACCCCGACGATCATCATCCGGTTGGTGTCCCGTTCCATGCGCAGCCATGCGTTATCGACTGGCGCCAAGCGTTCGCGATGAGTCATGCTGGGAATCCTCGAGCGGCGGGAAAGGCATATGATAGACGCTGCCGAGTCAAAGGAGGAGAGTACCGTGAGCGACCTGAAAGCAAAGTTCGAGGCGGCCGTGGCGGCGTCGAAAACCCTCAAGGAAAAACCCGATAACCAGACCCTGCTGCAACTCTATGCCCTGTACAAGCAGGCGACCGAGGGCGACGTCACCGGCAAGCGGCCGGGAATGATGGACATGGTGGGCCGGGCGAAATACGACGCATGGGCGAAACTCGAGGGAACGGCCGCCGAGACCGCGATGAAGAGCTACACGGACCTGGTGAAAAAGCTCAAAGCCGGTTAGGACCGGAATCCGTCCGTTCCGGTACCGCGGGGATTGCGTCCCGGCGCGGGATCGGCCATTCGTACGCCGATTCGCGCCGTCAGGACGGTCCGAAGTTTTCGTCGCAGAACTTGTGGATTTCCTCCTCTATTCCGGACCGGAATGCCGAGAGCAGGAATCCCAGTCGCGCGCGTATTTCGATTTCCTTCTTGCCGACGGCGAGTTGCCCGTCGACGCCTGAGCGGTGGAAATGGAGGACGTCACCGCTCCATTCCCACGTCAGGTTGAATTCCTCGGACAATTCCTCAGCCACCCGTTCGGCCGCCGCCCGGGCCTTCTTGTGGCTGAGGCCGTGGTGGCGTGTTATGTGAATCTCGCTCATGGTTCGCCTATTGTAGGCGGGGTGCAGCGCAGGCGTCATCTTGCGGCGCAAGATCGTTCTCCAGCCAGTCTTCCCAAGCCCCTGGCCTTCGTCTAGTATCCGCTGCCGGCTCGGCGACCGAGCGAACCGCGGGAGGAACGGTGATGCAGATCAGGGAAATCTTGGCCATCAAGGGTACGGTGCTCTATACCATCTCGCCAGACCGTCAACTCGCCGAAGCCGTGGCGACGATGACCGAGCAGGATGTCGGATCCCTCGTCTGCTTCGCGGGCGGACGAATGGTCGGCATGCTGACCTTCCGGGAGGTCCTTCGGGCGGTCACGGCGAACGGCTCCGACTGGCAGGCGGTTCCTATTTCCGAGGTCATGACTCGCGACCCCGTGGCCGGTGCGCCCGAGATGGAAGTGGACGCGCTGCGGCGCCTGATGGTCGACCGGCACATGCGTTACCTTCCCATCATGGACGGCGACACGCTGCTGGGCGTCATCTCCTTCCACGACGTGGCCAAGGCCGTTCTGGAGGAGCAGAGTTTCGAGAATAGGATGTTGAAGGCATATATCCGTGACTGGCCGGCCGGGGAAAAACCCGGCGCCTAAGCCGACGAGGCGCACCGGCGCCGCAGGGAGGTGGGCGTGGAACGGATATGGTTGAGTAGCTATCCACCCGGCGTTCCGGCCGAAGTGGACCTGAACGAGTTTTCCTCGCTGGTCGATCTGTTCGAAAGGAGCGTCGGACTTTTCACGGACCGCCCGGCCTATGTCAGCATGGGGAAGACGATATCGTTCGGCGATCTGGATCGTCTGACCCGCGATTTCGCTGCCTATTGCCAAGACGTGCTCGGACTGGCCCGCGGGGCTCGGGTGGCCTTGATGATGCCCAATCTGCACCAGTATCCGATCGCGCTCTTCGGGGCGCTACGGGCTGGCTGCACGGTTGTCAATTGCAATCCTCTCTATACGCCCAGGGAGCTCGAGCACCAACTCAAGGATTCCGGCACCGAAGCCATCATCATCGTAGAGAACTTCGCGCGGACCCTTCAGGAGGTGCTCCCGCGGACGCGGGTCAGGCACGTCATCACCACCGGGGTTGGCGACATGCTTGGTCCCTTGAAGGGAAGCCTGGTCAATCTCGTGGTGAGGCAGGTCAAGAAGATGGTGCCAGCCTACGAGTTTCCGTCCGCGATGTCGTTTCGCGAGGCATTGAAACGCGGATCCCGGGCGTCCCTGGCCAGGGTGGACCTCGGGCACGAGGATATTGCTTTCCTCCAATACACGGGAGGTACGACGGGTGTCGCCAAGGGTGCGATGCTCACTCACCGCAACATCATCGCCAACCTTCAGCAGTCCCACGCCTGGCTGAAGCCCTTCCTCGGCGACAATGCCGAAACCATCGTCACGGCGCTGCCCCTCTACCATATCTTCGCGCTAACGGCGAATTGCCTCACCTTCCTGAAGATCGGGGCCGCCAACGTCCTGATCGCCAATCCGCGGGACATCCCTGGTTTCGTCAGGGAACTGTCCCGGCACCGATTCACCGCCCTGACCGGCGTCAATACCTTGTTCAATGCCCTGTTGAACCATCCGGAATTCGAGCGCATCGATTTTTCGGCACTGCGCGTGACGCTGGGCGGCGGGATGGCGGTTCAGAAGGTCGTTGCCGAGCGCTGGCAGCAGGTGACCGGAAAGCCGCTCGTAGAGGCCTACGGCCTGACGGAGACCTCGCCGGCGGCGACGATCAATCCGCTGAACCTGACGGCGTACAACGGCTCCATAGGCCTGCCCATCCCATCCACCGAGGTTGCCATCATGGACGACCAGGGAAGCCACCTCCCGGTGGGGCAGGCCGGGGAACTCTGCATACGCGGGCCCCAGGTCATGAAGGGCTACTGGAACCGACCCGACGAGACAGCCAAGGTCATGACTGCCGATGGTTTCCTTCGGACCGGCGACGTGGCCGTGATGGACAGGCAGGGATTCCTCCGCATCGTGGATCGCAAGAAGGACATGATCCTCGTTTCCGGGTTCAACGTGTATCCGAACGAACTGGAGGGCGAGGTTGCGATGCACCCCGGCGTGGTGGAAGTGGCGGCGGTCGGCGTCCCCGACGAGAAATCCGGCGAGGCGGTCAAGCTCTTCGTCGTTCGCCGGGATCCATCCCTCACGGCGGCCGCCCTCGTGGCCTTCTGCAAGAAGCGGATGACCGGGTACAAGGTGCCGAAGTACATAGAATTCCGGGACGATCTGCCGAAGACCAACGTCGGCAAGATACTGCGGCGGAACCTCCGCGAGGAGGACCCGAAGGCCCCTCCGCGGGGCACCTAGACACCGACGGGACGGCGACGGCCCCATGCTAAACTCCTGCGGAATCCATCGTTTGCGCCATCCTGGACGCAGTCTCCATGTCCGGTAACAGCTTCGGCACCCTGTTCAGAGTCACGTCGTTCGGCGAGTCGCACGGCCCGGCCATCGGTTGCGTCGTGGACGGTTGTCCACCGGGAATGGAACTCTGCGTGGAAGATATCCAGCGCGAACTCGATAGGCGGAGACCCGGAACCTCGCGCCATGTGACCCAGCGGCGGGAAGCCGATTCCGTCGAGATTCTGTCGGGCGTCTTCGAAGGGCGGACCACGGGGACGCCGATTGGGCTGTTGATACGCAATACCGACCAGCGCAGCAAGGACTACGGAAACATCGCCACGAGCTTCCGACCGGGCCATGCCGACTACACTTATTGGCACAAGTACGGGATTCGCGACCACCGCGGCGGAGGACGGTCGAGCGCCCGCGAGACCGCGGTCCGCGTAGCCGCCGGCGCCGTCGCGCGCAAATGGCTCCTTGAACGATACGGGGTCCGGATTCGTGGCTGCATGAGCCAGCTTGGCCCGATCGAGATTCCGCTGACGGATTGGAACGCGGTTGGCGGCAATCCGTTCTTCGCCCCGGATACGGCCTCCGTGCCGAAGCTGGAGGCGTACATGGACGACTTGCGCAAGTCCGGCGATTCCGCGGGAGCCCGGATCACGGTGGTGGCGGAGAATGTTCCCGTCGGTTGGGGCGAGCCGGTCTACGATCGTCTCGATGCGGAGATCGCCTATGCCATGATGGGCATCAATGCGGTCAAGGGCGTCGAGATCGGCGCCGGTTTTGCGTCCGTCGGCCAGAAAGGCAGTGAGCATGGCGACGAGATCACGCCTGCGGGTTTCCTGACCAATCATGCCGGAGGCATTCTTGGTGGCATCTCGACCGGTCAGGACGTCGTGGTGAATATCGCCATCAAGCCGACTTCCAGCATCCGCCTGCCTCGCCGCTCCATCGACCTGGCCGGTCATCCGACCACGGTCGAGACCCATGGCCGGCACGATCCCTGCGTCGGCATCCGGGCAACGCCGATCGCCGAGGCCATGCTGGCCCTCGTACTCATCGATGCCGCCATGCGTCACCGCGCCCAGTGCGGCGATGTACGCTGCCTGACCCCGCCGGTTCCAGGAAAAGCCGGCTGATACAATTCGAAAAACGGAACCACCGCAAGGAAGGAAAAGCCAACATGCAAGTCGAGCACCACGACCTGAACCACGAGTTCCCCGAGTTCACCGCCGTGATCCAGCACCTGAAGACAGGGGACCAGCACTTCTCCCGCTTGTTCGATGAATACAATGGCATTACGGCGGAAATCGAGCGCCTGGAGGAGGAAGACGTTCCGGTGGACGACTTCACGATCGAGGAAATGAAAAAGCGGCGCGTCCATCTCAAGGACGAGATTTATACGCTGCTGGTCAAACACAAGGCTGCCTGAAGACACCTTCCGTTGCGCGGGGAACGACGAAGGGGAATGCCGCCTTCGGTTCCCGCGGTGCGCCGCCTGGACCACTCCGCCATGGCTCCCTACTGGCGGCTATCCTGCTGGTACTTCTTCTACTTCGCCTTCATCGGCGCCTTTTCGTCGTTCTTCACGCTGTACCTTCAGCAACGCGACCTGAGCGCCTGGGACATCGGCATCGTGATGTCGATGACGCAGTTGATGCGCATCGTGGCGCCACCGGGTTGGGGCTGGCTGGCTGACCATTTCGGACGACGCGACGCCTTGGTCAGCCTGTCGGGCTTCCTGACCCTGGCGAGCTTCTCGCTATTTTTCCTGGTCGAGGATTTCGCCGGTCATTTGATCGTCATGGTGCTCGTTTCCGCGGCCTGGAGCGCCGCACTCCCGCTCGTCGAGGCCAAGACCCTCGGCGTGCTGCGGGGAAGGGCGGAGGGATACGGGAGGATCCGGCTCTGGGGGTCGGTGGGCTTCATCGTTGCCGTGGTCGGCGTTGGGGCCTGGTTGGAGGCCCGGCCGCTCGGAAGCCTGCTCTGGATCTGCATGGCCTTGTTGTCCGGCATCGCTCTGACGGCATTTGTGCTGCCGCCTTCCGGGCATGCAAGGGCGACTGCCGGAACGCGGGAACCTGAATGGCTTGTGCATGGACGGGTGCTCGCCCTTTTGGCGGCCTGCTTCCTCATGTCCGCCGCCCATGGGGCCCTTTACGTGTTCCTATCCATCCACCTTGTGGACCTGGGTTACGGCAAGGCCCAGGTGGGAATGCTCTGGTCGATAGGCGTGCTGGCGGAAATTCTCGTGTTCCTGGCCATGCCGTCCCTGCTGCGGGTCTGGTCGCTACGGACGGTACTGATCACCTGTTTTTCCGTCGCCGTCGTGCGTTTCCTGGTCGTCGGGTGGCTGGCGGATGTCGCATGGCTGCTCGTCCTAGCGCAATTGATGCATGCCATCACCTTCGGCGCCTACCACGCGTCGGCGGTGGCTGCCCTCAATCGCTGGTTTCCCGCCTCGCGGCAGGCGCGCGTCCAAGCCATCTACGGAAGCGTCTCCTTCGGTGCCGGTGGAATGGCGGGGGGGCTGCTGGCGGGATGGACGTGGGAGCGCCTCGGCGCCGGTCTCACATTCACCATTGCCGCCGGATTTGCCGCCCTGGGCCTCGGACTGGTGATCCGATTCGTGAAAGCCGGCGAGCAGGATGGCGCCCCTGCCGCAAGCCCTTGATTTCATGCTGCGCTGCTGCGCTGCAGCGCGAAGCTATGCCATAATCCGCCGTTCCCCCGGAGCAGCCCATGGCGAAGACCCTTTACGACAAGCTTTGGGAGAGTCACGTCGTCCGCACTGAGCCGGACGGAACGGCCCTCCTTTATATTGACCGTCACCTGGTCCATGAAGTGACGAGCCCGCAGGCGTTCGAAGGCCTCAAGATGGCGGCGCGCACCCCGTGGCGCGTCGGATCCATCGTGGCCACGGCGGACCACAACACGCCGACCCGTGATTGGGAGCGGGGCATCGAGGATCCCGTTTCCCGCCAGCAGGTAGAGACTCTGGACGCCAATATTCGCGAGGTGGGCGCGCTTGCCTACTTCCCTTTCCGAGATCCGCGACAAGGCATCGTCCATGTGATCGGACCGGAGAACGGGGCGACCCTGCCGGGTATGACCGTGGTCTGTGGTGATTCGCATACGTCGACGCACGGTGCCTTCGGCTGCCTGGCCCACGGAATCGGCACGTCGGAAGTGGAGCACGTAATGGCGACCCAGTGCCTGCTCCAGAAAAAATCGCGCTCGATGCTCGTCCGGGTCGAGGGTGCCCTTGGTCGGGGCGTATCCGCCAAAGACATTGCCCTGGCGGTCATCGGCCGGATTGGTACCGCCGGGGGCACTGGCTTTGCAATCGAGTTCGCAGGTTCCGCGATTCGTGGCCTGAGCATGGAAGGGCGAATGACCCTCTGCAACATGGCCATCGAGGCGGGCGCCCGGGCAGGGCTGGTGGCCGTGGACGAGACGACCATCCAGTATCTGAAGGGGCGGCCTTTCTCGCCGCGCGAGGAGATGTGGGATCGGGCCGCCGCCTATTGGCGTACCCTGATTTCGGACCCCGGCGCCATGTTCGACGCGGTCGTCGATTTGGATGCGGCGGCCATCGAACCTCAGGTAACCTGGGGTACCTCGCCCGAGATGGTGGCGGCAATTGGCGCCTCGATACCGGCGCCCGAGGATTTCGAGGACCCCGTGAAGCGAGAGGGCGTCGCCAGGGCGCTCCAGTACATGGGGCTTGAGCCACGCACGCCGATTGCCGACATTAAGGTCGACAAGGTGTTCATCGGCTCCTGTACCAACTCGAGGATCGAAGACCTGAGGGCCGCAGCCGCGGTCGCACGCGGTCGCCACAAGGCGGGCAACGTAAGACAGGTCTTGGTGGTTCCCGGCTCGGGGCCGGTAAAGAGGCAGGCGGAAGCGGAGGGGCTCGACAGGGTGTTTATCGCTGCTGGCTTCGAGTGGCGGGAACCCGGATGCTCCATGTGCCTGGCCATGAATGCGGACCGGCTGGAGCCGGGCGAACGTTGCGCATCCACTTCGAACCGGAATTTCGAGGGCCGCCAGGGTGCCGGCGGCCGCACCCATCTGGTCAGTCCCGCCATGGCGGCGGCGGCGGCGATTGCCGGGCGTTTCGCGGACGTCCGGGAAATCAAGTGAGGAGGAATATCCATGCGGATCGTGGCGATTCTGATCGTGCTGGCTTCGGTGGTGACGGGCTGCAACACCGTCCAGGGCATTGGCAAGGACATCAGGAAAGGTGGCGAGGCCATCGAGAAGGCGGGTAAATGAAGGCATTCACCGTCCATGAGGGCCTCGTTGCCCCCTTCGATCGTGCCAACGTAGATACCGACGCGATCATCCCGAAGCAATTCCTCAAGTCCATCAAGCGCAGCGGATTTGGCCCCAACCTGTTCGACGAATGGCGTTACCTTGATCACGGTGAACCCGGGATGGACAATTCCCGGCGCCCGTTGAATCCGGAGTTCGTCCTGAACCAACCTCGCTACCGGGGAGCCTCCGTCCTCCTGACGCGGGACAATTTCGGTTGCGGATCCTCTCGCGAGCATGCGCCGTGGGCCCTGGAGGACTTCGGTTTCAGGGCGCTGATCGGCACCAGCTTCGCCGACATTTTCTTCAACAACTGCTTCAAGAACGGGGTGTTGCCGATCCGGCTTCCGGCCGCCGACGTGCAGGAACTGTTCGACCAGGTGGCCGCGACGCCGGGTTACCGGCTGAAGATCGATCTTGGGACGCAGGTCGTCGTCCGCCCCGATGGCAAAGTCCTGTCATTCGAGGTGGATTCATATCGCCGCGAGTGCCTCCTCAACGGATGGGACGATATCGGCCTCACCCTGCGCCATGCGGATCTCATCAAGGACTTCGAGACCCGGCGGCGCATCGAGCAACCCTGGCTGTACGTGTAAGGAAAGAAAAAACAGATCATGAAGATCGCTGTCTTGCCGGGCGACGGAATCGGACCCGAGATCACCGCACAAGCGGTCCGCGTGCTGCGTGCCCTGGACCTGCAATGGGAAATGGAGGAAGCGCCCGTGGGCGGCGCGGGCTACAGGGCGCTCGGCCATCCGCTGCCGGAAAGCACCCTAAAGCTGGCACGGGAAGCCGACGCGATCCTTTTTGGCGCAGTCGGCGATTTCAGCCTCGATACCCTTCCCAGGGAATTGCGGCCCGAGCAGGCCATTCTCGGTCTGCGCAAGGCGCTCAACCTATTCGCCAATTTCCGCCCGGCGCTGGTCTATCCGGAACTCGTGGACGCTTCCACCCTGAAGGCGGAGGTGGTGGCAGGTCTGGATATCCTGATCGTGCGTGAGTTGACCGGCGACATCTACTTTGGCCAGCCCCGCGGCATCCGGACCCTCGAGAACGGGGATCGGGAAGGCTTCGACACCATGCGTTACACCGAGTCGGAGATTCGCCGCGTCGCCCATGTGGCCTTCCAGGCTGCCCGCAAGCGGGGCCGCAGGCTCTGTTCGGTGGACAAGGCAAACGTCCTCGACACGATGCAACTGTGGCGCGAGGTCGTGACCGCCGTCGGCCGGGACTATCCGGACGTGGAACTCACCCACCAGTACGTGGACAACGCCGCCATGCAACTGCTGAAGAATCCAAAGCAGTTCGACGTCATCGTCACCGGCAACATGTTCGGCGACATCCTTTCCGACGAGGCCTCGATGCTGACCGGCTCGATCGGCATGCTGCCGTCGGCTTCGCTGAACGAGCGAAATTTCGGCCTCTACGAGCCCATTCACGGTTCGGCACCCGATATCGCCGGCAAGGGAATTGCCAATCCCCTTGCCACCATACTTTCGGCAGCCATGATGCTCCGCTACAGTTTCGGCTTGGGAGAGGCTGCCGACCGGGTGGAGAATGCCGTCAAGAAGGTGCTGGCCCGGGGCCTGCGCACGGGAGATATCGCCGGCCCCGGCGTGACACCGATAGGCACCGTGGCCATGGGCGATGCCGTATTGGCGGCCCTGTGAACCCCATCCAATAGCGAATTGAAGCGAGGTCTGAAATGAAGAGAGTCGGTCTGGTGGGTTGGCGCGGCATGGTCGGTTCCGTGCTGACGCAGCGCATGCGCGAGGAGAACGATTTCGCGCACATCGAGCCGGTGTTCTTCACCACTTCGAATCCGGGTGGGAAAGCACCGGCATTCGCGGCTGACGCGCCTCCCTTGAAGGATGCGCGTGACCTGGATGCATTGCGGACGATGGAAATCATCATCTCCTGCCAAGGCGGAGACTACACGACCGAAGTCTTCCCGAAACTTCGGGAATCGGGTTGGAACGGATACTGGATCGACGCCGCATCGACGCTTCGGATGAAGGACGACGCCGTGATCATCCTTGATCCCGTCAATCTACATGTCATCAAGGATGCGCTGGCCAGGGGCGTCAAGAACTACATTGGCGGAAATTGCACCGTGTCCCTGATGCTGATGGCCCTTGGCGGCCTTTTCAAGGCCGACCTCGTCGAGTGGATGACATCGATGACCTATCAGGCCGCCTCCGGCGCCGGGGCCCAGAACATGCGCGAGCTGCTCATGCAGATGGGGGAAGCCCACCGGGTGGCCCAGGCGCTCCTCTCCGACCCAGCGTCGGCTATCCTCGACATCGATAGGGAGGTGGCCGGGATACTGCGCGACGATTCCTTTCCGACAGCCAACTTCGGCGTTCCGCTCGCCGGCTCGCTGATTCCCTGGATCGACAAGGATCTCGGGAATGGCCAGAGCCGCGAGGAGTGGAAGGGACAGGCGGAAACAAACAAGATCCTTGGGCTTTCCTCCTCTCCCGTGCCGGTGGACGGACTGTGCGTCCGAATCGGCGCGATGCGCTGCCATTCCCAGGCCCTGACCATCAAGCTCAAGCGCGATGTTCCCCTTGCCGATATCGAGGAAATGCTCGCCTCCCACAACGATTGGGTGAAAGTCGTGCCGAACCAAAGGGAGGTCACGGTGACCGACCTGACCCCGGCAGCGGTGACCGGAACCCTTGCGGTGCCGGTGGGCCGCCTGCGCAAGATGTCGATGGGCGCCGAGTACCTGTCCGCGTTCACCGTGGGGGATCAATTGCTCTGGGGGGCGGCCGAACCCCTGCGGCGGATGTTGCGTATCCTCCTCGATTGACATTCCGGCCGGCATCTAATGCTGAAGTTGAGCTTGCATGGCTAAGCTCATGATGTTATTTTGAATACTGGAGAAATATCCCTGCCGGGAGGCGCTGTGCGACAAACTCTCAAACAAAAGCTCTTCAAGGCGTCCTTGTTGGCTGCCGCCCTCGCGGCGCTGCCGGCGGGTGTGAATGCCGCGGGTCTCGGTAAGCTGACCGTCCTTTCGGCGCTCGGCCAGCCCTTGCGGGCGGAACTCGACCTGACTGCGACGCGTGATGAACTCAGTTCCTTGTCGGCCCGGATCGCGCCGGTCGAGGCCTTCAAACAGGCCGGAATCGAGTATCAGTCGGCCTTGGTCGGAGTGCGCTTCACGCTTGACAAGCGGCCGAACGGGTCGCCCTACCTGCGCATGGTTTCTGACCGTCCCGTCAATGAGCCCTTCCTGGATGCGCTGATCGAGTTGAACTGGGCTTCGGGACGCCTGGTACGCGAGTACACCTTCTTGCTCGATCCGCCGGAGTCGCTGCAGCGCCCGGCCGCGGCGTCCGTGGCTCCCCCCGAGAAACGGGAAGCCGCTCCGGCGGCGACCGTCGCACATCCGGCCCCGGCGCCCAAAGCGCCTGAAACCAAATCGCTGCCGGCGTCCGAAGGAAAGCCGCCGGCGAAGGCGGAAGCTCCAAGACCTGCCGGAGAGGCTGGCTCCCGCACGGTGAAGAAAGGCGAGACCCTCGCCAAGATCGCTGCCGAATCGAAGCCGGAGGGCGTCAATCTGGATCAGATGCTCGTGGCGCTCTTCAAGGGTAACAAGGAAGCGTTCGACGGCAACAACATGAACCGCTTGAAGGCCGGAAAGATTCTCAATGTTCCGGATGCTGCGGCGGTGGCCGAAGCGAAGCCCGAAGAGGCGAGAAAAGTCGTCCAGGCGCACGCGGCGGACTTCAATGCCTACCGCAAGAAACTGGCCGCCGTCGCGGGTGGCGCGGAAAAGCCTGCGGAGGCAGCGCCGAAACAGGAGGTGACCGGGAAGATTGCGCCGAAGGTAGAGGACAAAGTCCCGGCGGCCGCACCCGGCAAGGACAAGCTGGAGGTCTCGCGGACGGAGCAGTCGAAGGACGCGAAGGCCGTCCAGGGGCGGATTTCGGCCCTGGAGGAAGATTTGGTCGCCCGCGACAAGGCCTTGAAGGAGGCCAACAGCCGGATCGCCGATCTGGAGAAGAACCTCTCCGACCTCAAGAAACTGGCCGAACTCAAGAACCAGGGGGCGGCAGAACTTCAGAAGCAGGCTCAAGCGGCCAAGGCGCCGCCCGCGGCTCCGGTTCCTGCACCGGTCGCCAAGGGTCCCGAAGCGCCCCCGGCGAAGGCGCCGGAACCGCCACCGGCGGCAAAGGCCGTGGAAAAGCCGGTGGAAGCTCCGAAGGCGGTCGAGGCACCCAAGCCGGTTGCCCCCGTCGAGGCGCCCAAGCCGCCGGCCGAGGCGCCCAAGGCCGCGGAGCCGCCGCCAGCTGCGGAGGCGCCGAAACAGGCAGAGCCACCGAAGCCGGTGGATGCCCCCAAGCCGCCTCCCCCGGCGAAGAAGCCTGCGGCGCCGCCGCCTCCTCCGCCGCCTCCGCCCAGTTTCACGGAAGAGAACCCGGAAATCGTGTTTGGCGGTGGGGCACTCGTGGCGCTCCTGGCCGGTTACTTCGGATTCAGCGCCTGGCGCAAGAAGAAGAAGGGGCGTGGCGGCGTCACCGAGGGCGACCTGTCGGCAAATTCCGTGTTTGGCACGACGGGTGGTCAAAGCGTCGACACCAGCAACAGTTCCATCCAGACCGATTTCAGCCAGTCCGGAATCGGCGCGATAGATGCGGACGAGGGAGTGGACCCGGTTGCCGAGGCCGATGTCTACATGGCCTATGGCCGCGACGCGCAGGCGGAAGAGATCCTGCTGGACGCCCTGAAGACGGATCCGGCCCGTCACGCGGTTCATCTGAAGTTGCTTGAGATTTATGCTGCCCGCAAGAGTGTCAAGCAGTTCGAAACCCTGGCTACCGACCTCTACGGCCAGACTGGCGGCAATGGAGCCGATTGGGAAAAGGCGGCTGCCCTGGGACGCAGCCTGGATCCCGACAATCCCTTGTACGGCGGCAAGCCGGGCGAGAAGGCCGTGCCGGACCTCAATACCACGGTGATCCTGTCGGCGCCTCCGGAGAAGGTCAAGGACACCGTGACCATGCCAGGCGAGTTGCAACAGATGGCACAGGCCGCGGAGGTACCGGTAGCGGCCCAGCCTGAGCCTCCCCCGCAACCGGTCGAGGAACCTCCGGCGAGCCTGGACTTCGATCTCGACTTGGGCAGCCCGGTCGTGCCTCAACCGGTCGCGGCGATGGAACCCGCGCCTGAGCCGGAACCACTCCCGACCAAGGCCGAGGATGCCGGGGGGCTCGACTTCGACCTCGACCTGGGAGCCACTGTCGTGGTCCCTGCGGCCCAGGCGACGCCCGAGCCGGAATTCTCTGGTGCATCGACTGTCGTCATGCCCGAGCCGGCCGAACCGCCCCCGGAGGAATCGCCGCCATCGCTCGATATCGATTTCGCCGTCACGGATACCGGTATCCCGGGGCCGAAGCCGGTCGCCGAGGTCCCTGCCGAGGACACGAACGTCATCGATTTCGACCTGGATCTCTCGCCGGCGGCTGCGGCGCCGGCCGAGGAGGTCGCCTCGATCGAACTCGAGCGCTCCAACGTCATGGGAGAGAAGGCCCTGGACTTCAATTTCGACCTGGACAGCGCCCCAGCCGCCTCGGCCGCGGCCGAGGTACCACCGCCCGCTCTCGATCTGTCCGACATCAGCCTCGACTTGGGTGAACCTGCCGTCGCGGCCGCTACGGATGCAGGGGGGGCCGGGGATGAGAATCCCGAAGTGGCAACCAAGCTTGAACTGGCCCAGGCCTACGAGGAAATGGACGACAAGGAGGGTGCCCGCGAACTCCTGCAGGAGGTTCTGAACGAAGGCACGCCGGCGCAGCAGGAAATGGCGCGGGAGCGTCTGGCCAAGCTTGCCTGATTTCCCGGGCGGGGAGACCCGCCCGGCGCCGCATTCTCCCGTGAACCTCCATCCCGCTAGCCTCCTGGCCGGATGGGGCGTGGCAACCCTGGTCCTGCAGGCCTCGAACGGAGTCCTCCTCGCAGTCACCGCCGGTCCGCCGATCGTCATCGCGATTGCGTTCGTACCGCGTCGATTCCTTCCCCTGTTGCGACGCCTGCGCTGGCTGATCCTCACCATCGTGGCCGTGTTTGCATTGGCGACTCCGGGCGTCTTCCTGGAGGGTTTCGCCGGACGCCTGGGATTGACCCACGACGGAATTGCAGCTGGCGCAGATCACCTGCTTCGGTTGCTGGCAACACTGGCTCTGCTGGCCTTGATCCTCGAGTGCCTTTCCATCTCCCGCCTCGTTGCCGGATTGCACGCGTTGGCTGGCCCATTTGTCCTGATGGGATTCGACAGGGACCGGGCGGCAGCCCGGTTGTTGCTGGTGCTCCAGTATGTCGAGGGCGGCGGCGCAACGGTCGGGTGGCGGCACTGGATGGACCCCGACGACGGAACCGCGGGCGATCCCGCATTGTGTTTTCCAAGAATTTCCGCGGGACCACTCGACGTCGCCTGGGGCGCCACCCTCCTCGGATACCTGGTCCTCCTGGAGACGATCCGGTGAGGTGGGCATTGGGCGTCGAATACGATGGATCCCGCTACAGCGGTTGGCAAGTGCAGGACGGGGTGCCGACCGTCCAGGGCGTACTCGAGGAAGCCCTTGCCGCCGTGGCCGGAATGCCGGTACGGGCCACCTGCGCCGGGAGAACGGACGCAGGCGTCCATGCGTCCGGGCAGGTGGTCCACATCGATCCGGCCGTGGAGCGACCGGAGTCTGCGTGGATTCGAGGGGTCAATGCCCACCTGCCGCCCGATGTGGCCGTGGTCTGGGCGAAGGCGGTCGGTCTGGACTTCCATGCCCGTTTTTCGGCGTCTGGCCGGTGCTACCGCTACTATCTATTGAACCACCCGGTTCGGCCTGCCATGGCATCCCATCGCGTCGGGTGGTACCACCGGCTCCTCGATGTCGACGACATGGCTGCAGCCGCTGCGCTTCTGGTCGGAGAACACGATTTCTCGGCGTTCCGCGCGGCGGAGTGCCAAGCCAAGTCGCCCGTGAAACACCTGCATGTCGCCTCCGTGGTCCGCCATGGCGATCTGGTGACATTCGATTTTCGTGCCGATGCATTTCTGCACCACATGGTCAGGAACATTGTCGGGTCACTGATTTTCGTCGGAAATGGGCGGCGGAGACCGGATTGGTTGGCCGAACTGCTGGCCCGGCGGGACCGCACCCTCGCCGCGCCCACCTTTCCAGCCGCCGGTCTCTACCTGACCGCTGTCGAGTACCCCGAGTGCTGGCGCCTGCCGGCGCCGAATCGTATGATCGTGCCCTTCTGAGCGGGCGATGCCATGGGCAGGACGAGAATCAAGATTTGCGGAATCACCAGGCTGGAGGATCTGGACGCCGTCCTGGCTGCTGGCGTCGATGCGGTGGGATTCGTCTTCTATCCCCCCAGTCCGCGCTTTCTCGACTCGGGTCGGGCCGCAATCCTGGCCAATGCGACACCGCCCTTCGTTTGCCGGGTGGGCCTGTTCGCGAACGCCGAGGCATCTGCCGTGAAGGACGTCCTTGCCCGCGTGGATCTGGGGTTGTTGCAGTTCCATGGCGAGGAGGACGAGTCTTACTGCAAACAATTCGGACGACCCTATATCAAGGCGGCCCGGGTGAGGGCCGACCTTGATTTGATAAACTACGGGCGGATGTTCCCATCTTCCGCCGGTCTGCTGCTTGACGCTTACGTGGATGGATATGGCGGCCGCGGCGAAACTTTCGATTGGAAACTGATCCCCCGGGTACTACCCCTGCCGATAGTCCTATCCGGAGGATTGAACGCCGGTAACGTGGGGGAAGGTGTCCGGATCGTGAGGCCTTGGGCCGTGGACGTCAGCAGCGGCGTCGAACAGTCGAAAGGCGTCAAGGACGCCGCCAAGATTGCCGCCTTCACGGCGGCCGTACGAAAGGCCGACGAGAGGGCCGGAACGCAGGCCGATACCCATGCAAATGACTGATCTTCCTTACACGCTTCCCGACGAACGCGGCCATTTCGGGGCCTACGGCGGAGTGTTCGTCGCGGAAACCCTGATGCCGGCCTTGGCCGAGCTTCGCGCCGCCTATGCGGAAGCCCAGGCCGACCCGGCATTCCGCGAAGAGTTCGCCCATGAACTGAAGCACTACGTCGGACGGCCAAGCCCTGTTTATTTGGCCCGCCGCTGGTCTGAGACCCTCGGCGGCGCCCGGATTTACCTGAAGCGCGAGGACTTGAATCATACCGGCGCCCACAAGGTCAATAATTGCATCGGTCAGGCTCTGCTGGCGCGGCGTATGGGAAAACCGCGCGTGATCGCCGAGACGGGTGCCGGACAACACGGCGTCGCCACGGCGACCGTGGCAGCGCGCTACGGCATGGAATGCGTGGTCTATATGGGGGCCGAGGACATCAAGCGCCAGGCGGCCAATGTCTACCGGATGAAACTGCTCGGTGCCACCGTGGTGCCTGTCGAGTCGGGCTCGAAAACGCTCAAGGATGCCCTGAACGAGGCCATGCGCGACTGGGTGACCAACGTCGGCAATACCTTCTACATCATTGGAACCGTCGCCGGGCCGCATCCCTACCCGATGATGGTGCGCGATTTCCAGGCCGTGATCGGCGAGGAATGCATGACCCAGATGCCCGAACTGGCGGGGCGCCAGCCCGATGCCGTGATCGCCTGCGTCGGCGGTGGGTCGAATGCCATGGGAATTTTCCATCCCTACATTTCCGTCCCGGGCGTGCGCTTGATAGGCGTGGAGGCGGGCGGTCACGGCATGGATACCGGCCGACACGCGGCATCGCTGACCGCGGGTCGGCCGGGCGTCCTGCACGGGAACAGGACCTATCTGCTGCAGGACGCCAACGGCCAGATCACGGAAACCCACTCGGTGTCTGCGGGACTGGACTACCCGGGCGTCGGTCCCGAACATGCCTGGCTGAAGGACTCGGGCCGTGCCGAGTACGTGACGGTCACGGACGACGAAGCCTTGCAGGCATTCCACGATCTGTGCCGTATCGAGGGCATCATCCCGGCCCTGGAATCGAGCCATGCGCTCGCCCATGCGGCCCGCCTGGCGCCGACGCTTTCGCGAGACCATGTCCTGCTGGTCAATCTCTCCGGTCGGGGTGACAAGGACATGCACACCGTAGCCGAGAAATCCGGAATCCGATTCTGATGGGACGCATCGAAGACACCTTTTCCCGCCTGGCACGGGAAGGCCGCAAGGCCCTGATCCCCTTCATCACGGCTGGTGATCCGGAACCGGGCCTGACCGTGCCGCTGATGCGCGCCCTGGTGGACGGAGGGGCCGACATCATCGAACTCGGCGTTCCCTTCTCCGATCCCATGGCGGATGGTCCGACGATCCAGCGCGCCTCCGAGCGCGCGCTCAGCTGGGGCACCAGCCTTCGCATCGTCCTGGGCATGGTGAGGGAGTTCCGCAAGTCGAATGCGGGCACGCCCGTGGTCCTGATGGGATATGCCAATCCGATCGAGGCTTACGGCATCGCGGCCTTCGTGGCCGACGCCGTGGCCGCAGGGGTGGACGGCGTGCTGGTGGTCGATTATCCGCCGGAGGAATGCGGGGATTTCGTCGCCGCCCTCAAGTCGGGCGGCCTGGCCCCCATCTTCCTGCTGGCGCCCACCTCGAGCGAGGCGCGCTTCGATCAGGTGGCCCGCTCCGGCAGCGGGTACCTGTACTACGTTTCCCTCAAGGGGGTCACGGGTGCGGCGCACCTGGACCTCGACGAGGTGGCGCGGCGGATTCCGGCGATCCGCGAGCGGGTGCGCATGCCGGTCGGTGTCGGCTTCGGAATCCGCGACGGCGAGGCGGCGGCCCGGGTCGCGGCGGTCGCCGACGCCGTCGTCATCGGCAGTCGCATCATCGAGGAAATCGAGAATTCCCCCCGTGAGGAAGCCGCGGCTCGCGTGACGGCTTTCCTGCGCGGAGTCCGGATGGCCATGGATGCCGGGAGGGCAGCATGAGTTGGATCCAAAAGCTGTTGCCGCCGAAGATCAAGCGCTCGGAAGGGGTGCGCAAGTCGATTCCGGAAGGCTTGTGGAGCAAGTGCCCGGCGTGCGAAGCCGTCCTCTACAGCACGGACCTGGAAAACAACCAGCAGGTATGCCCCAAGTGTTCTCACCACCTGAGAATCAAGGCGCGGCACAGGCTCGATATTCTCCTGGACTCCGAGGGACGTTACGAAATCGGTGCCGAAGTCGTTCCCGTCGACGCACTCAAGTTCAAGGATAGCCGGCGGTATTCGGAGCGATTGGCATCGGCTGCGGACGATACTGGCGAAACCGACGCCCTCGTCGTCCTGCAGGGGGCGATCCGCAGCGTTCCCGTCGTCGTCGCCTGCTTCGAGTTCGAGTTCCTCGGTGGCTCCATGGGCTCCGTGGTCGGCGAGCGCTTCGTGCGCGGCGTGCGGGCGGCCATCGAGGGGCAGATGCCCTTCGTCTGCATCACGGCCTCCGGCGGGGCCCGCATGCAGGAAGGCTTGCTTTCGCTGATGCAGATGGCCAAGACCACTGCCGCGGTCAGCCTGCTGGCCAGGCATCGCCTGCCTTTCATCACCGTCCTGACCGACCCGACCATGGGCGGCGTCTCCGCCTCCTTCGCCTTCGTCGGCGACGTGGTGATCGCCGAGCCCGGGGCGCTGATCGGTTTCGCCGGGCCGCGGGTCATCGAGCAGACGGTGCGCCAGACCCTGCCGGAAGGCTTCCAGCGGGCCGAATTCCTGCTCGAGAAGGGCGCCATCGACATGATCGTCGATCGGCGCGAGATGCGGGACCGCCTGGCCTCCCTGATGACCCTCCTGCAAGGGGTTCCCGCCGCCGGATGACCGGCCGCCGCCGCCAGGAAACTGGCCCGGCGCGGCGCCTCGGCGGAACCGGCACGATCACCGACTGCATGACGGAAGCAGCCGCCCACGATGATCGCACGCTCGAGGAGTGGCTCGCGCATGCGGAAGCCCAGCACCATCGCCCCATCGACCTGGGGCTGGAACGCGTCAGGACGGTCAGCCGGCGGCTCCGCCAACACCCGCGCTGCCCGGTCATCCTGGTCGGCGGCACCAATGGCAAGGGCTCCACCTGCGCAATGCTCGAAAGCATCCTCGGCGCGGCTGGCTATCGGGTCGGCTTGTACGGTTCGCCCCACCTGCTGAAATACAACGAGCGCGTGCGCGTCGCCGGCCGCATGGCCGACGACGCGGTTCTCTGCCGGGCCTTCGACCGCGTCGAACGGGCCCGTTCCGAGATTCCCCTGACCTATTTCGAATTCGGCACCCTGGCCGCCTGGGAGGTCTTCCACGAAGCCGGCGTCGCGGCGATCGTCCTCGAAGTGGGCCTGGGGGGGCGGCTCGACGCGACGAACGTGTTCGATCCCGACTGCGCCGTCGTGACGGGCGTCGACCTCGACCACATGGACTACCTCGGTCCGGACCGGGAGGCCATCGGGTTCGAGAAGGCGGGAATCTTTCGCGCCGGCAAGCCGGCGGTGTGTGGCGACCCCCAGCCGCCGGACCGGCTGCTTCGCCACGCGGCCGAAATCGGCGCCCGGCTGCTGGTCCTCGGCCGCGATTTCGGCTACCTGCGCCAGGAGGGCCAATGGCAGTACCGGGGACCCCACGGCCGGCGCAGCGGCCTGGCATTTCCGGCCCTGCGAGGGGGCCGGCAGTTGATGAATGCGAGTACCGCCCTCGCTGCTTTGGATACCCTGCGGGATGTATTGCCGGTCGCGATGCGTGACATCCGGCAGGGGTTGGCGACGGTGGAATTGCCCGGACGTTTTCAGGTGCTGCCGGGAAGGCCAACGGTCATTCTCGATGTCGCCCACAATCCCCAGGCGGCCCGTACGCTTGCCGAGAACCTGTCTGACATGGCCTTCCATCCGCGAACATGGGCCGTCTTCGGCATGCTCCGGGACAAGGACATGGCCGGCGTGGTCGATGCCCTCAAGGGGCGCGTTGACCATTGGTTGCCGGCTGGCCTGGAAGGACCCCGTGGCGCCACCGGCAATGAGGTCGCGGACATCCTCCGTGCAGCCGGCGAACAGGTGGATGAGGTCTTCGCGAACCCTGGGGACGCGTTCCGGCACGCCCTGGAGAAGGCGGGCGGAGATGATAGAATCGTCGCCTTCGGATCGTTCCTGACGGTGGCGCAGGTGATGCGCGCGGCGGACGGGTAACGCTCTCCCAAGCGAGATTCCATGGCGGACGACGACGCAACGCTCGATGCCCAGACCGAACTGAAGAAGCGCGCGCGTCGGCGCCTCGTCGGTGCCACGGCTCTTGCACTGCTCGCTGTCATCGTCCTGCCAATGGTGATGGACCGGGAACCGAAACCGGCACCCCAGGACATTCAGGTTCGCATCCCCAGCCAGGACGCCGGCACCTTCACCTCCCGCATTCTCCCCTCGAAGCCGGCTGCTACGCCGCTACCGCCTGTCGAACCGAAAGGGGCTTCCGTTGTGATGTCCGAGCAGCGGCCCGACGCGGCAACGATGCCAAAGCCGGAAGGCAAGGCGGAGCCGAAGGCGTCGGCGAAGCCCGAGCCCAAGATGCCCTCTCCCGAGGCGAAACCCGAACCGAAACCTGCGCGCCCGGCGGCCTCGCCCGGCGGTGCCCCGGATGCCTCGACGGCCAAGCCGCAGCCGGATCTGGTCAAAGCGGAAGCCGCCCTGTCCGGGAGCGGTGAATGGGTGGTTCAGTTGGGGGCTTACAAAGAGGCGGGAAACGTGAAGCTCCTGATTGGCAAGATCAGGGAAATGAAAATCCCCGTGTATACGGAAAAGCTCGATACGGCCGGTGGCACGCGAACCCGGGTTCGGGCCGGTCCCTTCCCCAGCCGTGACGCGGCCGAGAAAGTCGAGGCGCGTATCCGCAGGATTGGGGTCAATGGAACCGTTGCGCCCAAGTGACGTGGTTCGATTACACGGTCCTGGCCATCCTGGGGGTTTCCGCGCTCGTCGGCGTCTGGCGGGGAATGGTCGGCGAGGTGCTCGCCCTGGCTGCCTGGATTGCGGCCTTCTTTGCTGCCCGTGCGCTGGCCGTCCAGGCCGGGATGATGTTGCCGGGGCTTCCGGCAGATCCGGTGGTGCGCTACGCCGCCGGCTTCGCCTGCGTATTCGTGGCTGTCCTGATTCTCGTGGCGATCTTGAGATGGCTGGCATCGCTCATTCTGAAGGCCGCGGGCCTGGGGCCCCTCGACCGGATCCTCGGTGCCCTGTTCGGATTGGCTCGGGGCTTCCTGATGGTTCTCGCGGCGGTCCTGCTGGCGGGGCTGACGCCCCTGCCGAAGTCCAATGGGTGGCGCCATGCCTGGTCTGCGCCACCCCTGGAAACGGCGGTCGTCGCCCTGAAGCCATGGTTGCCGGTCGAAGTGGCGAAGCGTATTCGTTTTAGATAGAGGTCTGACAATGTGCGGAATAATCGGAGCGGTGGCTACCTCACCGGTAAACCAGCTCCTCTACGACGGCTTGCAGGTCCTCCAGCACCGGGGGCAGGACGCGGCGGGCATTGCCACTGCGGACGCCGGCCGTTTCCACATGCACAAGGGATCGGGCCTGGTGCGCGACGTCTTCCGGACGCGCAACATGCGCAACCTGGTGGGCAACTGGGGCATAGGGCACTGCCGATATCCGACGGCTGGCTCTGCCTACAACCCCGCTGAGGCGCAACCCTTCTACGTCAATTCGCCCTTTGGCCTGATGCTTGCGCACAACGGCAATCTGACCAACGCGGAGCAGTTGAAGCGGGACATGTTCCTGCAGGACCTGCGGCACATGAACACCAACTCCGATTCGGAGGTGTTGCTCAACGTGTTTGCCCACGAGTTGCAGGTTGCCTCCCAGAATCGCTATCAGGTCGATCCCGACACCATCTTCAAGGCCGTCGCCGGCGTCCATCGGCGCGTTCGCGGTGCCTATGCCGTCGTGGCGATGATCGCCGGGTACGGGCTTCTCGCCTTTCGGGATCCCTACGGGATCCGGCCGCTGATCATCGGCCGCCACGAGACCATCCAGGGCGTGGAGTACCTCGTCGCCTCCGAGAGCGTCGCCATCGATACCCTCGGTTTCAAGGCGTTGCGCGACGTGGAGCCGGGCGAGGCGGTCCTGATCGATGTGCACGGGCGTTTTGTCAGCCGCCAATGCGCAGAACGCACGATTCATGCTCCATGCATGTTCGAGTTCGTCTATCTGGCCCGCCCGGATTCGCTCATGGACGGAATTTCCGTCTACGAGACGCGCGTCAAGATGGGCGAGTTCCTGGCCGACAAGATCCGCCACACGATGCCCCATCTCGAGGTGGATGCGGTCATTCCGATTCCAGACTCCAGTCGCCACGCGGCGATGGAGCTGGCCAACCGGCTCAATCTGCCCTACCGCGAAGGCTTCGTGAAGAACCGGTACATCGGCCGCACCTTCATCATGCCTGGTCAGGCTTCGCGCAAGAAATCGGTGCGCCAGAAGCTCAACGCCATCTCGCAGGAGTTCCGCGGCAAGAGTGTCCTTCTGGTCGACGACTCCATCGTCCGCGGCACGACTTCGCGCGAGATCATTCTCATGGCGCGCGAGGCGGGGGCGCGGCGCGTCTATTTCGCTTCTGCAAGTCCGCCGGTGAGGCATGCCAACGTCTATGGAATCGACATGCCGACCCGGGCCGAACTGATTGCCGCGTTTCGGTCGGACGACGAGATCCGAAGGGAGATCGGCGCCGATGCACTGATCTATCAGGATCTCGACGCGCTGAAGGCTGCCGTGCGGGCCGTCAATCCGGCCGTCGCCCAATTCGAAACCTCCTGTTTCGACGGCACCTACATCACTGGCGACGTGACGCCCGAGTACCTGCACAGCGTCGAGGAGTCCCATGGTCGGCCGGGTAAAGTGGGCGCGGAGGACAACGATGGTGCCCAGATGGACCTCAACCTTGTGCCGGCCGATTGACGGCGGCGGACCTTGTCGGTAAGTTAATGGCCTCGGCGCCGATTTGAGCTTCAGCTTGCGGGCGCCTAACAAATCCAGCTAAAGCGAGCCAAACCCGGTCCGCCTGCTGGCCGGGTTTTTTGTTTGTCCGGTGCCCGCCATGAGCGGCCGACGCCGGGTACCGCACGGGAAACGCCATGGAAGAAAAGTTCGACACTCTCGCCGTTCGCGCCGGTCAAGTGCGCAGCCAGTTCAACGAGCACGCCGAAGCCCTCTACCTGACCTCCAGCTTCGTATTTGAAAGCGCTGCCCAGGCGGCCGCGCGCTTCTCGGGGGAAGAGGAAGGCAACGTGTATGCGCGGTTTACCAACCCGACCGTGACCATGCTCCAGGATCGCCTGGCTGCCCTTGAGGGTGCCGAGGGTTGCGTCGCCACGGCCTCCGGCATGTCCGCCATCCTCTCCACGGCCATGGCCTTCCTGAAGGCAGGCGACCACGTGGTGGCCTCGCGCGCCCTGTTCGGGGCCACGCAGCAACTGTTCGGCAACATCCTGACCCGATTCGGAATCGCCACGAGCTTCGTGGCCTCCCCGGCGCCTCAGGCCTACCGGGCGGCCATGACGCCGGCCACGCGGATGGTCTTCGTCGAAACGCCGTCGAACCCGCTGACCGAGGTCCTGGATATCGCGGCCCTGGCCGCCGTGACCAGAGCCGCCAATGCCCTGCTGGTGGTGGACAACTGTTTCTGCACTCCTGCGCTCCAGCGGCCCCTCGAGCTCGGTGCCGACCTCGTTGTCCATTCCGCAACCAAGTACCTCGACGGCCAGGGACGCGTGCTCGGCGGTGCCGTCTGCGGACGCAAGGCCCTGACCGAGGAGGTGTTCAAGTTCCTGCGCACCGCCGGCCCATGCATTTCCCCGTTCAATGCCTGGGTCATATTGAAGGGTTTGGAGACCCTGCGCTTGCGCATGGAGGCACAGTCGGCCAGGGCATTGGAACTTGCCCGCTGGCTCGAGGCCCGACCCGAAGTGGCGCGGGTGTTCTATCCCGGGTTGCCCTCCCACCCCCAATACGACCTGGCCAGTCGCCAGCAGGCCGCGGGGGGGGCCATCGTATCGTTCGAGGTGAAGGGCGGCCGCGAGGAAGCCTGGCGGGTGGTGGACAACTGCAGGCTCCTCTCGATAACCGCCAACCTGGGCGACGTGAAGACCACCATCACCCACCCGGCCAGCACCACCCACGGGAGGCTGACGTCCGAGGCCCGGGCGGAGGCGGGAATCGGGGAGGGCCTGCTGCGGATTGCCGTCGGCCTGGAGGACGTGGCCGACGTACAGGGTGACCTGCTGCGTGGTCTGAGCGCTTGAAACGAGCGGCAGCGGCCAGGGCCCCGCGTTGCCCCCGGCCATGCGGGGGCGTTGGCGTACCGGCATGCCGGGGCGCCACCGCTCCCCCTGGGAGGCAACGGTGGCGGGGAATCGGCGGTCGGCGCCCCGGGCACCGGTGTACCCTCAGGAGGCAAACCGACTCCTGAGGATCCGTCAGGTGGAGGGGAACGTTGCGTGGCCCCTCATCCTCCGAAGAAGTCCCGAACCTTGTCCATCCAGCTCTGGGCCCGGGGATTGTGCTTGCTCGAATTGCTGCTGCTGATCTCCTCGAACTCGCGCAATAGCTCCTTCTGACGTTCGGTGAGGCTAACCGGCGTTTCCACCACCACGTGGCAGAGGAGGTCGCCCTGGCCAATGCTGCGCAGGCCCTTTATTCCCTTGCCCCTGAGCCGGAACACCTTTCCAGTCTGCGTTTCGGCGGGCACGCGCAGGCGGGCGACGCCGTCCAGGGTCGGAATTTCGATTTCTCCGCCCAGGGCAGCGGTGGCGAAGCTGACCGGCATTTCACAATGCAGGTCGTCGTGGTCGCGCTGGAACACCGTGTGGGGCTTCAGGTGGACCTGCACGTAGAGATCGCCCGGCGGGCCCCCGTTGACGCCGGGTTCTCCCTCGCCGGAGAGGCGGATGCGATCGCCTTCGTCGATTCCGGCCGGGATCTTGACCGAGAGGGTCTTGTGCTGCTTGACCCGGCCGGCGCCGTGGCAGGAAGTACAGGGATCGGCAATGTAGCGGCCCGTCCCATGGCATTTAGGGCAGGTCTGCTGAATCGAGAAGAAGCCCTGCTGCATTCGCACCTGCCCGTGGCCTCCGCAAGTGGGGCAGGTCTTCGGTTCGGTGCCCTTCTTGGCGCCGCTGCCATGACAGGCATCGCATTCCGCCATGGTCGGAATTCGGATGCGGGTTTCCGTGCCGCGGGCGGCGTCTTCGAGGCTGATTTCCAGGTTGTAGCGCAGATCGGCCCCCCGATAGACGTTGGACCGCCCCCCGCGACCACCGCCGAAGATGTCGCCGAAGATGTCCGAGAACGCATCGGCAAAGCCGCCGAATCCCTGGGCGCCCGGACCGGCTCCCGCCGAGGGATCGACGCCGGCGTGTCCGAACTGGTCGTAGGCCGAGCGCTTCTGCGCCTCCGACAGGATTTCGTAGGCCTCCTTGGCCTCCTTGAACTGCTCTTCCGCCTTCGGATTATCCGGATTGCGGTCCGGATGGAATTTCATGGCCAGCTTTCGGTAGGCCTTCTTGATCTCGTCATCGGACGCATCCCGATTGACGCCGAGGACTTCGTAGTAGTCGCGTTTTGCCATATCTGCCCTGTGGCCCATTGAAGCGTTGCGGCCGGATTCGGGGACGGCAGCGCCATCCCCTCGAATCCGGCCTATTGGGAAGTATCTCCCGTGACGGCTTAAGCCTTCTTGTCCTTCACCTCCGTGAACTCGGCGTCGACGACATCGCCATCGTCCGCCTTGTCCCTTTTCGCCTCGCCACCACCGGGTGCCGCCCCGGCCTGGGCACCGCCACCGGCCGCTCCCTGCTGCTGGGCATAAATCTTCTCGCCGAGTTTCTGGCTGGCCATGGCGAGGGCCTGGGACTTGGCGTCAAGGGCGTCCTTGTCGTTGCCCTTGATGGCTTCCTCGGCCTCCTTGAGGGCCGCCTCGATCTTGGATTTCTCGTCGGCCTCGATCTTGTCTCCGTGTTCCGTCAGGGCCTTTTTCACCGAATGGACCAAGGCGTCGCACTGGTTGCGGGCCTCGACCAGGGCGTGGGCCTTCTTGTCCTCCTCGGCATGGGCCTCGGCATCGCGCACCATGGCCTGGATCTCGGCTTCCGACAGGCCCGAGTTGGCCTTGATGGTGATCTTGTTCTCCTTCCCGGTACCCTTGTCCTTGGCCGAGACGTGCAGGATGCCGTTCGCGTCGATGTCGAAGGTCACCTCGATCTGAGGCATGCCGCGCGGCGCCGGCGGGATGTCGGAAAGGTTGAACTGGCCGAGACTCTTGTTGCCGGAGGCCATCTCGCGTTCGCCCTGCATGACATGGATGGTCACCGCGGACTGATTGTCGTCGGCCGTCGAGAAGACTTGGCTGGTCTTGGTCGGGATGGTCGTGTTCTTGGTGATCAACTTGGTCATCACGCCGCCCAGGGTTTCGATGCCCAGGGAGAGGGGCGTGACGTCCAGCAACAGCACATCCTTCACCTCGCCCTGCAGGACTCCACCCTGGATCGAGGCCCCGACCGCGACCGCTTCATCGGGGTTCACGTCCTTGCGCGGATCCTTGCCGAAGAATTCCTTGACCTTCTCCTGTACCTTGGGCATCCGGGTCATGCCGCCGACGAGGATCACGTCGGCGATGTCGGAAACCTTGACACCGGCATCCTTGATGGCGATGCGGCAGGGCTCGATGGTCCGGTCGATCAGATCCTCCACCAGCGATTCGAACTTGGCGCGGGTGATCTTCATGGTCAGGTGCTTGGGGCCGGTGGCATCGGCGGTGATGTAGGGCAGGTTGATCTCGGTCTGCTGTCCGGAGGAGAGTTCGATCTTCGCCTTCTCGGCGGCCTCCTTGAGCCGCTGCAAGGCCAGCACGTCGGCCTTCAGGTCGACCCCTTGGTCCTTCCTGAACTCGCCGATGATGTAGTCGATGATCCGCTGGTCGAAGTCCTCGCCGCCCAGGAAGGTGTCGCCGTTGGTGGAAAGCACCTCGAACTGGTGCTCGCCGTCCAGTTCGGCGATCTCGATGATGGAGATGTCGAAGGTGCCGCCGCCCAGGTCATAGACCGCGATCTTGCGGTCCCCTTCCTGCTTGTCCATGCCGAAGGCCAGGGCAGCCGCGGTCGGCTCGTTGATGATGCGCTTGACCTCGAGGCCGGCGATGCGGCCGGCGTCCTTGGTGGCCTGGCGCTGGGAGTCGTTGAAGTAGGCCGGAACGGTGATGACCGCCTCGGTGACTTCCTCGCCGAGGTAGTCCTCGGCGGTCTTCTTCATCTTTTTCAGGACCTCGGCGGAGACCTGCGGCGGGGCCATCTTCTTGCCGCGCGCTTCCACCCACGCGTCGCCGTTGTCGGCCTTCAGGATCTTGAAGGGCATCAGGTCGATGTCCTTCTGCACTTCCTTCTCCTCGAAGCGACGGCCGATCAGACGTTTCACCGCGAACAAGGTGTTCTTGGCGTTGGTGACCGCCTGGCGCTTGGCCGGCGCCCCGCACAGAATCTCGCCGTCGTCGGCGTAGGCGACGATGGACGGCGTGGTGCGTGCCCCCTCGGAATTCTCGATGACCTTGGGTTTGCCGCCTTCCATGATGGCGACGCAACTGTTGGTGGTGCCCAGGTCGATGCCGATGATCTTGCCCATGTTGGTTTCCTCAGAGTTCGTGAATGACTTGGCTGCCTTCGATATGGGGTTATTGCAGGCCGATTCAAGCGGGCGGCGGTTCGGCGCGGGCCTTGGACACGACGACCAGGGCCGGTCTGATCACTCGCTCATGGAGGGCATAGCCTTTTTGCAGTACGGTGATCACCCGATTGGGCTCGCCGTCTGCCTCGACCTGGCTGATGGCCTGGTGCCGGTGGGGGTCGAATTTCTGTTCGAGGGGCGAGATCTCGACCAGGCCGGACTTCTCGAAAGCCGAGGCCAACTGGCGCAAGGTCAGTTCCACGCCCGCCCGGAGGGCGGCCGCATCCTGATTCTCGTTGGCCAGGGCGGCCTCCAGGCTGTCCTTGACCGCCAGGAGTTCGCCGGCGAACTTCTCGACCGCGAACTTTCCCGCTTTCTGGGCCTCTTCCAAACCCCTGCGGCGAACGTTCTCCGTCTCGGCCTTGGCGCGCAGCCAGGCATCGTGATGCTCGGCCGCCTTCAATTCCGCAAGCCTCAGTTGTTCCTCCAGGCCCGGAATCACGTCGGGCGCGGATGGGGTGGATTGCTCCTGGAAGGGGAACTGATCTGGGTCGGGTGCCCGCAGGCTTTCCGGGGGGGCATCGTGGTCGGTGAAGGGTTTGTTTTCCTGCATGTTCTCGGCTCGCGGATGAAGGGTGGCGGACAACCCTTCACTTATTGGGGTGGCGGCGGGAATTTCAAGAGGATTTTTCCGAAAGCTCGTCGCGGTCGATGCGGAAGCCATGGATTATCATTGCCTTCGGAATACCGCATGGCCGCAAACGAAAGGATCGGCAGGACTGAATGATGGAGTTCATCGGCAAGTACAAGGTGGTCAGGGAAGCCGGCAAGGGAGCCACGGCCACCGTTTACCTCGCCGAGAATCCCGAAAACGGCGAGCAGGTGGCCATCAAGCTGGTCCGATTCGACCAGTCCGGCGAGGGGCAGTGGAACCGGCGGATCCGCAAGCTCTTCGCGACGGAGGGCAAGGTCGGGCAGGTGTTGGACCACCCGAATATCGTCAAGGTTTACGAGACCGTCATCGAGGAAGACCACGCCTACATCGTGATGGAGTTTCTCCAGGGGCAGGCACTGGATCAGTTCGTCACCTTCGACAAGCTCCTGCCTGTCCATCAGGTCGTGGGGATCGTTTTCAAGTGTTGCCTGGCCCTGGACCACGCGTTCAAGCAGGGTGTCGTGCATCGGGACATCAAGCCCGCCAACATCATGGTGGACGGGGAGGAGAACGTAAAGATCACCGATTTCGGCCTGGCCCTCGACATCAGCAAGAAAGGCGACGCCGATTCGACCTTCATCATGGGCGTCGGGTCTCCGGCCTACATGTCGCCGGAACAGATCAAGGGCTATCCCCTCAACCAGAAGACGGATCTCTATTCGCTCGGCGTGGTCCTTTACCAGTTGCTGACGGGTCGACTTCCCTTTCGGGCCAAGCATCAGGCGCAATTGGTCTACAAGATCATCAATGCCGACGCGCCGTCGGCCTCGCAACTGAATCCGAATGTCCCGTCGGCCATGGACAGGATCGTCCAGAAGGCCCTGGAGAAGGATCTTTATTCCCGTTACAAGAACGGGGCTGAAATGGCCAAGGATCTCTCCGCCGTGCGCTACCAGATCCTGGACGACAACTACGTGCCGATGGATACGCGGCGTTTCGAGGCCTTGCGCAAGTTGGCCTTCTTCGTCGAATTCGAGGACGTGGAGATTTGGGAGGCCCTGCGGATCAGCCAGTGGCGGGAAATCGAGGCCGAGACAGTCCTCATGAAGGAAGGCGAGGAGGACACCACCTTCGGTATCCTGGTCCAGGGGGAGGTCGAGGTTTCCCTGTCTGGAAGACGACTGGGGACCATAGGTGCGGGCGAGTGCGTCGGCGAGACCGCCTACTTGAACAGCGCCGTTCCGCAACGATCGAGCACCGTGGTCACCCTGACGCCGGTGACCTACCTGGAGGTCAATCCTGCAGCCCTGGCCTTGGCATCGGAAGAGTGCCTCGAGCATTTCCGCCAGGGCCTGGTGGCAGCCGTGGTGCGCCGCCTCGCCCTCGCCAACGAATCATTGGCGATCCATGCCGAGGAGGCCATGGTGGCTACCCAGGTGGACAAACTGGAACTCGAACTGGAGCCGTTGGACGAAGCCTGGAAGCGCGGTTGAAGACGACCGGGGGGCGGCGACCGCCCCGGCAGCGGAGATTTCTAAGCTTCCTAGGAGTCTGCGCGGCAGAGCCATTCCGAGCGGAATGGTGTGTCGCGAAGGCAATGGTTGGGTGACGGGCGAGGCATGCTCATCGGATCATCGTCGCCGGTGGACGAGTGCGAGGGCCGGAGCCGG
>JBPOHD010000018.1:0-30849 GCA_052035955.1 Pseudomonadota bacterium
CGCGATTGCGGCCTCCGGAAAACCCATCGCGGCGAGTACGCCGCTCCTACAACGACCGACCGTACCCCGCCGACCGACGGCCATCCGCCCCCCCTGTAGGAGCGCCGTTTACGGCGCGATTGCGGCCTCCGGAACACCCATCGCGGCGAGGACGCCGCTCCTACAACGGCCGACCGTACCCCGCCGCCCCGCGGCAACCCCCCCCCCCTGTAGGAGCGCCGTTCACGGCGCGATTGCGGCCTCCGGAAAACCCATCGCGGCGAGTACGCCGCTCCTACAACGACCGACCTTCCCCCGCCGCCCCGCGGCAACCCGCCCCCCCTGTAGGAGCGCCGTTCACGGCGCGATTGCGGCCTCCGGACGATGCATCGCGGCGAGGACGCCGCCCGTCGTCCCGGACCTGCCGCCGGTGCCCGTCGCATGAGCGCCACGCTGGAAATCCTGGCGGCATACGGGCCGCTGACGGTGCAGGACGCGGGTCGCCCCGGCTACCGGCACCTGGGGGTACCCCTGGCCGGCGCCCTCGATCCGGTGGCCCAGCGGCTGGCCAACGCGCTGGCCGGCAATCCGCCGGACACGGCGGTGCTGGAATTCCGGCTGGTCGGACCGCTGTTGCAGATCCTCGGCCGCCCGCGGCGGATCGCCCTGGCCGGACCGGTGACCGGCCGCATCGAGCGGGCGGACGGCGCCTTCGAGGCGGTGGAGCCCTGGCGCAGCCATACCCTGCAACCCGGCGACATGCTGCGCCTCGGTGCGCTGCGCGGCGGCGTCGCCTGCCTGGCGGTGGCGGGCGGCATAGCCGTGGCGCCCGTGCTGGGGAGCCGCGCGACCTACGCGCGGGCGGCCCTGGGCGGCCTGGAGGGCCGGCCCCTGGCGGCCGGCGACCGCCTGCCCCTGGGCGACGCGGCCTCGCCGGAACCGCCCGAACTGACCCTGCCGGCGCCGCCGGAGGGCGACGGAGGCCCCCTGCGCGTCATGCCCGGCCCCCAGGACGACCGATTCACCACCGGGGCCCTGGACACCCTGTTCTCGTCCGAATACACGGTCACCCGCGATGCCGATCGCATGGGGCTGCGCCTGGCCGGCCCGGCCCTGTCCCACCGGCCGGGTTGCGGCGCCGACATCGTCTCCGACGCCGTGACCCCCGGCGTGATCCAGGTGCCGGCCGACGGACAGCCCATCCTGCTCCTGGCGGACTGCCAGACCACGGGGGGCTACGCCAAGATCGCCACCGTGATCAGCGCCGACCTGCCTCGCCTCGGCCGCCTGCTGCCCGGCGACCGTTTGCGCTTCGCCGCCATCGATCCGGCCCGGGCCCATGCCGCCCTGCTGGCCCGGGAGGCCATGGTGGCCGCCCGCATCGCCGGCATCGGGCCGGCGCAAGACGCCGGCCTGGACCTGGATGCCCTCTACTCCCAGAACCTGGTCTCGGGCTTCGTCGACGACCTCCCGTAAGGCTCCGCGGCGGCCGGTTGTCGCCGGCCGATTGGGGAGGGGCGCCCCGCCTTGGCGGACGGCGATCGCCGCCCCCGATCAGGGCTGCAGGTCCATCTCCAGGCGGATGGCGTCGCCCCGGTAGGTGACGTGGGCGACGTAGATCAGGATCCCGGCGACGTCGGTGAATGCGCGCCGGACCTCGGCCACCGGCGCGTTCACGGGGATCGCCATCAGCTTCGCGACCTCCGTGTCGGCGGCGCCGATGGTCAAGACCTGGTGGGCATGGGCGATCTTCACGCTCGGCATGCGGACCAGCAGGGGGATGACCGGCTGGGTGCGGAACTTCCGGGGCGCCCTGCGGAAGATCCGTTCGTCGATGAAGATGTTGATGACGCAGTAGGCCTGTCCGTCGCGGTGGTGCACGCGACGCATGAAGGTGTAGGACTCGGCCAGCGTCCCCTTCAGCCCGTCGGTCGGGGGCGGGTGCCCTCCCTCCTCGATGGTCAGTATCTCCGGCCGCGTGTCCTCGTAGACCCGGCTCAGCTCGGCCAGGGTCGCCACGACGCTGATGAAGCGGTCCTGCCGCGGCTGCTTCATCACGAAGGTTCCGCGTCCCTGCTGGGCCGAGAGCAGTCCTTCCCCGGCCAGCAGGTTGACCGCCTGCCGAACCGTGACCCGCGCGACGCCGAACTCCTCGACCAGTTCCTCGAGGGAGGGCAGGCGGTGCCCCTCGGGCCACAGGCCGCGGGCGATCCGCTGGCGCAACACGTCCGCCACCTGGACGTAGCGCAGGCTCAACTTGTGCTGGAAGTCACTGGCCATGGCGGCTTGCTGAAAGGGATGGTCGATGGTACGATGGTCCGACTCGCTTTGCCATCAGCAATACATATAACACGCAGGGGAGCTTTGCATGGCCAAGGATAGCAAGGTCAAGCGGGCGATTCTCATCTCGTCGCCCTGGGTGGTTCTGGTCGTCCTCTGGTACGCCATCCGGGAAAGCGGCCTGTTCAATCCCGCCCTGGTCCCGGCGCCCCACGCGGTCTTCGCCAAATTCTCCGAACTGATCCAGGGCCGCCTGCCCACCGACATGCTGATGTCCACGCGGCGGGTCCTGACCGGCGTCTTCCTCGGCATCACCGTCGCCGTGCCGGTGGGCTTCTGCCTCGGCTGGTACAAGGGATTGCGCAGCTTCGTCGATCCGGTGATCAATTTCTTCCGCGCCCTGCCCCCGATCGCGCTGATCCCGCTGGTCATCGTCTATTTCGGCATCGGCGAGACGGCGAAGACCGTCATCCTGTTCTACGCCTCCTTCTTCGCCGGGGTGATCGTGATGTACGAGGGCATCGCCCAGGTGAATCCGATCTACGTGAAGGTCTCGCGGACCCTCGGCGCGACGGACCTGGAGATTTTCGTCCGGGTGATCGTGCCCCTGACCGTGCCCCACATCCTGACCGCCGTCCGGGTGGCGCTGGGCGTCGCCTGGGCCACCCTGGTGGCCGCCGAACTGATCGCCGCCCAGCAGGGCCTCGGGGCGATGATCCAGGACGCTTCGGCCTTCTTCCAGCTCGACACCATCTACGTGGGCATCATCTGCATCGGCTGCATCGCCCTGTTGATGGACATGCTGCTGCGGCTGGCGACCAACAAGCTGGTGTCCTGGCAGGAACGCATCGCATGAACGCCGCGCGCCGGGGACCGAATGCGGGGAGCCTGATCGAGTGACGACCGCCGGACCCCGCATCCTCTTCGACGACGTCACCGTGGAGTTCCCCACGGAGCGCGGGCCCATGCGCGTCCTCGACGGGGTTTCCTTCGAGGTCCACGAGGGCGAGTTCGTCTCCATCATCGGCCCTTCCGGCTGCGGCAAGACGACGATCATGAACATCATCGGCGGCTTCCTGGTGCCGACGTCCGGCCGGGTCCTCCTGGACGGCCGACCGGTGAACGGCCCGGGGCCGGACCGGGGGGTGATCTTCCAGGAATACGGGGTGTTTCCCTGGCTCACCGTGCGCGACAACATCGAGTTCGGCCTGAAGCTGCGGGCCAGCCGCATCGAGCCCGGCGAACGGGAAAGCGTCGTCGATCGCTACATGAGGCTGATGGGCCTGGCCGATTTCGCCAATCATTTTCCCAAGCACCTCTCCGGCGGCATGCGGCAACGCCTGGCGATCGCCCGCGCCTACGCCGTGAAGCCCGAATTCCTGCTGATGGACGAGCCCTTCGGGGCCCTGGACGCCCAGACCCGGTCGGCCATGCAGGACCTGCTGCTCGAGGTGCTGCAGGCCGAGAAGAAGACGGTCGTCCTGATCACCCATTCGGTGGACGAGGCGATCTACCTGTCGTCGCGGATCATCGTCGTCACGGCGCGCCCGGCCCGCATCCGGACCATCCTCGAGGTTCCCTTCGGTTACCCCCGGGCGGACACCGTCCACGAGAACGCGCAGTTCGCCGAATTGCGGACCCACATCCGCGACCTCGTCATGCACGAATACCAAGCGCAGGCCAACCAGGCAGTACGTCATTCGGACTGAAGAACGGCGGTCAACGCCCATTTCCACCCGCAGAAACTCGGAGGACACCATGAGCATGCAGAGAAGAACCTTCATCAAGGCCGCCGCATCGGCCGCGGCCCTTTCCCTTCAAGGCATCGGAGGGTTTTCCCACGCCCAGGCCAAGACCAAGGTCCGGGTCGGCTACCTGCACACGCCGGCCGTGGACAGCCACATCTGGCTCGGCCAGAACATGGGCAGCTTCGAGAAGCATGGCCTCAGCCTGGAACTGATCAAGTTCACCACCGGCCTCGAACTCTTCCAGGCCATGATCGGCGGCAGCCTGGATGTGCTGGCCACCGGCGCCGTGCTGTCCAATTTCCCGGCCCGCGGCCAGGGCAAGGTCTTCCTCCTCAACGACATCGAGTATGCGACGGCCCAGTTGTGGGTCCGCGAGGAATCCGGCATCAAGACCCTCGCCGACCTCAAGGGCAAGCAGATCTCGACGACGACGGGAACGACGGCCCACGTCTTCCTCGACCGGGCCCTGCGCTCCGTCAACCTCGATCCGGCCAAGGACGTCCAGATCGTCAACCAGCGGATGTCCGAGGCGGTGACCTCCTTCATCGCCGGCGCCGTCCCCGCCGTGGCCCTGTGGGCGCCCTTCGACACCGCCGTCCGCCAGAAGGTGCCGGGCGCCAGGAAGATCGTGGACGCCTCCGCCTTCTATCCCCAGGCGGCCATCATGGGCGGCTGGGCGGCCAGGAACGACTACTTCGAGAAAAACCGCCCGGTGCTGGTCTCCCTGATCAAGGCCTGGGCGGAAGCCAACCAGTACATCGTCGCGAACCCCGACCAGGCGGCCGAAACGCTGCAAAAGCTGCAGTACCAGGACGTTCCCCTGGCCGAGTTCAAGGAGCAGTTCAAGGCCACCAAGTACTACTCCAACGCGGAATGGGTGACCCGCTACCAGGACGGCACTGCCGCCAAGTGGTTGCAGCAGGTGACGGACTTCTTCGTGCAGAGCGCGAAGATCGAGAACGCCGTGCCGGCGGACCGCTACTTCGATCCCAAGCTGTTCCTGGAGGCCGTCAAGCCCTGAGCGCCGCCGTCGCATTCACGGGCCCGGGACGCCGGGTGCAGAAGCCGCGTGGAACGATGGGCCGGCCGGGCCCGGGTTCCGCCGGCTTCGGCTCCGGGAAAGGTCGCCGGATGCCCTGAGCCGGCGCGGCGTGCCCTGTTTTGTCGAAAGGAAGCAAAATGCAAGACGTATTGCTGGATTACGGTGACGGGAAGATGCGGGTCGAACTGCCCGACCACGCGACGGTGGTCAGGTACGGAAAGACGTATACGGATCCCGCGCCCCTGGGCGATTCCGTCGAACTGACCCGAAAGGCGCTGCAGAAGCCCCTCGACACGCCGCCCCTGCGCGACATCGCGGGGCCCGGCAAGAAGGTCGTCATCGGCTTTCCCGACCGGGTGAAGGGCGGCGCCCATCCGAAGGCCCACCGCCGGGTGGCCATCAGGCTCGCCGTCGAGGAACTGCTGGCCGGCGGCTGCAAGCTGGAGAACATCACCCTGCTCTGCGGCATGGGCCTGCACCGGCAGAACACGCTGGAAGAGTTCTACTGGTATCTGGGCAAGGAAATCGTCGACCAGTTCTATCCGGGGCGACTGGTGAACCACGACGGCGAGGCCACCAACCTCGGCGACTTCGGCACCGATGCGATGGGCAACCGGATCCAGTGCAACCGCCTGCTGGTGGACGCCGACCTGGTGGTCATGATCGGCCACTGCGCCGGCAATCCCTACGGCGGCTTCAGCGGCGGCGCCAAGATGCTGGTGACCGGCTTCTCGGGCTGGGAATCGATCGCCTCCCACCACAACCCGAAGACCATGCACCGGGACGACTGGCTCGGCGGTTCCCGGCACCAGCACATGCGCCACCAGTTCAAGTCCATTGCCGAGGCGATGGAGGCCGGCATGGGCAAGAAGGTGTTCGCGGTCGACGCCGTGCTCGGCCAGTTCGGCGAAGTGCTGGATGTCCAGGCCGGCACCATACCGGCCGTGGAGGCGGCGACCTGGCCGCTCGCCGAGCGGCGCACCAACGTCGAGCTGGACATGGCGCCGGCGGACGTCCTGGTGGTGGGCATGCCGAGGAATTTCCACTACGGCCCGGGCATGGGGACCAACCCGATCCTCGCCAGCCTGGCCATCGGCGGCCAGTATTCCCGGTGCTACCCGTGCCTGAGTCCCAACGGCGTCGTGATCGTGGCCGGCGTCTGCGACGGCTGGTTCAACGACCGCTGGTTTCCCTCCTACAAGGACACCTACGAGGCCCTGCAGCGGTTCCAGAACCCGACGGATTTCCTCAATTCCCAGGATGCCGTCGACATCACCATGAACTACGAATACCGCTTCGCCTATTCGAACTTCTACACCTACCACCCCTTCCACGCGATGTCGATGATCAGCGGCGGCGCCATCCTCGGCAAGCGCACCCAGGCGGTCATCATGGTGGGGGCCCAGAAGCCGGTTTATGCGCGCGGGATGGGCTACATCCCGGTGGCGACCTTCGCCGAGGCGATGAAGCTGGCCACCCGCTACGTGGGCGAGGATCCGAGCATCCTCTGCACGCCGGAGTGCTATTCCGGCGGCGCGGCGGTGCATCTGCGGAAGAAGTGACGATGCGCCGGAAACCGGTTAGTCGCGGGGCGCGGCCGGCCCCTCCATGTTCGGGAAATGCGCCATGAAGCGGATCGGAATCGTCGGCACCGGCGTCATGGGCCGGACCGTCGCGGCGCGCCTGCTCGAGGCGGGGATACCCGTCGGCGGCTTCGATGCCTTTCCGGCCTGCGTCGAGGCGGCAGGCCAGGCGGGCATCGCCATGCACGACACCCTGGCCGACCTGGCGCGCGACAGCGACTGGATCGTGCTGTTCCTGCCCGGCCCCCGGGAGATCGCCGAATGCGTCGCCGGCGACCAGGGGCTGCTGTCGGCGCTGGCCCCCGGCAGCATCGTCATCGACATGTGCACCAGTTCGCCGGAAAACACCGAGACCATGGCCGCCGCGGCCCGGGAGGCCGGCATCGGTTACCTCGACGCGCCGGTGCTGGGCCGGCCCGCCACGGTGGGCAGGTGGGGGATTCCGGTGGGCGGGGATGCCGCCACCCTCGACGAGGTGAAGCCCCTGCTGGAACTGCTCGCCGCCAGCGTCGCCCACGTCGGTGCTTCCGGCGCCGGGCACAAGGTCAAGCTCCTCAACCAGCTGATGTTCGGCGCCATCAACGCGATGACCGCGGAGATGATGGCCGTGGCCGAGAAGGTGGGGATAGACCCTGGCCGGCTCTACGAGATCATCACGGCCAGCCAGGCGGGCACGGTCAGCAACCTGTTCCGCGAACTCGGCGGGAGGATCAGGGAAGCCCGCTACGAAGACCCGACCTTCACCGTGTCCCTCCTCGTCAAGGACGTCCGCCTGGGTTTGGAGATGGCCGAGGCGGCCGGGGCCCCGATGATCCTCGGCCGGACGGTGGACTTCCTGAACCGGGCCGCCGCCTCGCAAGGCTACGGCGCCTCCGACACCGCCATCATGTGGCAGTCGGTCCGCCAGTTCTGGCACAAGGAAGGAAACGGGAAATGAAGGTACTCGTCACCGGCGCGGCCGGATTCATCGGGCGCTACCTCGTGCCGATGCTGGCGGACCTGGGCCACGAGGTCCTGGCGACAGACCTCCAGTTGCCAAGGGAGACCGCGACATCGCCCCGCGTGACCTGGCTGCGACTGGATGTCTCCCGGGCCGAGGAGGTCTATCGGGCGATGCTGGGCCAGCGGCCCGAGGCCGTCGTGCACCTGGTCTCCTGGCTCGCCGCACCCTGCGAGGAAAACCCGCTCCGGGGCTGGGAAATCAACTTCCGGTCCACCCAGTTCCTGCTCGACGCCGGCATCGCCGCCGGCCTGCGGCGCTTCGTGTTCACCAGTTCCATCTCCGTCTTCGGCCGCGGATTGCCGGAGCCGGTCGCCGACGATGCGGTCAAGGAGCCGGCGACCATCTACGGCCAGACCAAGCTGGCCTGCGAACACCTGCTGCGCTGGTACAAGGCGAAGCACGGCCTCAAGGTCGGCGCCGTCCGCTTCCCCTGGGTATACGGCCCCGGCCGCGAGAACGGCATCACCGCCGCCTATTCCTCGAAGCTGCTCGACGCGCTGGCGGCGGGGCAGCCCCTCCGGATAGGCTTCCCCGAGGAAAAGGGCGACTGGCTCTACGTCAAGGACGCCTGCAAGGCCCTGCTCCTGCTCCTGGGCCGGGACGACGTTCCCCGGGTGGGCTACAACATCATGGGCGGGCTCTACTCGGTGCGGGAAGCCATGGCAGTGGCGGCACAGGTGTGCCCCGACGCGGACATCGCCTTCGATGCGAATCCCGCGGTCTCCAGCAACCCCTATCCCTTGTCCTACGACGACTCGGCCGCCCGCCGGGAACTCGGCTGGGCACCCGACTACAGCCTGGCGGACGGCATCCGCGAACACATCGCCATCGTCCGGGCTTCCCTCGGTCGGCAATGAACCGGCGGCACCTCCACCTGCAGGCCCTCGGCGGCATCGCCGGCGACATGTTCGTGGCGGCCATGCTGGATGCCTTCCCCGGCTTCGCGGAACAGGTGTTCCGCGACGTGGCGGCCGTCCTGCCCCCGGAGGCGGGCCGGGCGACGATGGAGCGGGTGTCCAGGAACGCGATCGCCGCCGCCCATTTCTCCCTCCGGGATGCGGACGACTCCGTCCCTCGCGCCGGCCGGAACGGGCACGAACGCGACGATGCCGCCGCCCCCCGGCGTTATCGGCCCGCGGGCCGTCGGCCGGACGGAATGCTCTCCCCCGCCGGGGCGGATCCCGCGGCCTGCGGCGATTACGCCGCCATCCGGGCCCGCATCGAGGCCGCCGGGCTGTCCGAGGCCACCGCCGGCCATGCCCTGGGCATCCTGGAAATCCTGGCCCGGGCCGAGTCGCGGATCCACGGCGTGCCCCTCGAGGCAGTGCATTTCCACGAGATCGCCGGATTCGATTCCCTGATGGACGTGGTCGCCGCGGCGAGCGTCATCGCGGCCATCGCACCGGCCAGCTGGAGCACCGAGAGCCTTCCCCTGGGAACCGGCCGGGTCGGGACCCGGCACGGATTGCTGCCCGTTCCGGCCCCGGCGACGGCCCTGATGCTGGAGGGCTATCCCTGGCATGCCGACGGGGTGGCCGGCGAACGCGTGACGCCCACCGGTGCCGCCATCCTGCGCTACCTGGTGCCCCCCGAGCATTGCCGCAGGAATCCCGCCGGCACCCTGGTCGCGTCGGGCTACGGCGCCGGCACGAAGCAGTTTCCCGGCATGGCCAACGTCCTGCGTGTCCTCGCCTTCGAGCCGGTCGCCGAGGATGCAAAGGAGGCCGTCGAGGTCCTCGCGCTGGAGTTCGACATCGACGACATGACGGGCGAGGAGATCGGCATCGCCGCGTCCCGGCTGCGGGAACTGGACGGGATCCTCGACCTGGTTCTGGTGCCGGGGCAGGGAAAGAAGGGGCGCCCCGTCACGACCTTCCGCCTGCAGGTCTCGCCCGACCGCCTCGCCGCCTGCGGCGAGGCGATCTTCCAGGAGACTTCGACGATAGGGATCCGCTACGCGACCATGCGCCGCATGGTCCTCGAGCGCCGTCACCGGCGTTCGCCGGAAGGCTTGCGCATCAAGGAAGTGGTCCGCCCGGCGGGACTCACGACGCGGAAGGTGGAGAGCGACGACCTGGCCCCCGCGGGCGACCTCTTCGCCCGCCGGCAACGCATGAAGAAAGCGGAAGAATCGAGATGAGCTCCCATGCCTTCGACATCGAGGCGCGGCTGACCGGCGTCCTCGGGCAATTCCCGGGCCTGGCCATCGCCGTCAGCGGCGGCGTGGACAGCCTGACCCTGGCCACGGCGGCGCAGCGCGTGATGGCGATCCCGCCCCTGATGGTGCACGCGGTCTCGCCCGCCGTACCGCCGGCGGCGACGGCCCGCGTGCGACGCCACGCGCAAGAACAGGGTTGGTCACTGACCGAACTGGATGCCGGTGAAATGGCCGACGCCAACTACCTGGCCAATCCCTACGACCGCTGCTACCACTGCAAGTCCAACCTCTATCGCAGCATCCGCTCGGTCACCGACCGGCACATCGCCTCCGGCACCAACCTGGACGATCTCTCCGACTACCGTCCGGGGCTGCGGGCGGCGACGGAGCATCGCGTCGTGCATCCCTTCGTCGAGGGCCGGGTGACCAAGGACGACATCCGGGTCCTGGCGCGCCACTGGGGCCTCGAGTGCGCGGAGCTGCCGGCCCAGCCCTGCCTCGCCAGCCGGGTCGAGACCGGACTGCCGATCCGGGCCGACGCCCTGCGCTTCGTGGACCGCCTGGAATCGGAACTGCGCGGCATCCTCGGGGAGGGCGCCACGCTGCGGGTGCGGCTGCGCACCGAGGGGGTCTTCGTGGAGGTCAGGGAGGCGGTCGCGGCCGACCTGGCCCCCCGGCTGGAAGCCTGCGCGCGCCGGACGTGCGAGGAGGCGGACCGGCTTTTCCGGGCCGTCGTGCCCTACCGGCAAGGGTCCGCCTTCGTCGATGGGACCTGAGGCCATGGAGCCCCTGCAGGCGGTCATGGACTGGGAGCGGGAGGCCCGCACCGGCCTGTGCGAAGCGGTGTTCGCCGAAGGCAAGACGGTGGACTGCATCGCCGGCATCGTCGAGACGGCGGCCGCGGAATCCCGCCGGTTGCTGATCACCCGACTGGCCCCCGAGGCCTTCGACCGCCTGCCGGATGCCGCGCGGACGGCCCTCGACTACGACGGCGTATCGAGGACCGCGATCCTGGGCCCGACGGCGCCCACCGCCGGGCCCCGGGTCGCGGTCGTCAGCGCCGGCATGTCCGATGCCCCGGTGGCCCGGGAGGCCGGGCGGACGCTGCAGTTCGCCGGCGTCGGCGCCCAACAGATCGCCGACGTGGGCGTGGCCGGGCTCTGGCGGCTGATGGCGAGGCTGGAGGAGATCAGGAGCCACCAGGTCGTGCTTGCCGTAGCGGGCATGGAAGGGGCCCTCTTCAGCGTCCTCGCCGGCCTGGTCAGCGCGCCGCTGATCGCCGTCCCCACCTCGGTCGGCTACGGGGTGGGCGGCGGGGGCCACCTGGCTTTCCACAGTGCCCTGGGAAGCTGCGCGCCCGGGGTCGTGGCGGTGAACATCGACAACGGCTTCGGCGGCGCCCAGGCCGCCCTGCGCATCCTCAACCTGCTGCGGACCAAGGGCGATTCCTGAGCCGCCGGCCGGACCGGGCACCGGCATCGGGTTAAACTTGCCGTCCGCCCGTTCCGCACACGCCATGGCCCGCCGGCCCCGGTCCCGACCCGCATGAAGACCATCAATCTCAACGCCGACATGGGCGAAAGCTACGGCGCCTGGACCATGGGCGCCGACGCGGCCCTGCTCGACGTGGTCGCCTCCGCCAACCTGGCCTGCGGCTTCCACGGCGGCGATCCGGACGTCATGCGTCGCAGCGTCGCCGCGGCGGCGGCCGGCGGCGTCTCCATCGGCGCCCATCCCTCCTTTCCGGACCTGCAGGGCTTCGGGCGCCGGCGCATGGACATGAGCCCCCGCGAGGTGGAGGCCCTGGTCGCCTACCAGGTCGGCGCCCTGGCCGGCATTGCCGCCATGGAGGGCGCCCGGGTCACCCACGTGAAACCCCACGGCGCCCTGAACAACGTCGTCTGCGTCGACCGGGGACTGGCCGACGCGGTGGCGAGGGCCGTGCACGCCGTCGATCCCGCGCTGATCCTCCTCGCCCCGGCCTGCTCCGAGCTGCTCGCCGCCGGCCGGGCGGCGGGACTGCCGACCGCCGTCGAGGTCTTCGCCGACCGGGCCTACGCCGACGACGGGCAGCTGGTGCCCCGCAGCCGGCCGGGCGCCTTCGTCCATGGCGCGGAGGCGAGCCTCGCCCATGTGCTGCGCATGCTCGACGAGGGGGCCCTGGTCGCCCTCTCCGGCAGGCGCCTGCCGACGCCCATCGACAGCATCTGCGTCCATGGCGACAACGCCGAGGCGGTGGCCGTCGCGGCGGCCCTGCGCCGGGGCCTCGAAGCCGCCGGCTACGCGATCCGCCCCCTGCCGGAACTGGCCTTGACGACATCATGAAACCCATCCTCCGACTGCCCGAGCTGCGCGAACTGGAATCCCGCCACGCGGCGGCCGATCCATCCCTGATGGAGCGCGCCGGCGCCGCCGCGACGGACCTGATCCTCGAACTGCTGGAAGGACGCCGGGAGCCGGCGCTGATCGTCTGCGGGCCGGGCAACAACGGCGGAGACGGCCTGGTGGCGGCCCGTTTCCTGAAGGAGCGGGGCCATACGCCGGTGGTCGTCTTCGCCGGCGACCCGGCCCGCCTGCCGCCCGACGCCGCCAGGGCACTGGAAGCCTGGCGCTGGATGGGTGGCCACTGCCACGAAGCCATTCCCGCCGGTACCTATGCCCTGGCCGTCGACGCCCTGTTCGGCATCGGCCTGACCCGGCCGGTGGAGGGGCGCCATGCGGAACTGGTGGCGGCGATGGAGAGCCTGGGCTGCCCGGTGCTGTCGCTGGACATCCCGAGCGGGCTCGACTCGGAAACGGGCCGCCTCCTGGGCCGGGCCGTGCGTGCCGACCGCACCCTCAGCTTCATCGCCCTCAAGCCGGGCCTGCTGACCCTGGACGGGCCGGACCACTGCGGTGCCGTCACCGTGGCCGACCTGGGCCTGGGCCCGGATTTCGGGGCCGCCGGCGGCCGCGTACTGGAGAAGGATATCTTCCAGGCGCTGCTCCGTCCGCGCCCGCGCAACAGCCACAAGGGCAGCTTCGGCAGCGCCGGCATCCTCGGCGGCGCCCCGGGCATGGCCGGCGCGGCGCTGCTGGCCGGGCGGGCGGCCCTGAAGCTGGGCGCCGGCCGGGTCCATGTCGGCATGCTGGAACGCCTGGCCGTCGACCCGGTGCAGCCAGAGCTGATGCTGCGGGAGGCGGCGCAGGTGCTGTCCCTGGCCACGGCCCTGGCCATCGGCCCCGGGCTCGGCGATTCGGCTCCGGCCGTGGACCTGCTGCGCGCGGCCATCGCCGCCGAACTGCCCCTGGTGCTGGACGCCGACGCCCTCAACCTCCTGGCCGCCCATCCTTCCCTGGCGCGCGAACTGCCGCGCCGCCGGGCGCCGACGCTGCTCACCCCCCATCCGGCCGAGGCGGCCCGCCTGCTCGGCAGCGACACTGCCGCCGTCCAGGGCGACCGACTGGCGGCCGCCCTCGAACTGGCCCGCCGCTTTCGGGCCGACACCGTCCTCAAGGGGGCCGGCAGCGTCGTCGCGAGCGCCGACGGCGCCTGGTCGATCAATGCCAGCGGCAACCCGGGCCTGGCCTCGGCCGGCAGCGGCGACGTGCTGACCGGGATCGTCTTGGCCCTGCTGGCCCAGGGCTGGCCCGCCGACGCGGCCCTGGCCGCCGCCGTCCACCTCCATGGCGAGGCAGCCGAATGGCTGGTGGCGGCCGGCGTCGGCCCCGTCGGCATGGCGGCCGGCGAGCTCATCGACAGCGCCAGGCACGTCCTGAATACCTGGATCGCATGATCTCCGCCGGCGGGGAATCGCGGCAGGCCGTACCAATGGCCTGCCGGGCTCTCCGGCAAGCGCTTCAACCGCCCCGGGGCGGCGTCCGCCCCCGGCGGACCCGGGCGCCCCGCACGGCCCGGCGGGCTAGAATCGACGGCGATTCCCGCACCCTGCCCAGACCCGTGCCATGTCCCCGCCGACGATGATCCCGAGACTCCGCAAGCCCGCCCTGTTCCTGGCCGGCCTCGTCGCTGCCTGGCTGCTCTTCGCGGCCCTGGCGCTGCCCGCCATCCTGCGTTCCCAGGCCGAGCGTTACGTCGCCGGGAAGACGGGCCATCGCCTGAGCATCGCGGAACTCGCCTTCAACCCGCTGACCCTCACCCTTCGCATCGGCGGCCTGCGCCTGGCCCAGCCCGACGACCAGGAATTGCTGGCCTTCAAGGAACTGGAACTGAACCTGGACGCCACGAGCCTGCTGCGGCGGGCCGTGGTGCTCGAATCGGTCAGGCTGGAGGAACCCCGGGCCGGCGTCGTCCTGCTGCCGGAAGGACGGCTCAACTGGAGCGCTTTCGTCGAGGCGCTGAAAAGCAAGGAGGACAGGCCCGACGAGCCGCTGCCCCGCTTCGACATCGAGGCCCTGGCGATCAAGGGCGGCCACGTGGCTTTCGCCGACCGCAGCGTCGCACCGGCCTTCGAGACCCGGGTCGAGCCGCTGGACCTGGAGTTGGCGGACTTTTCCAGCCTGCCGGACGACCAGGGCCGCTATCGCCTGACCGCCACCACCGCCGTCGGCGCCAAGGTGGAATGGCAGGGCACGGCAAGCCTCTCGCCGATCGCCGCCGCCGGCACCCTCTCGGTCAGCCAGGTGGCCCTGGACCGCCTCGCACCCTACCTCCAGCGCCACCTGCGCATCGCGGCACCGGAAGGGGTGGCGAGAATCTCCCTGGAATACCGGGCCACCTACTCGAAGGGCGCGCTGGACCTGAAGGTCGAGAAGATGGGTGTCGGGATCGACGGGCTGGTGCTGAAGGGCGAGAAGGCCACGACGCCGGCCGTGGCCCTGGACAGGATGGAGCTGAAGGACGGCCGCCTGGACCTGGCCACCCGCACGTTCACGATCGGCGCCGTCGCCCTCGGTCCCGGCCGGCTGGAACTCCAGCGGCGGGCCGACGGCCGCCTCGACGTGCAGGACTGGCTGCCGGCGCCGGCCGCGCCTCGCCCGGACGCCACCCCGTCGGCGCCCGCCGCGCCGCCTGGCGCGACCGCGCCCTGGCGGCTGGAACTGGGAAGTCTCGCCCTCGATGGATTGGCGATCCGCCTGACGGACCAGGGTTTCCCGACCCCGCTGGTCCTGGACCTGGACAAGCTCGCGGTCTCCCTGGAGGCCAGGGCGGCGATCGGCGCCGGCGATCCCGCCGCCACGCTCGGGAAGCTCGGCGTGACTGCCGAAGGCCTGCGCCTGGCGGCGGGCAGGCAGACCCTCTTCACCCTCGGCCGGCTGGCGCTCGAGGACGGACAGATGGACCTGGCCACCCGCCAGGTGGCGGCAGGCAGGATCGCCCTGGAGCGCGGCAGGCTGTCCGCCACTCGGGATGCCGCGGGCCGCATCGCCCTGGTCGAGTCCCTGCGCCCGACGGGAAGCGGGCCGGGCCCGGCTTCGGCCGGTGGAACATCGGCACGGACGGCGGCGGCAAATCCATCCGGATGGCATTTCCGCCTCGCCCGCCTCGACGCCGATGCCTTCGAGGCCGGTTTCCGGGACGAAACCGTCGCACCGGCCGCCGAACTGAAGCTCCAGGACATCGGCATCCACGCGGAACGGGTCAGCGAAGACCTGAAGGCGCCCGTGCCCCTGAAGGCCGCCCTGACCGTCGCCAGCGGCGGCCGCCTGGAGGCGGAGGGCAAGCTGACGCCGGCCGAACCCTCGGCGGACCTGGCAATCAAGCTGGCCGACCTCTCGATCCGGCCCGCCCAGGCCTACGTGGCCGCGGCCACGATGCTGGACCTCGCCGGTGGCCGCATCTCGGCCCAGGGCCGGGCCACCTACGGGGCCAAGGGCTACGGCTTCAAGGGCAGCCTCGCCCTGCGCGATCTGCAGGTGCTCGAGGCCGGGAGCCGGGAGGTCTTCGCGGCCTGGAAATCCCTGGCGACGGGGAGCCTCAGCGTCACCCCGGCGGCCATCGACATCGCCGAACTCGCCCTCGACGGCCTGGACACCAAGCTGCTGATCGCCAAGGACAAGACCGTCAACGTCCAGAAGGCGCTACGCAAGCCCGCGGCGGCGGAGGGGGCGCCGGCAGGGGCAGCGGCCGCACCGCCACCCGGCGCGGTGCCGACGCCCGCGGAAACGGCACGGCCCGCACCGGTCGCCGAGGCCCCTCCGGCGCCGACAGGCCCCGCCTTCACCATCGACCGCCTGCGGATCACCAACGGCCAGCTCGACTTCAGCGACCTGTCCCTCGCCCTGCCCTTCGCCACCCACGTCCATGACCTGAACGGCACCATCCTCGGCATCTCCTCGCGACCCGGCACCCCCGGCCAGGTGGAGCTCGACGGGCAGGTGGACGACTACGGCCTGGCCCGGGCCGTCGGGCAGCTGGATTTCTTGCGGCCCACCGACTTCATGGACCTGAAGGTGGTGTTCCGCAACGTCGAGATGACGCGCATGACGCCCTATGCGGCCACCTTCGCCGGCCGCAAGATCGCCTCCGGCAAGCTTTCCCTGGACCTGGAATACAAGATCAAGCAGCGCCAGCTCCAGGGCGAGAACCAGATCGTCATGGACCAGCTGACCCTCGGCGAACGCGTCGAGGTGCCGGGCGCCCGCGACCTGCCCCTGGACCTGGCCATCGCCGTGCTGCAGGATTCGGACGGCCGCATCGACCTGGGCCTGCCGGTGTCCGGCAGCCTGGACGATCCCCAGTTCAGCTACGGCCAGATCGTCTGGAAGGCCATCGTCAACGTGGTCACCAAAATCGTCACCGCCCCCTTCCGCGCCCTGGGCGCCCTGTTCGGCGGCGGCGAGAAATTCGAGAACATCGCCTTCGAGGCCGGCCAACCCCAGCTCACGCCGCCTGAACGGGAAAAGCTCGTGCGCCTGGCGGGCGCCCTCAACAAGCGGCCGGGACTCGCCCTCACCGTCCACGGCGTCTATGCCGACGCCGACCGGGTCGCCCTCCAGGACCGGCAACTGCGCCGCAACCTGGCCGCCAGGATCGGCCAGCCGGTGGAAGGGGACGCCGATCCCGGCCCCGTATCCACGCGGCAGCCGAAGGTCCAGGGCGCCCTGGAGGACCTGTTCGCCGACCGTTCCGGAGCCGGCGAGCTGGCAGCCCTGAAGGAGGGATTCCGCAAGGCCAATCCAGGGCAACTGGAGGAAAGCGCGACGGGCAAGGTGATGTCGCGATTGACCGGCCTGTTCCGGGACAAGCGCACCCTGGACGAAACCGAGGTGGCCGCCATGAAGGGCACCGATTTCCACGCCCTCCTCTACGAGCGACTGCGCCAGAAGGAAGCGGTCGGCGAGGATCGCCTGATCGCCCTGGCGAAAGCCCGTGGCGAGGCGGCGGCCGCCGCCCTGCGGTCGGCCGGGGCCCCGGCCGCCCGCCTGTCCGCGGCGGCGCCGGAGAAGGTCGAGACGGAGGGCCGGGACGTGCCGGTGAAGCTGGTCCTCGGCACGGCGAAGCATCGGGCTGCCGCGCCCGCCGCTCCTCCGGCCGCGGCGCCGGCCGGCGGCTGACGCCGCCCCGGCCATCCCCGGCCATGCAAGGCCCGGCCTCGCCCCTTCGCGGCATCGTCCTGATGCTGCTCGCCGTCATGTGCTTCGCGGCCCTGGACGCCACGTCCAAACAGCTTTCCAGGACTTATCCCGTGGCCATCCTGGTCTGGGTCCGCTACGTGGTGCACTGCCTGCTGATGGTGGTCTTCCTGGCCCCCAGCATGCGGTTCAGGCTGATCGCCACGCGCCGGCCGGTGGCCATGACGGTGCGGGCCCTGCTGCTGGTGGCGACCACGGGGCTGTGCATGGCGGCCTTCCGGGTCATGCCCCTGGCCGAGACCACGGCCATCATCTTCGTTTCGCCGCTGGCCGTCGGCCTGCTGGCCGGCCCCCTCCTGGGAGAAACGGTGGGTAAGGCCCGCTGGCTGGCGACCCTGGCGGGATTCGCGGGCATGCTGATGGTGGCGCGTCCCGGCGCCGGACTTTCGCCCGAAGGCATCGGGCTGGCCCTGGGCGCGGCGGCGGCCTACACGGTGTATCAGATCCAGACCCGGCAGATGTCGCCGACCGAGGACACCTGGACGATGCTCTTCTACACGGCCCTGGTCGGCACGGTGGTGATGAGCCTGGGCCTGCCCTTGTTCTGGGGCGGACCGGCGCCCGACTTCGCGGACGCCCTGATGATCTGTTCCCTCGGCCTCTATGGCGGCGGCGGCCATTACCTGCTGATCAGCGCCTTCCGCCATGCCCCGGCCTCGACCCTCTCGCCCTTCCTCTACGCCCAGCTGGTCTGGGCCGGACTGCTCGGCGGCCTCTTCTTCGACCACTGGCCCGACGGCATGGCGATCGCGGGAATGGCGGTCATCGCGGCCAGCAGCATCGCCATGGCGGCGTGGGAGAGGCGCTCGCGCGGCGCCGGCAGGGACACCGCATAACGGGCGTCGAGGCCGGCCGGAACCCGCCGGAGGCCTCCTGCTAGAATCGCCGTGTCCCGGCAATGCGGGCGCAATGCCGGCTGTTTCCTCGGGTACCCGACGCCATCATGGATTTCCCCCTTTCCCTCGCTGCAGAAGTCGAACGCAACGTGCTCGCCGCCCTCGCCGAGGACATCGGCGGCGGCGACCTGACCGCCCTCCTGACGCCCGGAGGCCATCGGGCCCGCGGCATGGTCATCAGCCGCCAGGATGCCGTCCTGGCGGGCCGGGCCTGGTTCGACGCCTGCTTCCGCCGCCTCGACCCCGATGCGCGCATCGCCTGGGCTGCCCACGACGGCGACCGGGTCGAGGCCAACCAGGTCCTCTGCGAAGTGGAGGCCGAGACGCGGTCGCTGCTGACGGCGGAACGCTCGGCCCTCAACTTCCTCCAGTTGCTCAGCGGCGTCGCCACCACGGTGCGCCGCTACGCCGACGCCGTGGCCGGCACCCGGGCGACGGTGGTGGACACCCGCAAGACCCTGCCCGGCCTGCGCCTGGCCCAGAAGTACGCGGTCGTCTGCGGCGGCGGCGCCAACCACCGCCTCGGCCTCTATGACGGAATCCTGATCAAGGAAAACCACATCATCGCCGCCGGCGGCATCCGGCCGGCCCTGGAGCGGGCGGCGGCCATCGCCCACGGCGGCGTCTTCGTGCAGATCGAGGTGGAAAACCTGGAACAGCTGGCCGAAGCCCTCGATTGCGGCGCCACCATGATCCTGCTCGACAACATGAGCCTGGCGGAGATGCGCCAGGCCGTCGGCCTGACCGCCGGCCGGGCCCAATTGGAGGCCTCCGGCGGCATCCGCCTGGACAGCGTGCGGGCCATCGCGGAGACGGGCGTGGACAGGATCTCCATCGGCTGCCTGACCAAGGACGTGCGGGCGGCCGACCTGTCCCTGCGCCACGTCGAGGCCTGAGGGTCCGGGATGATCGAAGGCCTGCCCCGCCACGAGGTACCGGCCCAGGCGGCAGTGTTCGAGGTCGGCGATCCCGGCGACTGCGCCTACGTGATCGAGGACGGCTGCGTCGAGATCCTCGCCGGATCCGGCGCCACCCGGCGACGGGTGGCCATCCTCGGACGCGGCGCCATGTTCGGAGAGGTCGCCCTCCTCGACGGGCTGCCGCGCACGGCGACGGCCCGCGCGGTGGTCCCCACGACCCTGGTCCGCATCGAACGGGAACAGGTGGGGGGCCTGATCAAGCGCGCCGACCCGGTGATCCGCTACCTGCTGAAGCTGCTCCTGTCGCGCTTCCGCAGCGCCCACGACCTGGCCGACGGCGACCTGCTGGCGCGCGAGCACCTGGCCCGGGAAAAGGTCCTTTCCGAGAGCACCCTCAACCTGCAGGAGGCGGCGGTCCGCACCCTGACCCTGGTGCGGGACCTGGGCCACGCCATCGATGCCGGCCAGATGGAACTGTTCTACCAGCCCCTCATCGCCTATGCCGACGGCGGCACGATCGGCTTCGAGGCCCTGATCCGCTGGCGGCATCCTTCCCTCGGCCTGGTGCCCCCGATGGAATTCATCTCCATTGCCGAAAAGACGGACCTGATCCATCGCATCGGCCGCTGGGTCATGGACCGGGCGGCGGCCGACTGGCGGGACCTGCGGACCTGCTGCCGGCCGGGGAACGGCGTCGTTCCCTTCATGAGCATCAACCTCTCGGCCCCCGAACTCGCCGACCCCGGTGCGGTGGCCGCCCTGGCCGACTGCATCGCCCGCCACGGCGTGCCGGCGCCGGAGATCCGCATCGAATTGACCGAGACCATCATCGTGGACAACCTGGACGCGGTGTCCGCCAACCTGAAGCGCCTGGGCGAAATGGGTTTCGGCATCGCCCTCGACGATTTCGGCACCGGCTACGCCGGCCTCGACTACCTGCGCGCCCTGCCCTTCTCCTGCCTGAAGATCGACAAGGTCTTCGTCCAGCAGATGGCGAACGGCGGCCCCAGCCTGGAGATCGTCCGCGCCGCCATCGACCTGGGGAAGGCCCTGGGCCTGAAGATCCTGACCGAGGGCGTCGAGGATGCCGAAACGGGCCGGCGGCTGGCGGAGATGGGCTGCGACTACGCCCAAGGCTACCACTATGCCAAGCCCATGCCCAAGGACGCGGTGGCCGCCTGGGCGACCGGTCGACGTTGAAACTTTTCCCGGCTTTCGCTAGTCTTACCGCCCGTCAGCCGCGACTTGCGGCGTACCCAGGAGAGAAACCCTCATGCAAGACCTGACCTTCGGTCGGAACCCGGCGGCGTCCCAGGACCTCGCCCTGCGGCAGAACCGCGTCCTGCGCAACACCTATGCCCTCCTCGCCCTGTCGATGGTGCCCACCGTCGCCGGCGCCTTGGCGGGGCTTTCGCTCAACTTCTCCTTCTTCGCCGGCAGCCCGGTGATGGGCCTGGTGGCCTTCCTCGCCATCGCCTGGGGCTTCATGTACGGCATCGCCCGGACCAAGGACAGCGGCTGGGGCGTCGCCCTGCTGCTGGGCTTCACCTTCTTCATGGGCCTGATGCTGTCGGGCATCCTGCGCGTCGCCCTGGGCTTCTCCAACGGCGGCACCCTGATCGCCATGGCGGCGGGAGGCACGGGCGCGATCTTCTTCGCCCTTTCCGGCATCGCGGCGACCACCAAGCGGGATTTCTCGAACATGGGCAAGTTCCTGTTCGCCGGGGCGATCCTGATCCTGGTGGCGGCCCTGGCCAACGCCTTCCTGCAGATCCCGGCCCTGCACCTGGCCATCTCGGCCATCGCCGTCGTGGTGTTCTCGGCCTACATCCTCTACGACATCAACCGCATCGTGCACGGCGGCGAGGACAACTACATCGTCGCCACCCTGTCGGTGTACCTGGACATCTACAACGTCTTCGTCAGCCTGCTGCAACTGCTGATGGCCTTCACGGGCGATCGCGACTGAGCGGTCCCCGCGTCGGGGAGAAGCGCGGCCTGCGGGCCGCGTTTTTTTTCCCCGGCCGGCGGCGCGGAACCCCTTGCACGGCACCGCCACGCTTGCAGTAACATTCCCTACTGCGGCCATGGCCGCGTTGCCGCCCCCGGGTGAGGGCCAGCCCCAATAAAAAAGGAGAGAAGAGGATGACGACGATACGACAGTTGCTGGGCGACGCGCCCCGTACCCCCCTGGCCGTGAAGCCCGACGATACGGTCTTTTCCGCCCTCGAGATGATGGCCAAGAACGACGTGGGGGCCCTGCTGGTCATGGACGGCCCGCGCCTGGTGGGCATCTTCAGCGAGCGCGACTATGCCCGCAAAGTGATTCTGGTCGGCAAGTCGTCCAGGGAAATGGCGGTACGGGAGATCATGACGGAGAAGGTGATCTACGCCCTGCCCCAGCAGACGGTGTCGGAGGCCATGGCCATCGTCACCCAGAAACATATCCGCCACCTGCCCGTGCTGGACGGGGACGGCAAGGTCATCGGCGTCGTCTCCATCGGCGACCTGGTGAAGGAGACCATTTCTCAGCAACAGTTCGTGATCCAGCAGCTGGAGCACTACATCGCCGGTTGATCCGGGGGCCGGGCGGCAGCGCCGCCCGGCCCGCATCGCAGTTCCGCCGCAGCCCCGAAGCATGGCGCCGCGGCAACGAATCCGGTCCCGGCGCGGGGGAGCGCCGGACTGCCATTCGTTTCATTTCCCAGGGAGACCACCATGAACGTCGTCACCGTCCCGACCCGTCCCATCGAGGGGCAGCGCCCCGGCACTTCCGGCCTGCGCAAGAAAGTCACCGTATTCAGCAAGGCCGGGTACATCGAGAACTTCGTCCAGTCGGTCTTCGACTCCCTCGAGGGCTACGCGGGCGAAACACTGGTGGTGGGCGGCGACGGCCGCTACTTCAATGCCGAGGCGATCCAGGTCATCCTGCGCATGGCGGCGGCCAACGGCTTCGGCCGCGTGCTGGTCGGCCGCGACGGCATCCTGTCCACCCCGGCCGCGAGTTGCGTGATCCGCAAGCACGGCGCCTTCGGTGGCCTGATCCTCTCGGCCAGCCACAATCCCGGCGGTCCCGACGGCGATTTCGGCATCAAGTACAACATCGGCAACGGCGGGCCGGCGCCCGAGAAGATCACCGAGGCCATCTACGCCCGCAGCCGGGAGATCACGGCCTACCGCACCGTCGAGGCGGCCGATATCGACCTCTCCCGCCTCGGTTTCACCGCCGTCGCCGGCATGCCGGTCGAGGTCATCGATTCGGTGGCCGACTACGCCGAACTGATGCAGCAACTGTTCGACTTCGACGCCATCCGCGGCCTGTTCAGCTCCGGCTTCCGCATGCGCTTCGACGCCATGCATGCGGTCACCGGGCCCTATGCAAGACGGATCCTCGAGGACCTGCTCGGGGCACCGGCCGGCACCGCGATCAATGCCGTCCCCCTGCCGGACTTCGGCCAGGGGCACCCGGACCCCAACCCGGTGTACGCCAAGGAACTGATGGACGAGATGTACGGCCCCGCGGCGCCGGACTTCGGCGCCGCCTCCGACGGCGACGGCGACCGCAACATGGTGGTTGGACGCCGCTTCGTCGTGACGCCCAGCGACAGCCTGGCGGTCCTGGCCGCCAATGCCGAACTGGTCCCCGGCTATGCCCGCGGCATCGCCGGCGTGGCCCGCTCCATGCCCACCAGCCGGGCGGTCGACCGGGTTGCCGAGGCCCTGGGCGTGGCCTGTTTCGAGACGCCCACGGGCTGGAAATTCTTCGGCAACCTGCTCGACGCCGGCAAGGCGACGCTCTGCGGCGAGGAGAGCTACGGCACCGGCTCGGACCATGTGCGCGAGAAGGACGGCCTCTGGGCCGTGCTGTTCTGGCTCAACCTGCTGGCGGTGCGCAAGGAGTCCGTCGAGGCGATCCTGCAGGCCCATTGGCGGCGCTTCGGGCGCCATTACTATTCGCGCCACGATTACGATGGCATCGACACGGCAGCCGCCGACGGCCTGATGGCCCACCTGCGCGCCTCCGTGGCCGGCCTGCCGGGTCGGCAGGTGGCCGGACTTGCGGTCGAATCGGCCGACGATTTCGCCTACACCGATCCCGTGGACGGCTCGGTGAGCAGCAAACAGGGCATCCGCATCGGATTCGCCGGAGGCTCGCGCATCGTCTTCCGGCTGTCGGGTACCGGCACCGAGGGAGCCACCCTGCGCGTCTATCTCGAGCGCTACGAGCCGGACCCCGAGCGCCACGGCATCGATCCGCAACTCGCCCTCGCCGACCTGATCGCCGCCGCCGACGCCCTGGCTGAAATCAAGGCGCGCACGGGACGGCAGGCCCCCGACGTGGTGACCTGAAGGCGGAATCGGCAACCGGGACGGATTCCGGACGGAAAATGACCCAGGTCAATTACCCGATGGATTCCGTCAACTATGATCGGTGCACCCATGAACCAGACGGAGAGCCGATCATGCACGCCATTCACGTCCACACCAATCCGGAAGGCATCTACCCCTTCGACGCCCGCGGCATCGCGAAGCGCTTTCGCCACGCCGCCATCTTTGGCGCCCTCGACGCCCTCAATGCGGGGGAAGTCATGCGCTTCGTGAACGACCACGATCCCCTGCCGCTGCTGGAGCAGATGCGGCACCGCTACGGCGAACAGGTGGAAGTCCAGTACCGGCAGCGGGAAGCGGCCGGCGTCATGATCGACTTCATCAAGCACTGACGCACCTTCGCCCTTTCGTCATGAAGCTGGCCACCCATCCGCTCTGGCTGGTGGGTTTCCGTCCCTTCTTCGCCCTGGCGGCCGTTTCCGGAGCCCTCCTGCCCCTGGTCTGGGTGCTGATGCTGGAGGGCAGGTCCCCGGGGCTGGCGCCGGCCGTCCCGCCGATCCAGTGGCACGCCCACGAGATGTTTTTCGGCTTCGGCTGGGCGGTCCTCGGCGGATTCCTGCTCACGGCGAGCAAGAACTGGGTGGGCATCCGCGGCTACCACGGCGCAGCCCTCGCCTTCCTGGCCGCGGCCTGGGTGTTCGAACGCGTGGCCATGGCCTTTGGCGCGCCCTGGCCGCCGGCCCTCTGGTGGGTGTCGGTCTTCCTGTTCCCGATATCCATCATCGCCATGCTGGTCTGGACCCTGGTCCGCCACCGGGCCACCGACAGCTACCGGGACAACCTGGTCTTCGTCGTCGCGCTCCCCGCCTTCCTGGCCGCGAAGCTGCTGCTTCTCGATCCCGAACATTTCCGGCTCGGCGCCGGCATCACGGTGGGCCTCTTCCGCGTGGCCTTCCTGCTCATGCTGGAGAGGACGCTGACCCAGTTCATGCGGGCAGCCTTCCAGGTCGGCATCCTGCGCGACCCACGCCTGGACGGCGCCATCAAGGCCCTGGGGCTCCTGGCCGTCGTCGCCGACCTGCTGCCGGTCCCCGCGGCGGCGATCGAGGAACTGGCCCTGGCCGCCCTGCTGGCCGCCCGTTTCCTGTTCTGGCATCCGCGGCAGGCCATGGGCCGGCTGGACATCGGCATCATGTACCTGGGCTACGCCGCCATCGTCGTGCAGCTGTTCCTCCAGGCCCTGGAACGGACCATACAGCCGGCCTGGGTAGGCGCGCTTCCGGTGCACGCCTTCAGCTTCGGCGCCATGGGCCTGGTCATTCCGGCGATGCTCGTGCGCATTTCCAAGGGCCATACGGGCCGCAGGGTGGTCTTCGAGCAGCCGGACAAAGCCGTGCTTCACCTGATGATCCTGGCACTCCTTGCCCGGGTGGTCCTGCCCCAGATCCTGCCCCAGGCCTACGGCCACTGGATCCATCTCGCCGCCGGACTATGGTCCGCGGGCTTCGCGGTGCTGGCATGGCGCATCCTGCCGATGCTGGTCGGCCCGAGGGTGGACGGCAAGGAACACTAGGCGGACTTCCCTGACCGAATCCTCGCTGTTTTGCCCCCGCTCCCCGCCGAACGAGCGGAAAATGTCGGCAAACGGAGCAAGGACGATGAAAGACGCAAGCGACTGTTCGCCGCCCCCGGCGAAGGCAAGCATGGACGAATCCGCATTTCGCGTCCTGGTGCTCCGTCACTGCGACGGCCTGCTGGCGGTGGCGGCCACCCTGGCCAGGCGCACCAACGCGGCAGCGCTGCTGACCCGGCCCATGGTCGGCCATCTGCTCCTGGAAGCCGGCCAGGCCGAGGCCCTGATCGACGAGTATGGCGCCCGCCAGAACCACCGCTGGTGCCGCTTCCGCGCCTTGATCGCGGTGCTGAAGAATTTCGGCCGCATGGCCAAGGAACTGGCCCACCTGGAGCGCCGTCTCCCGGCCTACCGCCTGTTGTCAACGGAAAGGGATTTCACCGGAGCGACACGGGAATGCCTGCATCTGGTGGGGCAGGTGCTCGCCGACGTGGCGGCGGGCCTCCTGGAGGAGGGCCGGGACCTGGGGCTGGAGAGCGGACCCGGCCCGGTGGCGGAAGACCTGTCGGAGCCCCTCCCTGTCGGCCGCCTGGCCCAGGACCGGGAGGAACGGGTGGTCGGAGCCACGGCCGCCACCCTCGCCCGCCTGACGACGGAATTCCTCAACCTGGAGGCCGAGGGGGAATTCCTCTACGCCATGGCCGAGATGGAGGCCGACGGTTATGCCTCCGGAATTCCCGAAACGGTCAGCGAGGAAAGGCTGCGCCAGCTGACCTTCCGCTTCCACAACCTGCAGTCCCTTTACGACACGCACGTCGCCGGGACGGCCATCGAGGCGGCGGACGACGACCTGCCCATCCTGCGCGGCCACGCCAGCGTCATCTACCACCTGCTGGAGATCGCCACCGACCTGGCCCACTACTACGAGCGCCACCTGAGCCCGGCCACCGGCGACGGCGTCCTGCGCATGCGGCCCGTCGGGGACATCGACCGGGCCATGACGGTGCTGTTTCCCTACACGATGATCTTCTGCTCGAGCTACCTGGCCGGCGGCAAGCGCCTCTGCCAGGGCATCCTGCGCCGCTACGCGGAATACGGCCGGCTGGATGTCCCGGTACCGAGCTACCGCGGCTTCCACGTGCGGCCGTCGAACCTCATCGCCCGCATCGTGGCCCACTACGGCAGCGAGACGCGGATGGACCTGGACGGCCGGATCTTCGACGCCGGCTCGCCGCTGGACCTGTTCCGCGCCAACGAGAGCATCAACGCGCGCAAGCGGCGGTGGCTGGCGGCGGAAATCGGCCGGGTGGTCGCGGACCTCGAGAACAAGGCCGATTCCGCGGCACCGGCCGCGCCCGCCGTCTGGGTCCTGGCCGTCGTCAACCGCCTGGCCGGCGAAGGCAAGATCGTCCTCTATCGCCAGCCCCTGGACCTCTCGGAGGAAGTCAGCCGGCGGGAGAGCGGCACCTTCGAGAACGTGGTCGCGGAAATCGCACAATTGCAGGCGACGGGCCAGCTGGACATCCGCACCGACCTCACCGTCACCTTCAGCGGCGACAAGCGCGTGCTGGCCGACATCGACGTGCTGGCCCAACACGGCTACGGAGAAGACGCCTTCGGCAACAACGTCGTGCTGCCGAAGGCCCTGTCCTACCTGCGACGCTAGTCCGGATATCGGCAAGGGGGCGGCCGGTCCTGACGCACTCGGCCCGGTTTACCGGAACCCGTGACCGCATGCATTGCCGCCCGGCCGCCAGCAAGAGATCGAGACCACGCCAATGCGGATCATGACCACAATCCGAGCCGCCGCCTTTCTTGCGGCCTCCTGGTCGTGCCTGGCGCCCGCCGCAACGGGCACCTGCGGCGGCCACGGCCTGCGGGTGAGCGCCGCATCGCCGGCACAGGTCCGCGAGGCCTGCCGGGCCGTGCGAACGGCGGCCCGGGTCATCGCGGAACTCGGGCTCGCCATGCCCGAGCCGGTAAAGATCCGGGTCCGGAGCATCCCGCACCCCGCAGTCCCGGAATCCTCCGTCGTGGCGGAATTCGATGCTTCGTCCTGTGTGATATCGGTGGCGCCCTACCGGAAAACGATCCGCGACAAGAAGCACATCCGCGACGGCCTGGCGCCGAATGCGAGTCAATGGCGCGGTTACGTGGTCCATGAAATCGCCCATGCGGCGGTCCACGCGAACTGCAAGGAATCCTGCCCCGACAGGGGGACCCATGAATACATCGCCACCGTCGCGCAACTGCTGAGCCTGCCGGCCGAGGAGCGGAGGGCTTTCCTCGCCCGCTTCGCCGATCTGGAACCCTTCGCCGCGGAGGCGGAGATCAGCGAAACCTACTACCTCATCGACCCCCAGCGGTTCTCGGCGAAGGCCTACCTCCACTTTCTCTCCGCCGCCGGCGGGACCGCGTTCATCCGCCGCCGGATCGGCCGGTGACCTTCGGAAAAGGAACCGCGTCCCTTGCCATCCAGCCCATGGCAAGCGGTGCAACTCGATTCGTACTCACGCTTGCCGGGATCCACCGTCCCGGCCGCGAAGGCGCAGGTGCCCCCTGCAAAATGTCGATGCAGGAGCGCAGCATGCGGCGCGATCGGGGGCGGCTCCGGCTGCATCGCGGCGACCGCCGCCCCTGACATGGCCGGCACGGGGCCGACCTTCGATTCCTGTATGACCCATCCGACCCCGTCCGGGATCGGGGGCATCGATACGACGCCTTTGGGACGGAGTGCAACCCGGACGATCGAGGACGGGAAGACGCCTTCGGCAACAACGTCGTGCTGCCGAAGGCCCTGTCCTACCTGCGACGCTGACGGGGCGGGGATGGCGCCGGCGCCTCGCGGCCTCAGTAATGCGGCGGCAATTCGTCCCGCGGGCCGCCAGGCTCGCCGGGCAGGGACGTGGCGACCTGCTCCCGCAGGGTCCGCAATTCCCTCTTCAGGAGGTCGATCTCCTGTTGCTGCCGGTACACGGTCCTGTCCAGGGATTCGAGGAGGTCCTCGGCGAAACTGAGCTTGACTTCCAGCTCGGCGATCCTCTCTTCCAATCTCACTCCCCCCGGGCCACCACGATGCGGAGGCCCCCGCATTCGACGGTCTGTCCGGCCCGTATTTTCGCGGTCTTCCGTTTTTCCACGGCGCCGTCCACCTGCACGGCCCCGTCGGCCACCAGGCGCTTGCCCTCGCCGCCACTGCCGGCCAGGCCGACCAGCTTCAGAAGGTCGCAAAGGGCCACGTGGTCGGCGGTCAGGCGGAAGTCGGTCGTCTTCATGGGCGGGATTCTCTCACCCGACGGGTCACCGCGGCGGGAGTTGCGTCGTGGGAGAATACGTCAGGCAACCCACCGAACACCCATTTCCCCCGATGCCGGAATCCAAATCGCCAGGCCCGGACCGCGCGATCCTCACCGAAGACGAGCGCGCGGACGACCGCTATTTCGGCCTCGCCCTGGTGGCGGCCATGTTCGCCAACGCGGTCTTCGCCGTCCTGCGCCTGGCCAACGAGATGCACCTGGGCCGCGAGACCGGATACTGGATCAACCTTTTCGGCGCCATCGCGCTCGGCCTGCTGACCCTCTACTATCGAGGCAACCGGAACGCCCGGTTCCGCATCGCGGTGCACCTGGGCCTCGCCGTCTGCGCCTTCTGCCTCGTGATGCCGGTGCGCTACGGGATGGCGTCCTCGCCCTGGTGGCTGACCATCATGCCCCTTGCCGCGGCCCTGGTCATCGGCGGGCGCGACGGGCTGGCCTGGGCCATCCTCTCGGTCGCCCTCATCGTCGGGGCCTACGTGTGGGGCCCGGGCTTCACCGTCGCCAATGCGGCCGGCGAGGACCTGGTCGAGGCCGGCGCCAGTCGCGCCCTGCTGGTCGCCCTGCTCTTCGGCATCGCCTGGCGGTCACGATGGGTGGCGGACCGGCAGACCGAGGAACTGCGCGTCGCTCGGGATGTCCTGGCCGAATCCAACGCCGCCCTCGCCAAGGCGAACCAGGCGAAGAGCACCTTCCTCGCCAACGTCAGCCACGAGATACGCACCCCCCTGACGGGCGCCATGGGCATGACCCAGCTCGCCCTCGACGGTCCCCTGGAAGCCACCCAGCGGGAATACGTGCAGACGGCCCATGACTGCGCCGCCAGCCTGCTGGAGATCATCAACGACATCCTGGACGTATCGAAGATAGAGGCGGGCCGCCTGGACCTCGAACATGCGCCCTTCAGTCTCCACGAGGCCCTGGCCGTCGCCCTGCGAACGGTCGCCGCCAAGGCGGCCGACAAGGGATTGCCGCTGCTCGCGACGGCGGACCCGGACGTGGCCGACCGGCGCACGGGGGACCCGCTCCGCTTCCGGCAGGTCGTCACCAATCTGCTCAGCAATGCCGTCAAGTTCACGGCCGCGGGCCGGATCCGCCTCCATGTCGCCTGCCGCCCCGGAGACCCGGACGCGGTGGTCGTCTCCGTCCGGGACAGCGGCATCGGCATCACGGAAGCCGACCAGGCGCGCCTGTTCCAGCCCTTCACGCAGGCCGACGCCTCCATGACACGCCAATTCGGCGGCACCGGTCTCGGCCTCGCGTTGAGCCGTACACTGGCCCGCCTGATGGGTGGCGACCTGACCCTGGAAAGCCGTCCCGGAGCGGGGACGACCTGCCAGGCGGTATTCCGGCTGCCGGCGCTGGCTGCCGGGGAAACCCGCCTGCCGCCCGGCACACGGGTACGGATCTTCGCGGCGGACCGTCGGCTCCGCCGGACCCTGGACGAACTCGCCGGGTCCCTGGGGGCCGGATCATCGGGTCCCGACACCCCGTCGGGCCTGGACGCCGACATGACGCTCTTTCAGGACTCTCCGGAATCGCTGTCGGCCCTGGGGGCGCCCGGCAACGACAATGCCCGATGTTTCGTGGTCGCCGCCGGCGGCATTCCCACCCATATCGACGCGGCGAGACTCGGCATCCCCGTCCTGGAGGCACCGGTATTCCGCGAAACCCTGGTCCAGGCGATGGCAAGGGCCGCCGAGGTGCGGAACCGGGCGACACCGGCCGGAGCGCCCCGACCGCCGGCAGCGGAACCCGCCGGCGGCTCCGGCCGGCTGCGCATCCTCGTGGCCGAGGACAACAAGGTGAACCAGACGCTCATCCAGCGCTTGCTGGATCGGCTCGGCCACGACTGCGTGTTGGCCTCGGACGGGGTCGAGGCCCTTGATCGCTACGAGGGACGGGGCCCCTTCGACCTGGTCCTGACCGACATCCAGATGCCCAACATGGATGGCATGGAACTCACCCGGCACATCCGTGCGCGCCAGTCGGAAACCGGCGCCATCGTGCCCATCGTGGCGCTCACGGCCCACGCCATGCAAGGCGACGAGGAAAAAATCCTCGCCGGGGGAGTCGATGCCTACCTGCCCAAGCCGATCAGCCTGAAGGCCCTCCAGGAAACCCTGGCCCGCCTGGCGGGCGAAAGACCGTCGCCCGGGCCCGACTGACCTCGCCTTCGCCATGGGGCGTTGGCGGCCGTGTCCGCAGGGCCGCGGCGCCTTGCATGGGTCGCAGCCCGGGTTTCCCGGAACGGCGGATCACCCCTTCGGTTTCGCCAGCACCTGTTCTGCGAAGGCCTCGTCGAAGACGGCGCCCTGGGCGACCAGCTGGCGGTACCTGATGAAGTCGATGACGTCCTTGCCGGTGGTCTTCTTGGCGTCGAAGGCGTTGAAGCCCAGCCAGGCCTCGTGGTTCATGTTGGCCGCCAGCCAGTGCCGGTTGGCCGTCT
>JBPOHD010000084.1:0-3109 GCA_052035955.1 Pseudomonadota bacterium
GGTGGTTCGCCGCCAGTATATATTTTCGGACCGGCGGCGCCGCGAATTGACGCCCCCCCTTTCTTTGGTGATTTTTGGGTTGGGCGGCTCCCGGAGCCGCCGACAAGAAGAGGGCCGCCCCCGGGCGGCCTTCCCAAAAGCGAGAACGTACCGACAGGAGAGAGAGATGGCGAACATGACGGGAAGGAGGGGCGCGCTGCTTGCCGCCCTGGTGGGTATCGGGGGCCTGGGCGCCCTGGCCGGCTGCGCCGGCATGCAGGGCGGGCCGGGCCAGATGACGTTCTTCGTCACCAGCGCCAGCCCCGGCAAGGGCGGCGACCTGGGCGGCCTGGCGGGTGCCGATGCGCACTGCCAGACCCTGGCCTCGGCCGCCGGGGCCGGTGGGCGTACCTGGCGGGCCTACCTGAGCACCCAGGCCTCCAAGCTCGGCGAGAAGGACTTCGTGAACGCCCGCGACCGGATCGGCAGTGGCCCCTGGCAGAACGCCGCGGGCGTCGTCGTCGCCCGCGACGTGGCGGAACTGCACTCGGCGGCCAGCAGGCTGAACAAGGAGACGGCCCTCGACGAGAAGGGCCGGATGGTCAATGGCCGCACCGAGAAGCCCAATACCCACGACATCCTCACCGGCTCGCGGCCCGACGGCACCGCCTTTCCCGGCGCGCCCTTCGCCGACATGACCTGCGGCAACTGGACGAAGGGCGGGCCGGACGGCGCCGCCATGACCGGCCACCACGACCGGGTGGGCCCCGTCGACGCCGCCTGGGCCACCTCCTGGAACTCCGCCCACCCGACCCTCGGCTGCAGCCCCGAGAAGATCCGCCCGACCGGCGGCGAAGGCCTGTTCTACTGCTTCGCGGCCAACTGAGCCCGGGGCGCGCCGGGGGCCGAGCTCCCGGGGCCTTCAGGCGGCGATTTCCACCTCCGCCTCGATTTCCACGGGCAGGTCGAAGGGCAGGCTGGCCAGGCCCACGGCGCTGCGCGCATGGGCGCCCCGCGCCGGCCCGAAGAGTTCCAGGATCAGCTCCGAGAAGCCGTTGATGACGGCCGGGTGGCGCTGGAAGCCCGGCGCCGCCTGCACCATGCCGAAGACCCGCACCCAGCAGGCGATGCGGTCCAGGGAGCCCAGTTCCCGGCGCAGGCTGCCGAGGATGGACAGGGCCGTCAGGCGGGCAGACTGGCAGGCCTGCTCCGGCGTCACCTCCGCCCCCACGCGGCCGAAGGGCCCGGCCAGGGAGCCGTCGGCGTTCGTCGGTCCGTGGCCCGAGACCAGGGCCCGCCGGCCGACCACGCGCACCCAGGGAAAAGGCAGCGTCGCACCCGGCGGCAGTTGCAGCGGCGCCGGCAGCACGAGGCCCAGGGCCTCCAGGCGGTCTTCGATGGTGGACATGGGCGGCTCCCGGCCGATGGGACGGCGACGCCGGGATGGTGCCCGAAGCCGGGGGCGAAGGGAAGCCAGGCGAGCCGGGCTCGGAAGGGTGTGCAGGCGCGTCGCCGGCCTTCCCGGCCGGCGACGACCGGGAAGGCCCGCCGACACGACCTTGCAAATTGAGCGATGAACACACAAAATGCAAGGATGTTCGAAAGAAGACTCCTGCCGGCCCTGCGTTCGGGGCTCGCCCGGCAACCCGCCGTGGCGCTGCTCGGTCCCCGCCAGGCGGGAAAGACCACACTGGCGCGGCGGCTTGCCGACGAATGCCCGGGGGCGCTGGTGCTCGACCTGGAAAGGGAGTCGGACCGGGCCCGCCTGAGCGAGCCCGAGGCCTTCCTGGCCCGCCATCGCGACAGGCTGGTGGTGCTCGACGAGGTCCAGACGATGCCCGGCTTGTTCTCCGCCTTGCGCCCGGAGATCGATGCCGACCGCCGCCCGGGCCGCTTCCTCCTCCTCGGCTCGGCCGGCGGGCGCCTGCTGCGCCAGAGTGCCGAATCGCTGGCCGGACGCATCGCCTACGCCGAACTGTCGCCGCTGCTCGCCTCCGAGGTGGGCAACGGCCCCGCCGACGTTTCGGCCCTCTGGCTGCGGGGCGGCTTTCCGCCCAGCGTGACGGCCGCCGACGACCGGGCATCCTTCCTGTGGCGGGAGGATTTCATGCGCACCTTCCTCACCCGCGACCTGCCGCAGCTCGGCAGCACGGTGCCGGCCGAGACCCTGCGCCGCTTCTGGCGCATGGCGGCACACCTGCAGGGAGGCCTGTTCAACGCCTCCCGGATCGGCACGGCGTTGGGCGGCGTGGCCCACACCACCGTCGGCCGCTACCTGGACCTCTTCGTGGATGCCATGCTGCTGCGCCGGCTGGAGCCCCATTTCGCCAACATCGGCAAGCGGCTGGTCAGGGCTCCGAAGGTCTATGTGCGGGACAGCGGCCTGCTCCACGCCCTGCTGAACGTCGCCAGCCTGGACGACCTGGCCGGCCATCCTGTCGCCGGCCATTCCTGGGAGGGCTTCGTCATCGAGCAGATCGTCGGCAATGCTCCGCCCGGGGCCGAATTCTCCTTCTACCGCACCGCGGCCGGGGCGGAACTCGACCTGCTGGCCGTCCTGCCCCGAGGCCGCGTGGGATTCGAGGTGAAGCTCTCCCCGGCACCGAAGCCGGCCCGCGGCTTCTGGCAGGCCTGCGAGGACCTTGGGCTGCGGCAGGCCTACGTGGTGGCCCCGGTGCTGGAGCCCTATCCGCTGGCCGCCGGCGTGGAGGTGGTGCCGCCCATGGCCCTGCCCGGACTGCTCGGCTAACCGGCCTTCCGGGCCATCAGGCGCCGCCGGGCCGCCCCCAGCAGCAGGCGCGAATACAGGCGGTGGAAGCCGAGCAGGGCGGTGAATGCGAATCCCATCCGCCGCGTCCCGCTGGGGGCGTCGACGACGGGCACCACCGCCGAGCCGAAGCGCAGCCGCGTGCCGCCCTCGAGGGCCTCCACCGCCAGCCAGGAACGGGTGCGGCCGGTGAAGTCCGCCAGCAGCACCTGGTCCGCCGCCCGGGCCTCCACGCGCCAGGCCGCGAAGCGGTCCGCGCCCTCGGCCAGGGCCCGCGCGTCGGCGTCCGTGGAGGGCCGCCCGGCCAGCCAGCCCAGCAGGGCCCGCTCCAGCCGGAAGAGCGGCGTCGTGTAGAAGGCCGCC
>JBPOHD010000086.1:0-5411 GCA_052035955.1 Pseudomonadota bacterium
ATGGTCGGCACCTCCGATCCCAAGGTCGCCTTCAAGGACGCCCAGCAGGCCTTGCTGGTCGGCGCCCGGCCGCGCGGCCCCGGCATGGAGCGCAAGGACCTGCTGCTCGAGAACGCCAAGATCTTCATCGAGCAGGGCAAGGCGATCGACGAGGCCGCCGCCCGTGACCTGAAACTGATCGTGGTCGGCAACCCGGCCAACACCAACGCCCTGATCGCCATGAACACGGCGAAGAGCCTGCCGAAGACCGCCTTCACGGCCATGCTGCGCCTCGATCACAACCGTGCCATTTCGCAACTGGCCGCGCGTACCAAGGCCGCCGTCACCGATATCGAGAAGATGGTGGTATGGGGCAACCATTCGCCCACCATGTATCCGGACATCCGCTTCTGCACGGTCGGCGGCAAGGCCGCCCCGGCGCTGGTGAACGACGAGGCCTGGTACAAGAACGAATACATCCCGAAGGTCGGCAAGCGCGGCGCCGCCATCATCGAAGCCCGCGGCCTCTCCTCCGCCGCCTCGGCCGCCAATGCCGCCATCGACCACATGCGCGACTGGAATCTGGGCACCAACGGCAAGTGGGTCACCATGGGCGTCCCCTCCGATGGCTCCTACGGCGTTCCGGAAGGCATGATCTACGGCATGCCCTGTACCTGCGCGAACGGCAAGTGGGAAGTCGTCAAGGGACTGGAGATCGATGCCTTCTCGCGCGAGAAGATGGACTTCACCCTGAAGGAACTTCAGGAAGAGCGCGACGGCGTCAAGCACCTCTTCGGCTGACGCACCGGGGCACACGGCGGGACAGGGGCAGCAGGCCACATGGGCGCGCATCTCCATCCCGCCGCCGTCCTTTACGAGGGGAGCAAGCCCTTCCCCGCGCTGCCCGCCTGCGAGCATTACGCAGGCTCCGAGAAACTGATCCGCAAGGCCCTGCAGCTGCAGCAGGAGATGGGGCCCGTCTTCGACGTGACCGGCGACTGCGAGGACGGCGCGCCGGCCGGCGGCGAGGCCGCCCACGCCGCCATGATCGCTGGCCTGCTGCTGGACCCGGCCAACCGCCACGGCCGCTTCGGCGCCCGCATCCATGACGTGACTCACCCGGCCTGGCGCGAGGAGCTGGAAACCCTCGTCTCCCGGGCCGGCAGCGCCCTGGCCTACATCGTGCTGCCCAAGGTGACCAGCGCCGACGATGCCCTGACCCAGATTTCCGCGCTGGCCGAGTTGGGCAAGCGTTACGGCATCGCCCGCCGCATCCCCGTACATGTGCTGATCGAGACCCCCGGGGCGCTGCGCGAGGCCTGGCAGATCGCCGCCTTGCCGGAGGTGGAATCGATCGACTTCGGGCTGATGGATTTCGTCAGCGCCCACCACGGCGCCATCCCCGCCGCGGCCATGCGCTCCCCGGGCCAGTTCGAGCACCCGCTGATCGTCCGCGCCAAATGCGAGATCGCCGCCGCCGCCCTCGGCAACGGGGTGGTGCCGGCCCACAACGTGACCACGGAAATCCGGGACACGGGAGTGGTCCGGGAGGACGCCCGCAGGGCCCGCCAGGAATTCGGCTTCCTGCGCATGTGGAGCATCCACCCGAGCCAGATCCAGCCCATCGTCGACGCGATGCGGCCCGATTTCGCCGAGGTCGCCGAAGCGGCGGCCATCCTCATCGCGGCCCAGAACGCCGCCTGGGGACCGATACAGCGCGACGGGCGCCTGCACGACCGGGCCTCCTACCGCTATTACTGGGAACTTCTGCAGCGGGCCAAGGCCACAGGGATGAGCATCCCGGCCGATGCCCGCGTGCGTTTCTTCAACTGAACCAATCACCCTGCCACCCACGAGGACACCCACCATGCTGCAAGCCTACCGTGCCCACGTCGCCGAGCGCGCCGCCCTCGGCATCCCGCCCCTGCCCCTCTCCAAGCAGCAGACCGAGGAACTGGTCGGCCTGCTGAAGAATCCCCCCGCCGGCGAGGAAGCCTTCCTGGTCGACCTGATCACCAACCGGGTCCCGGCCGGCGTCGATGACGCCGCCAAGGTCAAGGCCGCCTTCCTGGAGGCCGTCGCCAAGGGTACCCAGGCCTGCGCACTGATCTCCCGCGAGAAGGCCACCGAGCTGCTCGGCACCATGCTGGGCGGCTACAACGTGAAGCCCCTGATCGACCTGCTGGACGACGCCGCGGTCGGCACCGTCGCCGCCAGGGGACTCAAGTTCACGTTGCTGATGTTCGACTACTTCAACGACGTGGCCGAGAAGGCCGCCGCCGGCAATGCCAACGCCAAGGCGGTCATGCAGTCCTGGGCCGACGCCGAGTGGTTCACCTCGCGACCGGAAGTGCCCAAGTCCATCAAGGTCACGGTCTTCAAGGTGACCGGCGAGACCAACACCGACGACCTCTCCCCGGCGCCGGACGCCTGGAGCCGGCCGGACATCCCCCTCCATGCCGTCGCCATGCTGAAGAACCCCCGCCCCGGCATCGAGCCGGAGAAGGCCGGCGAGCGCGGACCGATGAAGACCATCGAGGCCCTCAAGGCCAAGGGCCATCCCGTCGCCTATGTCGGCGACGTCGTGGGCACCGGCTCCTCGCGCAAGTCCGCCACCAACTCCGTGTTGTGGTGGACCGGCGAGGACATCCCCTTCGTGCCCAACAAGCGCTTTGGCGGCGTCTGCCTGGGCGGCAAGATCGCCCCCATCTTCTTCAACACCCAGGAGGATGCCGGCGCCCTGCCCGTCGAGATCGACGTCGCCAAGATGGACATGGGCGACGTGGTCGAGCTGCAGGTGGACCACGCCACCGCCGTCGTCAAGGCGCTGAAGGATGGCGCGGTCATCGCCGAGGCGCCCCTGAAGACCGCCGTGCTGCTCGACGAGGTACGCGCCGGCGGCCGCATCAATCTGATCATCGGCCGCGCCCTGACGGCCAAGGCCCGCGAGTTGCTGAAGCTGCCCGCCTCCACCCTTTTCCGGCTGCCCGTCGCCCCCAAGGACAGCGGCAAGGGCTACAGCCTCGGCCAGAAGATGGTCGGCCGCGCCTGCGGCCTGCCCGAGGGCAAGGGCGTACGCCCCGGCACCTACTGCGAGCCGCGCATGACTTCCGTCGGCTCCCAGGACACTACCGGCCCCATGACCCGCGACGAGCTGAAGGACCTGGCCTGCCTGGGCTTCTCCGCCGACCTGGTCATGCAGTCCTTCTGCCACACCGCCGCCTACCCGAAGCTGGTGGACGTGAAGACCCACCGCACCCTGCCCAGCTTCATCACCGCCCGCGGCGGTGTCAGCCTGCGGCCCGGTGACGGCGTCATCCACTCCTGGCTGAACCGCTTCCTGCTGCCGGATACCGTCGGCACTGGCGGCGACTCCCATACCCGCTTCCCCATCGGCATCTCCTTCCCGGCCGGCTCCGGCCTCGTGGCCTTCGCCGCCGCCACCGGCGTCATGCCGCTGGACATGCCGGAATCGGTGCTGGTGCGCTTCAAGGGTTCCCTGGCCGAGGCCGGCGCCCGCGGCATCACGCTGCGCGACCTGGTGAACGCCATCCCCTACTACGCCATCAAGCAGGGGCACCTGACGGTCGCCAAGCAGGGCAAGAAGAACCTCTTCTCCGGCCGCATCCTGGAGATCGAGGGACTGCCGGACCTGAAGGTGGAGCAGGCCTTCGAGCTGACCGACGCCTCCGCCGAGCGTTCCGCCGCCGGCTGCACCGTGCGCCTGAACAAGGAGCCCGTGGTCGAGTACCTGAAGTCCAACATCACGCTGATGAAGTGGATGATCGCCGAGGGCTACGAGGACAAGCGCACCCTGGGCCGCCGCATCAAGGCCATGGAGGACTGGATCGCCAACGGCACCCTGCTCGCCCCGGATGCCGACGCCGAGTACGCCGCTGTCATCGAGATCGACCTGGCCGACGTGAAGGAGCCCATCCTCGCCTGCCCGAACGACCCGGACGACGTGAAGCTGCTGTCCGAGGTGGCCGGCGACAAGATCGACGAGGTCTTCATCGGCTCCTGCATGACCAACATCGGCCACTTCCGAGCCGCCGGCAAGGTGCTGGACGGCAAGAGCGACATCCCGACCCGCCTGTGGATCGCCCCGCCCACCCGCATGGACGCCATGATCCTGAACGAGGAGGGCTACTACGCCATCCTGGGCAAGTCCGGCGCCCGCATGGAGATGCCCGGCTGCTCCCTGTGCATGGGCAACCAGGCCCAGGTCAGGAAGGGCAGCACGGCGGTGTCCACCTCGACGCGCAACTTCCCGAACCGCCTGGGCATCGACACCCGCGTTTACCTCAGCTCCGCCGAACTGGCCGCGGTGGCGGCCCTGATGGGCAAGCTGCCCACCGTGGCCGAATACGTGGAGCAGGTGAAGGCGGTGAATGCCAAGGCCGCAGACGTCTATCGCTACATGAACTTCAACCAGATCGCCGACTTCCAGGACGTGGCCGATACGGTCACGGTCTGAGTTTCGGTCCGGAGCGGCGCCCGTGGTTCCGGGGCGCGCTCCGACAGGGCAACAACGCCGGCACATCCGCCGGCGTCCGGCGCCCCCGCCCACAAGGCGGGGGCGCGTTTCTTGCGTCCCAGCCTCGGCCTTACAGCAACCGTCCAGGTGCCGCGCGGCCACAACCCCTGGGGAGCGAAGCGTCAGGGCCTTGGTTCGTCAGCCGCCGGCGGCACGGAGGGTAAAGACTGGAACAGTTCGCGAATTCGCGCCTCTGCGCACGCCAGAAGCTTCGGATTCTGCTGGTACGCCGCGAGAAGGAAGGCGCGATTTGCCTCGATCTCGCGAATGAGCCGCAGGTTGTCGTCAGCCGTCATGGCGCCTCCCCGGCCTTCAGCTTCTTCAAAGCCTCGATGTCCACCGCGTCCTTGCCACGGCCGGTGCCCGTCTTCATTTCGATCAGGTGATCGATGGACGCTACAGGAATGCCATGCGGTCCAACCTCGATGATAATCGCATCACGGCGCAAGTCGGCATAGGGTACTTTGGGCTTGACCAGAACGTCGATCACGGTCGCGACTGCATCGGGACTGCGCAGGCTGAACGCCAGCATGCCCTTTTCCCGGTGCCACTGGTCGATCAACGCGGGTTGCCGCAGCGAGCCGATGGGTACGGGCACCGTCGGTCGAAGACCGGCCGCTTCGGCGGCGGCAATGAAACGGTCGAGGTTGGCTTCATCCATCGCCAATACCACGTCGACATCCATGGTGACCCGTTGATAGCCGTGCAAGGCGACGGCCAGTCCGCCGACAAGGACGAAATCCACCTGGTTGGACGACAGCAAATCGATCAGATCGAACATACCCATGGCCGTAACTTACCCGATCCGGCCATCGCCTTCCAGTGGCGCAGGCAATGCGCGGCAGTTCATGCCGCCGCGGCTGGACGATGCCCCTGGCGTAGATCCGCGAAGCGC
>JBPOHD010000142.1:0-12201 GCA_052035955.1 Pseudomonadota bacterium
CTCAACCACGACGACGCCCAGATGGCTGCGCAGCACGTCTCCTACCGCGTCATCGCCGACCACGCGCGCGCCATCACCTTCCTGATCGGCGACGGCGTGCTGCCGGGCAACGAGGGGCGCAACTACATCCTGCGCCTGGTGCTGCGCCGCGCCGCCCGCCATGGCCGGCTGCTGGGCTTCACCGATCCTTTCCTGCACCAGGTCAGCCGCACGGTCATCGACCAGATGGGCGGCGTCTACCCGGAGCTGGCCGAGCGGGCTGATTTCATCCTCGCCACCATCCGGCACGAGGAGGAGCGCTTCCTGCGCACCCTGGACCTGGGCCTGGCGCTGCTGGAGGAACTGGTGGCTGAGGTCAAGGCGCGCGGCGAGACGGTGTTGCCCGGCGACGCGGCCTTCCGTCTGTGGGACACCTACGGCTTTCCGCTGGACCTGACGAGGGATATCGCCACGGAAAACGGATTGGTCATCGACATGCCCGGCTACCGCGCGGCCCTGGAGCAGCAGCGCCAGCGCGCGCGCGCGGCCGCCCAGTTCGGCGGCGCCGGCGAGGGCAAGGACTTGAGCGTCTACGCGGGCCTGTTGGAGCGGCTGCCGGCCGGCGGGGTCGATCACGTCTACCTGTACGCCACCGAGACCGAAAGCGCCGTGGCCGCGATCATTGCCGGCGGCGCGGTGGTCAGCCAGGCCAGCGAGGACCATCAGGTCGAGATCGTCCTGGCGGCCACGCCTTTCTATGTCGAAAGCGGCGGCCAGGTCAGCGACACGGGCGTGATCCGCAGCGCGGCCGGCGTGTTTCCGAGTTGGGAAGTAACCGTTGGCGACACACGGCGGCCGGTGGCCGGCGTCATCGTCCACAGCGGCCAGGTGACGCATGGCGTGGTGACCGAGGGCAGCCAGGCCGTGGCCGCGGTGGACGTGCAGCGCCGCTGGGACATCATGCGCAACCACACGGCCACGCACCTGCTGCACGCCGAGCTGCGCCGCGTGCTGGGCAATCACGTGCGCCAGGCCGGCTCGCTGGTCGCGCCCGACCGCCTGCGCTTCGACTTCACCCATCCCGGCATGGTGAGCGAACAGGAGATGGCCGCCATCGAGCAGGGCGTCAACGACTGGATCTACCGCAACGACCCCGTGGCTTGGCGCTGGATGGCCTACAAAGACGCGGTCGCCACCGGCGCGATGGCCCTCTTCGGCGAAAAATACGGCGACGAAGTACGCGTCGTCGAAATCGGCGCGCCTACCTCCCCAATCACCCAGTCAACCAATCTACCAATTCCCCAATCCACCAATCTACCGGCCTCTCCCCTCAGCCGCGAGCTCTGCGGCGGCAACCACGTGAACAACACGGCCGAGATCGGCGTGTTTCATATCGGCAGCGAGGGCAGCGTCGGCTCCGGCGTGCGGCGCATCGAGGCCGTCACCGGCCGCGGCGCCCATGCCTTGCTGCAAGAGCGGCTGGGCCTGCTGCACCGCACGGCTGCTGCCTTGGGCGTGCCGGAGTCCGAGCTGGACCGCAAGGCGCAGGCGCTGGTGGAGCAGAGTGCCAGCCAGCAGAAGGAGCTCGCGCGGCTGCGCGAGCAGGCGGCCCGCCAGGAGGTCCAGACGCTGCTGGGCAAGGTCGTGGAGGCCGGCGGCGTCAAGGTGCTGGCCCAGCAGGTCACGGCCGCCGACGCCAACGTCATGCGCCAGATGACCGACTGGTTCAGGAACCAGCTTGGCTCGGGCGTCGTCGTGTTGGGTGCGGCCATCGACGGCAAGCCGCAGTTGGTGGCAGCCGTCACCGACGACCTGGTGGGCCGCGGCGTCCATGCCGGCAAGCTGGTGCAGGCCATCGCCAAGAAGCTGGGCGGCGGCGGCGGCGGTCGGCCCAATCTGGCCCAGGCCGGCGGCGTCGACCTGGCCGGCCTGCCGGCCGCGCTGGCCGAGGCGCCGGCGCTGGTGGCGGCGCAGATCAACGCATAGGCGCTGAACAATGGAAGTTAGGAAGATGATCCGGTGGTCGCACTGTGGCGCCGCCGCCTAATGATGAAAGCTAAGAACAAGATCCGGCAATAGCGCCGCGGCGCCGCCGCCGAACCGCGCAGCGTTCGGCGTCTGGCATGCTGCGCAAAGCATGCTAAAGCAAGCTCAATTGTGCGCACACTAGCTTGCTTCAGCATGCTTTGCCGATATCAGCCTGCGGTTTCAACCGCAGGCGGTTGCTAACCAATGACTGATGACCTGATTTCCGTGCCGGCCGAGTTAGCCAGCGCGCCGCCCGGCGGAGACTGGGGTGCCGCCGACAGTTCCAGCGGCAGCTTCACGGCCGCCTACGAACTGGACCTGTGGGGCCTCAATGCCGCGGGCGTGCAAGGTGCCGAAGCGGCCCTGCGCGCCGACCGCCACGATCTGGAAAGCGTACGCCTGACGCTGACGGCGGGCGTCGCCAGCGCCTATTTCCAGGTCTTGTCCCTGCGCGGCCGCCTGGCGATTGCGCGCGCCAACCTGGCCATCGCCGACCGGGTCTTCGCCGTGGTGGATGCGCGCCTGCGCAACGGTTCCGCCTCCGCCCTGGACCTGGCGCGCCAGCGCACGGCGGTGCTGGCGCAGCAGGCGTCGATTCCACCCCTGGAACTGCAGGAACGCCAGACGCTCTTCGCGCTGGCATTGCTGCTCGGGCGGCCGCCGCAGGGGTTCGCCGCCGGTGCCACGGTCGCGGGCACGGCGCCGGACCTGGCGAATCTGGCCGTGCCGCGCATCGCCCCCGGGCTGCCGGCGGACATGCTGACGCGGCGCCCCGACGTGGCCCGCGCGGAAGCGCAACTGGCGGCTGCCCATGCCAATGTGGCGGCGGCGCGCGCCGCCCTGCTGCCGGCGATCCAGCTTTCGGGGTCGGCAGGGCTGGCGAGCGGCGTCCTGGTCAACTTCCTGAACACGCCGACGGCGAGCCTGGCGCTGGGCGCGTCCCTGCTGCAGACGATCTTCGACGGCGGTCGCCGGCGCGGCGCTATCGCACTCACCCGGTCGAACGAGCGCGAACTGGTCGAGAACTATCGCAAGTCCATCCTCGCGGCCCTGGCCGACGTGGAGGCCGCCCTTGCCGGCTGCAGCGGCACGGCGGAGCAGGGACTGCTGCAGGATCTGACGCTCGCGGAAGCCCGTCGCGCCCTCCGGTTGGCGGAAATCCGCTATCGCGAAGGTGTGGATGACCTCCTGTCCGTGCTCGATGCCCAGCGCACCCTGTTCCAGGCGGAGGACCAGGGTGCCCAGATCCGCCTGGCGCGCCTGCAGGCCGCCGTGGCGCTGTTCAAGGCCTTGGGGGGCGGCTGGCGCCTGCCGCCGGCGCCGTGGGGCGCGCCTGGGCCTTGATGTGGGCCGACGACGGCACTGCGGGGAGTCGCGGGGGTGCGCCAGCGTACAGAGGGCGCGCCGGGCCGGGCGTACATTCCACGCGCTATCCCCCCTCAGGTTCTGGACAACCACAAGGAAATGACATGAGATATTCGATTCTGCTGGTCGCGTCGATGCTGTCCCTGGCCCTGGGCGCCTGCGAAAAAGCGCCTCCGGCCGCACCGGCCACCGTGGTCACGATCCCTGCTCCGGCGCCCGCCCCGGTTGCCGTTCCCGGGCCCGCCGGTCCCGCCGGCGCCACGGGCGCGACCGGTGCGACAGGATCCACGGGTTCCACCGGTTCGACTGGCTCCACTGGCGATACGGGTGCCACCGGTGCCGCGGGTGAACGCGGCAAGACAGGCTCCACCGTGGTGATCGTTCCGCCGGCCGAGCCCGCGCCCGCGCGCTGAGCGGCCCTCCGGGTTTCGTCCGGGCCGCCGGGGCGCCGGCGCCGTTCGGCGCATCATCATGGATATGCTCGCATCCGCGTCGAGACTTGCCTGCCTGGCAGCTTGCGGCCTGCTCGCGGCGGCGGGGTGCGCGACCCTCCCGGATGCCGATGACCTGACGGAGCGGCACGCGGCCCAGGCGGCCCGGTTCGAAGCCGCCAGCGGCCCTGTGTCGGCGCAGCGGAGCGCCGCCATCGTCGCCGAGCTCAAGCGCCGGTCCGGCGACATCGACATCCTCGACAAGCAGATCGCCATCGAGCAGGCGATCGTCGGCAGCCCCCTCGTCCTCGGCAACCGGGTCACCCTGCTGCAGGACGGTGCCGCCACCTACTCGGCCATGTTCGCCGCCATCCGCAATGCCCGCGACCACGTCAATCTGGAGTCCTACATCATCGAAGACGATGAGGTCGGGCGTCAGTTCGCTGACCTGTTGCTGGAAAAGCAGGCAGCGGGAGTTCAGGTGAACGTGATCCATGACGGGTTCGGCAGCATGGGAACGCCCGCCGCCTTCTTCGACCGCCTGGCGATCGCCGGAATCGCGGTGCTGAAGTTCAACCCGATGAATCCGTTCGCGGGGAAGAATGCCTGGGCGCCCAACCATCGGGACCATCGCAAGCTGCTGGTCGTGGACGGGCAAACCGCCTTCATCGGCGGCATCAACATCAGCAGCGTCTATTCCTCGGGATCACTCGCCAGGCCCCTGCGCAGATCGTCCGCAAACGCGGTCGAGTGGCGCGACACCCACCTGCAGATCGACGGCCCCGTCGTCGGCGAGTTGCAGAAGCTCTACATGGAAACCTGGGCCAAGCAGCACGGCAAGCCGCTGGCGCACAGGGACTACTTTCCCGCCCTGGCGGCGCGGGGCAAGGACATCGTGCGCGCCATCGGCAGCACGCCGGACGACCCCTACAGCCTGATTTACCTGACCCTGGTCTCGGCGATCGGCAATGCCGAAAGGCAGGTCCATCTGACCCAAGCCTACTTCGTTCCCGACCCCCAGTTGCTGAAGTCGCTGACCGACGCCGCTGGACGCGGCGTCGACGTGCGGCTCATCCTGCCCAGCCATTCGGACTCGGACAGCACCTTCCATGCCGGCCGCTCCCACTACTCCAGCCTGCTGCAGGCGGGCGTCCGCGTCTTCGAGCGCCGCGGGGCGGTGCTGCACGCCAAGACGGCGATGATCGACGGCGTCTGGTCGTGCGTCGGGTCGAGCAACCTCGACTGGCGCAGCTTCCTCGATAACGACGAAGTCAATGCCGTCGTCCTCGGGCGGGATTTCGGCCTGCAGATGCAGGCCATGTTCGCCCAGGACCTGGAGGCCTCGGACGAGATCGACCCGGTCGCCTGGGAAAGGCGCTCCCTGCTGCTCCACCTGAAGGAATGGATGGCGCGCCTGATCCAGCGGCTGCTTTAGCCAGGCAGGCCGCGCTTCCTCGACTGTGGCGGGGCCGGTGGGCTGGCTTTACCGGGTGGGCCGGCCTTCCCTGCCGGCCGGGAGCGCTTCCGGACGCGTCGCGGCCCAGGTGCCTGCCGCTTCGTCGCACAAGGCTGTCAGCTGCCCCAGAACCTGTCGGACGACCTGGTTGGCAGCGATCACCCCGCCCCGGGGATCGGCGCTGGCGGTGGGCACGGCCACGTCGAACTCTCCTTGGGCGACCACCTTGCGGGTCGCGTCGTCGGTTACGTAGGCACGCAGCGTCAAGCGGACGCGCGACGGGCTGGTGGAAAAGTCGTGCTGCAGCCTGACGATCTCCGTGTCCAGGCGCAGGTCGCCGGCAGCGGTGCTGGGTGTCGGCAGCACGGCATGGAAGCTGCCGCCGGCCTCGACGGCGGCAACGATCAGGGGAGCGAGCATGCGTGCCGGCGTGTCCACCCATTCGCTGTGGGCGAAGTATTCGAGCTTGTGCTCCTCGCGCAGGAAGATGATCCGCTGGCTGTCGAAACCCGACGCCGCATGGGTCGGATTGACGATCAGGGTCGGCGCCGTGGCCGCCGCGATTTTTCCGGGGCGGGCGGCCGGCGGGTCGCCCCCCGCAGCGTCCAGGGAGTAGAAGGACGGCTGCGGCGCGGTGGTCGAGCGCAATGCGCTGCAGCCGCCGCCGAGGACGGCCAGGAGGACTGCGCCGACTGCCCAGCCGATGCGTGCGAGGTTTTCGTCGTTCATGGCTTGTCCGATCCCGTGGAAGTCTCCCCCGGTCCTTCCGGTGCCGGCCGGCGACCGAACAGCAGTCCGGCCGGGTTGCGCTCGGTCTGCTCGGTCAGGCGACGCAGGGAGGTGGACAGGACGTTGAGTTCGGCGAGCAGTCGCTCCAGTTCCGGCAGGGTCTCCGCCGTAAAGCGCTTCAGGTCGCCGCCGGCCGACTCGATGGTCCGCCCGGCGCCGGCACTGGTGCGCGCCACCTCGTCGCCCATGCGCTCGATCGCCACTGCCGCCTTGTCGATCCGCTCGATGACCGGCCCGGCCCGGGTTGTCGCCAGCGATGCGTTGTCCAGGGTGCGGGCAGCACTGGCGATGCCGCTGTCGATGTCCTCCCGGCGTGCCGCTATCGTGCGCGCCACAGTGGCGATGTCGGCCAGTGCACTCTTGAAGGCGGCCCGGTTCTCGTCGCCGAGGATGGCATTGATATTGTTGGACGTGGTGTCGAGTTTCGCGAGGGCCGTCGTCAGCACGTTTTCCAGGCGCGCGCCGAGGGAGGGCTTGGTGCGGATCACCGGATAGTCATTGCCGCCGGTGGCCCGCAGGGCCGGCGCGTCGCGGGCGCCGCCGCTCAGTTCCACGTAGGCGATGCCGGTCAGTCCCTGGGTCTTGAGGACCGCCACCGTGTCCACCTTGACGGGTGTTCCCCGTTCGATGGCGAACAGCAGGTTGACCCGCCCGGGATCCGCAGGGTCCAGGTGGATCTGCCTGACCTTGCCCACATCGACGCCGTTGTACTTGACCGGCGCATTGACGCTCAGGCCGGCCACCGATTCGTCCTCGACGGCCCAATACAGGTCGTACTTCTTCTGGAAGGCGCCGCCCGAGACGAGCCAGAGGACCCCGCCGACCAGGACGGCGCCGAGGACGAGCACGAAGGCGCCGACGACGGCGAAATTGACCTTGGTTTCTATGATGGACTCCCCGTTGCGCCGCCGACAGGCGGTGCGGAAAGCATGCCTTCCTGCTGGCGGGCGGCCCGGCCGCGCGGTCCGTCGAAGAACTTCCGCACGGCGGCGTCGGTCGAGGCGGAAAGTTCGGCCATCGTGCCCAGGCCGCAGACGCGACCGTCGCCGAGCACGGCGACCCGGTCGGCGACCTGCCACAGCAGGTCCAGGTCGTGGGTGATGATGACGATGGTCAGGCCGAACAGGTCGCGCAGCCTGCGCACCAGGTCGTCGACGCCGTCGGCGCTCTCCGGGTCGAGGCCGGCCGTCGGCTCGTCGAGGAACAGCAACTCCGGGTCCAGGGCGATGGCGCGGGCAAGGGAGGCGCGCTTCATCATGCCGCCGCTCAACTCGGCCGGGTACTGGGCGCCGACCTTGGGTTCGAGGCCGGCCAGCGATAGCTTCCAGGCGGCGATCTCGTCGATCAGCCCGTCGCCGAGTTCCGTGTGCTCGCGCAGGGGCAGGCCGACGTTTTCCTTGACCGTCAGCGAGCCGAACAGTCCGCCGTGCTGGAACATGACGCCCCAGCGCCGGCGCAAGGCCATCGCGGCCTCGCCGCCGATGTCTTTCAGGTCGACGCCGAGCACGCGGATCGAACCCGAGTCGGGCTCCTGGAGGAGGATCATCTCCCGCAGCAGGGTCGACTTGCCCGAGCCGCTGCCGCCGATCAGGGCGAAGATCTCGGCGCGCCTCACCTCCAGGTCGAGGTCCGCGTGCACGATGTGCTCGCCGAAGCGGGTCGACACCTTGCTCATGGCGATGACCGTTTCATGGGCTTCCGTGCCGGTGGCCAAGTCAGATATCCAGTGCGCTGAAGGCGACGGAGAACAGGGCGTCGGCGACGATCACCAGGAAGATGGACTGCACCACGCTGCGCGTGGTCTGGCGGCCGACGCTGTCGGCGCCGCCCCTGGTGCGAAAGCCCTGGTAACAGCCCGTGATGGCGATGATCACCGCGAACACCGGGGCCTTGACGATGCCGGTCAGATAGGCGCTGACGCCGACGGCCTTCACGAAGCGGTCGAGGAATTCGGAGAATCCGACGCCGAGCTTGACCTGGGCCATGATCATGCCGCCGAAGACGCCGAGCACGTCGGCGAAGACCGTCAGCAGCGGCAGGACGACCAGGAGTGCGATCACCTTGGGCAGCACCAGCATTTCGAGGGGGGCGATGCCGAGGGTGCGCATGGCGTCGATCTCCTCGGTCACGGCCATGGTTCCGATCTGGGCGGCGTAGGCGGAGCCGGAACGGCCGGCGATGATGATCGCGGTGATCAGGGGGGCGAACTCGCGCAGCATGGACAGGCCCACGAGGTCGGCGACGAAGATGTTGGCACCGTAGCGCCGCAACTGGTCGGCCCCCTGGTAGGCGACCACGATGCCGAGCAGGAAGGAGAGCAGGCCGACGATGGGCAGGGCGTCGAAGCCGCCGCTGCGGATGTTGAACAGGACGGGGCGCCAGCGGAACCGCGACGGGTGGGCGAGGCATCCCGCCAGCGCCATGGCCGATTCGCCGATGAATCCGAGCAGGGCGAGCCCTTGCCGGCGCAGGGCGTCGGCAGCCTGGCCCAGGCCGGCCAGACCGAAAGGGGGAGCGGGCAGGGCCGGCGGCGGGGCGGCGGCCTGCTCGACGGACGCCTTTGCGACGATGTCGAACAAGTGGGCGAACTCCGGCCGCAATCCGCCGATCGGGATACCCGTACCGTCGCGACCGAGACGGAGGGCCAGGCGATGCAGCAGCCAGGCGCCGGCCGCATCGAGGGCGACGATGGCCGTTCCGTCGGCGGTCGTCGACGGTGTCGGCTTCAGGGCGTCGATGCGCCGCTGCATTCCGCCGATGCCGCGTGCCGTCCATGATCCCGACAAGGCAAGCCCGCCCGGCGTCGGCAGGGCAAATTCGGCGGGGAGTATCGGCGATGGGTCCATGGAGGTCACCGAGTGTAGGCAAGCGCCTCCGATTAGTTCGTGCGCCAGCGCACAGATGCGCCGGGATGCCAGCCGGACAATGCCGTTCGGGACGCGCAATGGCTTCCGTTCGCACACGGGCCGGCGATGGGCCGAGGCTCGACATGCAGACATGGATTGGGCGGCGTCCCGGCACCGGCGGAAAGCCCTGCCGGACGGGAGATGTTGATGGAATTGGCGGTACGCGACATGGGCAGCCTGTTTGCGCAACTGGGCAAGGCGAACGATGCGAAAGCCATCGCGCTCTTCATCGAGTCGCACGGCCCCCTCGGCCGCGAGGTTCTCCTGCACGAGGCAGGCTTCTGGACCCTTTCCCAGGCGAACTTCCTGCGCGAAGCCATTCTCGACGACGCCAATTGGGCCGGCGTCGTCGACGCGCTGAATGCGGAGTTGCACGCCGCATCGGGAACCCTCTCGTCGAGGGACATCCCGTGAGGCCCGGGTATCGGCGATTCGCGCCTTGCCCGCCGCCCCACCCTGACGTCGCGCCGGCATGAATGCGAAGTCGAATCCGGCCGGCATATCTCCAACAAGCCAGCGGTGGCGCAGCGGACCCGGCGTCAAGCCACCCGCAGCCGCCGGCACCACCGGGCATCGCTACCATGATGGACAATAGTGGCTTCACGGTTGAAATGGCTCAGGAGTTCCACCGTCGCATCGCGGCGATCATCGTCACCGTGCAAGCCGGAATCTGGCAAGCCGGGGTCCACGATATCCTCGGCCATGCCACGGACTTCGGGTTCGGCCAGGGTCGCGGGCTGCAGACCCTGGACCTCAAGACCAGCCATCGGACGGCCTACGTACGGCTGTATTGGGAGACCATCCTCGGCGATGCCGCCGCCGACCGGCAACTGGTGGAAGATGCGATCAACGGTGCGATCAACAAACTGACCTGAGGCGGCTCAGACGCCCTCCTTGACGATCTCGGCGACGGACGATCGCGGGTCGGGGATGCTGGAGACGGGACCCGGAGGCCCAGGTGCGCGCGTTTGCCCTCGCAGCTCTTCCCCCGCCCTCGGTCCCGCGCGGGGAATGCGCACGACCCAACTGGCAAGACAGCATGGCGACAAACTCGGACAAAAGTGGCTCGTCGATGGTATTCCACGCCTCGTGATCCGCCGTCGGCGTTGGAGTCATCTTCGATCTGGCCGGATTTGCCGCCTTTTTGGGAGGCGGGGTGCGGTGGCAGCGGGACGATGCTCGGGGCATCCATGTCGGCTGCGGCAGCGTTTGCCCCGCGGGCGAAAAAAACGGGGCCGAAGCCCCGTTGGTCCGCGTGCGATCCGGCTTATTGCTTGCGGCGGCGCGCGATGGCGCCCATGAGGCCGAGGCCGGCCAGCATCATCGCGTAGGTTTCCGGCTCGGGCACGGCCGACACGTTGAACACGACCTGGTCGCCGCGGTTGAAATGGACCCCCTGCCAATCCACGGCCACGCTGTTCGCATTGAAGGTCACGTTGGCGGCCGAGAAGCCGGGCACGACGCTGGAGGGGTCCAGGCTCACGCTGGTAAGGGGCGTGGAGAAGGTCAGCAGGTTGCCGTTGGTGATGAACAGGCCGCCGCTGTTCAGGGAAACGTCGGACGGGCTCCAATCCGTGTTGCTCAGATAGGTGTAGGTGATCTTCGTGTCGGTGACGGTGATGTCGTAGTAGTCGAAGAACTGCGCGTGGGCGCCGCCGTCGGCGACGAAGCTGGTCGGCGATCCGGTGCCGTCGTAGGCACCGCCGTAGGCGTAGTACTGGACGTCGACGGTGCTGCCCAGCAGGCCGGCCTGGGCCTGGCCGGCGAGGCTCAGGGCGGCGAAGGCGGCGCTGACGACGAGGGCGGTCTTTCTGATGCTGAATGTCATTTGGTTCTCCCTGAGACGATGGTTAGGATCGGTACTGTGCCGGACGTATTGGACCGTCTTCACCGCGTTGGCGACAATAGTACTTTCGGACTAATCGGGCGCGATTTCCGTGACCTCGTTCACGGTGGCGTTCGATCTTGCGCGTTGCGGCGCCGGCATGGGCTGCGATGGATGGCTGCCGGCGGGAACGGGTGCCGGCTTTCGCGGCGGCGGTTTGAGCGCCCGCCCGCTTTCGGCTATCATTTGGCTTTCCCGCACCCGCTTTCCCATGACCAAATACGTCTTCGTCACGGGTGGTGTCGTGTCCAGTCTGGGCAAAGGCATCGCCGCCGCGTCCCTGGGCGCCATCCTCGAGTCCCGCAGCATCAAGGTCACCCACCTCAAGCTCGATCCCTACATCAACGTGGATCCGGGGACCATGTCCCCCTTCCAGCACGGCGAGGTCTTCGTCACCGAGGACGGCGCCGAGACCGATCTGGACCTGGGCCACTACGAGCGCTTCACCAGCGCCAAGATGAGCAAGCGCAACAACTTCACGACCGGACAGATCTACGAGTCCGTGATCAAGAAGGAGCGGCGCGGCGAATACCTGGGCAAGACCGTCCAGGTCATTCCGCACATCACGGACGAGATCAAGCTCTATCTCAAGCGCGGCGCCGAGGGCGCCGACGTGGCCATCGTCGAGGTCGGCGGCACGGTGGGGGACATCGAGTCGCTGCCCTTCCTGGAGGCCATCCGCCAGATGGGCATCGAGGAGGGTCGCCAGAACACCTGCTACATCCACCTGACCCTGCTGCCCTGGATCGCCGCCGCCGGCGAGCTGAAGACCAAACCGACCCAGCACTCGGTCAAGGAATTGCGCGAGATCGGCATCCAGCCCGACGTGTTGCTCTGCCGGGCCGACCGCCCGGTGCCGGACGACGAGCGCAAGAAGATCGCGCTCTTCACCAACGTGCAGCCGGAAGGCGTCATCTCGGTGACGGATTCGGATTCGATCTACAAGATCCCCGCCATGCTGCACGACCAGATGCTCGACGAGATCGTCTGCCACAAGCTGGGCATCCTGGCGCGGGCGGCCGACCTGTCGATCTGGAAGAAGCTGGTCGATGCCCTCGAACATCCCCAGGCGACGGTCGAGATCGCCTTCGTCGGCAAGTACGTGGATCTGACCGAGTCCTACAAGTCCCTGACCGAAGCCCTGAGCCACGCCGGCATGCACACACGCAGCCGGGTGAACATCCATTACGTCGATTCCGAGGGCATCGAGCGCGACGGCGTCGGCGCCCTCAAGCGCATGGACGCCATCCTCGTTCCGGGCGGCTTCGGCAAGCGCGGCACGGAAGGCAAGATCGCCGCCATCCGCTTTGCGCGCGAGAACAAGGTGCCCTACCTGGGCATCTGCCTCGGCATGCAGCTGGC
>JBPOHD010000033.1:0-3488 GCA_052035955.1 Pseudomonadota bacterium
GCCGCCTGCGCGTCCGATTCGAACGACTGGCCGATATCCACGAAGCCTTCCTCAAGATCGCCTGCTGCGTCATCTGCTGGCGCCAACTGCGAAAGGCTCAATCATCATTTTGTTAGGCGTTCTAAGGCGCCCTTAACATGGGCGGGGCATGCTGCCGGCCATCGTTCGCCGTCGCGGACCGGTGCGACAATTCACCGCCGCCATGAACCCGAAAACCTCGGTCACACCGGGATGATCCCCGTCTCCCTCCAGCGCTACGCCTGGCTCTCCATCGCCGCCGCCCTGGCCACCATCCTGCTGAAGGGCATCGCCTGGCAGCTCACCGGCTCCGTGGGCCTGCTCTCGGATGCGGTCGAGTCCCTCGTGAACCTGGCCGGCGCCACGATGGCCCTGGCCATGCTGACGGTGGCTGCCATCCCGCCGGACGAGAACCACGCCCATGGCCACGGCAAGGCCGAATATTTCTCGAGCGCCTTCGAGGGTTTCCTGATCCTCCTCGCCGCACTCGCCATCGCCTACGCCGCCGTCATGCGGCTGCTGGAGCCGGCGCCCCTCGAGGCGGTCGGCGCCGGCCTGGCCGTCTCGGTCGCCGCCTCGGCGATCAACGCCGCCACGGCCTGGGTGCTGCTGCGGGCGGGGCGCGACTACGGCTCCATCACCCTGGAGGCCGATGCCCGCCACCTGCTGACCGACGTGTGGACCTCGGCCGGCGTCATCCTGGGCGTCACCCTGGTCTGGTTGACCGGCTGGCTGTGGCTGGACCCGGCCATCGCCCTGGCGGTGGCGGTCAATATCCTGTGGACCGGCTGGCGGCTCATGCACCGCTCGGCGGAGGGCCTGATGGATGCCTCCCTGCCGGAGGCGGACCGGGCGGCCATCGCTTCCATCCTCGATGCCTATCGGGCCAAAGGCATCGAATTCCACGCCCTGCGTACCCGCCAGGCCGGCGCCCGGGCCTTCGTGACCGTCCATGTCCTGGTGCCTGGGGAGTGGACCGTCCATGAGGGACATCGCTGGTCGGAGCTGATCGAGGCCGACATCCGCCGCGCCGTCGCCCGGGTGCACGTGACCACCCACCTGGAGCCGAAGGAGGATTCGATCTCCCTGGTGGATGCGGGCCTGGACCGGCCGCCGGGCGGGTAGGGGCGGGGTGCCGGCGCGATCGAGCGCCTAGAGGCGGGTGATCCGGGCGATCGTCCCGCCGAAAAAATCGGTCAGCACGACGAGCAGCGGCATGACGTGGAAGTAGCCCGACATCAGCCGGTGCAGGCGGGTATTGGCGCCGCGCAGTTCCATGAAGTGGTCCACCACCAGGCGCCCCTTGGCCGCGATCACGAAGGCGACCACGAAGGTGATGGCGTGGCCCGTGGCGGCCGATTCGCCGATCAGGGCGCCGACCAGGGTCATGCCGGCCAGGGCCAGCCAGACGAGGTCGACGACGGTGCGGTGGCTCATCTCAGTGCCAGACGTAGGCCAGCGGGAAGATCACCAGCCAGGCCAGGTCGATGGTGTGCCAGTAGGAGGCGAAGGCCTCCAGGCCGTCGTGGTCCTCGGGCGAGTAGGCGCCGGCGGCGGTCCGGGCCATGACCCAGAGTATTCCCAGGCTGCCCCAGCCCACGTGCACCAGGTGGTTGAAGGCCAGGTAGTAATAGACCGTGTAGAAGATGCCGGTGCGGGCGTTGATGCCCTGCTCGCCATACCACTGGAATTCGACCCCCTTCACCACCAGGTAGCCGGCGGCGCAGGCGAAGGCCAGGGCCAGCCAGCGCAGCGTCGCCTTCGGTCGGGCCTCCCGCATGGCCAGCATCCCCCGCACCACGAAGTAGCTGCTGGAGACCATGAACAGGGTGTTCAGGGTGCCCGCCAGGGTGGACAGGCGTTGAGGTCCGGCCGCGAAGTCCTCCGGGTGATGGGCCCGGGCGAGGAAATAGACGACGAACATCAGGGCGAACTCCGTCATCTCGCAATAGATGCCCACCCAGATTCCCTTGTTGCCGGGGATCCGGCCTTCCTCCGCCTTCAGCAGCGGCAGGCAGGCGGCGAGGGAACCGGCGATGGAACCGGTCGGGGTAGGGGCCATGGCGCTCCGGGGCGGCCGATGAAACCGCCATCCTAGGCTCCGGGCGGGGCGGCCACCTTGACCTCGCTCAGGTGCGCCGGGGCGTCGTGGAGCCCCCGGGCGGGCCTGCGTTGGAAGGGATGCCTAACCGAAGACGATCACGCCCCGGGCGTTCCTGCCCGCCTCCAGGTCGGCGAAGGCCTGGGGTGCTTCCTCGATGGTGTAGGTGCGGGTGATCAGTTCGTCGAGCTTGAGCCGCTTTGCGCGGTAGAGCTGGATCAGGCGCGGGAAGTCCTGGCGCGGCCGGGCGGAGCCGAAGTAGCTGCCGGTGAGGGTCTTCTCCTCGAAGGTCAGGGTCGCCGTGCGGATGGAGGTGGTGTCCTTGGGACCGGCCACGCCGACGACCACGGCCTTGCCGCCCTTGCGAAGAACGCCGTAGGCCTGGGCGGCAATCTCGCCGAGGCCCACGCATTCGAAGGCGTAGTCGGCACCGCCACCGGTGAGCTTCTTCAGGGTCTTGACGATGTTCTCCTCGGCCTTGGCGTTCACCGTGTGGGTGGCGCCGAACTGGCGGGCCATCTCCAGCTTGGCGTCGGAAGTGTCCACGGCCACGATCATGCCGGCGCCGCTGATGGCGCAGCCCTGGATGGCGTTGAGGCCGACGCCGCCGCAGCCGAAGACGACGGCCGCCGAGCCGGCCTCCACCTTCGCCGTGTTGGTCGCGGCGCCGACGCCGGTCATGACACCGCAGCCGATCAGGGCGGCCTTGTCCAGGGGCATGGCGGCGTCGATCTTCACCACGTTGTCCACGTGCAGGGTCGCGTATTCGGCCATGACGCCGCAGCCGGAGAAGATGTTCAGTGGCTGGCCGGCGGCGTCGCGGAAGCGGTTGCTGCCATCGGGCAGCGTGTAGGCGGCCTTGGCGGCCTGGTCGCAGAGCTGGGGCCGGCCCGTCTGGCAATAGCGGCACTTGCCGCACATGCTGACGAAGGAACTCAGCACGTGGTCGCCCACGGCCAGTCCATCGACCCCCTCGCCGACGGCGCAGACGACGCCGGCCCCCTCGTGGCCGAGGACCAGGGGCGTGGGCAGGGGCAGGGTACCGTTGGTGGCCGACAGGTCGCTGTGGCAGACGCCGCAGGCGGCCAGCCTGATCATCACCTCGCCCCGCTTCGGCGGATCGACGGTGACGGTCTCGACGACGACGGGCTTGCCGACTTCGCGGCAGACGACGGCGCGGGCTTGCTGGGTCATGGTGTTCTCCTTTGCATTGCGGATTGGGGATTCGCGGGCAAGCCCGCTCCTAAGAACGCCTAACAAAATGATGATTGAGCCTTTCGCAGTTGGCGCCAGCAGATGACGCAGCAGGCGATCTTGAGGAAGGCTTCGTGGATATCGGCCAGTCGTTCGAATCGGACGCGCAGGCGGC
>JBPOHD010000016.1:0-90714 GCA_052035955.1 Pseudomonadota bacterium
ACCACCACAGAACTGAAGATCGAGGTCATGATGCCCAGGCAGTGCACCACTGCAAATCCGCGCACGGGCCCGGAACCGAAGATCAGCAAGGCCACGCCGGCGATCAGCGTGGTCACGTTGGAATCCAAGATGGTGCCCCAGGCGCGCTCGTAGCCGGCGGTGATGGCTGCCTGCGGCGTCGAGCCGTTGCGCAGTTCCTCGCGGACCCGTTCGTTGATCAGCACGTTGGCGTCGATGGCCATGCCCAAGGTCAGGGCGATGGCCGCGATGCCGGGCAGGGTCAGGGTGGCCTGGAGCAGGGACAGCAATGCGACGAGGAACAGCAGGTTCGCCGACAGGGCCAGGACCGAGACGAAGCCGAACAACAGGTAATAGGCTGCCATGAACAAGGCGATGGCGGCAAAGCCCCACTTGGTCGAGTCGAAGCCCTTCTTGATGTTGTCGGCGCCCAGTGAAGGCCCGATCACCCGTTCCTCGATGATGTCCATCGGTGCCGCTATGGCACCGGCACGGATCAGGATTGCCAGAGTATTCGTCTCCTCCGGCGAGAACATGCCGGTGATCTGGAATCGGTTGCTGAATTCGCCCTGGATGGTGGCCACGGAGATGGCTTCGGCCTTGCCCTTCTCGATGAGGATGATGGCCATCATCTTCTTCAGGTTCTCGCGCGTCACGTCGCGCATGATGCGGCCGCCGGCGGAGTCGAGCTGCACGGCCACCGCCGGCCGATGGTTCTCGTCGAAGGTCGCCTGGGCGCCATTGAATCGGTCGCCGGTCAGGACGACCTGCTTTTTCACGGCAACCATGGCCATCGAGCCATCACGCCGGCGCTCCGGCACGAGGTCTGTGCCGAAGGGGGCCTCGTTGCCGATGACCGCCGCCTGCTCTACCATCCGGACTTCCAGGGTGGCTGTGCGGCCGATGAGGTCCTTGGCCTGGGCCACGTCCTGGACGCCGGGAAGCTGCACCACGATGCGGTCCGCACCTTGTTGCTGTATGACCGGTTCGGCGACGCCCAGTTCGTTGATCCGTTTGTGCAGGGTGGCGATGTTCTGCTTGATCGCCTCCTCCTGGAAGGCCTTGACGGCCTGGGGTTTCAGGGTGCCCACCAGCTTCAGGTCGGCGCCTTCCTGGGCCTCCGTGAGGACCAGGTCCGGCTGGTTGTCGAGGATCACCGCGCGGGCCTTTTCGCGCAGGTCTGCATCGCGGAAGCGTACGGCAACGCCCTGGCCCTCCCGGGCGATGCCCGAGTGGCGCACGTTCTTGTCCCGCATCAGCGTGCGCAGGTCGGCGGCCATGGCATCCATGCGTTTCGTGACCGCGCCCTTCATGTCCACCTGGAGCAGGAAATGGACGCCTCCGCGCAGGTCCAGGCCCAGGTACATGGGCAGGGCATGCATGCCGCTGAGCCAGGTGGGACTGGCGGAGAGCAGGTTGAGGGCGACGCTGTAACCGGCATTGGCGGGGTCCGGGTTCAGGGCCTTCTCGATGGCGTCCTTGGCCTTCAACTGGCTGTCCGTGTCGGCCATGCGCACGCGGATGCTGTTGGGGTCGGCGAAGATACCCTGATGGGCGATGCCGGCGGACTTGAGCAGGTCCTCGATGCGGTCAAGCAGCTTGGTATCGACCTTGACCGTGGCCTTGACGCTGGACACCTGGACCGCCGGCACCTCGCCGAAGAAGTTCGGCAGGGTATAGAGCAGGCCCACCACCAGGGCCAGGACCACGAGGGCGTTCTTCCAGAGGGGGTAGCGGTTCATGGGCTTGGATCGAGCGTGGCGAATGGAGGGACGACGAGGGGCCGGGCGGCGACTCGGTACCGGGACGTCTGCCCCGGCCCGGGCCCGGCGCTCTCTTACAGGCTCTTCAGCGTTCCCTTGGGCAGGATGGTGCCGACGGCGGTCTTCTGGACCGAGACCTCGACGGCGACATCCTTGACCTCGGCGATCTCCAGGGTGACGTAGTTCTCGCCGACCTTGACGATGCGGCCTGCCAGGCCGCCCTGGGTCACGACTTCATCGCCCTTCTGCAACTCGGAGACCATCTTCTGATGCTCCTTGGCCTTCTTCATCTGGGGCCGGATCATCAGGAACCACAGGACGACGAACATCAGGATGATGGGCAGAAGACCCATCAGGCCTCCGGTGGGGTCCTGGGCGGCCCCGCCGGCAGCCTGGGCGTAAGCATTGGAAATCAGCACGTTGCGCTCCATGGCGAAGAAATCGAACCGCGCATTATAGCCCCCCGCCCTGGCGGTTCCGGTGGAATTCGGCGGCGAAGGCGGCAAAGCTTCCGGTGGCGATGGCCTGCCGCATTTCCGCCATGAGTACCTGGTAGTAGTGCAGGTTGTGCAGGGTGTTGAGCCGCGCACCGAGGATTTCGCCGGCCCGGAACAGGTGGTGCAGATAGGCCCGCGTGAAGTGCCGGCATGCATAGCAGCCGCAGCTCTCGTCCAACGGCCGGGTATCGTTGCGATGGACGGCATTCTTGATCTTCACGTCGCCGTGGCGGGTGAACAGCCAGCCGTTGCGGGCGTTGCGGGTCGGCAGGACGCAATCGAACATGTCGATCCCGCGGCCCACGGCGTAAACCAGGTCCTCCGGCGTGCCCACCCCCATCAGGTAGCGGGCCCGGTCGGCCGGCAGGCGTGGCGCCGTGTGCGCCAGGATGCGGGCGAAATCCTCCTTGGGTTCGCCCACCGAGAGGCCGCCGATGGCATAGCCCTCGAAGCCGATGTCGGTCAGGCCGGCCAGGGATTCGTCGCGCAGGACCTCGTGCATGCCGCCCTGGACGATGCCGAACAGGGCGTTGGCATTTCCCAGCCGGTCGTGCTCGTCCCGGGATCGCCGCGCCCAGCGCAGGGAGAGCCGCATGGAGTCGGCCGCCTGCGCCAGGTCGGCCGGGTAGGGCGTGCATTCGTCGAAAATCATGGCCACGTCCGAGTTCAGCACATGCTGGATGCGCATGGACTCCTCGGGGGTCAGGAACAGCCGGTCGCCGTTGATGGGCGAGGCGAACCTGACGCCCTCTTCGCTGATCCTGCGCAGTTCTCCCAGGGAGAAGACCTGGAAGCCGCCCGAGTCGGTCAGGATGGGGCCGTCCCAGCCCATGAAGCGATGCAGTCCTCCGTGGGCCCCGATTACCTCCAACCCCGGCCTCAGCCACAGGTGGAAGGTGTTGCCCAGCACGATGCGGGCTCCCAGGGCGGCCAGTTCGTCCGGGGCCATGGCCTTCACGGTGCCGTAGGTGCCCACGGGCATGAAGACCGGCGTCTCCACCGTGCCGTGGGCCAGGGTCAGGCGGCCGTGGCGGGCGGCGCCGTCGGTGGCCAGCAGTTCGAAGTTCATGGCGGGGAATCCTTGCGGTGGACCAGCATGGCATCGCCATAGCTGAAGAAGCGGTAGCGCGCGGCGATGGCCTCCCGGTAGGCGGCCCGCGTCTCCTCCAGGCCGGCGAAGGCCGAGACCAGCATCAGCAGCGTGGACTTCGGCAGGTGGAAGTTGGTGACCAGGGTATCCACCACCCGGAAGCGGAAGCCCGGCGTCACGAACAGGTCGGTCTCGCCTTCGCCCGCCGCCAGTTCGCCGGCCAGGGCGGCCGACTCCAGGGTGCGCAGGCTGGTCGTGCCCACGGCCACCACGCGGCCGCCACGGGCACGTGCCGCGCGGATCGCCTCGACCGTCTCCGCGGGCAGGCGGTAACGCTCCCGGTGCATGCGGTGCGCGGACAGGTCGCGTACCCGAACCGGCTGGAAGGTGCCGGCCCCGACGTGCAGGGTCACCCGGGCCGTCCCGATGCCGGCCGCCGCCAGTTCCCCCAGCAGGGCGGCGTCGAAATGCAGGCCTGCCGTCGGCGCCGCCACCGAGCCCTTTTCCCGGGCGAAGACGGTCTGGTAGCGCTCCTCGTCGGCGGCGTCGGCCGGATGCGCGATGTAGGGCGGCAGGGGAAGGCGGCCGTGGCGCTCCAGCAGTTCCAGTGCGTCGCCGGGCAGCCGCAGGCGGTAGAACTCGCCGTCCCGCCCCTCGACCCGGGCATCCAGCCCGCCGTCCAGGTGCAGCACCGTCCCGGGCTTCGGCGGCTTGCTCGCCCTCACCTGGGCCAACACCTCGTCGGCCGCCAGGACGCGCTCGGCCAGCACTTCCACCTGGCCGCCCGTGTCCTTGCGGCCGAAGAGGCGGGCGTGGAGCACCCGGGTATCGTTCATCACCAGCAGGTCACCGGCCTGCAGCAGGCCGGGCAGTTCCGCGAAGCGCCGGTGGCCGAGGCTGGAGCCGGCCAGCACCAGCAACCGCGACCCGGAGCGTTCGGCCAGCGGGGCCTGGGCGATCAGTTCCGGCGGCAGGGGATAGTCGAAGTCGTCTAGGGTGAGGGGCATGGCCGTGGCCGGCGGCGGCGGGCCGCGCGGGGCCGGCATTTTCCCCCGAAACGGGGGAAGGCGGAGGGGCGTCGATCAGGGAACGGCAGCCTTCTGCCGACGCAGCATCTCGGCGCGGATCTCGCGGAACTGCTCCTCGGCCTGGTTGCGGATGAAGGCGAGGCCGACGACAGGGGGAATCCAGACCCCCGGCACCGACTCGCCGTGGTATGTGATTTCCGCTCGGCTGCCTTCGAATGAGACCCGGGTAAGGCCCTCGAAAAACCGGGTAGTCCCGCTCGTCTGGCGGGAGCGGATGGTTTCCGGCGGCACCAGTTCCACGTGACGCACGGTTTCGAAGGCAAAACTCAAGGGACCATAGGTGGCCAGCCCCTTTTGGCTGACTTCGAAGGTCCGTTCGTCCATCTTCTTTGCGCTGCTTGACTGGAGATTGGATATGAACGAGGCCATGCGGTCGAAATCGGTCAGCACTCCCCATACCACCGGTGGGCTGGCCTCGACGGTTACCTTCGCGTCCACTATCACCCTTTCCCCTCGGCGGTCGACCTTGACCACCAGGTCCGGCTCCGCCCCGTTCGTGGCTTCTGCCGCGATGCGGTCGGCAGCCAGCAGACAGGAGAGGACCAACATCCCGTGCAACACGAGCCGGCCCGTCAGTTCGCCGAGCTTCCGGTTTGACATCTGTTCGCGCATCACCCAATTGAACCACAACGCGATTGGCGGTCGGTTGGCGGTCCGCAGGAAAATGGGTGGTCCGCGACCGGGTCGCGGCCGACGGAATCCTGTCTTTTGCCTTCAGGGGCCCGGATGGGGCCGGCCAGAGACCGCGGGGTCAGCCCGGCCAGCTTGGGCGGGACATGCGCCCTGCCGGAACAATCCTTGGGCTAGGGGGTATTGCCGGTCGCCGGTCGGGCGGGCTCTGCCGGAAGTTGCCTAGGTCCGTTACCCTAGCTATACTCCCGTGCCTTTTTCGAGGCCGTTGTAGCTCAGTTGGTAGAGCAGCCGATTCGTAATCGGCAGGTCGTCAGTTCGAGTCTGACCAACGGCACCATGTCATCCTGTGTTCCAAGCGGAGATTCGGGGGCAGCTAGCCTGTGCGAACCGGGCGTCCACGGATCCGGCGATGCAGGCGCCCTGCGGCAACCGACCGGAATTGTCTGACGACACCTGTTACCACTGTGGCCTGCCGTTGCCGGCGACCGGTCGCTTCGCTGTCTGCATAGGCGGCGAGCAACGACCGATGTGTTGTGCCGGTTGCCAATCGGTCGCCGAGGCGATCGTCGCCAATGGCTTGACCGACTATTACCGTCATCGCGATTCCTTGCCCGAAAGCCCCCGGGAGGCACTGCCCGAGGCCTTGCGGGATTTGGGCCTTTTCGACCACCCGGAGGTCCAGAAGGACTTCGTATCCTCGCCCGGGGAGCATGTCCGTGAAGCGGCACTCATCCTCGAGGGGATCACCTGTTCGGCCTGCGTTTGGCTGAACGAGAAGCATGTGGCGGCCCAGCCGGGCGTCGTTTCCGTGGACATCAACTACGCGACGCGTCGGGCCCGGGTGCGCTGGGACGCAAGGCAGACAAAGCTATCGAGAATCCTGGAGGCAATAGCCGCCATCGGCTACCGGGCGCACCCCTACGATGCCCGACGCTCGGAGGAACTCGCCCAGAAGGAAAGGCGCGGGGCCCTCTGGCGGCTGTTCGTCGCCGGATTCGGGATGATGCAGGTCATGATGTACGCGGTTCCCGTGTATCTGGCCGACGAAGGCACGATGACCCCGGACATCGAGCAATTGATGCGCTGGGCGAGCTTCATCCTCACCCTCCCGGTGATCGCCTACTCCGCGGCGCCATTCTTCCGAAACGCTTGGCGGGATCTGCGCCTCAGGCGGGTCGGCATGGACGTGCCGGTTGCCCTGGGGGTCGGCAGTGCCTTTGCCGCGAGCGCCTGGGCGACCATCATCGCCGGTGGAGAGGTCTACTTCGACTCGGTGACGATGTTTGTCTTCTTCCTTCTGTGCGGCCGCTATTTCGAGATGGTGGCGCGGCAGAAGGCGGCTCGCGGCGTCGAGACGCTGGCGAGGGCATTGCCGGCCTTTGCCAATCTAGTGCCGGACGGCGGAGGCGAACCGGTGCGCGTGCCAGTCGCCGAACTTCGTGCGGGCGTACGGGTAATGGTCAAGCCGGGGGAGACTATTCCCGCCGATGCGACGGTGATCGACGGGGCCAGTACGGTCGATGAGTCCTTGCTGACGGGGGAAAGTCGGCCCGTCGAGAAGAAGGCCGGCGACGAAGTCATAGGCGGCACGACCAACGTGGCAAGTCCGCTGGTCGCCGTCGTCCGCCATGCGGGGGCCGAGACACGCCTGGCGGCGATTCAGCGGTTGATGGAGCGGGCGGCAACGGAAAAGCCCCGATTGGTGGAGATGGCGGACCGGATCGCCAGCCGATTCGTGGCAGTCCTGCTGATTCTGGCGGTCATGACAGCGGTGGCTTGGCAGTTCATCGATCCGGCGCGGAGTCTCTGGGTGTTCGTCGCCGTCCTCGTGGTCAGTTGCCCCTGCGCCTTGTCCCTCGCCACGCCAGCGGCCCTGACCGTCGCGACAGGCGCCATGGCTGCCCGGGGAGTACTGGTAACCCGGGGCCATGCGATCGAAACGCTTGCCCGAGCCAGCCACTTCGTCTTCGACAAGACGGGCACCCTGACAGCCGGCCGGCCGCGGGTCCTGGAAACCATGTCCTTCAGGGGAATGTCGGTGGCCGCCGTCGGTAGCATGGCGGCGGCTTTGGAGACCGGATCGGAACACCCGATCGCGCGGGCCATCGATGCAGCCTTTCCCGGCCCCCGGTCGGCCGTCAGGCATGTGAAGTCGATCACGGGTGCCGGAATCGTGGCCGAGGCGCCCTCGGGGCCTGTCCGCCTCGGAAAGCCGTCCTTCGGGGCAGAGCTTCACCGCGATCCCTTGCCCGTCGAGGTGGGGGCTTGGATGGAAAGCGGCGACACGGTGATCGCACTTGCGGACGAGGCTGGCTGGCTGGCGGTTTTTCGCATCGGCGATACGCCCAGGGCGGGCGCGGAACGGATGGTGGCGGCCTTGAGGGCCGACGACAAGCAGCTTTCCATCCTGAGCGGCGATGGTGAGGCCGCCGTTCGCCGGATCGGGCGCGAACTCGGTATCGACGAGTTACGCTGGGGTTTGTCACCCGAGGGCAAGCACGACGCGATCCGCGAACTGCAGCAGCGCGGGGCCGTTGTCGCCATGATCGGAGACGGAGTCAACGATGCCCCGGTCTTGGCCCAGGCCCAGGTGTCCATCGCGATGGGGGAGGGTACGGACCTTGCGCGGCAGCACGCTGACGTCGTTCTGCTGTCGGGCAATCTCGAACACCTGGCACAAGGGACGGCGATCGCCCGACGTGCCCACGAGGTCATTCGCCAGAACCTGGCTTGGGCATTTGCCTACAACACGCTGGCGATTCCCTTGGCGATGGCAGGGTGGGTCACGCCATGGTTGGCCGGGATTGGGATGTCGGCAAGCTCATTGCTCGTCGTCCTCAATGCCCTGCGCCTGCAGCCGGTAGTCTCCAGGAGGCATTGAATGGATATCCTGTACTTGCTGATACCCATGTCCGTCATCCTTGTATTTGTCATCGCCGGGCTTTTCTGGTGGTCATTGCGCCAAGGCCAGTTCGAGGATCTCGAAGGTCCGGCGTACCGAATCCTGATGGACGACGACGATCCGGCAACGGCCGACAGGTCGGGCGACAACGGGCATGCAAGCAATGGCCCAGCCGGGAAATGAGAAGGATTTCCAACAAAATGCGCTATTGATCCAGATCAAAGCTTGCCGGAAACCTTTCGCCATACTGTTTTCACTGTTTCGTGCTTGGTGGCGGAGACGCCATCAAGTATTGGGTAAGTCTCTCTGTTGGGGTTGGGGGTGCGCGTGAGCGCACCCTTTTTTTTGCCTGCAAGCAGCGAAAGTTATAGCCCCATAGGTGTTTTCGCATCGCAGCAATCTTGATGTGGATCAAAATCGGGGTATCCCCTTCTTGTATCCTGCGCGGCGACGTACACGGGCGCTTTCCGGCTCGTGAGGGAGCGTGGTTTTTTTTCTTAAAGAGGTGAATCCATCATGCAATCGCAAGCGACTTACAACTATAAAGTCGTGCGCCAGTTCGCCGTGATGACCGTTATCTGGGGCATCGTCGGCATGTTGGTCGGCGTGATCATTGCCGCCCAGTTGGTCTGGCCCGAACTGAGCATCGTCGAGTGGTTGAGTTACGGACGTCTCCGTCCGCTGCATACCAACGCGGTCATTTTCGCTTTCGGTGGTTGCGCGCTGTTCGCCACCTCCTATTACTCAGTCCAACGCACCTGCCACACGCCGTTGTTCGCGCCCGGGCTGGCTGCCTTTACCTTCTGGGGATGGCAGTTGATTATCGTCCTGGCTGCCCTTTCTCTGCCGCTCGGCTTGACCACGGGCAAGGAATACGCCGAACTCGAGTGGCCCATCGACATATTGATCACCCTCGTGTGGGTGGCTTATGCGGTGGTCTTCTTTGGCACCATGATCATCCGCAAGGTGAAGCATATCTATGTGTCCAACTGGTTTTTCGGTGGTTTCATCCTGACCGTGGCTGTACTGCACCTGGTCAATAGCGCCGAGATCCCGGTCATGGCGGCCGGCATTCTGACGCCGAAGTCCTACTCGGCCTATGCGGGAGTCCAGGACGCCATGGTGCAGTGGTGGTACGGACACAACGCCGTGGGCTTCTTCCTGACCGCTGGTTTCCTGGGAATGATGTACTACTTCGTGCCGAAGCAAGCAGGGCGCCCCGTTTATTCCTACCGCCTGTCCGTCGTGCACTTCTGGGCACTGGTCTTCACCTACATGTGGGCCGGCCCGCACCACCTGCACTACACGGCGCTTCCTGACTGGACGCAGTCCCTCGGCATGTTGTTCTCCCTGATCCTGTTGGCCCCTTCGTGGGGTGGCATGATCAACGGCATCATGACCCTATCTGGCGCCTGGCATAAGTTGCGCGACGATCCGATCCTCAAGTTCATGATCACTTCGTTGTCTTTCTATGGCATGTCCACCTTCGAAGGTCCGATGATGTCGATCAAGACGGTGAACGCCCTGTCTCATTACACCGATTGGACTGTGGGGCATGTGCACTCTGGCGCCTTGGGCTGGGTTGCAATGATCGCAATCGGCTGCACCTATTACATCCTGCCGCGCGTTTTCGGCAAGACGGAGATGGCTTCCACCAAGCTCATCAACGCACACTTCTGGGTTGCAACCATCGGCGTCGTCCTCTACATCGCCTCCATGTGGATCGCCGGGGTGATGCAGGGCCTGATGTGGCGCGCCACCAACCCGGACGGCACCTTGACCTACTCGTTCGTCGAGTCCGTCAAAGCCACCTATCCCTTCTGGACGATCCGCCTGGTCGGCGGCCTGTTGTACTTGGTCGGCATGGTGATCATGGCCTACAACATGTTCCTGACGATCGCGGGCGGCAAGGCGGTGGACGCCCCCGTCCTCGAACCGGCCCACGCGCATTGATTCGAAGGAGCTGACATCATGTTGACCCATGAAAAAATCGAGTCCAACGTCGGTTGGCTCATCGTCCTCACCGTAGTGTTGGTGAGTTTCGGAGGCTTGGTGGAGATTGTTCCTCTGTTCTTCCAGACATCCACCACCAAGCCGGTGAACGAGTTGGTGAAACCCTACGACGCCGTTCGATTGGCCGGTCGGGACATTTACATCCGGGAGGGCTGCTACAACTGCCATTCCCAGATGATCCGTCCGTTCCGCGCCGAGACCGAGCGTTACGGCCATTATTCCGTCGCCGGCGAGTTCGTGTATGACCATCCGTTCCAGTGGGGCTCCAAGCGCACCGGTCCGGACCTTGCGCGCGTCGGGGGCCGGTACTCCGACCAATGGCACCGGATTCACCTGCTGAATCCGCGTGACGTCGTGCCGGAGTCTAATATGCCCGCCTACTACTGGCTTGATCGCCCCCTGAAGGACCCGAACATCGGTGCCAAGATGGCTTCGCTTCGGGTGGTCGGTGTTCCTTATACGGATAAGGAAATCGCCGAGGCGCCCAAGGCCATCGAAGGCAAGACCGAACTCGAGGCCCTGATCGCCTACCTGCAGGGCATGGGCACTGCCCTGAAGCAGACGAGGTAAGCGTGGACATCAACGACCTGCGCTCCATCGTGACCGTGCTGATGTTCGTATTGTTCGTCGGCATCGTCTGGTGGGCCTACTCGAAGCGCCGTACGGAGGCGTACGAGGAGGCTGCGCGCCTGCCACTGGACGACGACTCTCCGTTCGTCCCGCCGGCCGGCGGCGCTGCAGGTCCTACGGACAAATGATGAAAGGAACGCAAGATGAGCTTCAATAACACGAGCGACTTCGTCAGCGGCTTCTGGAACATGTACGTCATTGTTCTGTCGCTGGGAAGCGTCCTGGGCTGCGGGATATTCCTGCTTATCCAGGACAAGGCAAAGACCAACGCCGGGGAGACGACCGGCCATGTCTGGGATGAGACCCTCCAGGAGTACAGCAATCCGCTACCCAACTGGTGGCGTTGGATGTTTTACATCACGGTGGTTTTCGCCTTCGTGTACTTCGCGCTCTACCCCGGGCTCGGCAACTTTGCCGGCAGCTTTGGTTGGTCCATGCGCGGCCAGTACGATGCCGAAATGAAGAAGGCGGAAGAGACCTACGGTCCGAAGTTCAATCAGTTCCTTAAGCAAGACCTGAAGGCCGTAGCAGCGAATCCCGAAGCCAAGGAAATGGGACAGCGCCTTTTCCTGACCTACTGCGCCCAGTGCCACGGCTCGGACGCGAAAGGTGCTCCTGGCTTCCCGAATCTGACTGACGGCGACTGGCTGTGGGGCGGCACACCCGACAAGATCAAGGAAACGATCCTGAAGGGGCGTGACGGCGTAATGACGCCGAAGGGTGTCAAGCCTGACCTCAATGCAGAGGAAATCAAGGACCTCGCGAACTACGTTCGTTCCCTCTCCGGCCTTTCGGCGGATTCCGTACGGGTGCAGCGCGGCAAGGAGCTGTTCCCGGTTGCGTGCGCCGCGTGCCACGGTCCGGATGGCAAGGGGAATGCGGAAGCCGGCTATCCCAATCTGACGGACAAAGTCTGGCTTTATCGCAGCGACGAGGCCAGCATTGTCGAGACCATCACCAAGGGTCGTCAGAACCGCATGCCGGCCTTCGGTGAGTTCCTCGGCGAGGCTAAAGCACACCTCCTGGCAGCGTATGTCGTCGGTCTCGGCGGAGCGGTCAAGGACGAACCCAAGGCTGCGCCCGCGCCGCAAGAAGGCATGGCCGGGATGTCTGGTATGAGTGGCATGTCCGGGATGAGCGGTATGGAAGGAATGGCCGGGACAGAGAAGAAGTAAGCCAGGCCTCTAAACTCCCCGGCCAAGGCCGGGGAGTTGCTTTTCAACCCCAGAAAAGGAAAGCGAGACTATGAGCGCCACAGCGCCTTCCCCGGTGAAATCCGAGGATGAAGTCGAGCTTTACGAAATCCATAAGAAGATTCATGTTCGAGCGGTGACGGGGGCATTTGCCACCTGGCGCTGGATTCTCGTCTGGCTGACCCAACTCATTTATTACGTTTTCTGCTGGCTTCCGTGGAACGGTCGCCAAGCGGTGCTCTTCGATCTCGTTGAGCGCAAGTTCTACATTTTTGGCCTGGTCCTTTGGCCGCAGGATGTCTTCTTCCTGGCAGTGCTTCTGATCATCTCGGCCTATGCCTTGTTTCTCTTCACTGCCGTAGGGGGTCGCCTTTGGTGCGGGTACGCCTGCCCCCAAACCGTCTATACCGAGATCTTCATGTGGATAGAGCAGAAGATCGAGGGCGACCAGAACGCCCGACGGAAATTGGATCAGGCAGCGAACGACGCCAGAAAAATCGCAATACGGACCCTGAAATACAGCGCATGGGGACTGTTCTCTCTCTGGACCGGTTTCACCTTTGTTGGATACTTCACTCCGATTCAGACTCTTTGGCAAGAGGTCTGGACCCTGAGTCTCGGCCCTTGGGAGATCTTTTGGATCGTCTTTTATGGCGCGTTCACATACGCATTTGCCGGACATCTGCGTGAGCAGGTGTGCAAGTACATGTGTCCGTACGCGCGTTTCCAGGGGGTCATGTTTGACCCGGACACGCTCGTAATCACCTACGACGAGGAGAGAGGCGAACCTCGGGGGGCGCGCGGCAAGAAAGTGGATTACAAGTCCAAGGGACTTGGCGACTGCGTCGATTGCGGAATTTGCGTTCAGGTCTGCCCCACCGGGATCGATATTCGGCAGGGTCTGCAATACGAGTGCATAGGTTGCGCCGCTTGCATAGACGCCTGCGATCAGGTGATGCAGAAGGTGGGATACCCCAAGGGCCTCATTCGTTATTCCACCGAACACGCGATTGCCGAGCACTGGGGCTGGAAGGAGATCGTCGGGCACGTCATCAGGCCCCGGGTGGTTGTTTACAGTGCGATCCTGTCAGTGATCATCCTGGCGTTTGCATGGGGATTGGCGACCAAACCGAGCCTCAGAGTGGATGTTATCCGCGACAGGGCGACGTTGGCGCGGGAGGTCGAGGGAGGATTCATCGAAAACGTATATCGACTTCAAGTCATGAATGTCAGCGAGGTGCCGAGACGATATGAGGTTGCCGTCTCCGGTATCGATGGCATAGCCCTCGCAAACCCATCTCAGATTTTTGAACTTCCTTCGGCGACGACGAAGAGTTTCACGGTCCAGGTGCGCCTTCCCCCGGAATCGGGCAAGAGGGGCTCCAACGCGATTTATTTCGATGTGAAGGCACTCGCTAATGACGGGGTTTCGGTTCACGAAAAGGCAAGTTTCATCGTCCCATGAGCAAAGCCGATAAGCAGGGTGTGGTTACGCGACCCTGGTACAAGGAGCCGTGGCCTTGGATATTGATGACGGGGCCCGCGATCGTAGTTGTTGCCGGCATCTTCACGGCATGGTTGGCCATTTCTTCCTCCGACGGATTGGTTTCGGACGACTACTACAAGCGGGGTTTGGCGGCGGGAAAGACCATCGCGTCGAGCGAGCGAGCGCAGGCGCTTGCTGTCAAGGCGGCGGTCAGACTCGATCGGGAGCACATTTCGTTGCGCTTGGCGGGTAAGGATGGGATTTTCATGCCGCCGAAATCGATTTCTGTGACGCTGTCCCATCCGACTAGGGCGGGGATGGATCAAACGGTCGAAATGAAACGGGATGGGAACTCTTACAGTGCGCCTTTTCGACTGCCATCCGCCGGCCATTGGCTTGTCTTGATTGAAGACGATATGAAGTCGTGGCGCCTGATGGGGAATGTCGTTCTCCCTGCATCAGGCGATGTGGTCATCGGTGGGGAACAACCTGCCGATATTCGCAATCAGTAAGAAGGGAGCGTAGTCATGGCATGGAAAGAACTGTTTTCTACAGATATCGGACTTCTGAGCGTGTTCACCATCGGTTTCGTCGTGGTGATGGCCTTTTACCTCGTCAGTTATATTAAGAAACACGCGGAGGAAGACGCTCGCAACGCCAAGTAGCCGCCGTGGCGCCCGGCGAGACCGGGCGCCTTCTACTCCAATCCGGGAAGATAGTCGATGAAAAGCATTGCGTTGGTGTTTTGGCCGTCCTTCTTGATTGCCGGCGCAGCGGAAATGGCATTCTTTACGCTCGTAGCACCGCAGGAACTCTACCTATTCGGAGAGCCGGTCCACTTTTCGACACTGGCGACTTACTCGATCGGTTTTTTCGGATTCTGGGTCGTCTGCGCCGCGTCTAGCTACTTGACGTACTTGCTGCAACGATCATCCACCGATGTGAATCGTCGTCAGCGGGCGACAAACTCCAACGGACCGGTGTAACACCGCGTTTATCCTAGTCCTTGGGAGACGGCACTCGGGGAACCGGCTCAACAGGCCCGAGCCCGATCGGTGAAGGCGCCAAGTTTACGATACGAGAAAAAAGATCACGAAACTCGTGATCGGGATTCAGACCGAATCGCGGGTCTCCATTCTCGCCGAATGCGCGCCCTATCTCCACCCAATCCTCATCGGTGAGGCGATCCCTCGCCATAGGCAGAATCACGCGTTCCTCGGTATTCATGTGGTTCCAGATCGTTTCGGCAAACGATTCGACAGCACCGGCGAAAGAATCGAAACCCTCCGGGTTTCCAGCCTCGAAATGCCCTAGAGTTCGCTCCATCTCGCGAACATACGCCGCCCCGTCCCGGTGTTGTTGCTCCAATTCGCGCAAGATGGGCTCTGCCTCCGGACTCCGAATGCGCAATTTGTCAAACAGGTAGGCGTCCTCCTTGGGATGATGGAGCCTCTCTGGAAAAGCGTCGACGTAATACAGCATGGCCCACAAGAGCTTGAAATCGGGTTGGATTTTCTTCTCCCGGATTTCGCGCACGACGAACTTCAGCCCGTGTACCACAGCCGCCAGAGAACGGTGTTCATCCTGAATGGTTGTTAATGCGGCGTTCAACATCTTCCGGATCGTGCTTCCTGTACTTGGTTGCCAGTCTGGTCTGGATCCCTTGGGCTGGTGGACGGCGGCACGCGGCGTGTCAAATGCGGCGGCTTACGATTTGGACCGGGAGGCATGTCCGGCTCAAAAAGTACGCACGTGCCGCGTGCAGGGTCATCGATAAACCAGCACGGGGATCTTCGAATGGGTTAGAACCTTTTGCGTTTCCGACCCCAGCAAGAGTCCGCTGATACCCTTGCGGCCATGGGACGCCATGAAAATCAGGTCGCATCCTGTCGATGCCGCTGCTTCGATAATGGCCTCGTAAGGCACATCGCTCGTAACGCATACGCTTGATGCAGCGAGCCCCTCGCTCTTTGCTAGCGACTCGCAGGCATCGAGAATCTCGCGCGCCTGTTTTTCGGCCATCTCCGAGAACTGCTCCGGTGTGGTCGGGTCGATCAGCGCTCCCTCCCCATAGAACGCGACTGGATACTCCGGTTTCGCAAAAAAGAACACGATTCGCGCACCCGCTTCCCTCGCAAAGGCCGTGGCCCGCCTGGCTGTATCGGTGGAGAGTTGAGACCCATCGGTGGGTACGAGAATATTCTTGAACATACGGCCTCCGGACTTGATTCAACTTTCGGACCCTCGGATGGGTCGATTCTAGTTCAGTAGAGGCTTGATCAGCGTCAACACCGCCCTCCACTGCCTGCTCAATGATAAACCAGCGCCAAAACCCATGCCGGTTGTCGTCTTTACCCTCATCGCGAGGAGTCTGACCATGAGCGAGTCCAACAATAAGCGTCCGTGGCCCCCCAAGGCTAACCTTACACCCCAGGCAACGTGGCGGGCAGTGAATGAAGCTGTCGAGTCCAACCTTGATCCGATGGGAATCGCGACGCCATTGCTGCACGCCCAGGTGGCGTGGATGACCCACCCGCAAGAACTGGCTGAGGAGTTGTCGAAGCTTTCCTCGCGACTTTGGGCGTTGCAGTGGCATTCATGGGCGAGAGCGTTGGGGATGGCGAGTCCTGACATCGAAAAGCCTCATCCCGATGATACGAGATTCGCGGACCCGGTATGGACCGATTCGGCCACGTGGGACATCACCAAGGAGTGGTACCTCCTTTTCACCCACCGAATTCAGGAAATGCTTTTCAGCGCACCGGGGGTGTCGAGCAAGGACCGCCGCCGTGCTGCATTCTGGTGGCGCAAGTGGCTGAATGCCATGGCACCCACGAATTTCCTATTGACCAACCCCGTTGCGCTGGCCAAGGCAGCGGAAACCAATGGCGAATCGTTGATGCGCGGAATGCGCATCTTTCTGGAGGACCTTAAGGCGGGGACGGTGAGAATGACCAATCCTGCCGATTTCACGGTTGGCAAGAACCTCGCAACGACGCCAGGCAAAGTGGTTTTCCGTAACCGGATGCTGGAGGTGATCCACTACACGCCTACGACGGACCAGGTATTCGAAATCCCGCTGGTAATCGTCACACCCTGGATCAACAAGTTCTACATACTCGATATCAACCAGAAGAAGAGCATGATCCGGTATCTGCGCGATCAGGGCTTCCAAGTCTTCATTACCAGTTGGAAGAATCCCAAGGAAGACATGCGAGATGTTGGATTTGAGGAATACCTGACGGAAGGTATCTCCGCAATCGTTGATTGCGCTAGGGGAGTGACGGGGGCCGAGAAAGCAAACGTCGTGGGTTACTGCATTGGGGGGGCTGCCTTATCGACCTGGTTGGCTTGGGCGAATCACAAGTTTCCACAGGGTGAAGTCCCCGTGGCCAGCGCAACCTTTTTCACGACCTTGGTCGACTACCACAAACCCGGCGACGTGGAGGTATTCTTGGACGAGGGGAGTTTCCGGTGGCTTGCGCGGGACATGAAGCAGAAGGGGTATCTCGACGGGAAATCGATGGCGGGTGCATTCCGTCTCCTGCGATCTAACAGCCTCATCTGGCAATATGTGGTGCATGGGTATCTGTATGGCGAGACTCCTCCGCCTTTCGACGTGCTGTACTGGAATATGGATACGACGAGGATGCCTGCGGCAATGCACGAGTGGTATCTCCGGGAGTTCTATCTCGACAACAACCTCATCAAAAAGGACGCGTTTACGCTTGCCGGACATCCGATCGATCTGGAAAGGATTGTCCAGCCGATTTATTCGGTTGCCGCGGAGGACGACCACATTGCGCCGTGGCGCCAGACCTTCCGTCTTTGCAACTTTGTTGCCGGTCCGAAGCGTTACGTACTCTCGAGTTCCGGACATATACTTGGGATCGTCAATCCACCCGTACATCCTCCAAGAAGAGAGTTCAGAGTCGGGGACGCCGAGCGTCATGACACGTGGGAAACGTGGCAAGACCGGGCCGTACGCCATCCTGGCACTTGGTGGGAGGACTGGATGAGTTGGCTGAAACCGAAATCCGGAAGGAAGGTCAATCCGGCTCCGCCGGGCGGAAATTTTGCGCCGATCTGCGACGCACCAGGGACCTACGTGCTCGAGCCCTGAGGCGTCGATTCCGGCACTGGCTTGACGCTGGTCTCGACCCCCTGGATCGAGTGAGTCAAGGGGTGTTTATAATCAGTTCCTGAGCCTGTTAGCAGTGCCGTTTGATCGCGCCTGTCTAGTTGCCGGCGTACCGATGGATCGCCTATGCCCTCACGGGGCGCGGCCGCTTGACAGCGTTTGCTAACCGCCCGACGGCCGGGCAGCGACTTTCCGTCAATAGGGGACAGGATCCATGAGCATGGCAGCGGAGGGTGGACGCGAAGCGGGCCGCGAACTGTGGAGGATCGTCCGGATCAACGAAGAGATCAAGAGCATCGTTGCGACGGCGTTCAAGATCAATCTCATGGCGATGAACGCCATTTTTCTTGCGAAGCGGGCGGGACAATCAGCATTGGGTTTCGGTGTTCTCTCAAACGAGTTGCGACGTTTCGCCGAGGACTTGCAGCGACAAATGGAAGCATTGAGTGACACCACATTCGGGAGCACCGGAACCGTCACCGCCTTGTTGAAGCAAACCAGGCTGATGCGTGTGCTCGAGCGGGCGCGCGATGAATGTGGCTCCGAGGGCCGAAGGATAGTCGAGGATCACCTGCGAAGACGGCATGCGGCCGATGACGAACAGCGAAGACTACAGATTTCGGCGCTTGAACGACGCTTGACGCTAATGATTGAAGATACGACAAGATTGGTCGAACTTGGCAGCGTACTTGCGCGATCCGCCAAGATCGAGGCAGCGTATGGCGGGGCATTCGGACCATCGCTCATGCAGGTCTCCAGCGACTTCGAGGAGACAATCGCTCAAATCCAGGGTTCGCTCGGGAATCTGTCCAAACATTGAATTCGGGGGATTTCGATGAAGACTTCAAAAATCATATTTGAAGAAGGCGATCACAAGTGGATGGCCGTTGTCAGAGATCCGAGCCGACCCGCTTATATCGTAGATACGAATGAGTATCTGGTTACCGACGGTGAAGATGCGATATTGCTTGATCCAGGCGGTGCGGAAATATTTCCGGCCACCTTCTCGGCGGTAAGCGCTGCATTTGATCCGAGACGTATTCGAACTCTTTTTGCCTCGCATCAGGATCCCGACATCGTTTCCTCGTTATCCATGTGGATGGAGTTCAATCCAGATTTGCGGTGTTATGTAAGCTGGCTGTGGGAAGGATTCATTCCGCATTTTGGCGGCTCGAAGGATACTTTTATTTCGATTCCCGACCAGGGTATGGACATCTTGGTCGGGGGGGTCAGATTGCAGGCATTACCCGCACATTATCTTCACTCCTCAGGTAACTTCCACATTTACGATCCCAAGGCCAAGATACTGTTTTCGGGCGATGTGGGCGCGGCATTGTTGCCGTCGGGCGAGGACGGGTTGTTCGTTGAGGACTTTGCGCGTCATATCCGACACGCGGAGGGATTTCACCGGCGTTGGATGGGGTCGGATAGGGCGAAGAGGGACTGGTGCTCGCGGGTTTCGCGGCTCGAGATCGATATGCTTTGTCCGCAACATGGTTCCATTTACCGAGGCGAAGATGTGCGGCGATTCATCGACTGGTTCGCCGATCTTGAGGTCGGGGTCGTGCGTACTTGAGAGTTCTTGACCCGGGTCAATGTCCGTACTCGGGGCAGCAAGGACACTAGCGGCACACTGAAACGCCTGCCCACCATGAAATCAATAACCGAGCCCCTTCACGATCATCACAAGTTCTGCGATGAGCTTTTCGCCGACGCGGAGTCGGCTGCGCAGGATGGCGACTGGTATCGCTGTCTGGGCGCATTCGAGCGATTCCGGAAGGAATTAGATGCGCATTTCTTCACTGAAGAGAACGACCTTTTTCCCGCGTTCGAGAATCTTACGGGCATGACGGGCGGGCCTACCCATATGATGAGGATCGAACATGCGCAGATGCGCGATCTCATCGGGCAGATGGCGATGGCGGTTGCCGCAAGGGATCCTGACGGATTCGGTGGCGCCGGGGAGACGCTCTTGGTCCTCATGCAGCAGCACAACATGAAGGAGGAGAACATCCTTTATCCCATGTGCGATCGAGCGCTTGTTTCGGATTCTTTGGATTTGGCTGGCCGGCTCAGAGAACGACGGAGGGAGGCATGGCCGGAAGCCGCGTGATCGACGGTCGCGAGTTGCAGCCGCCGGAGCCGCTGGAATTGGCCCTGGCGGCGCTCGATACCCTTTCTGAGGGGGAGGAACTGGAGTTGCTGCTGTATTGTCAGCCACGGCCACTGTTCCAGATTCTTCAGAAGAACGGGTTTGCGTGGCGGGAGGAAACACGCACCGACGGTACCCACGCCATACATATCTGGCGACCCACTACCTGATCCCCTAATAGGGGCCGTATGGAGCCGCCGATGCATCCCGACCTGTCGTTTGAGCAGGCTCCGCCGGTTTCCGTCCCATTTCGGTTTTTCGTTACCGCACCATGGTTTGGTGTCCTGGCCGGTGTTCTATTGGTCTGGTCTGGTGACGCAGCTTTCGCTTCCCGTTGGACCCCGGACGCCTTGGCGCTGACGCATTTGTTGACAGCCGGTTTCATGCTTCAGGCGATGTCCGGAGCCCTTTTCCAGTTCGTGCCGGTGGCCGCCGGTGGCAACGTGTGGAATCCCAGAGTTGTTGCATGGTTCGTTCATTCAACGATGCTTCTGGGGGCATGTTTCCTCGTTGCCGCCTTCTGGGCTCACGGGTGGTTTTTCCGGCCGGCGATTGCATTCTTGGGTTTGGGGGTTTCGGTATTCGTGGCGGTCGTTGGACGGGCTATATGGAACACTCCAGCGCAAGGGCCGACGATCGCCGCGCTTCGGTTAGCCGTGCCGGCCCTAGGCGTGACGGCGCTTTTGGGCGCCTTCCTGGCCGAGGGGCTCGGGGCCGCCCACGGCTGGCCCATTCTGGAAATCGCCGATGTGCATGCAGTGTGGGGGCTTGGCGCCTGGGCATTGACATTACTAATGGGAGTTTCGTACTACGTGGTCCCGATGTTTCAATTGACGCCGCCTTATCCAAGGCGATTCGCATTCGCAATGCCTGCGCTCCTGGGATCGGCGATCGTGTTGTGGTCGTTCCGCTCCTTCGGGGATGTTGCGTATGCAGACTTGGCGCGGATTGGCGGATTGGGTATTGCTGCAGTATTCGGGGCCAAGACCCTGCATTTGCAGCGCCAACGCCGCCGCAGAGTAAGAGATTCGACCCTGCTGTTCTTCCGATGCGCCATGGGGTCGCTGGTGATGCTTTTTCTGTCTGAATTGGCCTTTCTGGCGATACCGTCGTCAAGGGAGGCGGCCGGGGGTCCCATCTGGATCGGATTGCTTTCGATTGTCGGCGTCTTCGTGTCGGCGATCAGTGGGATGCTCTACAAAATCGTCCCGTTCGTCAGTTGGCTTCACTTGCAGAAGGTTTATGCGCCGGCGCCGGCGCCGAACATGCGAGAAATCATCCCCGACCGGGCGATCCGCCTCCAAATGCGAGCCCATTTCGCGTCATTTGGTGTGCTGCTGGCGGCGGTTTGGTGGCCGGAATTCACCCGGGTTGCGGGCGCGCTCTTCGCGTTATCGTGCGGGTGGCTCGGGTGGAATGTGATTCGGGGCGCACAAGCCTACCGGCGATTCAAAGATCGTATGCACCCAACTGCCGGGCGTTCCTGACGGTAATTTGTTTTCCATGAACGGAGATCAAACCGGCTTCCGACAACTCATGGAAAATTCGTGACAAGGTTTCAGGGGTCAAATTCAATCTGGACGCTATGACCTGTTTGGACGTCGGCAAGACTACCTCGACGGGGCCATCGCAGTCTCCGTCATCGGGGCAGTGTTGCAGGAGATAGCCGATGACTCGTTGGGCACTGGAGCGGAGGGAGTACGACTCGACATCCTGGATCAGGGAATGTAGTCGCAGAGAAAGGCCCGCAAGCAGGTGACGGGCAAAAGTCTGGTCTTTCTCCAGTAAATCGAATATAGCCGCCTTTGCGATATGCAAGAGCAAGGTGTCCGAAAGCGATTCGGCGAATACGGGGTAAGGGCGTTCCATGAACATAACTGCCTCGCCGAAGCTTTGCTTTGGTCCAAGAATTTCGACGACTTTTTCGTTTCCCTGAGACGACGGAAACGCGAGCTTGATCTGTCCAAACACAATGACAAAGCAACCGCGCACCGGGTCACCCTTGTTGAACAGCATTTCACCTTTTCCCAGGCGCTTTTCGCGTGTGCTGGCCGCGACCAGGCTGACTTGATGGGGCGACAATTGCTGGAACAGTGGAACGCGCGCCAGAATATCGGGAATCGCGAGGCGGTCCTGTTTTTCTATAGACATGGGGGCTCCGTCACGGGAGAGGCGGGCGGAAAAATACCATGGTTTCGTGCGTTTCGGATTATCCGGGTACATCCCTGTAGAGGCCAATTGCTGAGGCTTTACGGACATCGCAATACGAAATCCACCATCATATGAAATGGGGCCCCTCTGACCCGAACTCCAGGTCGGCGCGAGCCGGTGTCAGCGGTCGGGCGTAGTCTCGGTGAACTCCTATTCCTTTATAAAGGGACTCCACCAGGCTTGCGCCGTGTTGTCGCTACTGGGATTTCTGGTTCGGTACGTCTTGATGTTGAAGGAGTCCCCGCTGCTGTGGATAACGGTCGCACGGGTGCTCCCCCATGTCAACGACACGATATTGCTTGCAGCCGCCTTGGCACTCGCGTTTCAGACGGCACAATTTCCATTCGTGGACCACTGGCTTACCGCGAAGGTGTGCGGATTGCTCGCCTACATCCTTTGCGGCACCGTCGCGCTGAAAAGGGGTTCCACAATTCGAATTCGCGCCGTTGCGGGTGCGGGGGCGATTCTGTGTTTTGCCTACGTGGTCAGCGTGGCACTAACCAGAAGCCCATGCGGACCATTTGCTATCAGCGGGGCGTGTGGTTGAGGAGGGTCTTCAGGCCAGCCGCATTGAGAATGCGAATATGTTTCTGTTGAACGGCGATCAGGCCGTCCTCCTGGAACCGGGAGAATGCGCGGCTGACGGTCTCCAATTTCAATCCCAGGTACGACCCGATTTCCTCCCGCGTCATCCTTAGATGGAACTCCTGCGGGGAGTAGCCCCGAGCGGTGAATCGCTGGGAAAGATTCAACAGGAAGGCCGCTAGGCGTTCTTCCGCCCTCATGGTTCCGAGAAGCATCATAACGCCATGGTCGCGAACGATCTCTCGGCTCATCACCTTGTGGAAATGGTGTTGGAGTGCCCGGATCTCCGACGAAAGCAACTCCAACTGACCAAAGGGTATGACGCAAACCTCGCTATCCTCGAGGGCAACCGCGTTGCACGTATGGCTTTCCGTGCCGATGCCATCCATGCCCAGGATTTCGCCAGCCATCTGAAAGCCCGTAACCTGGTCTCTGCCATCCTCGAGCAGCACGTCTGTCTTGAAGAAACCCGTCTTGATCGCATAGATTGCCTCGAAAGGGTCTCCTGCGCGATACATGTGCTGCCCGCGGCGAAGCTTTCGACGGGCGGCCACCATGGAGTCCAGTTTTCGGATTTCCTGCTCGGACAATCCGTAAGGAAGACACAATTCCCTCAAATTGCACTGGGAGCAGGCGGCACGAAGGGATGTCAGCGATATGGGGATGACCGTGTCATGGAGCGGATGGCCGCCATGAGGCTGCACGGTAAACTCGTGGGCCCGGTGCTCAGGCTGCCGTTTGATCTGTGTCAACGTTGGTTCCCCATCGTTCCGGCATTCTGCGCCCTACGCTCGCCGAAGCCCGCCGTTCTTGTCGTCACTCGCCCCTCAACCGGATGGTCAGCAATTTCCAGGAACTTGTATTCGACCCGCAGGTAATCCGCCGATTCGACATCAGCGGCCCCCGTTACACGTCCTATCCCACCGCCGATCGATTTGTTGAGGCTTTCGGCCCCGACGCCTACAAGCATTGGCTCGGACGACGAACCGTCGGGGGATTCAGCAGGCCACTTTCATTATACGTCCACATCCCGTTCTGTAACACCATCTGCTACTACTGTGCCTGTAACAAGATCATTACCAAGGATCATGGTAGATCTGCCAAGTATCTGAAATATCTCGGCAAAGAGCTTGCGTTGCAGGCGCAGGCGCTGGATGGCAGCCACGACGTTGTGCAGCTCCATTGGGGTGGCGGGACGCCGACTTTCCTTGCCGACGATGAAATGAGACGGTTGATGGAACTCATCAACCGCAACTTCCGCCTGCTTCCCGGTGGCGAATACTCGATTGAAGTAGACCCGCGCAAGGTGAATCGCGACTCGGTTCGTCTATTGTCCGAACTGGGATTCAACCGCATGAGCGTTGGTGTCCAGGATTTCGAACCGGCAGTCCAGGTAGCGGTCAACCGGGTTCAAAGCCAGGAGGAGACGGCGCTGGTGATTGACTCGGCGCGCGAATTTGGTTTCAAGTCGGTATCGGTGGATCTCATCTACGGTTTGCCCAAGCAGAATGTCATCAGTTTTAACCACTCACTGGACGAGGTTATCAAGCTCTCCCCCGATCGCCTCTCCATTTACAACTACGCCCATCTTCCGGGGCATTTCAAGCCACAACGTCGGATCAACGAACACGAATTGCCGAGCGCAGAAGTCAAGCTGCAAATTCTGCAGTTGGCGATTCGGCGTTTGACCGATGCCGGCTACGTGTTCATCGGCATGGACCATTTCGCGAAGCCAGACGATGAACTGGCGGTTGCGCAGCGACAAGGGCGCCTGCACAGGAATTTCCAGGGCTACTCGACCCATGCCGAGGCAGACCTGATGGCCTTCGGCGTTTCTGCAATCAGCAAGGTGGGCCCCACGTATAGCCAGAACGTGCGGACTCTCGACGAATACTACGACGCGCTCGACAACGGCCAGTTGCCGATCATGCGGGGTCTGGAATTGACGGCCGATGACCTCTTGAGGCGTTCCATCATCCAGGCCCTGATGTGTCATTTCGAGCTCTCTATAGAATCCATCGAGATTGCTCATCTGATCGATTTCAAGAAGTATTTCGCTGCAGAACTGTCTGATCTGCGAGAAATGGAACAGGCCGGGCTTCTGGCAATCGACGACCAATGGATCAGCGTACTTCCCAGGGGGAGGATGCTCGTCCGCGTGATCGCGATGGCCTTCGATCGCTACCTGCGGGCAGACCGCGAACGCAAGCGTTATTCCAAAGTCATTTGACGGCGGCAGGGTGTCCTGCCCGCCAGACTTTGACGCCGCGTTTCATTGCCAGGCTTCGCTGAACCATGTCCGACCCGGGTGTTTTGGGTATCTTCATTGTCGGTCTCCTCGGTGCCGGCCATTGCGTCGGAATGTGCGGCGGAATCGTGGGTGCCTTCGTTTCGGCTCGTAGTTCCAACGCGGCTTCACCTGCCTGGCGCCTGAATCTGGCATACAACGCGGGCCGCATCGGTAGCTATGCCGTCGCCGGCGCCATTGCCGGTACTATTGGCAGCCTCGGATCCATGTTCGGAGACTTTCCGTTGTTTCGGATTGGCCTGCTTGTCTTCGCCAACCTGATGCTTGTCGCTCTGGGCATTTACTTGACCGGCTTTACGCGTTTGCTTTCAGGGCCGGAGCGCCTGGGCCAGAGCTTATGGCGGCGAATCCAGCCCATCACCGGCCGTTTCCTTCCGGTGCGCTCGGCAGCTGAGGCATTTCCGCTCGGGGTCCTCTGGGGCTGGCTGCCTTGTGGCCTTGTTTACAGCGCACTGGCCACCTCGATTGCGGCAGGTTCTGCCAGCCGTGGTGCGCTCGTGATGTTCGCGTTCGGCCTTGGGACCCTGCCAAACCTGATGCTCGCCGGCCTGTTGGCTGATCGCTTTCGGACATTGGCGTGTAAGCCTGCCGTCCGCACCGCCGCGGGGATTCTAGTGGTAGGTCTCGGGATTTGGGGGCTGAGGGGGGCTTACGTGCTCGTCGCCCATTGGCGTGGCTACTGATCGCACCGGTACAATCGCCCCATGAACATCCTGCTCGCCATCGACGGATCCGATATTTCCCTGCGTGCCGTCGATTCGCTTGTCGCCCATGTTCGATGGTTCCACGAGCCACCGACGATCCATCTCCTGCACGTTCATCTTCCCATCCCGGTCGGGTTTGCCCTGCATCAGCTCGGACATGATGCCATCGACCGTTACTACCGCGAGGAGGGTGAATCGGTACTCACCCCAGCGAAGGAAAGGCTAACGGGGGCCGCCCTGGATGTAGTCCTTCACGTACATGTCGGTCATCCGGCCCAGACGATCGTCAAACTGGCCTCGGACCTTGGTTGCGAATTGATCTGTCTCGGGACGCATGGTCGAGGGGCTTTGGGCACAGCACTGCTTGGGTCCGTGGCCGCGCGGGTTCTGCAACTGTCTACCGTACCCGTCCTGCTCGCCAAGTGACCCTGAGCAGAACGGCGACGCCATGAACCAGCCGCCCGCCCAGGCTGTCATTGAGGTCCCGGTTTCCGGCATGACCTGTGCGGCGTGTGCCGCTCGAATCGAGAAGCAACTGAACCGCCTTCCCGGTGTCGACGCCTCCGTCAATTTCGCCACCGAACGGGCGGCAATTCGATTCGACGCCGCCAGTGCGACCGCTGCGCAACTTGTCGACACCATCCGGCGGACGGGTTTTGATGTTCCACCTTCGAGCGTGGAATTATCCGTCGGGGGGATGACCTGTGCGGCTTGCGCAACCCGCATCGAGAAGCAACTCAACCGATTGCCCGGCGTGGAAGCGGTAGTGAATCTGGCGGCAGAGAAGGCGCACATACGTTTTGTCCCCGGGATGGTCGATGCGGAGACCCTGGTCTCGGTCGTCGAAAGGACGGGGTTCAAGGCCACCGTTTCCACCGACGACTCGAGAGTCCAGGAGAAGGCACGAAAGGATGCGATCTACCACCACGAATTACGCCAGTTCTGGATTTCGGTCGCCCTGACCCTGCCCCTCGCGGCTCAGATGTTCTGGATGTTCGGGGGAGAAGGGGGCCATCAGGACGTGTTGCCGCGGTGGCTACAACTCCTGCTTGCCACGCCCGTCCAACTCTGGATCGGCAAACGGTTCTATGTCGGCGCCTTCCATGCACTGCGGGGGGGCACGGGCAACATGGACGTGCTGGTGGCGCTGGGCACGGGAATGGCGTGGCTTTTCAGTTTGGTAGTCACGCTTGGGAACCTTCACCAACACGTCTATTTCGAGGCGTCGGCCATGGTGATTACCCTAGTCCTAATGGGCAAGATACTCGAGGCGCGGGCCAAGGCGAAAACTTCGGCGGCGATTGAGGCCCTGGTCCGCCTGCAGCCGCAGACAGCCGTCGTCGAACGCGGCGGTCGGCAGACGGAGGTGCCGGTGGCAACCCTGATACCCGGTGATGTCTTCCTGGTGAAGCCGGGGGAATCCATTCCCGTGGATGGGGAGGTGATCGGAGGAGAATCGTCGGCAGACGAATCGATGCTGACGGGCGAGAGTCTGCCTGTGGCCAAGGTGTCGGGAGATCGTGTCTTTGCAGCGACCGTCAATCTCCATGGGCTGGTTCGATGCCGGGCGACCGGCGTTGGCAGCCACACGCTGTTGGCGGGCATCATTCGACTTGTCGAGCAGGCACAGGGGTCCAAGGCGCCCGTGCAACGGCTTGCCGATCGGGTCGCGGCAGTTTTCGTGCCGATCGTGACGGCGATTGCCACGATCACCTTCACTGGCTGGTGGTTTTTTGACGGCGATGTGGCCAATGCCATCGTGAATTCGGTAGCTGTGCTGGTGATCGCTTGTCCTTGCGCCCTGGGGCTCGCCACACCCACGGCCATCATGGTTGGAACGGGGCAGGGGGCCCGACTCGGCATCCTGATTCGAAACGCGTCGGCCCTGGAACTGGCGGAGCGGATCGATATCCTTGCGGTGGACAAGACAGGGACGTTGACCGAGGGGCGGCCAGCGGTCACGAACCTGGTTCCTGCAGACGGTGTGCGATCGGATGAGTTGCTCCGGCTTGCGGCAAGTCTGGAACAGGGATCCGCCCATCCCCTGGCGGCGGCCGTGGTGACTCGCGCGGGCGGTCTGGACCTGGAGATGCCGGCGGAGTTCCGCGATGTTGCGGGCAAAGGGGTGAGCGGCCGCGTCGGCGGTGCCCTTGTGATGGCCGGGTCCCCGGAGTGGTTGGGCGAGTCCGGGATCGCAGTGCCGGATCCCGGAATTCTGCAGGCGGCCGGGTGCAGCGTCGTCGCGGTCGCGCGCGACGGATGCCCCTTGGGTCTGATCGCAATTTCCGACCCGATACGTGCCGGTTCCCGTGCGGCGGTCGAGAGGATGCGTGCCATGGGCATTGATGTCGTCATGATCACGGGAGACAACGCCGGAACGGCGTCCGCCATCGCACGGGAAGCCGGAGTGGCGCGTTTCGAGGCCGGGGTGATGCCGGCCGGCAAGGCCGACGCGGTGAATCGCCTTCGCTGCGGAGGCAAGCGCGTTGGCATGGCGGGAGACGGGATCAACGACGCACCTGCATTGGCGGCGGCCGATGTGTCCTTTGCCATGGGTGCCGGTTCCGACGTGGCGATGGCGACGTCGGACATCACGCTGATGCGCAACGATCTGGGCGCGGTGCCAGACGCCATTTCCCTGTCTCGCGCCACGCTCAAGAAGATCCGCCAGAACCTCTTCTGGGCATTCGTCTACAACGTGATTGGGATTCCGCTAGCGGCCTTCGGCCTTTTGAATCCCGTGGTCGCCGGAGCCGCGATGGCCATGAGCTCGGTTTCGGTAGTCAGCAATTCGCTGCTGCTGCGCCGATGGAAACCGGAAAGGAGATGAAGATGGAAAACACTGTGATCAAGGTTGGTGGCATGTCCTGTGGCGGCTGCGTGAAAAGCGTCACCAACGTTCTGCAAAATCTGGGGGGCGTTGGAAAGGCAGAGGTTTCGCTCGAACAGGGAGAAGCCCGCGTCGAATTCGACCCGGGGCGGGTCGCCCGTGAACAGTTGCTAAAGGCTGTCGAGGACGCCGGATTCGAAGTGTCCTGAGAGCTTCCGGTTCCGTCACCGCTACGAACTGGACGCTGCCTGCATCTGAGACTGCAGATAGTTCTGAAGCCCGACCCTGTCGACCAACTCGAGTTGAGTTTCGAGCCAGTCGATGTGTTCCTCCGTGTCCTCGAGGATATCCGCGAGGATCTCCCGGGACACGAAATCCCCCACCTTCTCGCAATGGACGATGGCGGTCTTCAGGTCTGCCTGGGCGCCTAACTCGAGCTTGAGGTCGCCGCCCAGGCATTCGGGTACGGTTTCACCAATCAGCAGCTTGTTCAAGGCCTGCAGATTGGGCAGACCCTCGAGCAGCAATATGCGTTCGATCAGGTGATCGGCGTGGTGCATCTCCTCGATGGATTCCTCGTACTCGTGCTTGCCCAGGCGATCGAACCCCCAGTTCTTGTACATACGTGCATGGAGGAAGTACTGATTGACGGCCGTCAGTTCATTGACGAGTTGCTTGTTCAACAACTGAATGACTTGTGTGTCCCCTTTCATGGGATGCTCCCTGTTTAGGCTACGGATGGAAAGTTGGTGGGTTCCGTCGGGCACTCGGTGCAGCAAGCCTCCCGGATGATCTCGTAGGCGCATGAACTGCAACGCCCACACGTCCTCCCGACGCCCAGCAACTCGCCCAAATCCCGGACCGACCGGCAGCCGCGTGAGATCGCTTCGTCGACATGCTTTTCCGTGACGGCATGACAGACACAGACATACATGGGAGCTCCTTCCGTTTTCACGGGATATCGCTGACGGTAATACCCGCGCAAACCGTTCAAATAATGAGAATGATTCTCAACTAAATCCGCTGCACCGTCAACCCCTTGGACGCCGGGCGTATTCGGGACAGGACTCCTTCAATGAAGGGGATGCACGTTGCGACGGCTATAATGCGACCTTTTTTCCGGGAGCAGAACGTGGGCCTTTCGAGTGTGCCGTCCGGCAAGGATCTGCCGAACGATTTCAACGTAGTCATCGAGATTCCGATGCATGCCGAGCCCATCAAGTACGAGGTGGACAAGGAATCCGGGGCGATCTTCGTGGACCGATTCATGTCGACGGCGATGCATTACCCCTGCAACTATGGCTACATTCCCCATACGATAGCCGGCGACGGTGATCCCGTGGACGTGTTGGTGCTCACCCAATTCGCATTGCCGCCTGGAGTGGTGGTCCGCTGCCGCCCCGTGGGCATGCTGAAGATGGTCGACGAAGCGGGCGATGACGCCAAGCTCCTGGCCGTACCAGTGGACAAGCTGACCACCATGTATCGCAACGTGACTTCCCCGCGCGATCTTCCGCAGATCGTTCTCGATCAGATTTCGCACTTCTTCGCCCACTACAAGGATCTGGAGCCGGGCAAGTTCGTCAAGGTCAGCGGCTGGGTCGACGCGGAGGATGCCAAGAAGGAGATCATGGCTGGCGTCAAGGCCTACGAGGACGCCAAGGACAAGCCCGCCTTCTGATCGTGCGTCCAACCCCCTCGCGCGCGGCGGTTGCGCTGCTGGTACTGGCTGTCAGTTCAGGCGTGAATGCCGTCGTCGGCCAGGGGGATCCGGAGACTGTATTTGTCGAGGCAAGGGAGCGGGCTGCGGCCGGACCATATCAGTACCCGGAGGAGTTCGAAGTCGCGGTCGACCTTTCCGGGGACAACCTCGACATTCGGCAAGAACCTGGCACCGACAGGGTCCGGATTCTGTATCGGATGAACTTCAACCAGGTTGCCGAAGGATGGAGTTGGCAACCTGGGGCCGATCCGGCCCGACAGGACTATTTCCGCTTCAAGTATCTTCCGCTCGGGAACCGGGAAGTCGAACGGGACGCGCCCCGAAAGGGCGAAGATCTGCCGGGCAGGATGCGGGAGTTCCGCAATGTGTGGCGCTATGCGTACTATCTGGCCTTCGAGAATCCCTATGAGTTCTTCGAACGTCCGCAGGTGGAAGACGATGCCGGATTCTCGGTCGAATTGAGCGGCGCTGATGCGCGGAAGGTGCTGGCCGATCGAGGAGTTCTGAAGATGGTCGCGAGGGCCGTGCGCCAGAGCCCTTACGTGGCCGAGAGCACAACCTACTGGCGGGCCACCGACGGTCAACCGACCGAGTTGACGCTAAAGAATCGATACTTCATCGGCCGGCTCACCGAAATCTTGTTCGTCGGGAAAGACGGGCAGTCGTTCGGGCGTATCACCGCCACACGCCAGAATAGTCAGTGATCAGGAAGTAGGAGGCCAGGAGTCCTGCGAAGAACACCGCGAGGTGGATGCCGGTCAGCCACTTGTAGGTGGACGCAATTGCATCTGGACTCCGATCCGCGAGCAGGAAGAGGCGGCCATCGGACGGGGAACGCAATGTATGTTCCGGTTTCAACTCCGGCCTGGCGCCTTGCCGCAATTCGACGGTCTTCCTCCGAGCCTCCTTCCGTGCCAGCGCAAGTTCCCGCTCGTCCAGACGGCGATCCCGATTGCTGTCGAAGCGGGCGAGCATCGCGGGTACATCCTGCTGCCAGCTTGCGAGGAGCCGATCAGAGTCCCTGTCGAGAATATCGGAGGGGATGGCGGCGGGCGCTGCATGCCATTGGGTTTCGAACTGGCCCAGGGCGTAGACCGGGTCTCCGTCGCGGATCAGCCATAGGATGTGTTCGCGCCGAGTGCCCTCCGGGACGCGTTTCGTTTCCGCGACCAGCATCTCCGCGTCCGACGGAATGACAATACATACCCCTGTCCCATCGTCCAGGCCGAAGGGCTGTTCGGACTGGCCTTCCTGAACCGTCGTCCAGTAGGTCTTGCCCTTGCTGTCCGTCCTCTTTTCGCGGGTCTCGAAACGGTACCAGCGGCACGGTTCGCTCGCCACCGGATCATGCAGCGACGGGCCTTGGCCGGCGCCCGTGGCCCGCCCCACGAGTTCCGTGTAGCCCTGGGCGGCGCTGGCCACCTTGGAGGTGGGAGTGTCTCCAATGGCCCGCCAGCGTCGGTAGGCCCCGATCCAGGCGAAGAAACTGATCATTCCCATCAATGCCCAGGCTGCCTTCCAGAAGTCGGCATCCTCGGCCTGGACGGCGAACGCGAGAATCACCGCATGGCCCCCGAAGACGGCCCAGGAGCCAAACCGCCGCCCGAGGCGCACGATCATGTCAAAATCCCCCGGTCAGCGAAACGGAGAGTGCCCGCGAAGGTCTTTCGCATAACCATCCACCGCCATTCGTTCCCGCTCGAGGTAACGGCCAACGGCATCGGCGAAGGCCGGATGGGCGAGCCAGTGAGCGGAGCAGGTTCCGGCCGGAAGGAATCCCCGGGCCAGTTTGTGTTCGCCTTGGGCTCCACCCTCGAAGATGGCGAGCCGCTCACGGATGCAATACTCAATCGGCGCATAGAAACAAGCCTCGAAATGCAGGCAGGATACCTCTTCCAGGCTGCCCCAGTAGCGTCCATAGAGCCGATCATCATCACGGACACACAGCGACGCCGCGACCGGCCGTTCTCCTCGGTGGGCAAGGAAAAGCACCAGGTTTGCCGGCATGCATGCGGCGAGGCTCAGGAAGAATGCCTCCGTGAGAAATGGCGTGCGTCCCCGAATCCGATAGGTATTGCGGTAACAGGAATAGAAAAACCGCCAATCCGCTCCGGTCGCCTCGAGCCCTGAAATGACCTTCAACGAGATACCCGCCTCGCGGACCCGGCGTCTTTCCTGGGCGATCTTCCGGCGCTTCGGACCGGCCATCCCGGAAAGGAAGTCGGCGAAATCCCGATAGCCGGGATTCCGCCAGTGGAACTGGACATCACGGCGTTCGAGCAATCCCCGCTGCCGCGCCAGGGCGGCCTCAGCCGGCGTTGGAAAAAGCAGGTGAAAGGACGAAACGCCAGCCTTCATGGCCAGGCGAAGCGCGGTGTCGAGAAGCGCCTGTCGCAGAGCGTCCGTGGAGGCCAGCAGGCGTGGCCCGGTGACTGGCGTGAAAGGAATGCCCACTGTCCATTTCGGGTAGTAGCTCAGGCCGTGCTGACGATATGCGTCGGCCCACGCCCAATCGAAGACGAATTCGCCGAAAGAATGGCTCTTCTCGTACATCGGCATCGCGGCGAGCATCCGGCCTTCTTCCTCGAGGATCAGGTGCCGAGGCCGCCACCCAGTTGCCGGTGTCGCGCAATCCGTCGCCTCCAAGGCCGCCAGAAAGGCATGGCGCAGGAAGGGTTGCGGCCCGGCCAAGGCATCCCAGTCCTCTGCGGGAACTTTCTCTATGGCGTCCAGCAGGCGTTCTTCCATGAAATGACTCGGCTTCCCCCATTGGCGGCGGCACTCCCCTTTCCCGCCGAGCCAAGGCCGGGGCGGCGGGGCGGGTCCGAATTGCTGCGGTATATTACCCGCCATGAAAAGCCTGAAAATCGCCGTCGCACAGATCAACTGCATCGTCGGTGACCTGGCCGGCAATGCCCGCAAGATTCTCGATGCGGCAAACCTGGCGCGGGATGCCGGGGCCAACCTTCTCCTCACCCCCGAACTCGCGCTCTGCGGGTATCCGCCGGAGGATCTGCTGCTGCGTCCCGATTTCTATCGTGCGTGCGAGGAGACCCTCGCCAGCCTGGCGGCGGAGTTGCCTCTGCCGGCCGTGGTCGGCCATCCTCGGGCGGAAGGGCGGTTGCGCCGCAATGCGGCATCCCTGTTGCGTGGCGGTCGGGTCGAGGCCAGCTACTTCAAGGGCCGGCTGCCCAACTCGGAGGTTTTCGACGAGGAGCGTTATTTCGACGCCGGGGACGGTGTCTGCATCGTGGAAGTGCAGGGGACGCGCCTCGGGCTGGCGATTTGTGAGGACGTATGGCAGCCGGGCATCGCCGAGAACAACCGCGCGGCCGGGGCGGACATCCTGCTGGCGTTGAATGCGTCACCCTTTCACATGCACAAGCAGGCCGACCGGCACGAAGTCTTGCGCGAACGCGTGCGCGCGACCCGCATGCCCGTCGTTTACTGCAACATGGTCGGAGGGCAGGACGAACTCGTCTTCGACGGCGCGTCCTTCGTCATCGATGCCGATGGACGACTCACGCATCAGTCTCCTGCCTTCCGAGAGGACCTGGCGATCGTCGAGGTTGCCGGGGGCAGGGTACTGCCGGGGGCCACTGCAGCCCACGGGTCGATAGAAGAAGACGTCTACAAGGCGCTGACCTTGGGAGTCCGTGACTATCTCGGAAAGAACGGATTCCCCGGCGCGGTCCTTGGTCTTTCCGGCGGGGTCGATTCCGCATTGACCTTGTGCATCGCCGTCGATGCACTCGGAGCGGACCGGGTTAGGGCCGTCATGATGCCCTCGCCGTATACCGCCCAAATGAGCCTCGACGATTCCCGCGCCTTGGTCCAGGTCCTTGGCGTCCGTTATGATGAAGTGCCGATCGGGGCGGCCATGGAGACCTATGGGGGGATATTGGCGCCCCTGTTCGATGGACTGCCCCCAACCGCTTGGGCCGACACGACTCCCGAAAACATCCAGGCGCGCATTCGCGGCATGATTCTCATGGCCCTGTCCAACCGGACTGGCGCCATCGTCCTCACCACGGGCAACAAGAGCGAGATGGCCGTCGGTTATGCCACGCTCTACGGGGACATGGCCGGCGGTTTCGCGGTGATCAAGGACGTGTTCAAGACCTTCGTATACCGTCTCTGCCGCTACCGCAACGGTATTGGGCAGGTGATCCCGGAGAATATTCTTACCCGTCCGCCTTCTGCCGAATTGAAGCCCGACCAGACGGACCAGGACACTTTGCCGCCCTACGAAGTCCTCGACGCGATCATCGAGGCCTATATGGAACGGGACAGTAGCCCTCGAGATATTATCGCCGCCGGCTACCGGGAAGAGGATGTACGGCGGGTGGTCGGCATGCTCAAGCGCAACGAATACAAGCGGCGGCAGGCGCCGGTCGGCATACGAGTGAGCCGGCGGGGGTTCGGCAAGGATTGGCGCTATCCGATAACATCACGGTATCAGGACGAGTTCTGATGCCAATCAAGACGAGCCAAGTGCTGCGGAGGAAGAGAAAAGCATGAAGAAGATCGAAGCCATCATCAAGCCCTTCAAACTGGACGAGGTGCGGGAGGCCTTGTCAGACGTCGGAGTCACGGGTCTGACCGTCACCGAAGTCAAGGGCTTTGGACGCCAGAAGGGTCATACGGAGCTCTATCGCGGGGCCGAGTACGTGGTCGATTTCCTGCCCAAGATCAAGATCGAGATCGTCGTTGCCGATGCCACCGCCGAGGCGGCCATCGAAGCCATCGTCAAGGCCGCCCGCACCGGGAAAATCGGCGATGGCAAGATCTTCGTCATGTCGGTGGAGCAGGTCGTGCGCATTCGTACGGGCGAGACCGACGAGGCTGCCATCTGATCAGGACGACCCGGGCCCTCGACTGGGCCATCGCGGTATCCGGGGTTCTCGCCGTTTCCGGAGCCTTGGCGGGAGATTCGGGCCTATGGGTCCACTACCTGTTCAAGCCCGCCACCACGGCCCTGATCCTGGTCCGCGCGTGGTCGGTAACGCCTCCCCCGGACCGGCGTTATCGTGTGATGGTCGTCGTGGCGCTGGCGTTCTGCGCCGCGGGGGATGTGTTCCTCATGCTCCCGCTGGAGAACGGATTCATCCTTGGCCTGTCCAGTTTCCTGGTCGGGCATTTCTGGTTCATCGGGGCGGCCACGCGGGGCGTCCGCTTTGCGGCCGCGCCAGGGGTGTTCGCCGTCTATGCGACGGTGGCAGGCGCAATACTGGCGTCTCTGTGGACGGCGATTCCGGGTCCTTTGGCCGTCCCGGTCGTGGCCTACGTGACCGTATTGACGAGCATGGCGGCCCAGGGCGCGGTTCGCCTCCGGATCCTCCGGACCGCTTCTGCCCGGTGCCTGGCCGTCGGCGGTGGCCTGTTCCTGATATCGGACTCCCTTCTGGCCTGGGACCGCTTTGCCGGTCCTCTGCCCCTCGGCAGGATGTGGGTACTCGCCACCTACTACCTGGCCATCTGGTTCATCGCGCGCTCGGTTTCGGGCTCGGCTGCAGGAGGGCGATGAGGGCCCCTGCGCCTCCTTCGGCGACCCTGGCCTGACAGAAGGCGAGGATTTCCCGACGCTGGGTCAGCCAACCCTGCACGAGTTTTTTCAGCACGGGTTCCCGGCCTGGCGACCCCAGGCCCTTGCCGTGCACGATGCGGACGCAGCGGAGGCCGGCGTCCCGGCACCCGGAAAGGAAAACCACTATCTCCTGGCGTGCCTCGTCCCGGTTCATGCCGTGGAGGTCCAGGCTCGCCTGGGTGATCCAGCGACCTCGCCGCAAATCACGGATGACCGACTGCGGCAAGCCTGGCCGGGACCAGGCGGCTTCGTCACCGCCCTCCAGGTGAAGGTCCAGCAGGACGGGGCCATGCAAGGCTTCCCGAAGGGCCGAAGCTTCGTCACGCTGACGTTGGCGGGGCAGTGCGGGTGGCGGTGGGGGTTCGTGGTGCACCCGATCCCAGTTCAGCGGGCGGGCACCGCGTACGGCGTCCCGAAACAGCGCCCGCTCTTCGGGTGCCGGCACCGGGGGCTCCGGGGCCGGAGTTCTTTGGGAATCTGTATTGCCGGGTCGCCTAGCTGCCAAGATCGTCCAGGTAGCGCTCCGCGTCGAGGGCCGCCATGCAGCCGGTGGCGGCGGACGTAATGGCTTGGCGATAGATGTGGTCCTGGACATCGCCCGCGGCGAATACGCCGGGAATGCTGGTGGCCGTCGCATTTCCCTCGCCGCCACCCCGGGTGATGATGTAGCCGTTCCTCATCTCCAACTGGCCCGCGAAGAGATCGGTATTGGGCTTATGCCCGATGGCGATGAACACCCCCTGCAGCGCGATGTCCTCCAGGGCTCCGCTCTTGACATTGCGGATGCGCATGCCGGTGACGCCGGTCTTGTCACCCAGAACCTCGTCCAGAACCGAATCCCAGCGGATGGTTACCTTGCCGGCAGCCGCCTTCTCGAACAGCTTGTCCTGGAGAATCTTCTCGCCGCGCAGTTTGTCGCGCCGATGCACCACCGTCACGTGGCTTGCGATGTTGGAGAGATAGAGCGCCTCCTCCACCGCCGTATTGCCGCCGCCGATCACTGCGACAGGCTGGTTGCGGTAGAAGAAACCGTCACAGGTCGCGCAGGCCGATACCCCCTTGCCCTGGAAAGCGCTTTCCGACGGCAAGCCCAGGTATTGGGCCGAGGCTCCAGTTGCGATGATCAATGCGTCGCAGGTGTATTCGCCGGCGTCGCCGACCAGCCGGAAGGGGCGTGTGCCCAGCCCTACCGTGTGGATATGGTCGAAGATGATTTCCGTGCTGAAGCGCTCTGCGTGCTTCTGGAATCGCGCCATGAGGTCCGGTCCGAGGACCCCGTCCGCATCGGCCGGCCAGTTATCCACCTCCGTGGTGGTCATGAGTTGTCCGCCCTGGGCCATGCCCGTGATCAGAACGGGCTTGAGGTTGGCGCGGGCGGCATAGACGGCGGCGGTATATCCGGCCGGACCGGAACCGAGGATCAGAAGGGAACAGTGACGGGCAGGCATGGTGGCCGTGGTGCTCTTCAAAAAAAGAAAAATTATACGCCGCCCGAACGAGCCTTCGTCCCGGAGTCCGAGGCCGGCTAGAGGTCGGCCAGCGGTCGGCCGAAGACGGTGCCACTATTCTTGACGAGGGCATTTTCCGCGCCTGATTTCTCGCGAAATCCATCAAGTTTTTCCTTACAATGGCGTCAACCAACGGATAACCTCGAAAGGAATGTGCGGTGTTCCGTTCAATCCCCGTGTATGTGGGCCTTTTCCTGTCCCTTGGCGCGAGCCTTACCGCTGCGCAGGAACCCCCCGCGCCGGGTGGTGCTCTCAAGTTCGCCATCAGCGGTTTTCGGATCGAGGGTAGCAGCCTGCTGCCGACCGAGCTGATCGACAACATGCTTGCTCCCTTTGCCGGGCCGGACAAGGACTTCGGGGTCGTGCAACAGGCACTCGCGGCATTGGAGAGCCTGTTTGCCGAAGCCGGTTACACCGTCGTGCAGGTACAACTGCCTGAGCAGGAACTCGACAAGGGGGTGATCCGCTTCCGGGTCATCGAAGGGCGGTTGATGACCACCCGGTACGAGGGAAACCGCCATTTCAGCGACGCCAACGTGGGCCGATCGCTGGCCGCCCTCAAGACAGGGCAGACCCCCAATGTCCTCGACCTGGCGGAAAACCTGCGCCTGATCAACGAAAATCCGGCGAAGCAGACGATCGTGACCCTGAAAGCCGGCCGGGACGAAGGCGAACTCGATGCGATCGCCAAGACCACCGATCAGGATCCGGTCCGCTTCGCCATGAGCCTCGACAATTCGGGTACCGCAAGTACCGGAAAGTACCGGCTGGGCGTCGCGGTGCAGAATGCCAACCTGTTCGACCGGGATCACGTCCTGAGCGTCCAGTACATCACCTCTCCCGACGATCACTTGAAGCAGGTTTCCATCTTTGGGGCCGGCTACCAGATACCCGTCTACGATTGGAACGGCGCCTTCGGATTCTTCTACGGCAGGTCGAACGTGGATGCGGGCCGGGTGGACACGGCTGCCGGGAACTACATGATCGCAGGTCGCGGCAGCCTGCTTGGCCTCCGATACACGCAGAACCTCAGGAAGCGGGGAAACTGGGAATCGTCCCTGACGATGGGCCTGGACTTCCGGGCCTACGAATCGAGGGTCTCGGCGGTGGGCAGCCAGACGAATCTCGTTCCCGACGTCACCGTCCACCCGATCAGCCTGACCTACTCGACGTCCTACCGACAACCGGAGTTGGATTTCAGCGCCTACTTCTCCGCCGTCCAGAACCTTCCCGGCGGCAGCGACGCGGGCGATGCCGCCTTCCAGCAGAACGGCCAGCGGCCAGGGGCGAATTCCCGTTACCTGCTGTACCGGTACGGGGCCAATGCATCCTGGATATTACCGTCGGACTGGCAACTGCGCACGGCCTTTTCCGGCCAGCATACCAACCAGATGCTGATCAGCGGCGAACAATTCGGCGTCGGCGGCGTGGAATCCGTGCGTGGCTACCTGGAACGCGAGTTGGCCAACGACCGGGGACACCGGGGGAGCATCGAGCTTTACACGCCCGATTGGGGATCCGCACTGGTGGAGACGGCGCGGATGCGAAGCCTGGCCTTCTACGACTTCGGTTATGTGAGGCGCCTCCTTCCGGCACTGCGCGAGACCCCTGGCGCCGCCATCGCGAGCTTCGGCGTAGGCTTGCGGGGTGGGTACGGAAAGTCGGTCGGATTCCGGCTGGATTTCGCCAAGGTGGCCGACAAGGGCAACGACCAGACCCGCGGCGTCCGGATGCACGGCGCCCTTTCCTACATCTTCTGAGGAAGGTCGAATGCCAAGACCAGCGAAGTTGCGGCGGACGGTATCCCGGTCGCCGGCATCGGCACGCCGAGCGGTGGCCTTGGCCCTCGCATTGGTATTCCCCGCCGGCGCCGTGGCCAATGGAACCGATCCCCGGGTGACGGCCGGCGCCGCCCAATTCATATTCGGCAAGAAGTCGCTCGACGTCATCAATACGCCGGGCACCGTGATCGAGTGGAAGAGCTTCTCTATCCAGGCTGGCGAGATCACCCGGTTCATCCAGCAGAACGCCAGCAGCGCGGTCATGAACCGCGTCGTCGGTGGCGATCCGACCCTGATCCTGGGCGCCCTGCAGTCCAACGGCCGGGTCTACCTGATCAACCAGAATGGCATCGCCTTCGGCGCCAATGCCCAGGTCAATGTCGCCGGTCTGGTCGCATCCACGCTCAATCTTTCCAACGCCGATTTCCGGTCGGGACGCCTGGACTTCGGCGCCGCTCCTGGCGCCGGACGGATTGTGAATGAGGGCGAAATTCGCGCGTTGCCCGGCGGCAAGGTGATCCTGGTGGCACCAGCGGTGGAAAACCGCGGCGTCATCGAGGCACCCGATGGCGAGGTGTTCCTGGCGGCGGGCCGCAGCGCCAGGCTGATCGATCCCCTTCGTCCCGAGATTCAGGTGGAAGTCCGCGCCGACGACAACGCGGTGCTCAATGTCGGGCACCTGGCCGGCGGGACGGTCGGCATCTATGCCGGGGCCATTCGCCATTCGGGACGCGCCGGCGCGAATACCGCAATCCTGGGGGAAGGAGGCCGGATCGTATTCAAGGCCGTTGGGAACCTCCAGGTCGACGCTGGCGCGACCGTCGATGCGAGCGGTACCACGGGCGGCAGCGTCAGCCTCGAGTCGGGCCAAACGACACGCGTCGCGGGCACCGTCGCCGCACGGGGTGCCGAGGACCGCGGCGGATCGGTCCGCGTACTCGGCCATCAGGTCGTCCTCGAAGACGATGCGCATGTCGAGGCCGGGGGCCGCACCGCCGGCGGCAGCGTCCTCATAGGCGGCGACTTCCAGGGCAAGGGCGGTGTGCCGAATGCCGCGCGGACTTACGTGGCCCCGGGTGCTACGGTGGACGTGTCAGCGCGGGAAACGGGCAATGGCGGCCGGGTCATCGTCTGGTCGGACGAAGCGACCGGCTACTACGGGCGGATCACCGCCAAAGGCGGTGCCAGCGGGGGCGATGGCGGCTTCGTCGAGGTTTCCGGGAAGTCCTACCTCGATTACCGGGGAAGCGTAGACCTCAGGGCCAAGGGACGGGCGGGACGGCTTCTGCTCGATCCGGATTCCCTGGACATCGGCCTGGTGGCGGATATCGATGGCTTGGGCACGAGCGCCGATCTGGCCCTGCCAACCCTCCTTTCGACGGACTACTCGGGAGTTGCCAGCCGAATCACGGCTGCCGCCGTCGTGACGCAACTGGACTCCGCCGACGTAGTGTTGCAGGCCGTCGACAACATCACGGTCTCGGCCCCCATCGACGCCAGCCTGAACACGAATTCCCACGGCTTGTCGCTGCAGGCAACGGGCGCCGCCGGGTCCGTCACGCTCAACGAGAGCATCCTGACCAAAAACGGCGCGATTTCGATCACCGCCGGGACCGGCGGCATTACCCAGGCTGCCGGCAAGACGCTCAGTGCCGGCAGTGGCACCATCACCGTGAGCAGCAGTGGTGGCAACCTGGTCCTCGCGGGGGCGCTCGCCACCACCAACGTCACCGCCGGCGCCGTCTCGCTCAGTGGCGTCGACATTCAACTCGGCAACATGAGTACCGGCTTCGGTGGCGTCGTCACGACCACGCTGAGCGGAGTCGGCACCCAGACTGCCGGCACGGCGATCACCGGGGCCACGGCGTTGAACAAGGCCGGTGCCGGAACCCTGACCCTCTCCGAAACCAACACCTACGTGGGTGGCACGACCGTTTCTGGCGGAACGCTCGCCGTGAGCGGCGGCGCCGCCCTGGCGGACACCGCCCAGGTCGTGGTCAGTGCGGCCGGTACCCTGGCCCTCCTGGCCAACGAGACCATCGGTTCTCTCGCCGGATCAGGTACCGTCGATCTGGGGGCCAATACCCTTACCTCGGGCGGTCCGGGCACGACCTCTGCCTTTTCCGGCGCGATCGGCGGAACGGGCGGCATCGTCAAACTGGGAATCGGGACCCTGACCCTGTCCGGGACCAACACCTTTACGGGCCTTGCCGACGTGCAGGGCGGCAACCTTACCCTGAACGGCGGCAATGCCATGGCCGACACGGCGCCGGTCAACGTGGCGGCCGGTGCGACCCTGATCCTCGGCGCGAACGAGACCATCGGATCCCTCGCTGGCGCCGGTACCGTGAACCTGGGTTCGAGGACGCTGGCCGCCGGTGGCGATGGGAGTACGACGACTTTCTCGGGAACCATCTTAGGCAGCGGTGGCGTCACGAAAACCGGGGCCGGTACCTTGACCCTTTCGGGGGCCAACACCTACAGCGGCCTGACGGACGTACAGGCCGGGACGCTGGCGCTGGGGGCGAGCGACGTGCTGGACGACACCTCGACGGTCAAGGTGAGCGGCGGCACACTGGACATCGGCGCCAACAGCGACACCGTGGCCGGCGTGCAACTGACTGCAGGCAGCATCGCGGGAACGACGGGGGTGCTGAGTTCGACGACGGACTTCGACGTGCAGTCGGGGAGCGTGAGCGCCAAGCTGGGCGGCGCGGCCGGGCTGGTGAAGAGCACGGCCGGGACCGTTACCCTGTCGGGCGGCAACACCTACAGCGGGCTGACGGACGTACAGGCCGGGACGCTGGCGCTGGGGGCGAGCAACGTGCTGGCCGACGCCTCGACCCTTGCGGTAGTTGCCGGCGCGACGCTGGACTTCAATACCCACAGCGACACGGTCGCTTCGGTTGCGTCCGGTGGTGTCCTGACCGGCACCGGCGGGGCGACCCTGACGGCGGCGACCTATACGCTGAATGGCGGATCCGTCGACATCGACCTCGGTGCCGGGACGCTCACCCAGGCCTCGGGAACGACGACCCTGAATGGATCGTCCGGCGCGGCGACGATAGACGTGACCGGCGGGACCCTGGTCCTCGGGGCCGCCAACCGGCTATCCAATTCGGCGACGGTGACCATCGCCGGCGGTGCGACCCTCGACCTCGTCGGATTCAACGATACGGTCGGCACATTCGCCAGCGGCGGAACCCTGGCCGGTTCCGGAACGCTCACCGCATCGACCTACACCCTCGGCGGCGGTTCCATCGACGCCAACCTGGGCGCCGGAACGCTCACCCAGAGCGCTGCGACGACGACACTGAACGGCGCAGCGGCAGCGACCACGGTGCATATCGACGGCGGGATACTGCGTCTCGGGGCCGCAAATCGTCTGGCCAACACGGCCGCCATCACCGTTAGCGGCGGGACGCTGGACATCGGCGCCAACAACGACACGGTGGGGGCGGTGAGCCTGGTCAGCGGCGCGATCGACGGGACCACCGGCGTACTGACCGGTACCTCCTATGCCGTCCAGTCGGGCAGCATCGGCGCGATCCTGGGCGGGTCGGGCAACCTGACGAAGACGACGGCCGGGACGGTGACCCTCGCCAATGCGAACACCTATGCCGGAACCACGACGGTGTCGGCCGGAACCCTGGCCCTGGGCGCCGATGCTGCCCTGGGAAGCGGCACGGACCTGGTGGTGAGCGGCGGTACCCTGGACATCGGGACCTTCAACGCGACGGTGGCCGGCGCCCAATTGACCTCCGGAACCATCGCCGGCACTTCGGGGACACTGACCTCCACGACAAATTACGACCTGCGGTCCGGGTCCGTGTCGGCCGCCTTGGGCGGCACCGTCGGCGCCACCAAGAGCACGGCGGGGGCCGTCACCCTGTCGGGAGCCAATACCTACACGGGGACGACGGCCGTGTCGGCCGGCACCCTCAACCTGGCCGGCGGCGCGGCGATCGACGACTCGGCCGCCGTGACGGTTGCCGCGGGAGCCACCCTGGCCCTCGCCGCCAGCGAGGCCGTCGGATCCATCGCCGGGGCGGGTGCGGTGAACCTGGGATCCGGTACGTTGACGACGGCGGGCGGCGCAACGACGTTCTCGGGGGGCATTTCCGGCGCCGGCGGCCTGGCATTGACGGGCAGTTCGTTCACCCTCTCGGGGACCAACACCTACACCGGACTGACGGATGTCCAGGGCGGGATCCTGACGCTCAACGGGGGGACGGCGGTCGCCGATTCGGCGGCGGTCCAGGTGGCCTCCGGCGCCACCCTCCTGCTCGGCGCGAACGAGACGATCGGTTCCCTCGCCGGAGCCGGCGACGTCGGCCTGGGAACCCGGACATTGACGACCGGCGGCAGCGGCGCAAGCACGTCGCATACCGGCACTATCAGCGGGACGGGCGGAATCACCAAGCAGGGGAGCGGCACTTTCACGCTCGGGGGCGGCAATTCCTACACCGGTACCACCCTGGTCCAGGCCGGCACCCTGGCCTTCGGCGCAAGCGACGTACTGGCCGATACGGCGGCGGTGACCATCAACGGGGGCGTGCTGGATATCGCGGGACACAATGACACCGTCGGGACCGTGACCCTGGTGTCGGGAACCATCACCGGAACCTCGGGGGCGTTGACCGGCGCGGCCTATGCAATGCAATCGGGAACCGTGGACGCCATCCTGGCCGGTGGCGGCGCGATGACGAAGACCACGGCAGGGACGGTCACCCTGGCCGGCAACAACGTGTTTGCAGGCGGAACGACGATGAACGCGGGCACGCTGATCGTCACCCACGACAATGGCCTCGGCGTGGGCTCGGTGGCAGTCGATGCATCGGCGGCAGCTGCCACCCTGGACCTACGCTCAGTGACCGTAGCGAACGATATCAGCCTGAAAAACGGGGTCGGCACGGCCTTGCTGACGGCCGGGTCAGGCACCGCCAGCGGTGCGGGGCAACTCACCCTCATCGGCGGCGGAAGGCTCTCCGCAGCGGTCGGCGCCACCTTGACGATGGACGGGAAGGTAACCGGCATAGGCGGCTTGACGGTTGCCGGGCCCGGGACGGTGATCCTGACGAACGGAACCAACGACTACACCGCGGGCACCACCTTGAATGCCGGCGCACTGCTCGCGGTCACCGACGCCGGAGCCCTGGGTGGCGCGGCGGCCAGCGTGGCGGCGGGTGGCCTCCTGGATCTCCGCAATACGGGATTGGTTCCGCTGTCCAGTACCGTGAATCTCGACGGCGGAACCGTAACGGTATCCACAGGCAACAGCACCCTGGGCAACGTGGTCATCGGCGCTGCCGGGAGCACCCTGTCCGCAGGCGCTGGTGCCCAGCTGGCAGGAGGCGGTATCGTCACCGACGCCGGAAGCCACGGATTCACGGTGAGCGGCGCCGGGGGTGTCAGCCTGACCAATGTCGCCAACAATTTCGGCGGCACGGTGACAGTCTCGGCGGGAACGGTGGACCTCGTCGACAACAACACGGGGTTGTTGACCGTCCTGCTCGCCGGGTCCGGCAACACGACCGTTTCATCCACCGGTGCCGGTGGGGTCTCGGTGTCCGGGACATCCCTCGGCAGCCTGGACGTGACGGGAACGGCAGGCATCGGCCTGATCGGCAATGTCGGCACGGGGGCAGGGCAGACCTATCACAGCCCGGTCACCCTGGCCGCCGATGTCTCGCTGACGGCGCCTACCGTGGCCTTTTCCGGCACGGTGAATGGTGCCCGGACCCTTTCCATCATCGGCGATGCCAGCTTTGCCGGCCCGGTCGGAGCGAGCAGCGCACTGAGTTCCCTGACGGTGTCGGGAACCTCCGCCCTGAATGGAAACTCAATACGAACCACCGGCAACCAGGACTACAGCGGCGCCGTCGTCCTGGGGGCGGACACCCATCTCACGGCCGCCAACATCCGCTTTGCCTCCACAGTGGACGGCGGTTACGTGCTGCAACTCACCGGAAACGGTCGCTTCGACGCCGCGGTCGGGGGCGTAACGCCATTGGCATCAATGTCGGTGAGTGGTACGTCCCAGATTGGGGGCGGTTCGATCGCGACGATCGGTACGCAGACCTTCACCGGTGGAGTGACGCTCGCCGCCGATACCCTGCTGACGGCATCGGCCGCCGGATTTGGTGCCGCCGTCGATGGCGCCCACGACCTGGGCATCTTTGGCGACGCCAGCTTCGCCGGTCCCGTTGGGGCCCTGACGCCCTTGTCCAGCCTCGCGGTCACGGGTGCCTCGACCTTCTCCGGCGGCGGCGTGACGACCTCCGGGAGCCAGACCTATTCCGGTCCCGTCACCCTGGCGGCGAACACGACCTTGCGCGGGACGGGCCTCCAGCTCTCGGGCGCCGTCGATGGTGCTCGCGATCTCATACTCGATTCCGGGGCCGGCGACATCGACTTCGGTGCCGCGGTGGGAGGGACTTCCCCCTTGGCGAGCCTGACCATCGACGACGCGAGAAACGTGGATTTTGCCGGGACGGTGAATGCGGGGAGCTTCACGCAGACAGCCGGTACCGGGGCCACCACCCTCGATACCGCGATATCGACCAGCGGCCCGGGAGGAATCGCCATTGCCAACCATGACGTGTTCCTGGCGCCTGGGGGCCTGCTGGCGACAGCGGGTGGACCGGTGTCGCTGGCCGCCGACGGCAGTCTCGGATTCTCGGGCGGATCCATCTCGGCGGGAACCGGCGCGGTCACATTCGGCGTCATGACCCCCGGTACGGCGATGACTTTCGGCGTCGGGCCGGGGCTCAACATCGGAGCAGCGGCGATCGCGGCTGTGACCACTGCGTCGGCCGTCCGCCTGGGAAATGCCGCCACCGGGGACCTGCTGGTCGCCGCGCCGCTGGCCAACCCCGGGGCCACGGACATCGTGTCCCTGGTCAGCGGGGGAAATATCACCCAGTCGGCGCCGATCACGGTAACGAATCTGCGGGTTTCGGCAGCGGGCGACGTCAGCCTGACGGATGCCGGCAACGGATTCACCAAGCTGGCCGCCAAGCTGACCGGCGCGGGGGCGTTATTGGACGTGCGAACGGCGGGCAGCCTCGATATCGGGACCGTTGACGGCGTCTCCGGGATCAACAGCCCCGGCACGGCGACGGCAACTTCCCCCGACGTGCGCATTCAGGTGGGCGGGTCCCTGACCCAGAGTGCGGCCATCGTGGCCAACGAGCTGACCTTGCGCGCGCCAGCCGGCTCCATCACCCTTCTGCATAACCACGGTGGGGGCTTGGCTACGGACAACGACGTGCTTGCCGTCGACGCGCTTGCCCTCGGTGCTGTGGCATTTTTCGATGCCACCGGTTACAAGGTGAACGGCGCCATCGGCAATGGACTGCATTTCGATTCCCTCGGCACCATCGATTTCTCTGCCCTCCTCGCAGGCGACGACGTGAACATCGATGCGGGGTCAGGGGATCTCGTCATCAATTCGGCCGGCGCCATCAGCATCACCGGGCCGGGTCGCCTGCACGGCAGGAATATCTTCCTGACCACGCCGGACACCCAGGACATCACGCTTTCCGGCGGGACGGTGCCCGGGATCAGCAACGACGTCATCGTCAATGCCTCCGGCAACCTGACCATCCAGACCCGCGATCTGAACGTGTCTGGAGGGGTATCGACCGCGGGTCCGGGGCAATCGCTCAAGAATGACGCGATCCTGCAGGCCGGGGGAACCCTGTCCATCACGACCTCCGGCGATTTCACCATCCAAGGCGGGACGGTGGTGACCACTTCGGGGGCCGGTGGAAATGCAGCCGGTCAGGCGAATGCCTTCGTCCAGGCACCGAACCTGAACATCTCGGTCGGCGGTGACCTGCTGATCAAGGGCGGAGACATCCAGGCAGACAGTTCGGCAGGCGGGAACACGCGCAACGATGCGTCCGGGATCCTCCTGATCGGCAATGCCAAGGACATTCGCGTCGGCGGGAACATGGTGATCGCGGGGGGATCCTCCAGCATCTTCCTGGGTTCCAGGAATTCCGGTTCTGCCCTGGCCGTCCTTGACCCCGAGGTGCCGATGACGATCACGACGGGGGGGAGCCTGGCGCTGATCGGCGGCAGCGCGAAACCCGGCATCACCTCCAGCGCCGGCATTTTCAACGCCGGACCGATCACCCTCGACGTGCGCGGCCGAGGCAGCTTCACGGACACCTACCGTGCAACCGGCGTCCACCCCGCCGGCCTGCTGCTGATAGGAGGCAGCGGCTCCGGACGTTTCGACCTGAACGACGACCCGGTACTGGCAAACGACTATCCTGTGAAATACCTGTTGAGCGGTGGCAGCTACACTGTGATCACCAGCCTCAGGGGCGGGGATGCCTACATACAGTCACGGGCACCGATCGGCATAGACTCCTCGCTGCTCGGCTACATCTTCTTTGCCATCAACAACGAGACCCAAACCCGCGGCAAGCGTTCCATCGTCGACCAGGCGACCCCGGATCGGAGCCAGGCGGGACAATGCAAGTGAGGTAGGACGTCATGCTCATCCGCCACGCATTTCTTGGCTTCATCATGTTGTCGACGGCGTTTTGCGCCTTCGCCGCCGGCACCGTCGAGCACCTGTCGGGGACATTGTCGGTCCAGAGGGCCGACGGTGCCGTGAGGCTCCTTTCAGTGCGCTCCGACGTCCTGACCGGCGATACACTGCAAACCGAGAAGGACAGCTTCGCGCAAATTCGCTTCAGCGATGGCGGCACGGTCACGCTCAAGCCCAACACCCGGTTCGCGGTCCATTCCTATGGATTCGATCCAACGAAGGCGGAGGGCGACAACCTGGTGTTCCGATTGCTCAAGGGGGGACTGCGATCGGTGACCGGACTGATCGGAAAACGGGGCAATCAGGGCGCCTACAGAGTGGATACTACGACCGCCACGATTGGCATCCGCGGGACGACATTCGATGCCGACGACTGCAAGACCACCGCCTGCGCCAAACAAGGCACCACGACCGCCGAGGCGCCGGAGAACCACGAGCCCGGAGTCTATGTGACGGTTCTCGATGGGGAAGTCGTCGTCTCGAACGCGGCTGGTTCGCTCAATCTGTCGGCCGGACAGTTCGGCATGGTGCCGGGGCGGGAGGTTCAGCCGCGGCTGCTGCCGGGAGATCCAGGGCTCGGGGCCGTGGTTGCCGCCTCTCAACTGGAGGGCACCGTCGTCCGCAGCCGGACGGGATTCGGTCGCTGCGAGCCCTGATCGGCGGGCGCCCGGGGCCGCGTCCGGAATGGCTCGATGGACTCCATTTCCCGGGCAAGGGAATGGACAATACGCTCTTGGTCGGTTACATTTTCGGCCAAACATAAGAAGGGGAAACAAACATGACGCGATCCGGTACCGTCTCCGTGACGGCCTTGCGGACTTTGCCGATCTTCGAAACCCTTAGCGACGAGCGTTTGGTGCCCATCGCCGCTGCGGCGATGTTGAAGCAGGTTTCCCGCAACACCGAAATCATCCACGCCGGTGACCACACCGACAACGTGTACCTCGTCCTTTCGGGTGCCCTGAAGGTGCTGGTCAGCGACGACGAAGGGCGCGAAGTCATCCTGTCGATGTTGTCCCATGGCGACCTGTTCGGCGAAATGGGAGTGTTGGACGACCATCCCAGGTCGGCGACGGTCGTCTCGGTCGAGCCGAGCGCCCTCGTGGTCATTACCAAGGCGGACTTCAAACGCTGCCTCGCCGAGAACTTCGATGTTTCCCTCTACATCATGCGCAGCCTGGTCCGTCGCCTCCGCCTGGCAGACCGGAAAATCGAAAGCCTGGCCCTCATGGACGTCTTTGGACGCGTCGCCCGGCTGCTGCTCGAGATGGCGGAGACCCGGGACGGCCGGCGCGTCGTGGTCCGGAAGATTTCCAAACAGGACATCGCCCGCATGATCGGCGCCTCCCGCGAGATGGTGAGCCGGGTCATGCGCGACCTGCACACCCAAGGGTTGATCGACGAAACGGACAACGGCATCTATCTGTCCGACGAGATAGGCGAAGCCCAATAAGCGAAACTGGGCCCGGGTTCGGGCTCTGATTCCGTTTCAGGCCGGGGCCGGTAGCGGCGAAAATCGGTCATGGCCGCTGTTTCCCTTTCCGCCAACGCATCGCGCACTGGCGCCGAAGATCCGTTCCCAGAACGCCTCGTGGCCTTGTTCAACGAGGCCCGATGGCTGTTGCTCGGAGTGGCTGCCGCCTTCCTTGCACTCGTACTGGCCGGATACGATCCGGCCGACCCTGGATGGTCCCATGCCGCGCGTGCCGATGCCCTCGCCAATCCCGGTGGGCGTTTCGGGGCCTGGCTCGCGGACCTGCTCCTTTATCTTTTCGGCTTGTCGGCGTGGTGGTGGATTCCCTTCCTGGCGGTTTCGCTGGTCTGGGGGTATCGCCGGCTCGGCGGCTGGCTGTCGATGGACCGGCGGTCCTATTTCGTGGCCTGCGGCGGCTTCCTGGTATTGCTGATTGGCAGCGCCGGGCTCGAGGCGCTGCGTTTTTGGAGTCTCAAGGCGGCACTGCCCCTGGCGCCGGGAGGCATGGTCGGGCACGAGATGGCGCGCCTGAGTTCCCTATACCTCGGTTTCACCGGGGGCACGCTGATACTGCTGGCCGGCATCGGAATCGGCTTCTCGCTGTTCTCCGGGGTTTCATGGCTGCGTCTGGCCGAGGGTTTCGGGGCTTTCATCGAGCGCTGCTTCCTTGGTGCGCTGGGCTTGTGGCAGACCTGGCAGGACCGTCGCTACGGGCGCAAGGTGGCCGGCGAGCGCGAGGCCGCTGTCGAGGTCGAGAGGAAGAAGGTGGAGGTCAATCCGACGCCACCCGTGAAGATCGAGCCCGTTGTCCTGGAGGTGCCGAAGGCCCCGAAGGCCGAGGCGCGAATGGATAAGGAACGCCAGGCCCCGCTCTTTTTCGATGCGCCCGGGGGCGCCCTGCCGCCATTGCACCTGTTGGACGAGCCTCGCCACGACGCCGCGGATCTGCCAGGGGCCGAGACCCTGGAATTCACCTCGCGTCTCATCGAGAGGAAACTGGCTGACTTCAACGTGGAGGTGAAGGTCGTTTCCGCCCATCCGGGACCGGTCGTCACCCGCTACGAGATCGAGCCGGCGACCGGCGTCAAGGGAAGCCAGATCGTCGGACTCGCCAAGGACCTTGCCCGGGCCCTGTCATTGATCAGCATCCGCGTGGTGGAAACCATACCCGGCAAGTCCTGCATGGCCCTGGAACTCCCGAATCCGCGCCGGCAGACGGTGCGGCTTTCCGAGATCCTCGGCGCCCGCGCCTACCATGATCTCCATGCGCCCCTGGCCATGGGGCTGGGAAAGGATATCTCGGGAACCCCGGTGGCCATGGACCTCGCCAAGATGCCCCACCTGCTGGTGGCCGGGACGACGGGTTCCGGCAAGTCTGTGGGCATCAACGCCATGATCCTGTCGCTGCTCTACAAGTCGGAGCCTAAGGACGTGCGCCTCATCCTGGTGGACCCCAAGATGCTGGAGCTCTCGGTCTACCAGGGCATTCCACACCTGCTGGCGCCGGTGGTCACCGACATGAGCAAGGCGGCCAATGCGCTCCATTGGTGTGTCGGCGAGATGGAGCGTCGCTACCAACTCATGTCGGCGCTGGGCGTGCGGAACATCTCGGGCCTCAATGGGCGGGTGCGGGAGGCCGCGAAGAGCGGAACCCTGCTGCCCAACCCGCTCTCGATCACGCCGGAGAGCCCCGAGCCGCTCGAGAGTCTGCCTTACATCGTGGTCGTCATCGACGAGTTGGCCGACTTGATGATGGTGGTCGGCAAGAAGGTGGAGGAACTGATCGCCCGCCTCGCCCAGAAGGCGCGCGCATCGGGTGTCCATCTGATCCTCGCGACCCAGCGGCCCAGCGTGGATGTCATCACCGGCCTGATCAAGGCCAACATCCCGACGCGCATTTCCTTCCAGGTTTCGTCCAAGATCGATTCCCGCACCATCCTCGACCAGATGGGGGCCGAGGCTTTGCTTGGCCAGGGCGACATGCTGTATCTGGCGCCGGGGACGGGACTGCCGAGCCGCATCCATGGGGCCTTCGTCTCAGACGAGGAAGTGCATCGAGTGGTCGAGCACCTGAAGAAGGTGGGTCCTCCCGAATACGTGGCGGGTGTCCTCGATGCGCCTGCGTCGGAGGGTGGCGAGGCCGATGGCGGGGACGGCCTCGCCGATGCCGAATCGGATCCCATGTACGACCAGGCCGTCGAGGTCGTCTTGAAGACGCGCCGGCCCTCCATCTCCCTGGTCCAGCGCCATCTGCGCATCGGCTACAACCGGGCGGCCCGCATGATCGAGGCCATGGAGAAGGCGGGGTTGGTCTCGGCGATGAATGCGGCCGGCGGTCGCGAGGTGCTGGCGCCGGAACCGGCCCCTTAGGCGTTCGGGGCGAATCGGCGATAATCGCCGCTCCATCTGCTTCCTGCCATCCATGCGTGCTCACCTCATCGGCCTGATGGCCTGCCTCCTTGTCGCGTCGCAAAGCCATGCCGGGGCAGTCGAACGCCTCAAGGCCTTCGTCGACAGCACACGCTCCGCCCGGGGCGCGTTCAGTCAGACCGTCTTCAACAAGAGCGGGCGAAAGCCGCAGCAGGCCGCGGGCACCATGATGTTCGCGCGGCCAGGTAAGTTCCGTTGGGTCTACGACCAGCCCTATCAGCAAATCCTGGTTGGAGACGGCGAAAAGCTCTGGATCTGGGACAAGGATCTCAACCAGGTGACTGTCAAGCGGCTTGGCAAGGCCCTGGGCGACAGCCCGGCCGCCTTCCTGGCCGGCGAAGGGGACCTGGAGAAGCACTTCGTACTCGCGGAGTCGGACACCCGGGACGGTCTGGAGTGGGTCGAGGCCCGGCCAAGGACGACCGAGTCGACCTTCGAGCATGTGCGACTCGGCTTCCGGGGCGAAACGCTCCAAGCGATGGAGATCCTGGACAACCTGGGCCAGACCACCGTCCTCGTCTTTTCGGCGATCGAACGCAATCCCCCGCTCCCCGCCGCCCTTTTCCGTTTTTCCCCGCCGAAAGGGGCGGATGTGGTCGGGGAGTAGGTCCGGCTGGGCGCCACGAACGAATCCATGCCGATGCGGGAAACCATTCTAAGCCCGCCGGTGGTCCAGCCTGGGCACGTCCGGGCGACATCGTCCCGTCCATGAGCGACCTCTTCGCATTACCTCTGCCTTCCCACGCACCCTTGGCGGAGGCCTTGCGCCCGAGGGTCGTGGACGAGGTGGTGGGCCAGACCCACCTGCTGGGACCCGGGAAACCCCTGCGCCTCGCTTTCGAGTCCCGGACGCCCCATTCGATGATCCTTTGGGGACCGCCCGGCGTCGGCAAGACGACCCTGGCCCGGTTGATGGCCGATGCCTTCGACGCCGAATTCACGGCGCTCTCGGCGGTGTTTTCGGGGGTCAAGGACATCCGCGCCTCGGTCGAGCAAGCAGAATGGACGCTGGCCCAGAATGGCCGTCGGACCATCCTGTTCGTGGACGAGGTGCACCGCTTCAACAAGGCCCAGCAGGACGCGTTTCTGCCCTACGTCGAGCGCGGCGTAGTCACGTTCATCGGGGCGACGACGGAGAATCCGTCCTTCGAGGTCAATTCTGCCCTCCTGTCCCGCGCCGCGGTTTACGTCCTCAAGAGTCTGAATCAGGAAGAACTGGGCAAACTTCTGGAACGGGCGCGGTCGCGGGCCTTCCCCGACCTGGACTTCGACGCGGAGGCCCTGGAACGCATCCTGGGATATGCGGATGGAGACGCACGACGCCTGCTCAACGTGCTGGAAACCCTCAGGACCGCGGCGGGAGCCATTGGCACGAAGACCATCGACGGAGCGTTCCTCGAATCGACGCTGGCGAGCGACCTGAGGCGTTTCGACAAGGGGGGCGATGCCTTCTACGACCAGATATCGGCCCTGCACAAATCGGTCCGCGGTTCTGACCCCGATGCCTCGCTCTACTGGCTGGTACGGATGCTCGACGGCGGTGCCGATCCCCTGTACATGGGCAGACGGCTGGTGCGGATGGCCATCGAGGACATCGGTCTGGCCGATCCCCGGGCCCTCGAGGTGGCGCTGAACGCCTGCGCCACCTTCGAACGGCTGGGTAGTCCGGAGGGTGAGCTTGCCTTGGCCAACGCGACGATCTACATGGCCGTGGCCGCGAAATCGAATGCCGCCTACGTCGCCTATAATGCGGCTCGCGCCTTCGTGGCCAAAGACAGCTCGCGGCCGGTTCCGGAACATCTTCGCAATGCACCGACGAAGCTCATGAAGGATCTCGGTTTCGGCCGTGAATACCGCTACGCGCACGACGAGCCCGAGGCCTATGCGGCCGGCGAAAACTACTTCCCGGACGGGATGCCGGTTCAGCGCTGGTACCGGCCGGCACCCAGGGGCCTGGAGCAGAAGATCGGGGAGAAATTGGCCCATCTGCGCGACCTTGACCGGAAGACGAAGAAGGGTTGACGGTTCGGCCGGGCAATCCGGCCCTCCTCCCACACTCACGATAGGTTTCAACATGCTGGACATCCAACTCCTCCGCAGCAACATCGCCTTCGTCGCCGAGCGGCTTTCCACCCGGGGCATGACCTTCGACACCTCGGCCTTCGAGACGCTGGAGGCCGAGCGCAAGGCCTTGCAGACGCGTACCCAGGACCTCCAGGCCCAACGAAACAGCCTTTCCAAGCAGATCGGAATGCTGAAGGGAAAAGGCGAGGATGCAACCGCCGTCATGGCGCAGGTCGCTGCCATCAAGGCCGAGCTGGAGGCCGCCGAGGCGCGCCTGCCCGCCCTGCTGGCTGAAGTCGAGGCCCTCGTGGCCACCATCCCCAACCTGCCGCACGAGAGCGTGCCGGTGGGGCGGGACGAAGCCGGCAACGTCGAGGTCCTGCGCTGGGGGACGCCCCGGAGTTTCGACTTTCCGGTGCGCGATCATGTGGATGTCGGTGCCGGTCTGGGTCTAGATTTCGAAACCGCCACGAAGATATCGGGATCCCGGTTCACGCTGCTTAAGGGCCCGGTCGCCCGGCTGCACCGGGCTCTTGCGCAGTTCATGCTCGACATCCATACGTCCGAAAACGGCTACACCGAGGTCTACGCCCCTTACCTCGTCAATCCGGAAAGCATGTTCGGCACCGGCCAATTGCCGAAGTTCGAAGTGGACCTGTTTCAGGTGCCGCGGGCGGACGGGACCAAGCTTTACCTCATTCCGACGGCCGAAGTTCCGGTGACCAATATCGTCCGCGGGGAGATTCTCGATGGCGCGGAGCTACCGCTCAGGTTCGCCTGCCATACCCCCTGCTTTCGCTCCGAGGCCGGCAGCTACGGCAAGGACACGCGAGGAATGATCCGGCAGCACCAGTTCGACAAGGTCGAACTGGTGCAGATCGTTCGCCCCGAGGATTCCTGGCAGGCCCTCGAAGATCTGACGGGGCATGCGGAAGGCATTCTGCGCCGGCTCGGGCTGCCCTATCGCAAGGTGGCCCTGTGCACGGGGGACATGGGCTTTTCGTCGGCCAAGACCTACGACCTGGAAGTCTGGCTGCCTGCCCAGGGAACCTATCGCGAAATCTCGTCCTGTTCCAACTTCGAGGCTTTCCAGGCGCGGCGCATGCAGGCCCGTTACCGGAACGACAAGAACAAACCCGAGCCGTTGCATACGCTGAACGGTTCCGGTTTGGCGGTGGGCCGCACCCTGGTGGCGGTCCTGGAGAATTTCCAGAACGCCGATGGCAGTGTCACCGTACCGGCCTCCCTGCGGCCTTATCTCGGGGGGCTGGACTTGCTCGTGCCGGCCTGATCATGGCCGGTGGCCGGTTCGCTGGCCGTCGGCCGGATGCCGGTGTTAGAATCCGCGCCTCCGGAAGGGTACCGAAGCGGTCATAACGGCGCCGACTCGAAATCGGATGGTTCGCGAAAGCGGGCACGTGGGTTCGAATCCCACCCCTTCCGCCAGTTTCACTTCCTCTAGCGTCCGGAAACGTCCGGCCCCCCCGAAAAAACCTAGGAATTACCTGGAACTATCATCCGATAGTGTCCGGCGCGTTCCGCTTGCATCCGGGTGGGAACCGTGGTAAGAATCGTGGTAGCTAGTTACCACGATCCAGGGAGTTACCACGATGGCCGGAAAAATGAACCTCCTCACCGATGCGGATTGCCGAAACGCGACCGCCGGGGACAAGAAGATCAAGAAGTTTTCCGATGGTGGCGGCCTCCAACTCTGGGTTTCCGCCGACGGGAGCAAGTATTGGCGTCTGCGGTACTGGATCGGCGGTAAGGAGAAGGCCATTTCCTTGGGCGTCTATCCCGTGGTATCCCTCAAGGAAGCCCGGAAGGCGCTGGCGGATCAACGCAAGATTCTCGAGGCCCGGAAGGACCCCTCGGCCGAAAAACGGGCGATCCGCATTCGGGAACGCCTGACGGCCGAGAACTCCTTCGAGGCGGTGGCCCGGGAGTGGTACGGCAAGCAGGTCCATACCTGGGTCAAGGGACACGCGGACGATGTCCTCCGGCGCTTGGAGCGGAACCTGTTCCCGGAAATCGGCCGGCGGCCCATCGCGGAGCTGGAAGCCCCGGAGTTGCTGGAGGCCGTGGGCAAGATCGAACGGCGGGGCGCGTATGACCTGGCCCATCGGGTGTTGCAAGTCAGCGGGCAGGTGTTTCGGTACGGGATCGCCACGGGCCGGTGCAAGCGCGACCTTTCCGCCGACCTGCGGGGCGCCCTGACGCCCCACAAGGCGAAGCATCAGGCGGCCGTGCGGCCGGAAGACCTGCCGGACCTGTTGCGGGCCATCGACACCTACGAAACCATCGGCGACCGGCAGACTCGGCTCGCCCTAAGCCTGCTGACCCTGACCTTCGTGCGAACCGGGGAACTGATCGGCGCGGAGTGGGTGGAAATCGACTTCGATGGGGCCATCTGGGCAATCCCGGCCGCCCGCATGAAGATGAAGGCCGAACATCTGGTTCCGCTTTCCAGGCAGGCCGTCGCAATCCTCGAGGAATTGAAGGGTCGCGCGGGGAACAGCCGGTACGTATTCCCCGGCCGCAACCCGGAAAAGCCGATCAGCAACAACACCATGCTTTTCGCCCTCTATCGCCTGGGCTACAAGGGAAGGATGACCGGGCATGGCTTCCGGGCGGTGGCATCCACAATCCTCAACGAACAGGGCTACAACCCGGATGTGGTCGAGCGGCAGTTGGCCCACTGCGAGCGGAACGAGGTGCGGGGTGCCTACAACCGGGCCGAATACCTCCCGCAGCGTAAGGCGATGATGCAGGAGTGGGCCGACCACTTGGACGCCCTCAAGGCTGGAGCCCGGATCGTGATGTTTCCCGGTCAAGCGGCGTAGTCTTCTCACGCACGAAGCGGAGTTCGACCTTTGCAAAGCAAGAGGCCCTGGAACGGAGTTGCGCCTCGGGATCTCGCCGACGCACTCCGCAAGCAGTTTGCGTTCCGCGAGGATTTCCCCCTCGAAGACCGACTGAGCGAGGCCCTGTATTGGTTGAAACAACGGACAACCCGATTTCCCACACCAGAAGCCGGTCGCCGGAGCTACTACAGCAAACTCGAGGATTCGCTGAACCGTGGGGAGACCACCACGATGGCCGCGGCGATTACGGTCGGGCTGTGGCGAATGCGCAATTCTCGCGAAGCCGTTGGGCGCAATGAAAACGGCATTGTCCGTATGGCATTGCGTGGCGTGGTTAAGCGCAAACCGCCCGGACGGGCGACTGATTGGGCGCGGCAGTCCTTCTTCCGATCACTCGGCGCGATCTACGAGGACGGAACGGGCTTGAAACCGAGCACCGCCAAGAGCCGAGGGAAATATCGCGGAAAAGTGGTTCGGTTTGCCGAGACGATTTGCCGCTGGATCCAGTCCCAAGAGGGATATCCGGCGGTCCGTGTTGGCGAAATGGCGATCGAGGCCATTGCGTATCGCCGCCTGAAGACTGCCCCTGGCCTGAAAGGCCGACGCAAGGCACTGAAAACAAATAGGTAATGCAGGGGGGTTGACCGCTACGACACCCCCTTAGGCAATTCTTGAGACCTGTTCCGAGCTGTTCCCGGACAGCACATCTTCGACAGGAGAACTCAAGAAATGGCCAAACAATTCCATTCGGGGCTAACGATTCTTCGCCGCAAACAGGTCGAGGCGAGGACCGGTCTTTCACGGAGCACGATCTATCAGCGGATTTCGGAAGGTTCGTTTCCCGCCCCCATCAAACTCGGAAACCCTTCCATCGGCGACAGAGCGGTTGGTTGGGTCGAATCCGAAATCGAGAATTGGATCGCCGCCCAAATCGAAAAAAGCCGTGCGGCCTAGGCGAGGGGCGATCCATGACCAGAAAAACAAAGGGTCGCACCCCGGCGACCCAAAAGAGATCTTGCGTCCGTGATGTTAGCCCGGTCCGCCGCCATGTCAAAGCGGTGATTGTCCGGTTGGTCCTATGGGGACTGTTGCCGGCGGGACTCGGAGCCTGGCTGATTCAACGCGGGGGCCTGAAAGATGCGTAGCGATATTGACCGCATCCGCGGAGCCCTCGGGCATATACCCGCATCAGACCGCGATGTCTGGTTGCGAATGGGCATGGCCATAAAGTCTGAACTGGGCGAGGATGGGTTCGACCTCTGGGAGGCCTGGAGCCAGCAGGACCCGTCCTTCGACGAGAAGGCGGCCCGGGACGCTTGGAAAAGCATCCGCGTCAAGGGCAAAGTCGGGATCGGGACGCTGTTCCATGAGGCGAAGGCGCGCGGTTGGCGGGACGACGGAGCACGTTCGGGGCCCACCCCCGAAGCCCTGGCCGAAAGGCGGCAGGAGGCCGCGGAGCGGACCGTGAAAGACGAAGCGGCGATGGCACGCGAACGGGCCGGTGCGGCGACGAATGCAGCCGAGATCTGGAGTGTGGCGGTTGAGGCGAAGGCCGACCATCCGTATCTGATGCGCAAGCGGGTTGCCCCCGTGGCGACCTTGCGCGAGATAGAGGCTGGAACTGCGGCTGCGATCCTGCGTTATGCGCCCAGGTCCAGCGGCGATGCACTGGCCGGGCGCCTGCTAGTGGTGCCGGTCAAGGTGGGAGATGCGCTGTCCACCTGCGAACTGATCGATCAGGACGGACGCAAGGCGGCACTGGCCGGGCGCGGAACGAAAAGCGGCGGCTACTGGGCGGCGCAGCCCCTCCCTGATGACCGCGGCGAGGGGCTTACCCTGCTGATCGGCGAAGGGGTGGCGACGGCCCTCTCAAGCAAAGTGGCAACCGGTTACCCAGCCATCGCGGCCCTCTCTTTAGGCAATCTGACATCGGTGGCGAAGGTGATGCGCCAACGCTATCCGGCGGGAGAACTGGTAATCCTGGCCGATCTGGTGAAAGCGACCGGAAAACCCCATCCACAAGCCGTCCAGGCGGCACGATCCGTTGGCGGCCGGGTGGCGGTTCCGGATTTCGGACCGGACCGGGATCCCGGCATGACCGACTTCAACGACATGGCAGTGCAATGCGGCGAGGAGGCCGTCAGGCGCGCCATCGAGGGTGCGACGGCCCCCGCCCCTCAACCCGACGAAACAAACGCTACCGCCGCAGTCCATGCACAGGACGTTCAACTCCTCCGGGCCAGCGACGTGACCCCCGAGCCGATTTCCTGGCTATGGAAGGACTGGCTGGCGGCCGGCAAGATGCACATCCTGGGCGGCGCGCCAGGCACCGGCAAGACGACTATTGTCATTTCGTTCGCGGCGACCATCACAAGGGGCGGTCGATGGCCGGACGGCACCTGCGCCCCGATCGGGAACGTGGTGATCTGGAGCGGCGAGGACGACCCCACCGACACGCTGGTCCCGCGACTGATTGCGGCAGGCGCTGACCTCTCCCGCATCTATTTTGTCCGGGATATCCGGGAAGGTGACGGCCGTCGATCGTTTGATCCGGCGCGTGACATGGAACCCCTGAGACGGAAACTGGCGGAAATCGGCGACGTCCGGCTGCTGATCGTTGACCCCATCGTTTCGGCCATTGCCGGAGACAGTCACAAAAACGCGGAAGTCCGGCGCGGACTGCAACCCCTGGCCGACCTTGCGGCTTCGATGCGCTGCGCGCTGCTGGGCATCACGCACTTTTCCAAGGGCACCACGGGACGTGATCCCGTGGAACGCCTCACCGGGAGCCTCGCCTTCGGTGCCCTGGCGCGGGTCGTCATGGTGGCCGCGAAGCATCAGGATGAAGGGGATGAAGGGCGTACCAAACGGTTCCTCTGTCGGGCGAAGTCCAACATCGGGCCGGACGATGGTGGCTTTGGGTATGACCTGCAGCAAGACAAATTGCAGGAGCACCCGGGAATCCTTGCTTCTTCGGTGACTTGGAGCGGCTGCGTGGAAGGCCCGGCGCGGGAACTGCTGGCGACGGCGGACGCGACCGGCGACGATGGGGAAGCCGGCACCTTGGCCGACGCCAAGCGTTTTCTGTTCAACCTCCTGGCGGAGGGGCCGATGAGGGCCGGCGAAGTTTTCAAGGATGCCGACCAGGCCGGATATTCCAGGAGCAGCATCCAGCGGGCCGCGAACGCTATCCAGGTCGACCGGCGCAAGGACGGGATGAAGGGCGGATGGACGTGGCGGCTTCCACCGAAGGTGCCAATCCTGTCTGAAGATGCCGTAGATGCCAGACATGGAAACCTGGCACCTTTGGCACCTTCGGCGGCATCTTCGCTTGGCGAGGTGGAAACATGACCCTGGCGGCATTCATCCGGCGCGCCGCGTTCGAGTTGCCACCACTGTCCTCGGCCGGGTCATCGCCTCACCCGAGAGGAGGCTAGGTTCCGATGGTCAGGATCTCAGAATCTCGCGACCGGGGCCGGCAGGGCATGGGGGGCGCCTCCGGCACCGATCACGGGAAACAGTCGGTGGTTGAGGGGAATTCCCATTCGCCTACCCCCCCACGTGTCGACCTGAAGACCATCGACGACGTGCGCCTCGAGATGGCCCGGGTCTATCGGGCCATGAAACAGGGCGACATCCCTACCCAGGATGGGACCCGGCTGGCCTATGTGCTCTCCCAGATCGGCCGCCTGATCGAGGTCCACGAGATCGAACGACGCCTGGAAGATCTGGAAAACCGCGCCTTGCAGGAAAAAGGAGAACGTCGCCCATGAGCCTCCTCAGACGCCTGGCGCGGCTGGAAAGAGCAACCCAGGTGGGGCGACCGCAAGTCTTGCCGGTGATCATCGTACGTCTCACCGGGGAGGGGCAAGGGAACCTGATCGAATGCGACGGGGTCATCTATCGCGCCAACCCAGGCGAACCGGAGCCTGAGTTCATCGCACGCGTGCAGGACTCCATCGCGGCCACTTGGCAAGACTTTCGCCGGGGCATGGTTCTGCTCGTCAGCCAAGAAAGTCCCTCGGGGGAGGACTGACCGGCCGGCACGGCCTTGGCCATGGCCCAACATCGGCCCAGTGCCATGATGTTCTCGTATTGTTCGGGATTATCATCTGACCCTTGAGCAGCTTGGGCCTCGGGGGGGAGTCCGCATCACCGTGGTCGAAGTTCGCTCGCCACGACAACAACGAGCCGCGAAGCCGGACCCACCGATGCCCACCGACCTGAATGACCTCGAATCCCGCCTCTGGTCCGCTGCCGACCAGCTCTGGGCGAACACCGGGCTGAAGCCCTCCGAGTTCTCCAACCCCGTCCTCGGGCTGATCTTCCTGCGCTATGCCGAGAAGCGCTTCCACGAGGCCGAGGCGGCCCTCGTCGCCAAGGGGCTGGAGGCGGCCGAGATCGAGAAGTTCGACTACCAGGCCGAAGGCGCGCTGTTCCTGCCCGAGACGGCCCGCTTCTCCTACCTGCTGGACCTCGCCGAAGAGAAGGACCTGGGCAAGGCCATCAACGAGGCCATGGCGGCCGTGGAGGCCGAGAACGAGGAGCTGAAGGGGGTGCTGCCCCGCTCCTACGGCAAGGTCGAGAACAAGGTCCTCGTCGAACTGCTGCGCCTCCTGAACGGCGTAGGGGAGATCGAGGGCGATGCCTTCGGCAAGATCTACGAGTACTTCCTCGGCAAGTTCGCCCTCGCCGAAGGCCAGAAGGGCGGCGTGTTCTACACCCCGACCAGCATCGTCAAGCTGATCGTCGAGATCATCGAACCCTTCCACGGCGAGATCTTCGACCCGGCCTGCGGTTCCGGCGGCATGTTCGTCCAGAGCGCCGCCTTCGTGGAGCGCCACCAGGAACGGGCGGCCCAGGCCATCACCGTCTTCGGCACCGAAAAGGCGGGGGATACCGTCAAGCTCGCCAAGATGAACCTCGCCGTCCATGGCCTTTCGGGCGACGTCCGGGAATCCAACACCTACTACGAGGACCCGCACAAGGCCCGGGGACGGTTCGACTTCGTCATGGCCAATCCCCCCTTCAACGTCTCCGGGGTGGACAAGGAGCGGGTCAAGGGCGACCCCCGCTTCCCCTTCGGCATCCCGACCACGGATAACGCGAACTACCTGTGGATCCAGTTGTTCTACTCGGCCCTCAATGGGACGGGCCGGGCTGGCTTCGTCATGGCGAACTCCGCCGGGGACGCCCGGGGGTCCGAGTTGGAGATCCGCCGCAAGCTCATCGAGAGCGGGGCGGTGGATGTGATCGTCTCCGTCGGTCCCAACTTCTTCTACACGGTTACCCTGCCTTGCACTCTGTGGTTCCTCGACAGAGGCAAGGCCTCGGGAGCGCGCCAGGACCAGGTGCTGTTCATCGACGCCCGCGGGTTCTACCGGCAGGTGAGCCGGGCGATCCGCGACTTCCTGCCCGAGCACGTCGAGTTCCTCGCGAACATCGTGCGCATGTGGCGGGGCGAGGCGGTGGAGACCGGGGCCGGCAGCGCGGAGATCCTGCAGCAGCAGTTCCCGGAGGGCCTCTATCGGGACATCGCGGGGGTGTGCAAGGTGGCGACCTTGGGTGATATCGAGGCGCAAGGCTGGAGCTTGAATCCGGGACGGTATGTAGGGGTGGCGGACCGCGGCGTTGAGGACTTCGACTTCACGGAGCGTCTCGAGGAGTTAAGCGAGGAGTTGGAGGTATTGAACATTGATAGTCGACGACTCGAGGAATATATAAGCGCGAACACAAATAGCTTGCTGGAGTTGCTCGCGTGAGCGCTGACGCGTGCCATTGGCGCCGGGCCGCCCTGCGGGAAGTGTGCGAATCAATCGTGGATTGTGTAAACAAGACGGCTCCCGTTGTAGACGAACCAACTCCGTACAAAATGATTCGAACGACCAACGTCAAGAAAGGCTGGGTCGATCTGACCGAGGTCAAGTACGTCACGAAGGACGTGTTCGACAAATGGACTCGTCGCCAAATACCGAGGCGAGGGGATGTAATCCTCACACGTGAAGCACCGTTAGGCGAAGTGGGAATGCTGAGATGTGACGACAGCGTATTCCTTGGGCAACGGCTTGTGTCCTATCGGGCGAACCCGCAGAAGGCAGATAACAGATTCCTTCTGTACGCCTTTCAAGGGCAGGACTTACAAGGGCAGATCAAGGGTCTGGGTTCTGGGGCCACCGTAGAGCATATGCGTGTACCAGACTGCGAGAGGCTGACCATTGCGTTGCCTCCTTTGGCGACGCAACGCCGCATCGCCTCCATCCTCTCCGCCTACGACGACCTGATCGAGAACAACACACGGCGGATCGCGATCCTGGAGGAGATGGCGCGGCGGATCTACGAGGAGTGGTTCGTCCGCTTCCGCTTCCCGGGGCATGAGGGGGTGAAGATGGTGGAGTCGGAGCATGGGACCCTCCCTGAAGGGTGGGCCACTTGTACCCTTAACGAAGTCTCGGCGTATATCAACCGGGGCCTCGCACCAAAATACGATGATGGTGCCGACGGCCTGGTCATTAATCAGAAATGCATCCGAGAGGGCCGTTTGTCCTATGGGCTGACTCGTCGACAATCCAAGCCCATCCCTACTGAGAAGAGAGTTCGCTTTGGGGACGTACTCATCAACTCGACCGGCGTTGGAACACTTGGGCGGGTCGCCCAGGTATTGGAGGAACGACCGAATTGCACCGTCGATACCCATGTCACGATTGTCCGCCCCAATGCAGGTATCTCGGCCGATTTCTTCGGCATGACGCTACTGCGATTGGAGTCGTACTTTGAACAGCAGGGTGTGGGCGCAACGGGACAGACTGAACTTGGTCGAGGGCGAGTAGCAGAAACCACGATCACTCTTCCGTCTCGTCGGATCCAAGAAGCGTTTGGTGATGCCGTTCGGCCAATGCGAAACCTAGCTGTCAATTTGGCGTCCAAGAACATCACCCTCCGTGCCACCCGAGACCTCCTGCTTCCCAAACTCATCTCCGGCGAACTGGACGTCTCCACCCTCCCTGACCCGGAGGAGGCCCTCGCCGCATGACCACCGTCCTCACGGCCCAGGAAGTGACGCCGGCCTATGGCGAACTCGTGCTCGTCGAGTTGCCCGCCATGGACTGCTTCTCCGCCCTCGGCTGGGAGGTCGCCAACCTGTACCACGAGGTCTTCGGGCCTGAGGGCACCGAGGGCCGCCTGTCGGCCGCCGAGGTGATCCTCGTTCCCCGGCTCAGGCGGGCGCTGGAACGCATCAACCCGGGCCACCCGCCATCGGCCTACGATCAGGCCATTGCGCGGCTGACCGAGGACCGCACCCAGCAGCTGCCGGTCAATGCGAACCAGGCCTTCCACGGGTTGCTGCGCGACCGGGTCAAGGTGGACGTGCCCGATGCCGAGGGCAACCCCCAGACGGTGGAACTCTCGGTCATCGACTGGGGCCACCCGGAGAACAACGACTTCTTCCTGGCCCAGCAGATGTGGGTCAGCGGGGAGATGTACAAGCGCCGCTGCGACCTGCTGGGCTTCGTCAATGGCATCCCCCTCGTGTTCATCGAGCTGAAGGGTCCCCACGTCCCCCTGAAGTCCGCCTACGACGAGAACCTGAAGGACTACAAGGGCCAGAGCATCCCCCAGCTCTTCCACCCGAACGCCTTCATCCTGCTCAGCAACGGAACCCAGACCCGCGTCGGCACCCTGACCAGCGAGTGGGAGCACTTCTTCGAATGGAAGCGGATCGACGACGAGGAGGAAGCCGGCTCCACGTCGCTGGAGACGGCCATCAAGGGCCTCTGCCGCAAGGACCGGCTGCTCGACATGGTGGAGAACTTCACCCTCTTCGAGGAGGCCCGGGGCGGCCTGATCAAGAAGGTGGCGAAGAACCACCAGTACCTCGGGGTCAACAAGGCGCTGGCCCAGATGCTGCGGCTGCGCGGATCGGAGGACCGGCAGGCGGCCAAGCGCCTGGGGGTCTTCTGGCACACGCAGGGCAGCGGGAAGAGCCTCTCCATGGTCTTCCTGACCCGCAAGATCCTGCGCAAGCTCCCCGGCAAGTGGACCTTCCTGATCGTCACCGACCGGGCGGAGCTGGACAGCCAGATCTACAAGACCTTCACGGCCACCGGCGCGATCACCGGGGCGGAGGTCCAGGCCACCAGCGGGGACCACCTGAAGCAGCTGCTGCGGGAGGACCACCGCTACGTCTTCACCCTGATCCAGAAGTTCCGCAGCGAGGCCGGCGGCGAGGCCACCTACCCCCGGCTCTCGGACCGGGACGACATCATCGTCATCACCGACGAGGCGCATCGCAGTCAGTACGACATCTTCGCCCTCAACATGAGGTACGCGCTGCCCCATGCCGCCTTCCTCGGCTTCACGGGGACGCCGCTCATCGCGGGCGAGGAAGAGAAGACCCGGGAGGTCTTCGGGGACTACGTCTCGGTCTACGACTTCGCCCGCTCCGTGGAGGACGGGGCCACGGTGCCCCTCTTCTACGAGAACCGCACCCCGGAACTGCAGATCACCACCGAGAACCTCAACGCCGACATGCGCAAGCTCCTCGAGGAGGCGGAACTGGACGAGGCGCAGGAGAAGAAGCTGGAGCGGGAGTTCGCCCGGGAATACCACCTGATCACCCGCAAGGAACGCCTGGAGGCCATCGCCCCCGACCTCGTCCGTCACTTCCTCTCCCGGGGCTACCGGGGCAAGGCCATGATGGTCTGCATCGACAAAGCCACGGCTGTCCGCATGTACGACGAGGTGCAGAAGGTCTGGAAGAAGGAACTCGCCCAGGCGCAGGCCGATCTGGACGCCTGGAACTCCCTGCCGGGGTACGTCCCGGGAGAATCCATGGACTCCCCGGAGCGGGACCGGCAGGAGTACCTCGACGAGCGCTACCGGCTGCTCACGGAGACGGACATGGCGGTGGTCGTCTCCCAGTCCCAGAACGAGGTCGAGGAACTGAAGGCGAAGGGGCTGGACATCCTCCCGCACCGGCAGCGGATGCTCAAGGAGCACCTGGACGAGCAGTTCAAGGACCCGGACTCGAACCTCCGCCTGGTCTTCGTCTGCGCCATGTGGATCACCGGCTTCGACGTGCCGACCTGCTCCACCCTCTACCTCGACAAGCCGATGCGCAACCACAGCCTGATGCAGACCATCGCCCGGGCGAACCGCGTGGCCCCGGGCAAGAGCGCCGGCCTGATCGTCGATTACGTGGGCATCTTCCGCAACCTGCAGGACGCCCTGCGCATCTACGCCCAGCCCACCACGCCGGGGCAGTTCCCGATCCAGGACAAGACTGCCCTCGTGGCACAGCTGGAAGGCCTCCTCGGGGACGCAAAAACCTTCTGCACGGCCCGCGGCATCGACCTCGAGGGGTTGCTCCATGTACCGCCGAAGGATCGCCTGGCGGCCCTGCAAGGGGCGGTAAACGCCATCATCGGCAAGGAGGCCGACAAGAAGGCCTTCCTGCTCCTCTCGGGTCAGGTGGCGCGCACCTTCAAGGCCATCCTGCCGGATGCGTCGGCCAATGCGCTGGCCCCGCTCTCTGTCCTCGTGGCCTACCTCGGGGCGATGATCAAGGCCCTCAATCCGCCCCCGGACATCTCGGGTGTCATGGCGGATGTGGATGCCCTGCTGGACGACTCCATCGCCACGGAGGGCTATCGCATCGGCGGCAAGCCGGAACCGGAACCCCTGGTCGATCTCTCGGGCATCGACTTCGTGGAACTCCAGCGCAGGTTCGAGCAGGGCAAGAAAGCCACGGAGGCGGAGAAGCTGAAGGGGCAGATCGCCCAGAAGCTCGCCAAGATGGTCCGCGAGAACAAGGAGCGCATCGACTACCTGGAGAAGTTCCAGAAGCTGATCGAGGCCTACAACGCCTCCAGCCACAACCTGGAGGCATTCTTCGAGGAACTGCTGGCCTTCGCCCGGAAGCTCACCGAGGAGGAGAAGCGGGCGCAGCGCGAGAAGCTCAGCGAGGAGGAACTGGCGATCTTCGACCTGCTCACCCGGCCCGATCCGGTGCTCACCGACAAGGAGAAGGACGAGGTCAAGAAGGTCGCCCGCGACATGCTCGCCAAGCTCAAGAGCGACAAGCTAGTCCCCGGTTGGCAACTCAAGATGCAGACGAAAGCCGACGTGGAACGGACCATCCGGGACTTCTACATCCGGCTTCCTGCCGCGTACACCCCCGAGCTGAAGAAGACGAAACGGGCGAAGACCTATGCCCACGTTTTTGAGAACTACTACGGGGCGGGGAAGAGCGTGTATTCGCAGCAGGTGCATTGATGAACGGCCAACGCCACGTAGATCACCGGGCAGACCGACGCCGGGCGACGGATCGCTGAAGAATCTGCGCCCCAAGGGCGCTCAGTCGTGACTTGATCAATTCGTCTGATATCTCTGGCGTGTGTTCATGCGTGGATCCATGACTTGCGGCTTAGTCCGAATGGACTATTGACCCAGACAATGGATGTCGCGATTGACCTTGATCAAGACGAAATCAATACCGTCGCACTAGAAGAGAGGGGCTGGGTTTCGGAAACTCGGGCAAGAATGGGAGGACCACAATGCGTCAAGTATTCATAAGGGCTTTTGCGATATTTTCACTTTTCGTTACCGCAAATGTCGCGTATGCGAAGCAGGTGACCTGGTACTTCGAGGGAGTGGTATCGATTGCTAGTATCGCCGGGGGTACGGAAGCATTCACGCCAGACATCAAGGTTGGCGATCCATTCGCAGGATCTTTGACATTCGACGACGTATTGCCGAACACCTTTGCAACCTACGACCCGCATCTGGGATTTGAATTACAGATTTCGGGCCACGCATTCCGATCAACTGGATGGATCGAAAGCAGCCGCTACGGTCCCCCGGGTTATTTGCAACTAGATTCTCTGACAGGACCCGCAGTATATGCAGCCCCTGGGTTTGAAACCGTTGCGACGATTGATGGAATGGGAATGTATTTTATCGCACCGGTAATTGCCGTCGACGGGGTATTTGGGCCAGTTCCAAGAGACGCATCTTTGCTAACACCAGTAAACTGGCACTGGTTCCAGATCGCATACCAGACCACCGCTATTGGTGCTCAGCCATTCTATGGAGGGGACGTCACATTTCTTTCGGCCCCAGTCCCGGAACCCGAAACCTGCGCGCTGTTCTTCTCCGGCTTGGGCGTTCTCGTTGTCGCTAGCCGTCGCAAATTGGACTCCCAGTCGAGGACGTAAGCCGTGACTTCCGCCAAATTCGCAATCGCGGTTTCCGCATTATTTCTTTCAACGACTGCCCAAGCTGAACTGCAGGATCGGGGCGGTGGCCTGCTCTACGACGATGTACTGAAAATTACCTGGCTGCAGGATGCGAACTACGCCAAGAGCAGTGGCTATGACTCGGATGGGTTGATGAACTGGGCCGATGCCAATAGTTGGGCTGCCAATCTTGTCTATCACGACAGCGCGCGAGGCATTGATTGGAGCGACTGGCGCCTTCCGAAAAATAGTCCGGTCGGTACGGCCTGGACTTTTGGTGCCGCTTTGGATGGTAGTAGTGATGTTGGATATAACATCACAAGCCCGAATGCAGAACTGGCATACATGTACCACGTTGCTCTTGGCCTGAAGAATTACTACTCCCCCGCTGGCATTTTTCAACCTGACTTCGGGATTTTCGGCAACGGCACGACGAGTGGAGAGGTCGATGTGGGGCCAGTGAAGAATCTCCAGTCCTATGCGTATTGGTATCGTACGGCTGCTTTGCCACCTCCCCCTGACGCTGCGTGGGATTTCAATTTCATGCACGGTGGCCAAGTAACCGGCAACCAAGCGCTGGAAATGTACGCATGGGCCGTTCGAGATGGAGACGTAGCAGCCGTACCGGAACCCGAATTCTACGCACTGTTCCTTACCGGGCTTGGCCTGCTCGGAGTAGCTACTCGAAGGAAAGCCAAGCTCCGTTCCTAGCCCGAACTGGGAGGTTGAACGACGATCAGCCCGCCGCTGTTTGGCGGGCTTCTTCTTTGGTACCGTCCTACGTACCCGAGGGAAATCTTTGGCTGAGCGCCCTCACCACACTCTTCCGGTGCCAAGACCCGTTCGACAACTGCTTACTGACAATCTTCCGGTACTTGGCTGGTTCTGGAGCCGGGTGCATGTGGTGCCTGCGCTGGTTACAACAAAGGCAGGCAGCTACGACGTTTTCTTTGCTGTTTCCCCCTCCGTCTTGCCTGGCTAGGAGGTGCTCTGCCGTAGCCTTGAGCGGAGCAACCTGGGAGGGTGCCAAGCCAAACCTCTTGGCAAAGGGCTCGGGGTCCTCTTCCCACATGGGGAAGCCACAGTAGAAACAAAGACCGGACTGGGATTTGAAGGCGGACTTACGGGGCCGTGACCACTGGCGGGCCATAACGGGATCTCCAATAAACACTGAAGGAAACCCGGTTAACCTTTTGGCCATTGCCGGCACCAAAGGACTTTAGTCCGTTGGCACACCACGCTCTCCTTTGGAGAAGCGCGAGAAGAATTGTATTGGAATTGGCTCGAAAGTGTCTAGGGAAGCCGGGGGCGATTCAACCTATCACCATCGATCCCGTGGTAGGAAACGTGGTAACTGCTGGCTTGTTGTTCGCGTGGAACGCGTCGTGGCGCGGATCTTCGGGCGTAATGTGGCAGACACCCCTCCGCCAGTCTCACTTCTCCCAGCGTCCGGCTTCGGCAGAAAGGCGGGCGATCCGAATCCGGGAACGCGATACGGCGGAGAACTCCTTTGAGGCGGTGGCCCGGGAGTGGTACGGGAAGCAGACCCATACCTGGGTCGCGGGACACGCGGACGACGTATGGGGCCGCCTGTAGTGCAAGCCGTTCCCGGAAATCGGCCGGCGGCCCATTGCCGAACTTGAAGCCCCTGAATTGCTGGCAGCGGTGGGCAAGATCGAACGGCGGGGTGCCTGCGACCTAGCCTATCGGGTGCTTCACGTCCGCGGGCAGGTGTTTCGGTACGGGATCGCCACGGGGTGATGCACGCGCGACCTCTCCGCCGACCCGCGGGGCGCCCTGACGCCCGACAAGGCGACGCATCAGGCGCCCGTGCGGGCGGAGGAACTTCCCGACCTGTTGCAGGCGATTGACACCCGCGGAACCATCGGCGACCGGCAAACCCGACCAGCAACACCGCCATGCCTTTCGCCCTCTATCGCCTGGGCTACAAGGGAAGGATGACCGGGCACGGGTTCCGGGCCGTGGCGTCCGATCCTGAATGAACAGGAATACAGCCCGGACGTTATCGATCGGCAATTGGCCCATTGTGAGCGGAACGAGATCCGGGGCGCCTGCAACCGGGCCGAATACCTCCCCCAGCGCATGGCGATGATGCAGGAGTGGGCCGATCATCTGGACACGATCAAGGCGGGTGCGGAAGTGCTCCGATTCAAGTGATTGGCGGCCCAGGCTCATCTGGTGACCCTGCCAAATGGCACCATTGCCGCATTGCCGAAGCGATGACGGGAGGGTAAAATGAAGGTGCTCAAGAACCCCACGAAGGCCGAGATAAAGGCCGTGATTGCCGAGTCTGCCCATACCGCCGCCAAGTGGCTGAAAGACTCGAAAACGGGCGATACCTACTATTGGCCCGCCGAACAGTCGCAACATGCGGCAGTGGCAGAGGAATACGGGATAACCGACTTCACGAAAGGAATCGCCGTCGCGGATTGAAGGCGGCGCAACAGCCATGCTGTTCCTCGTTTTTCAGACCCTTTTCTATACGGACGGCCGTATCCATTCCCGGACGTTGAAGAGCGTCCGTCTGTCGTTCGACGCCGCCATCATCGATGCGGACAAGGAGGATTGCGCGACGATCGACGTACCTGGAAGGGGAACGGTCTATGTCGCTCATCGCATCTATTACGACCAGTTGCTTACGGACGAAGAGGCGAAGGAAAGTCGTGAATTTCGCAGGAGGTTGAACCTGGACGCCGATACGCATCCGTTTTGGGCGCCGTCATCCGATCCGAGGGGCGCCGGACGGATTCCGGAATAGAGCGGACGCGGCGATGGTTCCTCATGGCCCGGCATGTCGCGTGATACTCAAGTCATGTTGGTGCCCGGGGTCCTTGCCGCTGCCGGACAAGTCGAGATCGAAGTCTCGTCGGTAACTCAGACGGGGCGGGCTCCAAGCTCGCGATCCTGCTGGACGCCAACCGGGAGAGAAGGACGCGGCGCGATTTGCGAATGCTGACCCGGGCGCTCACCCAGTCCGGCGACGCGGTCATGATCGACGATGCCGTGGGGATGCTCGAACACGTCAATCCGGCGTTCGAGCAGGTGACGGGATACCCCCTGGAGGAGGCGGTCGGCCCGCCGTCCAGACTCCTCGACGCAGGACGGCATTCGCCCGAGTTCTTCCCTTGGCAGACCATCGGTCGTGGCGACACATATCGAGCCGTTTTCACCCGTCGCCGCAGGGATGGAACCGTATTCCTTGAGGAAAAGGCGATCTGTCCGATCCGCGACGCCTGAAGAGGGATGCCCCGCCACGTGTCGACGGCAAAGGGCGTGATCGGGCGCGTCGAGGCCGAGGCGCGGCTGGAGTACGTGGCGGATTACGGCCCGTTGCAGGCCTGCCGGATCGAAGCCTCTTGACCGATCGCCTGCGCCAGGAATTGCGACCCGACCGGCGCGAGGAACTGTCGGTCGACCTCGTGGTCCTGGAACTCGGTCGCTTCAGGTTCATCGGCGACAGCCTCGGGTTCGGTGTCGGCGACAGACTGTTGCGCCTGGTCGGCGAGCGGATATCCGGAATGGCGCCGATCCGCCTCAGAACTCGAGATCACCGAGAACATCCTCATAGGGAACGCGCCAGCCGCCGCAGAGACCTTCAACGCGCTGAGGGGCATGCGCATCCGGTTGGCCATCGACGACTTCAGTGCCGGCTATTCCTCTTCGAGCTACCTGCGTCGCTATCCATTGACCACCCTGAAGATCGACCGCTCCTTCATTGCCGAGATCGGAGGCCGTGCCTACGCCCAGGCCATCGTCCGCGAGGTGACCAACCCGGGGCAGGGCCCGCGTCTGGAAGTCGTGGCCGAAGGGATCGAGAATGAGCGACAATTGCATCCGACGGCAGAACTCGGTTGCCGCTACATGCAGGGATAATGGTTCAGCCGGCCGGCGCCTTTGTTCGAACTGCAGTGCAAGTCGGCCGCGGCGGCGCGGGGCGAGGGTGGTAGGACGGGAGGTGTTGAATGGTGACGGTCGAAAAAGCTGCGGACGGCGTTCGGGTCTGCGTTGTCGGGGAATTCGATTTCCAGACCGCCCGAGAGATGCTGGTATTGGCACGCGAACGCCTCCGCGCGGTGTCCGGAAACAACCTGATTGTCCAGCTGCGTCAGGTCACCCGGATCGAATCATCGGGCATAGGGGCCCTGATTCTCCTTGCCGAGATGGTGCCGACCGGGTTTTCCGTGGAGACCATCGATTGCGCGCCTGACGTTCATCGCTTCTTCTCCTCGGGTCTCATGGAACGCTACTATCCGAATCCCTCCCGCCAACGGGCAGTCCATCCGGCGCCCTGATCCGGCTGGGCCTCAGGGCGCCGACGGGGCCTGCGAACGGCTGGGGGCGGTCCAGCGGGCGAAGGCCACGCAGCCCGTGAACAGGAAAAGCGACAGGACGATTTCCAGCCCCGCGAGGGCGCTGGCCGGCATCGGGTCCGTGGTCGAGCGGACGACCCCTTCGGCGAAGTACGGAAGGCTCAACATCGAAGCCCATTGATGGGTATACCGGCGACCGCGCAGGATGCCGAACACCGCTGCCAGGAGCGGAAGCGCTTTCAGCGCCAGGGACGAGCCGCCAGGGCGGAGGGGGGCGATCCATAGTTCCCAGCCCAGGCAAAGGAAGATCAGGATGACGAGGCTGACGGCCGCCGCCAGGTTGGCAATGCGCGCTTTCCGGGATAATGGCATGGACGCTCGGCTGGCGGACGAGCCGCAAGACTGATTTTGGACCCAATGCCGGCAATCGATGAACGCCTCGCCGACGGCGGCCGATTATATGCCCAACCCGATTTCCCTCCCGATCCGGATCCTCCGCCGATTCTTCGCCGACGGATGCACCCAGACTGCTGCCGGCCTCTCCTTTGCCACCCTGCTTGGCCTGGTGCCGCTGATGGCGGTCGCCGCCGCGATGCTTTCCCACTTCCCACTGGGCGACGCCCTCGGAACCGCCCTGGAGAACTTCCTTCTGGCGAACCTCCTTCCCGAGAAGGCGGGGACCATCGTGGCGCGTTATGTCGGACAGTTCGCCCAGAAGGCCGAGCGGCTCACATGGGCCGTCGGCACCGGCTTGGCCGTCACCGCCATGATCCAGATGCTGGCCGTCGAATCGGCGTTCAATGCCATATGGAAGGCCCGGGAGCCGCGCCCCTTGTTGCAGAGGATTGCGCGGCACTTGCTGGCGATCCTGGTTGGGCCTCTGGTCTTCGGCGGCATGCTGGCCATCACCACCCTTGCCGCCAGCGCCTCCTTTGGCTATCTGGGGGAATCGGCCTGGGCAAAGACCTATTTCTTTCCCGCGCTTTCCTTCGTGTTCGTCGCCGGGCTGTTCGCCGGTCTGTACCGGGCCGCGCCCAACGCCAGCGTACCCTGGCCGTACGCCCTGATCGGCGGCGTCCTTGTTGCCGCCGGGCTGGCATTGCTGCAATGGCTGTTCAGCGAATACGTCATCGGTTTCGCCGCCTACAAGATCGTGTATGGCGCCTTCGCCGCCCTGCCCATCTTCCTGGTCTGGTTGCACCTCTGCTGGAGCGTCGTGCTCCTTGGTGCGCTGGCGGTGGCCGAGATGGGGGCGGGCAGTTTGCCCCGGCGCCGGCGCGCCAAGGGCTGATCAGCCCGGCGACGGATCCCGGTCGAAGCCGAACACCTCCACGCTGCTGGTCTGGATGTCCGTCCTCTGGGCATTGCATTGGAACACCCCGATGCGCCCGCCGGATTCATGGATCAGGGAAAAGCGACCCGGACGGAAGGCACCGCGGGCGGTCAGCAGGGTCTCTCCCCTGTCCATGCGCGGGATCGGCGGCAGCAGGAGGGCCGGCAGGGGGTTGATCTCCGCCCGGCCCTGGGGCGCAATGCGCACGGGTTCCGCCGACGGGGCGAGAAGCTCGAGGCCGATCTCGATATGCTCCGGATTGTCGCTGCGCGCCCAGCGGACGAGACAGATGCTCCAGGGATTGTCGGGCCCGGCGCGCATGCCGATGACGCCCCCGGGAACCAGCCCGCTGATGCCGCCGGCCACATGCATCATCGCGTATCCTCCGGCGCTCTCGTTCAGCACCATCCAGTCGGTCGATACGAGGCTGGCATCCCGCTCCGGGTCGAGATCCCCGTGCAGCAGCTGCCACAGGGGCCCCGTGTTGGCGCAGACATGCACGCGGTAGTTGTGCCGGTGGCGGTTGAACAGCCGACGGGGCGGGGACGACCAACGCTCCCGGGCTCGCCTGAGCACGTTCAGGAAGTCAGGGTAGGCTACCTCGTCGTCCAGATCCATGGCGGCCGGCGCCACCCCGTCGGTGACCTGGGTGATGACTTCCCGCGTCATGTCGCCGAGAGCCGTGCAACGGAAGAAGAGCAGGTTGCCGATATCGGCGGCCGGTCTGCGGGCCATGGCGACGGGCGGAAGATCGCGACTTTCCTCGAGCCAGAACCACTCCTCATGACGGCCGGAAGGACGCAGATGGGAAATCTCGACGGCTGGTCCGTACCGCCTGAGAAACCTGGCCAGAAACGCTGCCTCGCGGGGCGCCATGCTTTCCGGCTGGGCGGCGGCAAGGGCCAGCATGCCCTTCAGGACACGGTCTGCGGCAGAGTTCTCCACGGGAAGATCCTGGTCGACGGACGCCACCGGATGGCGCAGGTGGAAGGCCTGTTGGGTCAATGCCCACATGTCGATCGGCGCCGGCCCCGAGATCAGGGTCGTGATCTCCTGTTGCTGCGCCAGGTTGCGCAATGCGCAGGTGGCCAGCGCGTTGGGATTCCGCTGGGGACCCCTGAGCTTGGTCTGGTCGGCATCGCGCAGGACGCCCAGATAGCCGGCCGCCAGGGCGCCATGCACCTCGATCAATGCCTGGGCGACATTGCGCAACCGTCGCGCCAGGGGTAGCACCGCATCGAGCAGCAGTGGCTTCGCCGTATCCGCGACGCGGATGGCACGGGGCTGGAAAAGGTCCAGGATCTTCAGGCAATGCAAGGGCGGCAATCGCGCCTCGATCAGCGCATCGACGTGGCTTCGCAGGGGAACCAGGTCGAGCAGCGGATCCTCGGCCGGAGGCGTTGCCAGCCAGGAGAGGGCAGCCTGGATGGCAGGCGATTGTTGTGGGGGGAATTCGTTGTCTGGCATGCAATGTCGGGAAGTCTGCCATGATCCGAAATCGATTCTAGTAAAATTCGCCGCTCGCCAGCAGACATTTCCTCAACCCGCGATCCACCGAGGCTCCGGCCCGATGGCATCGGAATTCCGACCCGCCGGCATGGCGGCAGATCCGCGCAAACACTCAACAGACCCGACCATGACCGAATTCCTGTCCGACAAGTCCATCGACCCCCATGACCGTCTGATCGTCGCCCTCGACCTTCCCCAGGCCGCGGCCGCCCGGGCCTTCGTCGAGCAGCTGGGCGACGCCGTCAGCTTCTACAAGATCGGCCTGGAGCTCTTCATGGCCGGCGATTATTTCGAATTGCTCGAGTGGCTGACGTCACGGGGCAAGAAGGTCTTCGTGGACCTGAAGTTCTTCGACGTCCCGGAAACCGTCCGTTCCGCGGTGCGTGCCTTGGCGGGCAGCGGTGCCACCTTCGCCACCGTTCACGGCAACCAGGCCATCATGGAGGCGGCGGCGAGGGACAAGGGCGACCTCAAGATTCTCGCGGTCACCGTCCTGACGAGCCTGGATCGCGGCGACCTGGACGACCTCGGCTTCGCCTGTGACGTCGAAAAGCTGGTGCTGTCCCGGGCCCGCCGCGCCCTGGAGACCGGCGTCGACGGCATCGTCTCGTCGGGCCTCGAGGCTCCCATGATCCGCCGCGAACTGGGAAGCCGGCTGCTCGTCGTGACGCCGGGCATCCGCCCCGTGGAAAACAAGCCGGCCGACGACCAGAAGCGTACCGTGGATGTGGCCCAGGCCTTCCGCAACGGCGCCGACTACATCGTCGTCGGCCGCCCCATCCGCCAGGCCCAGGATCCGCGCGCCGCGGCCTTGGCCGTGCAGGACACGATCGCCGGCCTCTTCGCGGGCCGTTGAGCCTGCCCGCCGCCCGGTAAATCGCCGCGGCCCTTGTTCCGGGGGCCGTTTCCGGCTACAATCGCCGACTTTTTCCGATTCCAGGGGAACGAGACAATGGTCGTCATCCGACTCGCCCGCAGTGGGGCCAAGAAGCGCCCCTTCTACAACATGGTCGTCACCGATTCGCGCAATCGCCGCGACGGCCGCTTCGTCGAACGCATCGGGTTCTACAACCCCGTTGCCGCCGAGACCGAGCAAGGCCTGACCGTGAACGCCGAGCGCCTCGCTTATTGGCAGAGCCACGGTGCCCAGTTGTCGCCCACCGCGGCGCGGCTGGTCAAGCAGTTCAACGCCAAGAAGGCCGCCTAAGCACGATGGTGGTCCTGGGGCGGATCGTCGCCCCATACGGCGTCAAGGGCTGGGTCAGGATCCATGCCTTTGGCGACGATCCTTCCTCGTGGCGGCGGATGCCCCGTTGGTGGCTCGGTCCCGAGGCGGAAGGCAAGCATTGGAGCGAGATGTCGCTCGGCGAATTCCGGCCCCATGGCGCGGGGTGGGTCGCCCGCCTGGAAGGCGTGGATGACCGCAACGGCGCCGAGGCGCTGGTCGGAAGCTACGTGGCGGCGCCCAGGGAGGCCCTGCCGGCCACGGAGTCCGGCGAGTTCTACTGGGCCGACCTGTTGGGCCTGCGGGTCGAGAACGGGCGGGGCGAGCCCTTAGGCACCGTCGCCGAATTGCTGGAAACCGGTGCCAATCCGGTCCTGGTGGTTCGGCAGGGCGACGGGGTCGATGCGAAGGAGCACCTGTTGCCCTTCGTGGCCCAGGTGGTTAAGGACGTGGATGTGGCCGGCGGCCGGATTCGCGTCGAGTGGGAACGGGACTGGTAGGGTCATGCTGGCCTTCGATGTCCTGACGCTGTTCCCGGAGATGTTCGAAGCGGTGACGCGGTCCGGCATCAGCCGGCGGGCGCTGGAGCGGGGCTTGTGGAGCCTGCGCTGCTGGAACCCGCGGGACCGGACCACGGACAACCACCGCACGGTGGACGACCGTCCCTACGGGGGTGGTCCCGGCATGGTCATGCTGCCGGGTCCCCTGGCCGGGTCCATCGAGGCGGCAAAGGAAGCGAGGGGCGGCGGTCGGGTGATCTACCTGTCGCCCCAAGGCCAGGCCCTGACCCAGGGGCGGGTAGAGGAACTGGCAGCGGGGGAGGGCGCTATCCTGCTCTGCGGCCGATACGAGGGTATCGACGAGCGCCTGATCGAGCGCTGCGTCGATGAGGAAATCTCCCTTGGGGACTTCGTCCTCTCGGGAGGCGAGATCGCCGCCATGGCCTTGATCGACGCCTGCGTGCGGCAACTGCCGGGCGCCCTGAACGACGAGGCCTCGGCGCTGCAGGAATCCTTCGCCGCCGGGCTGCTGGACTGCCCGCACTACACGCGGCCGGAGGAATGGATGGGAATGCCGGTGCCCGAGGTTCTGATGTCGGGACACCACGAGGAAATCCGCCGCTGGCGCCTCAAGCAGGCGCTGGGACGGACCTGGCTCAGGAGGCCCGACCTGCTCGCGGGGCGGGAACTGAGCCGGGAAGAGGCGGGACTGCTGGAGGAATTCCGGCGGGAACGCGGGATGCAGCAACCGTAGAAACGGCACGCACCAGGAATTTCCTGCTCTGCGGCCAAGGCCAAGGGCCATAGAAAGGAGTATCGAATGAACCTGATCCAGCAACTGGAAAAAGAGGAAATCGAGCGTCTCGGGAAGACCGTTCCCGCCTTCGCTCCCGGCGACACCGTGATCGTCAACGTGAATGTGGTCGAAGGCGACCGCAAGCGCGTCCAGGCCTTCGAAGGCGTCGTCATCGCCAAGCGCAACCGCGGCCTCAACTCCAGTTTCATCGTGCGCAAGATTTCTTCCGGCGAGGGGGTCGAGCGCACCTTCCAGACTTACTCTCCGCTGATCGCAAGCATCGAGGTCAAGCGCCGCGGCGACGTGCGCCGGGCCAAGCTCTACTACCTGCGCAGCCGTTCCGGCAAGTCGGCGCGGATCAAGGAAAAGCTGCAGGTCAAGGGGGCCGACAAGGCCTGAGAAGGCGGCCTGCTCCCCAAAAAAGGGCGCTTCGGCGCCCTTTTTTTGTGCGCCGCACATATTTTTTTGACTTGGATCAAAATTGACTTTTCTCATGGGCATAGAGTGCCGCCGCCTGAGCTTATTACTTTCGTGGGAGGGACCATGAGCGAGCTTTTCCAGTGGTCGGACGACTTCAGCGTCGGCCTTCAGGAGGTCGACGAGCAGCACAAGGCCCTGGTCGGGATGTTGAACGAATTGCACGACGCCATCCACCAGCACAAGGGCAGCGATGCCAGCCGCGACATCCTGTGGCGCCTGGCCGAGTACACCCGAATCCACTTCACGGTCGAGGAAAGCCTGATGCGCCTCCTCAACTATCCCGAATTCGAAGGGCACAAGCAGCAGCACGAGTCCCTGATGGCCCAGGTCGGCGATCTGCAGGAGAAGCTCACCACCGGCCAGGCGAAGATCACCTTCGAACTGCTTCATTTCCTGAAAGCCTGGCTGACCCATCACATCAGCGAAAACGACAAGCAGTTCGGCGCCTACGCCATTTCCCGCGGTCTGGCCTCGAACTGGTCGAAGGAAGTCGAGAGCTCCATGAAGAAGAAACGCTGGTCCTGGAAGTTCTGGTAGGTCGTGTGGAGATTCCAAAGACAAGGGGCGCCTCGGCGCCCCTTGTCTTTGTTGGCTGGCCCTTGGAGAGCCAGGCGCATGGAAGAACTTCGAATCAGGCGCCGGGCGGATCGGTGCGCTTGTCGCGCTCGATCAGCGCATAGGCCGAGTGGTTGTGGATGGACTCGAAGTTCTCCGATTCGACCACGTAGGCGTCGATGCGCGGGTCGGCGTTGAGCACGCCGGCCACGTCCCGGACCATGTCCTCGACGAACTTCGGATTGTCGTAGGCCCGTTCGGTCACGTACTTCTCGTCGGGCCGCTTCAGCAAGCCGTAGAGCTCGCAGGAGGCCTGGGCCTCGATCATTGCCACCAGTTCCTCGATCCAGATGAAGGCACTGGTGTTGGCGGCCACGGTCACGTGCGAACGCTGGTTGTGGGCACCGCGCTCGGAAATCTTCTTCGAGCAGGGGCAGAGGCTGGTCACCGGGACCACGATCTTCGTCGTGTGCCGGTAAATGCCCCCTTCGAGGATCTTGCCGACCAGCGTCACCTCGTAGTCCATCAGGCTCTTCACCTTGGAGACCGGCGCCTCCTTGTTGATGAAGTAGGGGAAGCTCATTTCCACGTGGCCGGTCTCCGCCTCCAGGCGGAGCACCATCTCGCGGAGCATGGACTCGAAGTTCTCCACCGATATCTCGCGCTCGTAGCCGTTGAGGATCTCGAGGAAGCGCGACATGTGGGTGCCCTTGAAGTTGTGGGGCAGCCCGACGTACATGTTGAAGGTGGCGACGGTGTGCTGGACGCCGCCGTCCTTGTCCAGCACCTTCACCGGATGGCGGATGGACTTGATGCCCACCTTGTTGATGGGCAACTGACGGGAGTCGGCGCTTCCTTGGACGTCTGGTATGACCATGGGATCCCTGCAATTCACGGAATTTTCTCCTGGGGTTGGGGGTGGCGCCGGATCGTTTGAACAGCCTGCCGATCGCTCACGTGGCCCCAGAATACCATTCCCGACAGATTTACTCAACCATTTCCTTCTTTCGGCCCAGCGCCTCGCGCACCCGGGCGACGATGCCCGGTCCGTCCAGTCCCAGCTGGCTCAGCAGCACCGCCGTGTCGCCATGGTCCACGAAGCGGTCGGGCAAACCCAGCCGGAGCAGGGGCACCGTGATGCCGGCTTCCTCCAGCGCCCGGGCCACTTCGCTCCCTGCGCCGCCGACGACGGCGTTCTCCTCCAGCGTCACCAGCAGTTCGTGCTCGGCGGCCAGTGCCTTCACCAGGGCGGCGTCCAGCGGCTTCACGAAGCGCATGTTGGCCACCGTCGCGTCCAGTTCCTCGCCGGCCGCCAGGGCAGGGGAGAGCAGGCTGCCGAAGGCGAGCAGGGCAATGCCGGCACCGCGCCTGCGGATTTCGCCCTTGCCCATGGGCACCGTATCCAGTCCCGCCGACAAGGCCGCGCCCGGTCCGCTGCCGCGCGGATAACGCACCGCCGTCGGTCCGTCGATGTGGAAGGCAGTGGTCAGCATGCGCCGGCATTCGTCCTCGTCCGCCGGGGCCATGACCACCATATTGGGCACGCAGCTCAGATAGGAGAGGTCGAACGCTCCCTGGTGCGTGGCGCCGTCGGCCCCTACCAGGCCGCCGCGGTCGATGGCCAGCACCACGGGCAGGTTCTGGAGGGCGATGTCGTGGATCAGCTGGTCGTAGGCCCGCTGCAGGAAGGTCGAGTAGATCGCCACCACCGGCTTCATGCCCTCGCAAGCCAGTCCTGCCGCGAAGGTCAGGGCGTGCTGCTCGGCAATGCCGACGTCGTAATACCGGCCCGGGAAGCGTTCCGCGAAGGCCACCATGCCGGAGCCCTCGCGCATGGCCGGCGTGATGCCGATGAGGCGCGTGTCGGCGGCCGCCATGTCGCAGAGCCAGTCGCCGAAGACCTGGGTGTAGGTGAGCTTGCCGCCGCCCTTGCCCGATTCGATGCCGTTGGAGGCGTCGAACTTCGAGACCCCGTGGTAAAGCACGGGGTCGTCCTCGGCCAGCTTGTAGCCCTGGCCCTTGCGGGTGATCACGTGCAGGAATTGCGGACCCTTGAGGGCCTTCAGGTTCTGCAGCGTCGGCACCAGGGAATCCAGGTCGTGCCCGTCGATGGGGCCGATGTAGTTGAAGCCGAATTCCTCGAACAGGGTGCCGGGCACGAACATGCCCTTCACGTGTTCCTCGGCGCGCTTTGCAAATTCCAGGAGCGAGGGTGCCTTGGCCAGCACCTTCTCGCCGGCGGCCCGCGCCGCGTTGAAGGTGCGACCGGAGAAGAGCCGCGCCAGGTACTTGTTGAACGCCCCGACCGGCGGCGAGATCGACATGTCGTTGTCGTTGAGGATGACCAGCAGGTTGGCATCGATCACGCCGGCGTTGTTCAGGGCCTCGAACGCCATGCCGGCCGACATGGCGCCGTCGCCGATGATCGCCACCACGCGGCGCGACTCGCCCTTGTCGCGGGCCGCCACCGCCATCCCCAGCGCCGCCGAGATGGACGTGGAGGAGTGCCCGACGCCGAAGGTGTCGTACCCGCTCTCGTTCCGGCGCGGAAAGCCCGAGACCCCGTCCAGCATGCGCAGCCGGGCCATGCCGGCGCGCCGTCCGGTCAGCACCTTGTGGGCGTAGGTCTGGTGGCCCACGTCCCAGACCAGCCGGTCGGCCGGCGTGTCGAAGACGTAGTGGAGGGCGACGGTCAGTTCCACCGTGCCCAGGTTGGAGGAAAGGTGGCCGCCGGTCCTGGACACCGATTCGACCAGGAAGCCGCGCAGTTCGGAGGCCAGGCGCGCCAGTTCCGTGCGCGGCAACTGGCGCAGCGCGGCCGGGGAGTCGATCGATTCGAGGAGGGGATAGGCAGCCATCAGAAGCTTCGTTCGGCGATATAGCGGGTGAGTTCCTCCAGGCGCCGGGCCTCCGGCCCGAAGGGCGCCAGGACCGCCAGGGCCTCGGCGCGCAGTTCCGCCGCCATTTCCCTGGCCTGCACCAGGCCCAGCAGGCTCACGTAGGTCGGCTTGTCCTGCGCCGCGTCCTTGCCGGCCGTCTTGCCCAGGGTCGCCGTGTCGGCGCTCGCGTCCAGGATGTCGTCCACCACCTGGAAAAGCAGGCCGACCCGGTTGGCGAAATGGGCCAGGCGTTCCAGGGCGGCTTCGTCGGCCCCAGCGCAATGGGCCCCGAGCAGGACACTGGCGCGGATCAGGGCGCCGGTCTTGCGCAGGTGCATGAATTCCAGTTCCGGCAGCTCAAGCGATTTGCCCACTGCCGCCAGGTCCGCCGCCTGGCCGCCGGCCATCCCGTGGGAACCGGCGGCCTGGGCGAGCAGGGCCAGCATGCGCACCTGCCGGGCCGGGTCGGCCGTCAATCCGTGCCGGGCCAGCACCTCGAAGGCCACCGCCTGCAGGGCGTCGCCGGCCAGGAGCGCCGTCGCCTCGTCGAATTCCACATGGCAGGTCGGCTTGCCCCGACGCAGCACGTCGTCATCCATGCAGGGCAGGTCGTCGTGGATCAGGGAGTAGGCGTGGATCAGTTCCACCGCGCAGGCGGGAGCGTCCAGCCTGTCGGGGGCCGCCCCGAAGATGCCGCCGGCCCCGTGGCAGAGCAGGGGCCGGACACGCTTCCCGCCACCCAGCACGGCATAGCGCATGGCCTCGTGCAGCCGTTGCGGCGCCACGGAGGGCGCCGGCAGCGCATGGGCCAATGCGCGCTCCGTCCGTTCCTGCACCGCCGCCATCCAGGATGCGAAGTCCATGGCCGTGGTCAGGAGGCCTTGCGGCCTTCCGGCTCGAAGTCGACCAGGTCCGCTCCCCCCTTGCCCTGCTCGAGGATGCTCACCTGCTGCTCGGCCGCCGCCAGGGTTTCCCGGCAGTGGCGCATCAGTTCGACGCCGCGCTGGTAGGCGGCCAGGGAGTCCTCCAGCGAGAGCCGGTCGGACTCCATCGACTGGACGATGGCTTCCAGTTCCTCGAGGGCTTCCTCGAAGCTCGGGACGGCGTCGGCCGCAGGGGTCTTGGGCATGGGGTGGCGAAATGGGCGGAAAGGGCCGCCGCTGGGCACGGAAAAGCCTCCAAACATATCCTAAGCGGCCCCCTCCGGTCAAATTGGGTATACTTGCAATCCCCCGTTTTACGGGGCTTTCCAGGCATTCTTCCGGTTTCCGGGTCATCTTTTCTTGGAGGTTGGAAAACCATCATGTCCGACATCGCGACCAAGGCGCAACTGGCGCCCGCCGTCTCGCAATTCCCCGTGGAATGGTATTTCGACGAAAAGCTCTTCGAACTGGAGAAGAAGCTGATCTTCGATGCCGGGCCGGGGTACGTCGGCCATGAGCTGATGGTGCCGGAGCTCTACAACTACCGCAGCCAGGAGTGGCTGGACCACGCCCGCATGCTGGTCCGCCAGCCGGACGGCGTTTACGACATGTCCAACATCTGCCGCCACCGGCAGGCCATCATGCTGCAGGGTTCGGGCACCGCCCAGAACGTCGTCTGCCCGATCCACCGCTGGACCTACGACACCCAGGGCCAGCTGATCGGCGCCCCCCACTTTCCGGCCAATCCCTGCCTGAACCTCCACAAGCGCAAGCTCGAGAGCTGGCACGGCCTGCTCTTCAAGGGCCCGCGCTCCGCCAACGCCGACCTGGCCGGCATGCAGGTGGCCGGCGAGTTCGACTTCTCCGGCTACAAGCTGGACCGCGTCGAACTCCACGAGTGCAAGTACAACTGGAAGACCTTCATCGAGGTCTATCTGGAGGACTACCACGTCGCGCCCTACCACCCGGGCCTCGGCAACTTCGTCACCTGCGACGACCTGACCTGGCAGTTCGGCGACTGGTATTCCGTGCAGCGGGTCGGCATCACGCCCCTGCAGAAGTCGGGCTCCAGGGTCTACGACCGCTGGCAGAAGGCCGTCCGCGATTACTACGGCGCCAATGACGACAAGCCGAAGCAGGGCGCGGTCTGGCTGACCTACTACCCGAACATCATGGTCGAGTGGTATCCCCACGTGCTCTGCGTTTCGACGCTGATCCCCCAGGACGTGAACCGCACCCTCAACGTGGTCGAGTTCTACTATCCCGAGGACATCGCCTGCTTCGAGCGGGAGTTCATCGAGGCCGAGCAGGCTGCCTACATGGAGACCGCCATCGAGGACGACGACATCGGCGAGCGCATGGACCGCGGCCGCTACGCCCTGATGAAGGAAGGCCGCAACGAGGTGGGCCCCTACCAGTCCCCCATGGAGGACGGCATGCAGCACTTCCACGAGTTCTACCGCCGCATCATGGCCGGGCACCTGCCCGCGGAGCGCTGAGGGGCCGGAGTTCCCGGCGCGGCAGCAGGAACGGCGGCCCCGGCCGTCGTTTTTTCTTGCCCGTCCCGCTGCTCCCGCCCACCCCTCCCCACTCTCCACTCCCGACTCGACAATCTCGACCGCCTCGCCCATGCCTGCCCTCTGGATGGTCGCCGCCAGTTTCCTGTTCGCCTGCATGGGCGTCTGCGTCAAGCTCGGGGCAGACCGTTTCGCCGCCGGGGAACTGGCCTTCTGGCGAGGCTTCGTCGCCTGCGTCCTGCTCGGCGGCTACATCGCCTGGAGGAGGCTGCCCCTGGCCACGCCCCACTGGCGGGCCCATCTCTGGCGCGGCATCTCCGGCTTCGTCTCGCTCCTCGCCTACTTCTACGCCATCACCCTGATTCCCCTGGCGACGGCCGTGACCTTGAACTACACCTCGCCCCTCTTCCTCGCCCTGCTGCTGGCCTTCTGGGTGGGGGAACCCGTGCGGCCCGCCCTCTTCGTCGCCCTGGGCTTGGGTTTCGTCGGTGTCGTCTTCGTCCTCCAGCCCACTCTGGGCCGCGAGCAGTGGTGGGGCGGCTTCCTGGCCCTCGCCTCGGGCGTCATCTCCAGCGCCGCCTACCTGAACGTCCGCCGCCTCGGCCAACTGGGCGAGCCGGAATGGCGCACCGTCTTCTACTTCTCCGCCCTGACCGCCGTCGGCGGGCTGCCCTGGCTGCTCGCCTCCCACCCCTTCCGCGCCATCGACGCCACGGGCTGGGCCCTGCTGCTCGGCGCCGGGGGCTTCGGCGCCGGCGCCCAGCTTTGCATGACGGCGGCCTACAAGCGGGGCAAGACCCTCACCGCCGCCAGCCTCGCCTATTCCACGGTCGTCTTCTCCAGCCTTTTCGGCATGGCCCTCTGGGACGACCGCCTGCCCCTGCCGGCCTGGGCCGGCACGGCCCTCATCGTCGCCGCCGGCATCGCCGCCACGGCCTTGACGGCACGACCCTCCCCCCAGCCCCCTCCCGAGGGGGGCGGGTGACGGGAGTTCGCCGCCCTGGGGGCGGCTCCGGGCCCCTGGACGTGCCCCTCCGGGCGGCCGCGCGGGGCACTGGAAGGCCGGTTCCCGTGGCGCCCCGGTGGAACGGGATTGAGCTATATTCGACCCGCAAAGGGAGACACGCCATGATCGCCATCGACCATCAGGAACACCTCATCACCGTCACCGTCCTCGGTGAATTCACCCTCGCCGACTTCAAGGAATTCGAGGAACTCGTCAACTTCAAGGTCAAGTTCGAGGGCTCCGTGAGCCTTCTCTTCGACCTGAGGGAAATGGCCGACTACACCGTCGACATGGCCCTCGAGGAGATCCGCTTCTCCCGCGCCCACAGCGAAGAGTTCGACCGCGTCGCGGTCATTACGGAAAGCCAGTGGGTGGCCTGGAGCGCCTGGATGTCCCAGGTCTTCGTTTCCGCCGACCTGCGCGTCTTCCCGTCGGAGGCCGAGGCCCGCGCCTGGCTGGCGGAGGACTGAGATGGCCTTTCCCCAAGGACCCCTGGTCGCCGCCGCCGAGCTGGCGGAACGCCTGGGCGACCCGGCCTGGCGAGTCATCGACTGCCGCCATGACCTGCGCAACCTCGAGTACGGTCCCCAGGCCTGGGCCAAGAGCCACATTCCCGGCGCCCTGCACCTGCACCTGGACAGGGATCTCTCCGGCCCTACCACGGGCCGCAACGGCCGCCACCCGCTGCCCGGCAAGGCCGCCTTCGCCGCCCGCCTGGGCGAACTGGGCATCGCCCCCGCCACCTGTGTCGTCGCCTACGACAACGAGGGCGGCATCTTCGCCTCCCGCCTCTGGTGGATGCTGCGCTGGATCGGCCACGGGCATGCCTATGTCCTGGACGGCGGCATGGCCGCCTGGAAGCAGGCGAAGCTGCCCCTGGATGCCGAGGTTCCGGCCTTCGCGCCGACCGCCTATCCGCCGGGCCAGGGACCGGCGCCCGTCCTCGTGGACGAGGTGCTGGCGAAGCTCGGCGACCCGGGTACCCTGATCCTGGATGCCCGGGCCGAGGATCGCTTCCGCGGCGAGAACGAGACCCTGGACCCGGTGGGCGGCCACATTCCCGGTGCCGTGAACCGCTTCTACTTCGACAACCTGGACGATGCCGGCGTGCGCTTCAAGCCGGCCGACGAACTGCGTGCCGAATTCGCCGCCCTGCTGGCCGGTCGCGCGCCGGGGCAGGTGATCCAGCAGTGCGGCTCCGGCGTCACGGCCTGTCACAACCTGCTGGCCATGGAGGCGGCGGGGCTGGCTGGCTCGCGCCTCTATGCGGGGTCCTGGAGCGAATGGTGCGCCGACCCGGCGCGGCCGGCAGCGACCGGCCCAGGCGGCTGAGTTCCATCAGCTCCGGGCAAAAAGGAAGGGCGCCTTGCGGCGCCCTTTTCTTCGTTCCCGGGCTGCGTGCGTCAGTGGGCCTGCGCCGCCGACCGGCGCCGCCTGATCGCGCCGAGGGCGCCGAGGCCCGCCAGCAGCATGGCATATTCTCCCGGCTCCGGCACCGGCGTCACCTCCACCCGGAAGGCGCCGGTGTCGTTCGGGTAGTAGGTGTCGTTGACCGCCGCGTAGATGTGGCCGGCGGCGCCGAGGGTCAGCGTCGTCCCGTAACCGATCTGGAACCAGTCGGCCGGACCCGCCGGCGCCGCGGTCAGGGTACCCATGAGGGCGCCGATCTTCACGTTGGTGCCGCCCGGACCGTAGGCGCCGTCGGCGATGTAGGAGCCCGACGGATTGAAGTAGGAATAGCCGGGCGCGGTCACCGTCGTTTCCGGCATTCCGTCCGGCCGCATGCGGAAGCGGCCGTCGCCGGTGAGATCGACGATCCCGGTCGCGGTGATGTCGTAGGTGCCCGCCGTGAAGCTTCCCAGGTCGTGGAGACCGAAGGCCGGGTTGGTGGGCGCGACGCTGGTGGCGGCGCAGGCGGAGCCGGCGGCGAAGGCCAGCAGGGCGACGGTGGCGCGGAGAGTGTTCATGGCGGCGGTTCCCGGTGGACGGAAGAGGAGTCATGAGAACATCCTTTGCCGGCAATGGAAATAGTCCGTTCGGACTAAGGGGGCCGGTGGTCGAATCCCCCGGCCCGAGCGCCCGGGCCCCAAGGCAGTTAATATCGGGCCTCATGCCCCCAAGCCGGCTCCGCCGCCGCCCTGCCGCCATGAACCAGCGCCGACTCCCCGCCATTCGCCTGTCCCTCCCCTCCCGCGCCGGATGGGCCGCCGCCCTGTTCGCGCTGCTCCTCGCCCTCCCGGCCTGGGCGGCGGACCTGCTCTACCTCAACACCCCGGCCGGCGCCGAGCGCCTGGTATCGGCCCGCCACCGGCAGCACTTCTTCCTCGTCCAGCCCTACCTGGAAAGCCAGCAGAACCTGGCCTTCTGCGGCCCGGCCAGCATCGCCGCCGTGCTCAACAGCCTGGACCTGCCGCGCCCCGCCGCCGGGCCCCTCTATCCCTATCCCTTCTTCACCCAGGACAACGTCTTCACCGCCGCCACCCAGCGCATCAAGTCGCACATCCAGGTCAATGCCCGCGGCATGACCCTGGCCGAGTTCGCCGCCTTCCTGAATGCGCTGGGCACCCGGGCGGCGGTGCATTACGCCGACGAGCTCGACCTGGACGGGCTGCGCGCCCTGGTCAAGGCGACGCTGGAGAACCCGAAGGGGCGCCTGGTGGCGAACTACAGCCGCAAGCCCCTGGGCCAGGCCGGCGACGGCCATCTGTCGCCCCTGGGCGCCTACGACGAGGCCAGCGACTCGGTGCTGCTGCTGGACGTGGCGAAGTTCAAGTACCCGCCCGTCTGGATCGCCCTGGCGGACCTGTTCGCGGCGATCCGGACCACCGACCCGGACTCCGGCCGTAGCCGGGGACTGGTGAGCATCGAGGGCTGAACCCCCGGGACGGGAAGGCTGCCCCGGCGGGCGCGGATCCGTGCCTTTCTCCACCCTGTGCCTTTCGTCGAATTGACCGGTGATTACCCCACGACGATAATCCCTCGTTCATAAAGAGGGTATTTGGGCCATTCGAGTTACCACGGTATGCATGGGTTTGGGTCCCGATCGGTCTTGGGCGATAGGACGACACCTGCGTCAATGAACCATGGGCATGGGCTCTTGCGCTTCGAGTCTCCCGGTCGTGTGGTCCGTCCTGTACTCGATTCACGGGCGTCGCCGGAGGGGTGGCGCGCGTGAATGCCCGTAGCATGCTAGGCGATGAAGTCGAACCGATCTTCTTTCTCCCGCTTGAGGACGATTGAATGAACTACCCGATGCTCTACTGGTTCGTGCCGCGGGAAATGGTCGCGCTCGTCAAGTTCCTGCTGATGGCCGGGCTGCTGCTGGGGGTGGCCTGGATGGCCTGGACCTACTTCAAGGGCGTGGCGGATCGGGAGGCCCGATTGCGTCGGATGGGGTGGGTCGGGCTCCTCGTGCTGCTGGCCGGCGGACTGCTGGCCGGCAACGAGGTGATGGAACGCCGGCAGGCGGAGGCCAGAAGGCAATACGTGCGGGAAGCGGTGGCCCATTTCGAGCGGCGCTGCGCGACGGCGTACATAACCTACTACAAGGCGGTGCCGCCCCAGGATGGCGTCTTCATCATGAAGCCCGCCCAGACACCGACTTTCCACCAGCTTGCCGACCAATACTGGATGGGTGACCCGGTCGATATGCCGGATACCCCGGACCAGGAGGCCAAGGGGCTGCTTTATCGGCAGAAGTCCTTACCAAAGGGTAGTCGAGACGCAAACCAACGTGGTGGTTTCGATTTCGTTGAGGCACCCGGCCATGATTCCTCGGAGATGTGGATCCGTTTCAGGCTGGTGCCGGATGGACGCAAGGACTACAACGGCTATGACCTGAACGAGGTCAAGGGAGAAACGGCGAATTCCCGCCGTTCTCGGTACGGTTATACCTGGGACGACATCTCGACGCCTGAAGACCGGAAGTACTGGGTGGCGGGGGGGCGGCTGCGGGTGGTGGACCTGGAGACCGGCGAGGTGGTGGCGGAGCGGGTGGGATACGTGTTCGAACGGTACTTCGGCGCCACCTCCTCGACCTTCAATCAGTCGCCGTGGAGGAGTGCCCGCGAGTGTCGAAACGGCTCCAGCGCTTCACGGTACCGGCGAGAATTCATAAGTAGGGCCCTGGGAACCTGGGATGAGTTGAATGAGCCGGGTGGCCTGAAATGAGTGCACACGACCTGAGCACCCGGTTGAAATACGCGCGGCTGCAAATGGCCGCCGAGGCATTCCTGATCGATCGGGGAAAAAGCGGCCGTGTTCCAGGTCTTTCAGACCATGGTCGCCCCGGTGGCCCCACTCTCAGCCCGAACCTGAGACGTTCGCTATGTCTTTCGTCTGATTGACCCGCTTGTCATTGCGGTTGGATAATCCCGGCCTTGCCTTTGCCGTCCGCACCGGTGCCGCCGGCGCGACACGACGACCTCCAGAAAGCGACGCGCCCATGCAAGCTACCGCCCGTAATTCCCGCCCGATTCTGTTCGAGGAGATATCCGGGACCCTGTCGCGAGAGTGCTTCCACCCGAAGGTGGAAGCTATGGAGGGGGCGATGAAACTGCGCCCGGAACACGCCGGCCGCAAACCGCGGGATCGGCACAGGCCGGAAACTTCCCTTGTGCGCGCAACCGATGCGAACGAATGGATTTCGACCTTCGTTCAATGCGAATACATCCATCCGGAAAGAGAGGAAGCGTTGCTCCCCGGCAAGCCTGGCTCCGCGAACGCCAGCGGTAACGACAACGACCTGAACAGCCGTCTGACGTGTTCGGTTGGCCGTCGCCGTCTGGTCGCCCGCGATCGGCTTCATGGTGGCGCAGGCAAGGACATCGAATGGAGGCAAGGCGCATGACCGCACACATCTCCCGAAGGCTGTTCGCCGCCTTGCTGGCGGCATGCTGGGCGCTGCCGCTGTACGCCTACAACCCGAACAATCGTTCGGAATACCTGGCGAAGATCAAGGAAGCCGAAGCCTATTACAAGGAGAAGTGCGAGAAGGTGGCCGGGATCAGGATCTACAAGACCGTGCCGGACGTGGAAGGGCTGTTGCTGATGAAGATCCGGCCCGAGCGGACCGATCGGGAACTGTCGGACCCCAACTGGCCTGGGGCGGCGTTTGGGGAGGAAGCCAGGGGGGATGGCTACATCACCTCTTTTCTCGGCTACGAATACCGCGCAGTCGACAAAGACGGGGTGGTGTCATCGGTACGCGGCTACATCAACACCGACAAGCGCCCCGGCGGCCTCCCGGGATACCGGTGGATCGAGGTGATCGACCCGAAGGACGGGCAGCGGTATCGATATTCCGGTTCTGTGAAGGTGGTGGGCAGAAAGGACACCACGGCGTTCAATGTTCAACTTGCGCTTAAGAAAGACCCAAACTACGACCTGAACGTCTATCGCTGGTCGCTCGACAAAACTCTCTCCCCAAGCAAGACCCCGCCGCGCTATGCCGTGACGTTCGAGGACCATGTGATCCCGCATGAACGGGCGCTGTGGGTGGCAAGCAGCACGGTCAAGGTGCTCGACCTGGAGACCGGAGAGGTTCTTGGAGAGATGACCCGCTACGCCATGAGCTACATCCACGTCCCGCGCCACTCGATGCCATGGCTCAGTCATTCGATTTGTCCCTATTCGATTGGGGCCAGTGGGACGAATACCCGCCAATTCGTCGATCAAGTGCTGATTCCTATTGGAGTGAAATAAGCATGGATGCTCCGACCATTGCCGAGATGCTCAAGTTCGCCAACCTCCAGATGGCGGCGGAGGCCTTGTACGGCTTCAGCACACGCAAGCGCGATCCTGTTTCTATGTCGCCAGGCGATCTACTGTCTGCCACCGGGCATTACAGTGGCGCTATTCCAAGCGAAGTACTGAAAGACGGCAACGAGCACGCCAGCCGCTTCGCTCAGACAGAAGCCGAGAAATTCATAGGCCAGTGGGTGGTCAAGGATCACCTCTCCAACACCACCACCGGTTTCAGCGGCACGCTGTTCTTCAACTCCAACACCGACGAATACGTCCTCAGCTTCCGCAGCACAAGGACCAAAGGGGTCAGAGTCTGAGGTTTCCCCTCATTTTCAGGTCGCACGGCACGCCTCCAGAGCTTGTGATCGCAAGCGTTCTAGGGCAAGGCGCAAGCCAGTCGTGGTCAGCCATGGCATCGGCTCCCGGATCGCCCGGGTGGC
>JBPOHD010000105.1:0-23979 GCA_052035955.1 Pseudomonadota bacterium
TAGAAGGCGCCATCACGGACCGAGGTCAAGTAGTCCGGAACCAGGTCGCTGCCGAGTTCGTCGCGTTCATTGGCCACCGTCCACAGCACGTCGCTGTCGGGGTCCCAGGCCAGGCCATTGGGGTTGCGCAGGCCCGAGGCGTAGATCCGGTGCGCGCCCGTCTTGATATCCACCTCCCAGATCGCGGCCCGTTCCGTCTCCACCGCCATGCCTCGCTCGGCCACGTTGCTGTTCGAGCCGACCGTGACGTAGAGCCTGGTGCCGTCGCGGCTCGCGATGAGGTTCTTGGTCCAGTGGTGATTGATCGGGCCGGCCGGCAGGTCGACCAACTTGGTGCCGGGTGCGGCGATGTGCATGTCTCCGGCCGTGTAGCGGAAGCGCATGACCGCGTCCGAGTTGGCCACGTACAGGTCGTTGCCGACCAGGACCATGCCGAACGGCGAATTCAATCCTTCCAGCAGCGCAGAGCGTTGGTCGGCCACGCCGTCCCCATCGGTGTCGCGAAGCAGCGTGATCCGGTTGGCGCTGGGCGCGGCGGCGCCGGCAGACTGCATCACCAGGCCCATCACCCAGCCCTTGATGCCCTTGGCACCACCGGGTTTCGGCGGGGCGTTGGTCTCCGCCACCAGTACATCGCCATTGGGCAACACGTACAGCCAGCGCGGGTGGTCCAGGCCTTCGGCGTACGCGGCCACCTGGGTGCCAGGTGCGGCCTTGGGGCTTGTTCCGGACGGCCAAGGCCTGGCGGGGGCGATGTTCACGGTCGGAATCAGTGTTCGATGCGGTGGCGGTAGCATGGGATTGGGCCCGGTCCCGGCAGAGACTGGGAGGGTCGCCAATTCGCCACAGGCGCCGAGTGCCGAAGCCAATGCAGCGAGCAGGGTGACGACCGCGTGCCGTCTTGCCGGTGGCTCGCGCGTCGCACTGTTGCAATTCGGAGGAATGGACACGGGTCGTGGGGGATGCCGCGAAACCGCGACGGTAGCGCGGCGGCATTGGGAGTTCTGTTCGGTCGCGCACCCCTGCCTCGCGTCTCCCTGCCGACGATTCCCCGTCCGGCGACGGGTGCCCGCGTCATGCGGCCGCCTCTTCCCGGACATGGACCGGCCCGGTCCATGGCGACGGGCGTGCCGACCCCTGCGTCGCCCCTTGCACCCATTCCCGGGCGGGAGGGAGTAGAGTGGGTAGGTTGGCGTCGACAGGTTAACGACCTGTGCCGTGCTTTTCCCAGGCGACGCCTCGTTCGAGTCCGTTCAAGACCTGTCGTGCATCGCCGACCGGCATCGCACGGACATCCCCAATCGGTCAGATATCGCTGGCACCGGGTGCCGGTGACCCCGCTCATGCCGCGTCTTCGCCGCTGGGCGACGGCGTCGGCGGGCGCTCCCGCTTTGCCGACGAGCGCCGTTTGACCGGCCCCTCACCGGAACGGCCCGTATGCACCGGCGTCGGAAAGGACCAAGCCATGGCGACCACGCACGAAGCAGAAGCCCTGCGCCGCGCCGCCGAGTCGCGGCTGGCATCGCGGCCGGTGCCTGCCGATGCCAAGGATGCGGATTTACGGCGGCTGGTGCACGAATTGCAGGTGCATCAGGTCGAACTGGAAATACAAAATGATGAATTGAAGCGGACCCATGCGGACCTGGAAGGTTCGCTGACGCGCTATGTCGAACTTTACGACTTCGCCCCGCTGGGCTATTTCACCTTCGATCGGCACGGCCTGATCCGCCAGGTCAATGTGGCCGGCGCCCACCTGCTGGGCACCGACCGGGCCTTGCTGGTCGGGCACCGCTTTACCGATTTCGTCGCGGACGAATCCCGTTCCGAGTTTATCAAGCTGCTCGACACGGCCTTTCGCAGCCATGACCAGGAAACCTGCGACATCGCCCTCATCGGCGGCAAGCAGCCTTCGGGCCGGTCCTTCGTACACCTGGAGGCCATGGTTGGCGACGGCGGCGAATCCTTCCGCGCCGTCGTCCTCGACGTCAGCGAAAGCAAGTGGGCGGCGGAGAAGATGAGCCAGCTGTCGCTGGCCGTCGAGCAGTCGCCGCAGAGCATCGTCATCACCGACCTGGAAGGCCGCATCGAGTATGCCAATGCCGCCTATACGGCGACCTCCGGCTACCCGGTGGACGAGGTGCTGGGAAAGAACCCGCGCATCCACCAGTCCGGCCAGACGCCGCGGTCCACCTACGAAGCCCTGTGGGCGGCGCTGAAGGGCGGCCATACCTGGCGCGGCGAGTTCATTAACCGGCGCAAGGACGGCGAGATCTATATCGAGGCGGCCATCATCTCGCCGGTGCGCCAGGCGGGCGCCCGCATCACCCACTACCTGGCCATCAAGGAAGACATCACGGAGCGGCGGAAGGCCGAGGAGCTTCAGGCCTTCCTGGCGCAGACGAGCAGCGCCACCGCGCGGGAACCCTTCTTCCACTTGCTGGCACGCTACCTGGCCGAGAGCCTGGGGGTGTTCTATGTCTGCATCGACCGCCTGGAAGGCGATGGCCTGACCGCCAGCACGCTGGCCATCTGGTGCGACGGACATTTCGAAGACAACGTCAGCTACGCGCTGGAGGACACGCCTTGCGGCGACGTGGTCGGGAAGGACGTCTGTTGCTTCCCGTCCGATGTCTGCCGCAGCTTTCCGCACGACACGGTCCTCCGCGACATCGGTGCCGAGAGCTACATCGGCACCACGCTGTGGAGCCACGACGGCCGGCCGATCGGCCTCATCGCCGCCATCGGCCGGATTCCCCTCGTGAACGGTGCATGGGCGGCCGCCATGCTGAAACTGGTCGGCCTGCGCGCATCGGGCGAACTGGAACGCATGGATGCCGAGAAGGCGCTGGCCGAAAGCGACGAGCGTTTCCGCCTGTTCATGGATGCCCTGCCGGCGGCTGCCTTCATCCTCGACGAGGACGACACCATCCTTTACGCGAACGTCTACATGGAGAATGTCCTCGACGGTCGTCCCTGGCAAGGGAAGACGGCATGGGACCTGTTCCCGGCCGCGCTGGCGGCAAGGATGGTCGCCGACGACCGGAAATCGCTGGCCGCCGGCTACGAGGACATCGAGGAACGGCTGCCCGGCGCCGACGGGCGGGTGCGCGTGTTCCATACGCACAAGTTCAGGATTCCCCGCCAGGGTCGGTCGCCGCTGCTCGGCGGCATTGCGCTCGATGTCACCGACCAGAAGGAGGCCGCCGCCGAACTGGACCGGTACCGCCTCCACCTGGAGAAGCTCGTCGATGAGCGCACGCAGCAGCTGGGCCAGGCCAAGGACCTCGCCGAGACGGCCAACCTGGCCAAGAGCGCCTTCCTCGCCAACATGAGCCACGAGATTCGCACGCCGATGAACGCCATCATCGGCCTGACCAGCCTCCTGCGACGGCGCGGCGGATTCGATGCGGACCAGGCGGACAAGCTGGGCAAGGTGGCCGGAGCCGCCGACCACCTTCTCGCCCTGATCAACGACGTCCTCGACCTGTCCAAGATCGATGCCGGCAAGATGGTGCTGGAAGAGGCCGACTTCAGCCTGGCGACGATGATCGACAACCTGACCCTGCTGTTCGCCGACCGGCTGCATGCCAAGGGATTGCGCTTCCTCGTCCAGACGGAACGGCTGCCCCTCATCCTGCGCGGCGACGTCACGCGCCTGACCCAGGTCATGGTCAACTTCCTTGGCAATGCGGAAAAGTTCACCGAACGGGGCGAGATCACGGTGCGCGGGTCGGTGACCGAGGAGGGGAACGATGACTTGCTCGTCCGCTTCGCCGTCGAGGACACGGGCATGGGCGTTACCGCCGAGCAGCAGGCGCATCTGTTCGCCGCCTTCGAGCAGGCGGACAGCACCACCACACGCCGCTTCGGCGGCACGGGCCTGGGGCTGGCGATCAACCGGCAACTGGCGCACCTCATGGGCGGCGAGGTCGGCGTCGAGGCACGCCCCGGCGGCGGCAGCGTCTTCTGGGTGACCGCACGCCTGGGCCGGGGCGGCGCGAAGCAAGCCGACCTGGCCGCCGGCGGCACGGAACCGATGGCGGCGGAGGCCTTGCTCCGCCGCGACCACGGTGGTGCGCGCCTGCTGCTGGCCGAAGACGACGTGATCAACCGCATGGTCGCCGAGGAGGTGCTCAAGGATGCCGGCCTGGTGGCGGACTATGCCGAGAACGGCCGCCAGGCCGTGGCGATGGCGACGGCGAACGCCTACGACCTGATCATGATGGACGTCCAGATGCCGGAAATGGATGGCCTCGCTGCGACGCGGGCCATCCGCCTGCTGCCTGCGCACGCGGCGACGCCCATCCTGGCGATGACGGCCAGCGCCTTCGCAGAGGACCGGCAGGCGTGCCTGGATGCGGGTATGGACGATCACCTGTCGAAGCCGGTGGTGCCCGAGGCGCTCTATGCCAAGATGCTGAAATGGCTGACGCGGACGCATCGGGAGCCGAAGCGGAGACGGTAAGGGCGAACGGTGCGTCGGGCATCGGCGGGCGACCCGGCGGCATGCCGCCACGTTTCGCCGGGGCCGCCGCGTCGGGCGCCGACAAGGCCACGGAACTATTTTCCGATATCGATTGACGTTCTGCGGAAACGGCCCATACTCATTGGGCGTGCTGCGGCGCAGCAAAATGACAGTCGGGAGTTTTTGCGACACAGGTCGCCGGCTACCCGTACGAGCCATCTCCTTCCGCAGCCAACCACCCAAGGAAAAAAAATGACAACCGCCACCCTCAATCAGATCGACGCCGTCAATGTTGCGACCGATGCCTTCATGGCCGCGTCGAAAATCGCCTTCGCCGGTGTCGAGCGCCTGGCTGCCTTGAACCTCAGCGTTGCACGTGCGGCGCTCGACGAAGGCTTTGCCTCCACCAGTTCCATGTTCAAGGCCAAGGATTTCACCGAACTGCGCAGCCTGCAGATGGCGCTTGCGAAACCGGCCGGTGAGCGATCCGCCGCCTATATCCGTGATCTGAAGGACATCGCCGAGGAAACCCAGGGCGAGATGACCAAACTCGTGACCAACTACGCCTCGGACCGGGGCGTCGGATCCAGGGTCGGCGAAGGCTGGGCGAAAGGATTCGAAATCTACAAACAGGCGGCGACGCAACTCACGGCCATGACGGTCGCGAGTACCAAGAACCTGGGCGACGCGGCGGCCCGAATGGCGACGGCTGCCGCGCCCGGCGAGAGGCACACGGCGTAGCGAACGCGCAATCGCCGCGAACAGGAAAGCCCCGGAAATCGGGGCTTTTTTGCTGAAGGGAGACGATGCCCCCGGCTCGGCCGCCCGGTGCCGCGCGGCGCCATGCGGGGCGAAATCGGCCCCTGTGTGTGCCGACGAACAGATTGCCGCGAGCGGAACGGAAACAATGCCCGTCCGATACCGCGGAGATTCGCCATGACCCACCAGAACTGCTCAGCCGTTGGACTGTTCTCCAACCACCAGGACGCCGAAACCGCCGTCAAGGAACTGCAGAAGGCCGGGTGCGACATGAGGACCCTGTCGGTCGTCGGCAAGGACTACCAGACCGAGGAGCATGTCGTCGGCTTTTACAACACGGGCGAGCGCATGGCCACCTGGGGAAAGAACGGCATGTTCTGGGGCTGGATCTGGGGCCTGCTCTTCGGATCCGCGTTTTTCGTCATTCCCGGACTGGGGCCGGTCATGGTCGGCGGCCCGCTGGTCAGCTGGATCATCGGCGCCCTCGAGGCCGCCGTCCTCACGGGAGGTCTGACGGCCCTGGGCGGCGCGCTGGCCAGCATCGGAATTCCGAAAGACAGCGTCCTGCGTTACGAGACCGCCCTCAAGGCCAACAAGTTCCTGCTGGTCATTCACGGCTCGCCGCAGGAAGTGGAAAAAGCCAGGGCGATCCTGCTGCAAAACAAGGCCGAAGAGGCAAGCATGCACGCGGACATCGGCAGCGAGCAGACCGCACCCGCTTAGGACGCGACGGGCGGGTTGCCGCCGTCTTCGTCCCGTTCGCCGCGCTGCCCACGCCGCACCGGGCCCGCGACTCCCATCGACGTTTGCAGGAGACATCCCATGAAATCCATCCATCAGCTTCGCTCCATCGCCGCATTGCTCGCCGCCCTGGCCGTCGGTGCCTGCGCAACCAACGGCCCGGACGGCGGGCCTTACTCGACGGGAGGCTACGGCAGCGGCCAGTTCGGCGTCGTGCAGTCCGTGGAACAGATGCGCCAGCAAGGTGGCGGCATCGGGCTGGGGACCATCGCCGGCGCCGTCGTCGGCGGTGTCGTCGGGAACCAGGTCGGGTCGGGGCGCGGCAACGCGGCGGCCACCGTCATCGGTGCCGCCGGCGGCGCCTATGTCGGCCACCAGCTGGAAGGTCGACAGCATGTGGACAGCGATCGGGTGACCGTCCACATGGACGATGGCTCCTATCAGACGTTCACGGAAAGTCCCGGCGCCGGCTATCGCGTTGGCGACCGCGTGCGCACGGGCAACGGAACGATGCAGCGCTACTGAGCGCACCTGGCCTCGTGCCGGGCGAACGGGCGGCGATGCCAATGCATGCCGCCGCTTCCGTCGCGACGGCGAGTCGGCCGATTCAAACATCGTATTGGTGCTGTGAGTGCCAGCGTACAGAGGCGACGGCCGAAGCGCGCGATGATGGCGGCAATGACTGATCGCCCCGGATGGTTCGACGACGACGGGTGGCGGCGCTGGGCATCACGAAGCTGCAGGACCAACGCGTACATCCCATGGCAGGGGGTCGATTTCGACCGCCCGCCGGTGACGGTCAGGGCTTCGCAGCGGTTGCGGCCAGTCGCCACGATGACGCAGCGGAGCCCGCCCCGTGCAGCACCTTATGAAAAGGAACGCAAATGACTCGCTCATACCCCACGACACAAATGGCCCTGGCCGTATCGATCGCACTGACCTTCGGGTTCGGCGCCGGCGGCGCCGCGGCCGGATCGGACGTCACGTCCGGCGCGGCGAACTCCGACGTCAACCCGGCGAACGCCCAGTACCTCAAGGACGGCCGCGGGCTGGTCGCGAAAAGCGGCTACGGCCTCTGCTGGCACACCGGATCCGGTCCGACGCCGGTTTCGACGGCCGAATGCGACCCGAACTACGTACCGCCGCCCGTCGCCAGGCTGGTCGAACCCGCCAAGCCGCCAGTCGCTGTGGCGGCCGTGACGCCCAAGGTGGTCACGCAACGCGTGACGCTCGATGCCGACACCCTGTTCGACTTCGACAAGGCCGTGTTGCGGCCGGCCGGGCGCTCGGCGCTCGACGACTTCGCCGGCAAGCTCAAGGGCATCAAGCCCGAGACGATCTCCGCCATTGGTCACACGGATCGCTTCGGCTCCGGCGAATACAACCAGAAGCTGTCCGAGCGGCGTGTCGAAGCGGTCAAGGACTACCTGGTCGGCAAGGGCATCGAAGCCTCGCGCATGCACACCGAGGGCAAGGGCGAAACCCAGCCGGTCACCAAGGCCGGTGACTGCGAAGGCGCCTGGAGTGCCAAGGTGGTCGCCTGCCTGCAGCCGGATCGGCGTGTGGAAGTCGAAGTGGCGGGAATCGCCAACGCCATGTAGCCATTCATTTCGTGACCGGCGCGTGCCGAAATGCCCTGCGTTCGCAGGGCATTTTTTTTTCGGCGAACGCGCCTGCCGGCGTGGCGGCCGCCCGGCGAACGAGGTCAGGGCCAATGCATAAGAAGGGCACCATCCCAGGCTTCGTCCCATGCCCATGACAAAGATCGTTGTCGCCCTGATCATTCTGGTCGCGGCCATCGCCATGCTGGTGGCTTCGCATTGACATCGGCCGGATTGTCGATTCCCGCCGCGCGACGACGGCGTCTCGGTTCCGCCGTGGGCGCTTGCGCTCGCAGGCCTCGTCCGACGCCGAAACACTTACGCCGTTGTCCTCCACGGTGTATGCGCGCTGGCGCACTGAACCGATGGCGCATGCGGCGTAGCGTCCTGGACGACGGCGATGCACCCTTGCCTGGATCGGCCCGATGCGGGTCGTGCAGGCCGGTTGCGGATACGTCCATGTACTTGCGCCGGCCCGATCCGCCGACGTCGATCTTATCCGCCCGACACCGATCACGTCCGGGAGGTCGTCCTCACCCTGGTGAGCCGTCTTCATGCGCCAACTGGAAGGAAACACCATGAAAAATTCGAGATTGATTGCCGCGATGTCCCTGTCCCTGGTACTGGGCGCCTGCTTCACGCTGCCTCCGGGCCCCCCGGGACCGCAGGGTGCGACGGGCGACACCGGTGCGCGCGGCAGCACCGGCTATACCGGTGCCACCGGCAGCCGGGGCCCGACCGGGAACACCGGCGCGACCGGCGATACGGGTGCCCCGGGCTACACCGGCGCGACCGGCTACACCGGTGCCACCGGCGATACCGGTGCGACCGGCGATACCGGTGCCACCGGTCGCACGGGAGCGAAAGGCAGCACGGGCGCGAAGGGCAGCGGGAGTGGCGAAACCGTGGTGATCGTTCCGGCGCGCTGAAGTCGAACCGGGTGGCCACCGTCGCAGGCGCGGACCATGGCGGTCCGCGCCCGGTCCCGGCGGCGGTCCCCTCGCTGCCGACCCTGGCGGCTGGCATGCGCCCGCGCGGGCTCCTTGAAGGAGATGGACGTGAAGTATCTACTGTTGGCAACGGCATTGGCTGCCGGCGCCGTTCCGGCACTTGCCGCCGACACGACCCTGTCGGTGACCGTCGGCCAGCCGGGTTTCTACGGGCGGCTCGACATCGGCGGCTATCCGCCGCCACGGGTGATCTATCGCCGCCCGATGGCCGTGGAATCGGTATCGGGCGACCGGCAGCCGATCTATCTGCGCGTTCCGCCCGGCCATGCCAAGCATTGGCGCAAGCATTGCCACGAATACGACGCCTGCAACGAGCGCGTCCTCTTCGTGCGCAACGACTGGTATGCGCGCGACTACGTGCCGCGCTACCGGGAGCGTCAGCGGAATATGGAGGAGGGGTGGCGCGAGGACACGAATGAGGTGCGTCACGGCAAGGGAAAGGGACGGCGAGGCCATGACTAGACAGGCACGAGTCCGCGCTCGCGACGGTACGGGCGATGACTGCGGTGACGCTGGCGGCAACGGCGTGCCGGCCGGCGCGGCGCGCCGCGGTCCGCAGCGGAGACCGCGATGACGACATTGGCGCCGTCGCCGGCGGCGGACCACGATGGACTGTCCGTGCTCTGTGCGGACGTGGCCGGCGGCGAGCGCTGGGCCGGCCATCCCGATACGCCGGAAGCCCTGTACGCCATGGGGCGTTGCGAGAAACGTATTCGGCGGGAAATGGAGCGGCATGGCGGCCAAATGGTCGCTCGCCGCGGCCGCAAGCTGATGGCGTATTTCTCGGACGGCGTCGATGCGCTCCAGTCGGCCATCGACATCCAGCGGCGGATTGCCGAATTGCCGCCAGCATCGGGGGTTGCCCTGGCCGCGCGCGTCGGAATCTGCTCGGGCCACCGTTCGAAGGAGGAGCGCTATTTTCCGGGCGACGGGACCAACCCCGCCGCGAGCCTGTGCGCCGCCGCGTATCCTGGACGCATACTGCTCAGCATGCCAAGACGGGTGCGGCGCTTCCCCTGGGAGCAACTGGTGGCCGAAAGCGTGCCAGACCTGCTGCTCAACTGCGGCAACCGGCAACTGGGAGTATTCCAGGTGCCCTGGCAGGTGCCGGATACGGGCAGGCTGCGGTCGGCGCTGGTCTCGATCAGAAGCGACTACGATGGCCTGCGCGTCGTCTACGGGGACCGCGAGATCGTCATTGCTGGCGAACTGCCGGCATTCAGGATCGGCCGCCAGCGCGACAGCCACCTGGTCGTGCGCGATACCCGGTGTTCGCGTGTCCACGTCGCCATCGAGCGTCGGCCGGAGGGATTCGTCCTCGTGGACCGCAGCCGGAACGGCACTTTCGTGAAACTCGCCGAGCAGACCGAGGTAATGGTGCATGGACGGGAAATGCTGCTGTCCGGGCGGGGGCGGATGAGCCTCGGCGTGCCCGCCGCCACGGCGGGTGCCGAACTTCTCGACTTCGAAGCCGCATAGGGCAGCAGGGCCGCGCGCCGCGGGCCAAGCGGGCTTGCCTATGTGCGGGGTCGAACAGACGACGCACGACCTCGGGCGGGAAACTCGACCTGCGGCAATCGATTTCGGCCCGCGGCCGCGCCGTTTTCGGCGGACAAGGCGTCCGCGACGTTGCGTGCATTTCCACTGGAGCAGACCATGACCCATTCCCTGCCGGCGCCCTCGGCGCCTCCCCATCGACTTCCGGCGCGCCTGCGCAGGCAGGGCGGCCTGCTGGCGCTGGCGGCCTTTCTGCATGGCTTGCCCGCGCTGGCGAACGAGGCCGAACGCATGGGCACGGCCGAGGCCAGGAGCCTGCCCGGCGAATCGATCGCGTGGATGAGTGGCGGCGTCGGCGCCGAATCGCGGCAGGAGTTGCGTGGCGTCGCCGCGAACTACAACGTGCACCTCCTGTTCAGCGGCCGGCGCGGCGCCTACCTTTCCGGCATTCCATTCACGGTTGCCCGGCGCGATGGCCGCCCGCTCGCCTCCGGCGTCAGCGACGGGCCCATGCTGTATCTGCAGTTGCCGGCCGGAACCTACCGTATCGCCGTCGAGATGGATGGCGTCTGGCAGACGAGGAGCGTCCAGGCGGGCACGGCCGGGCGCGCCAGGCGCGTATCCTTCGTCGCCCGGAGCGAATGACGCCCGATCCACTCCGTCGATCCTGCGGCCAGGGCCTGCGTTCCGTCGCGCCGGTATGACGGAACCGGCGAACAGGCGCTGGGGCCGGTTCGGGGCGATCGCGCTGCCTTACTGGTTCGGCGACGAGAAATGGCTGGCCAGGGGCCTGCTGGCCCTCCTGGTGGTCCTGCTGCTGGGCCAGACGACTTTCGCCGTACTGGTCAACGAACAGACGGGGGAATTCACTTCGGCGCTGGCGGCCAGGGACGCACAGCGGTTCTGGGCATCGATCTGGAAGTTCCTCGCCATCCTGGTCGTCGGCGTACCGATCTACGCGTTCTTCTATTTCGTGCGCGACAAGCTGGGCCTGCTCTGGCGGCGCTGGTTGACCCGCGATTTCCTCGGCGGCTACTTCCGTGATCGCGCCTACTACGAGCTGAACGGCAGCGAAGAGATCGACAATCCCGACCAGCGCGTCGCCGAGGACATCGCCACCTTCACGCAGAAATCCCTGTATTTCCTGCTCATCGTGGTTGGTGCCATCCTGCAGCTGGTCGCCTTCTCGGGCGTCCTCTGGACGATCTCGCGTGAGCTCGTCGCCTTCCTGATCGTGTACGCGATTGCCGGCACGGTGGTGACCCTCACCGTCTTCGGCAAGGTCATGGTCGGGCTCAATTTCTACCAGCTCAAGCGCGAAGCGGACTTCCGCTTCAGCCTGGTGCGCGTGCGGGAAAATGCCGAAGGCATAGCCTTCTATCGCGGCGAGGCGCAGGAATCCCTGCTGGTGGGCAGGCATTTCGACCGGGTCTTCGGCAATTTCAGCCGCCTGATCCGGGTTCAGCTGAACCTGAACCTGTTCCAGTATGCCTACAGCTTCATGACCATCGTCCTGCCCAGCGCGATCATTGCCGGACGGGTCATTTCGGGCGAGCTGGAGGTCGGTCGCGCGATCCAGGCCGCAGGCGCCTTCGCCGCGATACTCGGCGCCCTGACGCTGATCATCGACAACTTCGAGAGCTTCAGCCGTTTCGCCGCGGGCATAGACCGCCTCGGCATCCTGGCGCGATTCCTCGCCAGCCACGGACGCGCCCCGGCCAAGCCCTCGGATGGCATCGCCATCGTGCCGCATTCACGCCTGTCCATCGTGAACCTGACCCTGCAGATCCCCAACGGGGAGCGGACCCTGATCCGCGACCTCTGCCTGGACATTTCCCCGGGACAAGGGCTGATGATCACCGGCGCCAGCGGCTGCGGCAAGAGTTCCCTGCTACGCGCCATCGCCGGCCTGTGGCGTTCGGGCAGCGGCCGGATCATCCGCCCCGGCGACGGGCAGATGCTCTTCCTGCCGCAGCGGCCCTACATGCGCCAGGGCAGCCTGCGCAGCCAGCTGTTGTATCCGCGGCATTCCCGGCACGTCGAGGACGAAGAACTCCTGCGGCTGCTGGAGCGGGTAAACCTGCCCGAACTGGCGGCCCGGTTCGGGGGCCTGGATGCCGAGCTGGACTGGGCGAAGCTGCTGTCGGTGGGCGAGCAGCAGCGCGTGGCCCTGGCCCGCGTCCTGCTCGCCGCGCCACGCTATGCGATGCTGGACGAAGCCACGAGCGCCCTCGACGTCACCAACGAAGGCAGCCTCTATCGGCAGCTCATTCGCAGCGCGACGACCGTGATCAGCATCGGCCACCGGCTTTCAATCCTGGAATACCACCCGCACGTGCTTGAACTGGCGGGCGACGGGAGCTGGTCCCTGTCGACGGCGAAGGACTACCGGGCGGGCCGGCAGACATTCGAGAACATGGTCATGACCTAGTCGCGGGCCGGGTCCGGAAGCGGCAGGGCCCGCATCGCGACTCGGCACAATCCGGACAGGGATCGAAGACATGGATGTCGGAGGCTTCTTCCAGCAGCATGGCTACCTTGCCCTGGTTGCCGGCAGCGTCATCGAGGGCGAGACCGTCGTCGTGCTCGCCGGCTTCGCGGCGCGGCGTGGCTACCTTAGCCTGCCCCTCATCGTCGCCATCGCTGCCGTGATGAACTTCGGCTGGGACCAGTTCTACTTCTGGCTCGGGCGGCGGCATGGCCACCGGGTGCTCCGACGCTTTCCCTCGCTGCGCGCGAAGACCGAGCGCATGCGCGTCCTGCTCGATCGCCACGATGCACCGCTGATCGTCGCGGTGCGCTTCCTTTACGGCCTGCGCATCGCCGGACCCATCGCGATCGGCATCGCCGGCGTGCCCTGGCCGCGCTTCCTTGCCTTGAACCTTCTCGGCGCGACGCTCTGGGCGACCGGTTTCGCCATGCTCGGCTACCTGTTCGGCAGGACGGCGGAACTGCTGCTCGACGACTTGCGGCACCACGAATTGTGGGTCGTCGCGGCGATCGCCGCGGCCGGCCTTGTCGTGTGGCTGGTTTCCGTCCGGCCCGGCCTGGCGAAAGGCGGCGGGGCCGCCATCCCGTCTACCGGCGAGCGAAACTGAAGTGCGTCTCCCCGGGCGGCAGGCCTTCGTGTTCCCTTCGGTCGCCCAGCGCACAGAGGCGGCGCGCGTATCGGCCTATCGTCGGCGCTCGCAGCTGACGGGCCCGCGCGAAGGCGATGACGGCGAATCGGCTGCGTCCCAGACGAAGGGAGTCCAGCATGAACAGCAAACGCATCGTATCCGTACTCACGGCCATGTCCCTGGCTATAGGGGGTGCCGCTTTCGGCCAGGGCAACTCGGGGCACCCGGGTTACTCGGATCGCTCGGACCGCTCGGACCGCTCCGGCCGCGGCCGCGGCGACCGGGCCGATCGCCAGGACCGGGCCGACCGGCGTGATGACCAGGCCCGCTGGTCGCACCGACGGGAAAGCCAGGGCAGGCCCCAGAACTTCGAGCGACGCGATGAACGCGGCGCCGGCCCGAACCATGATTTCGTCAGGGGCAGCCGCCTGCCGCCGGAATACCGCCACCGCCAGTACGTGGTCGATGACTGGCGCGGCCACCAGCTGACTGCGCCGCCGCGCGGCTACCACTGGGTGCAGACCGGCGGTGATTTCGTGCTCGTGGCGATTGCCACCGGGATCATCGTTCAACTGCTTCTCAACCACTGAATCGCCGACGGCGGAAACCTCGCCGGGCGGGCGGCCGGCAGTACGTGTGCCCGGGCTTCCGGAGCGTGCGACAACGCACATACAGGCCGGGGGGCGGTGCCCATACTCCCGATCTTGACCATTCGAACTGGAGAAATCGATGAACAGATTGTTGATGGCCGCGGCTTGCGCCGCAGCGCTGACGGCGGGCCAGGCCTCTGCGCAGATCTACCTGGGTGCCGGCGTCGGCGCCGCCGATACCGACAGCAGCGAAACATCCTGGAAGCTCTACGGCGGCTACCAGTTCAACCCGACGTGGGGCATCGAGCTGGGCTACAACGACCTCGGACGCTATCGCGGCTCCGACATCGAGACCTGGTCGGTAGCCGGCACGGGTACCGTCGCCCTCAATGACCGCTGGTCCCTGTTGGGCAAGCTCGGTGCCGCCGCCAACCGCCCGCAGTTGTCGGGCTTGAACAGCCATACCGGGGTGCTGGTCGGCCTGGGCGTCGGCTACAGCATGACGAAGAACGTCGGCCTGCGCCTGGAATACGAGGACTACGGCAGACTGTCGAGCGGCGGTTTCGGCAATCACTCGCGCGGCAGCAACCTGGGCCTCAGCCTGAAATACATGTATTGAGGTATTGGTTCGGATTCGCCGCGATCACCGCGGCGAATTCCCTGCCGGTCCCGCCTGGGCGGCGGGCGTCGAGCGCTTATTCCCAGTAGGGTGAGCGCTCGTAGTACTTGTAGACGTCGCGATTCCACTTCTCGTCAGACATCTGCGGCCAGTTGTCCGAATCGAAGCCGGGCGCCGCCTGCAGGCGCTCCCTGGATACGTCGAGGACGTACTCGTTCTTGGTGATGTTGTATTCGAAGGCGCTGAACGGGATCGCGAAGAGCTTGGCGCCCATGCCGAGGAAGCCGCCGAAGGTCACGACTGCATAGGCGACCTTTCCGGTGTGCGGGTCGATCACGACCTCCTTGATGTCGCCGAGGTTCTCGCCCTTGGGATTGACCACGTCCGTGCCGATGACACTCGATGCCTTGACCGGCGAATTCGAAAACGCTTGTAGCTGACTCATCTGGGTTCTCCTGATGGTGGGTGGGGGGAACGAAGGCGGGAGCGCGACGCCGGTCGCGAATGGAATCCCGGGGCGCCACGAACCGTCGCTTCGGATGCCACCTTAGGCCAAGGCGGCGGCCATGACGGTGCGATGGCACACGGAGCCCGACCCCGGTCATCGAGCGGCGCCTGTGACGGCTTCCCGGCCGTGGGCACGCCTCGCCCATTTGATGCCCTCGAACCACAGGACGCCGAGCAGGCCCAGCGCGCAGGCTGCGGCAAGCTCGAGGGGCGGCAGGGGGGCAAAGCGCAGCACACCCGTGGCCCAGGGCAGGTAGAGGGCCGACAGCAGCAGGGCGCAGGCCAGGCCCATGACGATCCAGAGGGTGCCGTTCGGCGTGCGCAGCGAGGCCCAGAGCGACTTCGTCGACGACCGGTTGGAGAGGATGAGGGCCAGGTTTCCCGTCACCAGTGTCGCGAACGCGAAGGCGCGTGCCTCCGCCTCCGGCAGGCGCGATGTCGTCCAGGCGAATGCGGCCATCACCATGGTGAGCACGCCGAGACCCTGCAGCAGGGCCAGCCAGAGCGTGGCGCCGCCGAAGAGCGGGGCCGCGGCGTCGCGGGGCGGGCGTTCCATGAGGTCGCTTTCGGCGGGCTCGTTCTCGAAGGCGACCGAGCAGGCCGGATCGATGATCAGTTCGAGCAGGGCGATGTGCATCGGGTAGAGCAGGGCGGGCCAGCCGAACAAGACGGGCAGCAGGGCCATGCCGGCGATTGGCACGTGCACCGCCAGGATGTAGGACATGGCCTTGCGCAGGTTGTCGAAGATGCGCCGCCCCAGCCGGATCGCCCGCACGATGGCGGCGAAATCGTCTTCGACCAGGACCAGCGAGGCCGATTCGCGCGCCACGTCGGTGCCGCGCCCGCCCATGGCGATGCCGACGTGGGCGGCGCGCAGGGCCGGGGCATCGTTCACCCCGTCGCCGGTCATGGCGACGATGTCGCCGCGGGCCTTCAGGGCCTGCACGATGCGAAGCTTCTGCTCCGGCGCGATGCGGGCGCAGACGCTGACGGTGGCCAGGCGCTCGCGCAGGGCCGCGTCGGTGATGGTGCCGATCTCGTCGCCCGACAAGACTTCCGCTGCGCCGGCCGCCAGCCCCGCCTGCCGGGCGATCGCCCTGGCCGTGGCCGGATAGTCGCCGGTGATCATCACCACGCGAATGCCGGCCGCATGGCACTCGGCGATGGCCGCCGGCACCTGCGGGCGGATCGGGTCGGCCAGGCCGAGCAGGCCGATGAACTGGAAATTGAAGTCGTGTTCGGTGGACGGCCAGTCCTGGCCGTCGAAGGCGCCACGGGCGACGGCCAGCACGCGCAGACCGGCGGCGGCCAGTTCGTCGGCGACGGCGACCGCGCCGGCCTTCGCTTCCGCGTCCAGGTGGCAGAGGTCCATGACCGCCTCGGGCGCGCCCTTGGCGGCCACCATCTGGGTGCTGCCCGCCGAGGCCGCCCAGACATGCGACATGGCCCGCAGTGCCGGGCTGAGCCCATAGGCCTTGACCAGGCGCCAGTCCCGGTGCACATGCTCCGAATCGGCCAGGAAGCGCTCGCCGAGTTCGTGGAACGCCTTCTCCATCGGGTCGAAGGGGGCGACGACGCTGGCCAGGATCGAATATTCCAGGAGGACGTGGAATGCCTCCGGCAAGGGCTGGCCGGCCAGCGAGTCCAGGGCCAGGCGATCGGCGAGCCCGACGCCGCCGGCGGCCAGGTGCGTCACCGTCATGCGGTTACCGGTCAGGGTCCCGGTCTTGTCGCTGCACAACACCGTGGTGGCGCCCAGGGTCTCGATAGCGTTGATGCGCCTCGTGAGCACGCCTTCCTTGGCCAACCGACGCGCACCGAGGGCCGGGAAGACGGTCAGCACCACCGGATACTCTTCCGGGAGCATCGCCATCGCCAGGGCGATGCCGGCGAGCAGGGCCTGCAGCCAGTCTCCGCGCAACAGGCCATGCACCAGCACGAGCGCGAGGCTCAGCGCCAGGGCCAGCAAGGCCAGGTTGCGCACCAGCTTGGCCGTCTGCTTCTGCAGCGGTGACGTCTCGCCCTGTACGGTGCCCAGGGCGGCACCGATGCGTCCGATCTCGCTGCCGGCGCCGGTGGCCGTGACGCGCGCCAGCGCCTGGCCCTGCACGATCAGCGTGCCGGCGTAGACGCGGGGCAGGTCGTCGCCGCCGGGGCGGACCCGGGCGGCGTCGGCCGTGGCCGCGCCGGGGCGCAACTCGGCAGGCAGCGCCACCCGCTTGCCCACCGGCACCGCCTCGCCGGTCAGCAGCGATTCATCGGCGCGCAGTTCGCTTGCCGACACCAGCAAGGCATCGGCGGCAACCCGATCGCCCTCGCTCAGGCGCAGCAGGTCGCCGCGCACCACGTCGCGGCCGGCAATACGCTGCGGCAGGCCGTCGCGGACGACCAGGGCGCGCGGGCTGGTCAGGTCGCGCAGCGCTTCGATCGCGCGTTCCGTCTTGCCTTCCTGGTAAAGGGTCAGGGCGAGGGTCACCACGACGAAGCCGGACAGCGTCAGGCCTTCCTGCAGGTCACCGAAGACCAGGTAGAGGCTTGCGGCGGCCAGCAGGAGCAGGAACATCGGCTCGCGCACCGTGTCCGCGGCGATCGAGAACAGGCTGCGGCGGTGGCCGCCAGGCAGGGCATTGGGGCCGTCGGCAGCCAGGCGCTCGGCGGCCTGGGCGGTGGAGAGGCCGGATCGGTCGCCGTCCGCGACGGCGGTCGATTCGCCGTCGACCGGGGCAGTGGCGGTTGGCATCGCGGGCGGGGGCGGTCTAGGGCAAGGGCGACGTTTCCGCAGGCGGAGTTCCGTCGGCCGCCGCCGGCGCCTCGGCCTGGTGACGCTCGTCGAGGGCGGCGAGCACCAGGTCCGGGCTCATGGACTGCTTCATCGCGATCGCGTCGGAGTCATGACGGTCGGCGACATTGGGCAGGTCGTGGCGCAATTCCTCCAGCATGTCGATGAGCTTGGCGACCTTCTGCTCGGTCAGCAGGTTCACTTTCAGGTCCAGATGGGCGCGCTGTTCCTCGAGCTTGGCGAGCCGGTTCTGTTTCGCCAGTACGACGTTCGCCGTCAGCAGGGCGCTGAGGCCGACCAGACCCTGCAGCCATAGATAGGGTGGCGGATCGAACTGGGCGATGCCGGATTTCGCCAGGAACGCGTTGGCCATCGTCCAGGCGGCCACGAACACCAGAATGCCGCCGAGAAAAAGGGGCCGCCCGACGAAGATGCTGATGCGTTCGATGAGCCGCTGGGAAGAACCGACCTTCTGCTCTTCCCGCGTATAGAAATCCAGTACCGCCGCGATGTTCTGGTCGGTCTTGCCGCCCTCGCCCGCGGCCAGGGTGTCGCCGGCAGGCGGCATGCTATCGATTCGTGATGCGGACATTCCCTATCGAGCGGTGGTAGGCAGGCAGGCCGTTGGCCCTCACGAAAATGGCCTTGGCGGCTTCTCCGAAGGCGGTGAGGCCGGGCAGGGCGGTAGGCGGCTGGCCGCGGTCGGAGGTCGGATTTGCCGTCGGCGCGGCGATGGTCCTGTCCTTGCCTTCGCGCTTGCCGGCCGGCAGGTGCAATGTGTGTTGCGATGTCTTCATGGTCATACTCCTCGGGATTCGATTGCCGTCGGGCGATTTCGGCGGTGAAGTCGCCACCCACGGGAACGCCTGACCTCAGGATGCAGGCATTGCCGCACGGGCACCGTTCGCCAGCGCACGCTGGCGACGACATTCCCCGCACTCGATGGCGGCCGTCCCGGGCCGGCGGCCTCCCGGGTGCCGCAGGGAGCCTCGAATGTACGCGGTCGCACAGACGGGGCGGCGGCATCGGACTAGCCTGGGTTGGGTTCGATGGTGCTCCGGTCCGGACGCTTCGGTACCGATGATCGCCAGCCCGACGTGATTCCAACCGCAAGGAGCCAATACCATGTCCGCAAGAGATGTCTATGTCGAAAAGATGAAGATGCAGCTCGACGAGCTGAATGCCAAGATGAACGTGTTGGAGGCCAAGGCGAAGGAGGCGAAGGCGGACGCGCGCGAGAAGTACAAGGAGGAAATGAGCAAGCTGCGCGCGCAATCGGAACTCGCGGTCGCCAAGCTGGACGAGATGCGCGTGGCGGGCGAGGATTCCTGGGAGCGCATGGTCGCCGAGATGGAGAAGATCCGCGACGCCTGGATCCATTCCTTCCACTATTTCAAGTCGCAGGTCTGAGCAGATCGAGGCCGCATGGGAGCGGGGCGGGCGTCTGCCCGCCCCGCCTTTTTTCGCCGGCCGCGCAGGGGGCCGCCGTCTGTGCGTTGTCGAACAGACAACGGCCGCACTTCGGCGCGAGACTAACGCATGCCCGTCGCTTAAGCCGCCTTCTCTCCTAGGGCGCCATTGGCGGGTCTGGGTCCTCGGACGACGCTCAGGTCCGGGGGCCCGGTTTTCTTGAGCCGCAGCGCCCCACTTTGGGAGATTGCGCATGATCAGCCCCCATTTCCCGCGCCAGAATCACCTCCTTGCCGTCCTGCCCGAGGAAGACCTCGGGCGCCTGTCGAACGCGCTGGAACTGGTTCCGATGCCCCTCGGCCACGTGATCTACGAATCGGGCAGTGAATTGCGCCATGTCTACTTTCCCACCACGGCCATCGTTTCCCTGCTCTACGTCATGATCGACGGAGCCTCGGCGGAGATCGCCGTCGTCGGCAACGATGGGCTGATCGGCGTCGCCCTGTTCATGGGCGGTGAGACCATGCCCAACCGGGCCGTCGTGCAGAGCGCCGGCTTTGCCTACCGCATCAGGGGACAATTGCTCAAGCAGGAGTTCAACCGCTCCGGCGAACTGCAGCACCTGCTGCTCCGCTATACCCAGGCCCTGCTGACCCAGATGGCCCAGACGGCGGTGTGCAACCGCCATCATTCCCTCGACCAGCAGCTTTGCCGCTGGCTCCTGCTCAGCCTGGACCGACTGACCACCAATGAACTGGTCATGACCCAGGAACTGATCGCCAACATGCTCGGTGTTCGCCGCGAGACGGTCACCGAGGCGGCCGGAAACCTGCAGAAGGCCGGCCTGATCGACTACACCCGCGGCCGCATCAGCGTGCTCGACCGTGCCGGCCTGGAGGCGCGCACCTGCGAGTGCTATTCGGTGGTCAGGAAGGAATGCGATCGCCTGCTTCCCGAGGGCATTCCGCTGCGCGCTGCGAACGGGGGCGGCGCCCTGCTCCGAGGCCCTGGCGGCGGCGCTGCCACGCCGCAACCTCAGATGTCTCCCGGGGCGTCCGCCGGGTGATTCCGGCCGCTCGGCGCGCCGGCATGCCAGTGCATTGTGGGTCATCGAACCGAGCCGCCTGGCCCGGCTTGCGACAATCCCCCGTCTGTCGAACCTCCCGCCGGAATGCGGCGGATTTGTTCGCCGCCCTCGAACTGCTCAACATGGTCGGCTCGAAAAGGATGAACCCTGGCTCCCTCATCACGCACCACGTCAAGCTCGACGACATCCTCGCCGCCTACCACACCTTCGCCCACGCTGCCGACACGCGCGCCCTGAAGGTCATCGTCGAGGCATGAGGACCGGGCCTTCGGCCGCGGACGGGCGGGCGGGCGGCTTGCCGCGGGCGGCCGTCGCCGCCCGCCGGTTCGGCTGAACTGCCGGGGCCGCCGTGGAAGCCATCGGCATCGTCCTCGTCTCGCTGCTGGCCGTGGTGGTGAGCGGGTTTGCCGCCCGCGCGACGCATCTGCCCTTGCCGCTGGTGCAGATCGCCCTTGGCGCCGCCATCTACCGCTCGGACCTGCGCTCGGTCATCCTCGAACCCGACCTGTTCTTCCTGTTGTTCCTGCCGCCGCTGCTTTTTCTGGACGGCTGGCGCATGCCCAAGGACGCCCTGAGGCGCGACGCCTGGCCCATCCTCAGGATGGCGCTGGGCCTGGTGGTCTTCACCGTCCTCGGCATGGGCCTCTTCCTCCATTGGCTCTTTCCGGCCATGCCCCTGGCCGTCGCGTTCGCCCTGGCGGCGGTGATCTCGCCGACGGACCCGGTGGCCGTCTCGGCCATTGCCGCCGATACCCCCATGCCCCGCCGGCTGGCCCATATCCTGAGCGGCGAGGCCCTGCTCAACGACGCCACCGGCCTCGTCTGCATGCGCTTCGCGGTGGCGGCGGCCCTGACCGGGAGCTTTTCGCTCACCGGGGCGCTCCTCTCCTTCCTGTGGGTGGCGACCGGGGGCCTGGCCATCGGCGCCGCCGTCACCTGGTCGGTGGCGTGGATCGCCTCGCGGGCGGCGGCCCGCTTCGGCGAAGACGGCGGTGCCCAGATCCTCATCACCTTGCTGATTCCCTTCGGCGTCTACCTGTTGGCCGAGCGGGCGCACTGCTCGGGCATCCTCGCCACCGTGGCGGCGGGCGTGACCATGAGCTTCACCGATGTCTGGCAATGGCGCGCCGTCACCCGCCTGCGCCGCACGGCGGTCTGGGACATGGTGCAGTTCGCCGCCAACGGCAGCGTCTTCGTCCTCCTCGGCGAACAGATACCGGCCCTCGTCGCCTCCACGGCGGAGACGGCGCGCAGCACGCCCCACGCGGAACCCTGGTGGCTGGCCGTCTACGTGACGATCATCGTCGCCGCCCTGGTGGCGTTGCGCTTTGCCTGGGTCTGGGTTTCGATCCGGGTCAGCGTGCGCGGGGCGCGCCGGCGGGGCAACAAAGGAGACGCCGCCGGATGGCGACTGGTGATGGTCATGTCCGTCGCCGGCGTGCGCGGTACCGTCACCCTCGCCGGCGTGCTCGGCCTGCCGCTGGTCATGGGCGACGGGACCCCGTTTCCGGCGCGGGACCTGGCCATCGGCCTGGCGGCCGGTGTCATCGTCGTGTCGCTGCTCCTGGCAGCGGTGGCGCTGCCACGCATGCTGCGCGGGCTGGAATTTCCTTCCGAACCGTCACGCCAGGCCGCCGAAGACCGCTTGCGCGTGGCAGCGGCGGAAGCCGCCATCGTCGCGGTCGAAGTGGCCTGGCGGGAACTGGCCGCCGGTCGTGGCGACGCCTGCCGCCACGCCGATGCGGCGACGAAGGTCGTCCTGCTCTATCGGCAGCGCATCGAGGAATGGAGCGACCAGCCGGTCACGCTGCCGTGCGCCGACGATGACGACATCGAGCGCCGGCTCCTGCTCGCAGGCTTGCGCGCCGAGCGCCGCGAAATCGTCCGGAACGGGTCGGGACACGGCATCGACGACCTGGCGCTGCGCCGCATGGTGAGGGACATCGACCACCAGGAAGCGCGCTTCTCCAGCTGATCCGAACGCGCGCGGCGGCGGCCGCCGCCTCAGGCGGCGTGGCGCTTCACCCAGGCGACGTAGTGGTCCATCCAGTCGAGCAGGAACTTCCTGCTGTCCGGGCCGACGTTGCCTGCGTCGTCGAAGAAGCCCGCCCTGGCCTGGATGAAGGCCTCGGGCTGGCCCAGGGTCGGCATATCCAGGTAGGCCAGCACGTTGCGCAGGTGTTGCTGCGCCATGCAGCTTCCCATGGCGCCGACGGAGGCGCCGATCACGCCGGCCGGCTTGCCCGTCCAGGCGCTCTTTCCGTAGGGGCGCGAGCCATGGTCGATGGCGTTCTTGAGCACCCCGGGAATCGACCGGTTGTACTCGGGCGTGACGAAAAGGAGGCCCTGGGCGGCGCGTATGTCGTCTTTCATGCGCAGGACGGCGGCGCACTGGCTCTCGTCGTCGTCCTGGTTGTACAGGGGCAGGTCGAAGATCTGCAACTGCTTGAACGACATATCCGCCGGTGCCAGCCTTGCGATGGCGTTGGCCAGCTTGTGGTTCAGGGAATCGCGGCGCAGGCTTCCGATGACAACGGCAATCCGGTAACGGCTCATGGCGTTCTCCTGTTGAGCGTTCCCGTCGGTGGCGGTACGCGACGGCCTAGCGGGGGGAGGTGACCTTGATGTGGTTGAGGACCGATACGACGCCCTTGACGGCACGGGCGACCGCCGTCGCCTTGTCGGAATCGAACTGGGTCGGCGCGGTTCCGGCCAGGGTGACGATGCCGCCGTGGTCGGTGTCCACATCGATGTTGATGAAGGAAGACAGCCGTTCCTCGGCCAGCCGGGCCTTGATGGTGGCCGTGATGGCCGTGTCCTGGGCAAAGACCTCGGCCGTCGCCTGCCGCGTGTCGGCGGCGGCAACGGAAAGCGGCAGGGACAGGGCGCCGGCCAGGAGGCAGGCCGCGGCAATGGTGGATTTCATGGGGTGTGTCCTTTCATCGTCGGGTGGGGCATGGTTCGCAGGGGCGGCAGGGACAGGCGGCCAGCCGGCGCAAGAGGGGCGCGGAGTCCGCCTGCCCGGCGGTGCCGGTCAATGGCCGGCGCGTCTTGGCGCAGCGGCGTTTTCGGTGCGCAGCAACTGGCCGCGAAGCTCGCCCTCCGGGTAGCGGCTGCTGTGCACATTGACGTAAAGCATGCCGGCCACGTAACTCGCGTACTGGGCATCGCTCAGCCGCGATCCAAGCGGCACGGAAAACCCGTTTTCGCTGGTCTTGTTCAAGGTGACGATGGGCGGGCCGTTCTCGCCGACGGCACCTTCATGGATATGCGCCGACGTGGAATCCACTCCGCTCGTCTCGACGGTGCCGCTGACCGAGCGATCGGCCGATACGGCGATCTGCGCGCTGCCGACGGCGGACGTGGTGACCGGCGGCGCCTGCGCCGATCCGGTCAGGGAAATCGCCATCGGCTGCTGCGCCGGCGCCATCGCCGACAGGGAGGCCAGCACGGCGGCCGCCGCCATGCATCGGAGGAGATGGTGCGGCGAGCGATCCTTCATGGCGATTCCTTTCGTGGCGGGAATGGGCTGCGTCGCCGTCTGCAGAGCCCGGGTCCCCGTCGAAGGGCCCCGGGTCGGTCCGGCCGCCGGCAACTCCACGACAAAGCGGAAGGACTTCGGGATATGGCCTGCCGCGGCTGGCAACGTTCCAACATAGCCTGCGCGCCTTTCCGGGCGGCGTCGGGGGGCCACCCCCCAAGGCGGGAATGCGGCGGGGAAGTGCGGTGGCGGCCCGCCAGGTAGGCCGCCGGGGGGGGTGGGTTGGTGCGGAAAGCGACGGGAGCGCCTCCGCG
>JBPOHD010000054.1:0-12915 GCA_052035955.1 Pseudomonadota bacterium
CATGTCACCGCCGAACTGGAACTCGACCCCGGCACCAACGCCATCGTCAACGCCGGCACCCTCAACCTCTCCGGCTCCCGCATCAGCCATGCCTACGGCAGCGCCGGCACCCTCGCCCTCAGCAACAACGGCACCCTCAACAAGACCGGCGCCGGCACCCTCGCCCTAGCCACCCTCGACCTGGCCAACGCCGGGACCATCAACGCCAACACGGGCACCCTGGCCCTCAACAACGGCACCTGGTCGAATACCGGCAGCATCCTGGTGCCTTGGGGCAGCGGTGGCCTGGAACTGAATTCCGCCACCCTGGACAACCTGGCCGGCGGCAGCATCGCCATCGCCAGCGCCGACACGACACCGATCTTCACTTTCGGCGGCGGCGTGCTGAACAACGCCGGCACCCTGAGCTACAACAACGCCGCCAGCGTCGGCATCAATGCCGCGGTCAGCAATACCGGGACCATCGACGTCCAGGCCGGCATCCTGACCCTCTCGTCCTTCCCGACCAACAGCGGCATCGTGGACGTCTCCGCCGGCGCCAGCCTGGCCACCGGCGCCAACCTGCTGAACGCCGCCGCCGGCACCCTGCGCGGCCGCGGCCTGATCGACCTGGGCCTGGGACGAACCCTGGACAACCAGGGCGCCATCCTCCCCGGCGGGAGCGGAACCGCCGGCACCCTCTCCATCACCGGGAACCTCGGCAACACCGGCCACATCGATCTGGACATCGGCGGCACCACCCCGGGCAGCTACGACGTGCTGGCGGTCAGCGGCACCGCCACCCTGGGTGGCACCCTCAACCTCGCCACCATCGGCGCCTACGTGCCCGTGCCCGCCGACAGCGTCAATGGCATCACCGCCGGGAGCTTCATCGGCGACTTCGCCGTCAAGAACCTGCCCGCCAGCTTCACCGGCACCGCCGCCGGCGGCAACTATGCGCTGGCCTTCACCGGCGCCGGCGCCTGCGTCGGCGCCGACGTCTGCTGGGACGGAGGCGGCGACCACCTGAACTGGACGGACCCGATCAACTGGTCGGGGAACGTCCTCCCGGGCATCACCGACCTGGTCCTCATCGACTACCTGGGCGGCACGACAGTCACCCTTTCCAGCGGCAGCTACGGCATCAAGGGCCTGACCACCGCCGCCGGCAACCACCTGAGCATCGCCGGCGGCGCGCTGACCCTGGCCGACGCCGGCACGACCTCGACCCTGGCCGGTAACCTGACCATCAGTTCAGGCACGCTGACCGCCACCGGCGCCCTCAATGCATCGGTCCTGAACCAGTCCGGCGGCACGGTCAATGGTGCCGGCAAGATCACCGTCTCCACGGACTTCAACAAGACCGGCGGCAGCTTCGTGCCCACCGGGAGCATCGACCTGACCCGCAGCCTGGGTGCCTTCAGCTTCGGGCCCTTCAGCACTTCCGGCACGATCCGGCTGGCGACGACGGGCGCCAACGACATCACCCTGACCGGCGACCTGGCGGCGACCAATGCCGGGCTGCTGCCCACCGATGCCGCCATCGCCCTCGCCTCCGGCCGCGACGTGCTGCTCAATGCGGTCAATGTCACCGCCTCCGGCAGCGGCGGCATCCGCATCGACGCCGCCCGCAACTTCAACGCCCTGGCCACCGACATCTGCTGCACTTCCGGCTTCGTCCGCACGCTCTCCGCCCCCGGCGACGTGGCCATCACCGCCGCCACGGGCGCCATCACCCGCTCCGCCGACGACCTGCTCAACGTCGCCGGCCGCAACCTGGCCTTCACCGCCGGCACCAGCTTCGGCCCCATCGGCAACCTCGCCGCCAGCGGCAGCCTCGGCATCACCGCCGCCACCACCCTCTCCACCTCCGGTGTCTCGGCCAGCGCCGCCAACAACGCCACCTTCACCGCCGGCGGCGCCCTCTCCAGCAGTTCGGTCACCACCACGACCGGCGCCATCGCCCTGACCAGCACCGCCGCCAGCATCTCCACCGGCACCCTGTCCGCCGGTTCCGACATCACCCTCAGTGCCGTCACCGGCATCACCGCCGGCACCCTCACCGGCGGCACCGCCGGCCACGGCATCATCACCCTCGCCAATTCCGGCGCCGCCAGCGACATCGTCCTCACCGGCAACGTGGCGACGACCGCCAGCGGGCTGGCCGATGCGACCGCCGCCATCACCGTCGATTCCCATCGGGACCTCTTCGTCAACGCGGTGAACCTGGCCACCACCGGCAGCGGCGCCATCCGCCTCAACGCCACCGGCACGGTCAACCTGATGGCCACCGATGTCTGCTGCACTTCCGGCTTCACCCGCAGCCTCAACGCGGCCGGCAATGTGCAGATCACCGGCACCACCCTCACCCGAACCTTCGACGACCTGATGCAGGTCCAGGGCAATGCGGTGAGCCTGGTCGCCTCCGGCAGCATCGGCCCGGTCGGCGACCTGACGGCCCGCAGCGGCACCCTGCTCGTCCAGGCCGGGTCCGGCGCCGGCAATACCGTCGACTTCAGCGGGCGCACCCTGACGGCGAGCGCCGGCGACATCAGCCTCCTGGCCGGCGGCAACATCGCGGTGACGAGGGTCACGGCCCCCGGCGGCGTCATCACCGGCACCAGCACGGCCGGCAGCTACACCGCCGGCGCCCTGCAGGACGCCCGCGCCATCACCCTCGCAGCCGCCAACGGCCTCGACCTCTCCACCGTCACCACCAGCGCCGGCCTGCTCTCCCTGACCAGCGCGGGGGCCGGCGCCGACATCGTCCTGCGCGGCGACCTGGCGGCGACCAATGCCGGGCTGCTGCCCACCGATGCCGCCATCGCCCTCGCCTCCGGCCGCGACGTGCTGCTCAATGCGGTCAATCTCACCGCCTCCGGCAGCGGCGGCATCCGCATCGACGCCGCCCGCAACTTCAACGCCCTGGCCCTCGACATCTGCTGCGGCGCCGGCTTCGTCCGCACGCTCTCCGCCCCCGGCGACGTGAGCATCACCGCCGCCGCGGGCGCCATCACCCGCTCCGCCGACGACCTGCTCAACGTCGCCGGCCGCAACCTGGCCTTCACCGCCGGCACCAGCTTCGGCCCCATCGGCAACCTCGCCGCCAGCGGCAACCTGAACGTCACCGCCGCCACCACCCTCTCCACCTCCGGTGTCTCGGCCAGCGCCGCCAACAACGCCACCTTCACCGCCGGCGGCGCCCTCTCCACCAGTTCGGTCACCACCACGACCGGCGCCATCGCCCTGACCAGCACCGCCGCCAGCATCACCACCGGCACCCTGTCGGCCGGCGCCGACATCACGCTCACCGCCGCCACCGGCATCAACGCCGGCCCACTCACCGGCGGCACCGCCGGCCACGGCATCATCACCCTCGCCAATTCCGGCGCCGCCAGCGACATCGTCCTCACCGGCAACGTGGCGACGACGGCCAGCGGGCTGGCCGATGCGACCGCCGCCATCGCCATCGACTCCGGCCGCGACGTCCGCCTCAACGCAGTGAACCTCGTGGTCTCCGGCAGCGGCGGCATCCAGGTTGCCGCTGCCCGCAATTTCGACGCCGTCGCCACCGACATCTGCTGCACTTCCGGCTTCGTCCGCACGCTTTCCGCCCCCGGCGACGTGGGCATCACCGCCGCCTCCGGTTCCATCACCCGCAGCACCGACGACCTGCTCAACGTCAGCGGCCACGACGTCGCCCTCAGCGCCGGCGGCGACATCGCCTATTTCGGCAGCATCACCGCCAGCCGCGACCTCTCGGTCACCGTCGGCGGCGCCTTCGACGCCAGCGGCATCGCCTCCATCGGCCGCGCCTGGTCCTACACCGACCTCACCGGCGACCTGGTGGTGCAGTCGAAGTCGGCGCCGATCATGAACTTCGCGGCCCCCACCGGCAACGTCGTGCTGATGAACGGCTCCACCTTCACCGGCACGACGATGAACGTCTCCGGGGCCGGCGGCCTGATCGTCAGCGGCGGCCCGGTGACCATCAACGCCGACCTCGTCACCAGCCTGCCGGTGTCCGTCAGCAGCGGCCTGCTGACCCTTTCCCAGCCGACCACCCTCACCGGCCTCGCCCTGACCAACGCGACCCTGGGCGGCGCCGGCAGCGTCACCACGACGGGCACCTCCTTCCTCACCAACAGCACCGTCAACCTGCCCTTCACCAACTGGGGCGCCCTCGGCGCCTCCGGCGCCAACAACCTGGCCGGCACCGCCTTCACGCTGATGGACGGCGCCCTGACGGTGAATGCCGGCGGCACCCTGACCAAGACCGGCGGCACCCTCGACTGGCAGGGCGGCAGCATCGCCGGCGGCGGCAGCCTGGCCAAGGCCGGCGGCGCCCTCTTCGCCATCACCGGCAGCGGCGACCGGGTGCTGAACGGGCCCAGCCTGGGGATCGACAACTACGCCCCGGCGGGCGGCTCGCTGCTCGTCCAGTCCGGCACCCTGTCGCTGCTCGGAAGCGCGACGCACACCATTGCCCTCACGACAGGCGCGGCCGGCACCATCGACTTCGCCGGCGGCACCCACAGCTTCGGCGACGGCACACTGCTCGACGGACCGGGCAGCTTCACCCGTTCCGGCGGCAGCCTGGTCCTCACCGGCACCGGCAGCGGCACCACCATCGGCGCCACCGCCCACGTGAACCTGGACGTGCTGGCCTTCGGCGGCACGGGCAAGCTGAACAATGCCGGCACGGTATCCGGCAGCGCCGGCACGCACATCCCTGGCGACTTCACCAACCTGGCCGGCGCCACCGCCAATCTCACCGGGGTGACCATCGACGGCAGCCTGTACAACCACGGCCAGTTCAACGTCGGCGGCACGGTGACGGTGGCCGGCCCGGTCACCCAGCAACTCGGCGGCACGATGCTGGTGCCCGGCGGCGCCGTGATCGACATGAGCAATCCGGCCGGCGTCTTCAGTTGGGTGAGCGGCACCATCAGCGGCACGGGAACGCTGAGCTTCTCCGGCGGCGGCACCTTCCAGTTCGCCGGCACCGGCGACCGGGTCATCGACGGCATGAACTTCGCGTTCAACAACCTGACCCTGCCCAACGGCTCCCTGTCCGTGCAGGCGGGCAGCCTGACGCTGACCGGCATCACGACCATTCCCGCCGGCGTGGACCTGAACCTGACCGGCGGCACCTTCACCAACAACAGCACCCTCAACATCGCCGGCGGCTTCAACCTGACCTCGGGCAACTTCACCGGCAGCGGCGGCATCAACATGCTGGGCGGCACCATGGCCAAACCCGCCGGCAGCACCATCGCCTGGACCAGCACCGGCCCCCTGCTCAACACCGGCGTCCTGAACCTGGCCGACGCCGACATCACCAATGCCGTGGACAACCAGGGCACCATCAACGTCGGCGCGGGCACCACCTTCAGCCAGCCCTTCACCAACGAGGGCACCCTCAACCTGGCGCCCGGCACCACCGCGTTCAGCGGCGGCATCACCCAGCTTTCCGGCGCCACCACCCTGGGCACGCCCGGCTCGCCGGCCACCGTCACCGCCGGGGGCGGCGGCCTGGTGGTCAACGGCGGCACCGTCGGCGGCAGCGGGACGATCAACGGCAACCTGACGGTCAATGGCGGCACCCTCGCCGTCGGCGCCTCCCCCGGCAGCCTGACCATCGCCGGTGACCTGACCCTGGGTGCCGCCAGTACGACCCTGGTCGAGATCGGCGGCACGGTACCGGGCAGCGGCTTCGACTTCATCAACGTCACCGGGACCGCCCACCTGGCCGGCACCCTGGACGTGGCGGGCTACGGCGGCTTCACGGGTGCCCCCGGCGACAGCTTCGCCTTCATGCGTTATGTCGGCAGCGGCGGCGCCTACGGCACGATCAACCTTCCCGTCGGCTGGGGCCTCGAGTTCCAGGCGACCTCCGGTGCCCTGCTGCTCTCCATCCCGGCCCCCGCCGCGATCCCGGTCGCCGGTGCCGTGCTCGCCCTGGCCTTGCCGGCCGAGATCGTCTCGCCCCTGCCGCCGACGCCCCCCTCGGTGGCCGCCCCTGAGGCGCCGGCCGCCGCCCCCGAGGAAAAAATCCGCCCGAGGATGTGTCGATGAAACTCCGCCTGACCCTGGCCGCTCTGGCCGCCCTGACCATCTCGCCCGCCATTGCCGAACCGGTCGCCCAGGTGGCCGAGACCAAGGGCGCCGTGACCGTTCTGCGTCCCGACGGCCGCTGGCGGCTGATCTCCACACGCTCGAACGTGGAGCCAGGCGACACCGTGGTCACGGAGGCCAACAGCACGGCCATGGTGGCCTTCACGGACGGCAGCAAGGTCGCCTTGCGCCCCAGCACGAGGTTCCAGATCGCCGAATACCGGCACGTTCCCACCGAGCCCGAGAAGGACAACGCGCTGTTCCGGCTCGTCACGGGCGGCCTGCGCACCATCACCGGCCTGATCGGCAAACGAGCCCGCCAGGACGCCTACCGGCTCCAGTCCACGACGGCGACCATCGGCATCCGCGGCACCGAGTACACGGCCCGCGTCTGCCGGGCCGACTGCGGCCCGGCGCCGATTCCGGCGGCCGCCCGGGTCACGGCCCTGCAGGGAGCGGCGACGGCCACCGACGCCCAGGGCAAGCGGCGCGAACTGGCCGGCGGCGGCGCCCTGCACGCCGGCGATCTGGTCGAGACAGCCGCGGGGGCCCATCTGGGCATGGTCTTCGCCGACGACAGCCGCATGGTCCTGCGCGGCGACTCGCGGCTGCGCATTGCCGAATTCCGTTTCGACGCGGCCCGCCCGGCCGAAGACCGGGGCGCCATCGAACTGCTGCGGGGGGCCTTCCGGGCGGTGACCGGACTGATCGGCAAGCGCAATCCCGGCAGTGTCCGTTACGCCAGCCCGACGGCCACCATCGGCATCCGCGGCACCGAATGGGATGCCTGGTGCGTCCCCAAGGGCAGCTACGGCGGCGCCGGCGGTACGGGCGGCACGGGTGGCACCGGGCGATCGGGTACCCGGGATTGCGACGAAGGCCTGCTGGTCAGCGTCGCCGACGGTCGTGTGACGCTGACCAACGCCGCCGGGACGGCGGAGATCGGCGCCGGCCAGGCCGGTTTCGCCGACGGGGCCGGCGCCGCCCCCGGCCTCCTGGCGCCGCCGGTCGCCCCGCCGCCGGGCGACGGCGCGCCGAGCCCGGGCAGCCTGCCGTCGGCCGGTGCAACGCCGACGGACGGTGCCGACGGCCTCGTCGTCGTGGTGCACGAGGGCCGCATCGGCGTCAGTACCGCGGATACGACCCTGGAGGTGGGCAAGGGCGAAACGGCCTACGCCCCGACGCTGGGGACGCCGCCGGTGCGCCTGTCCACCCCGCCGGCCGACATGCGGGTGGATCCCTTCCTGAAATCCGTCGATTTCGACGCCATCAGCTGCGCGCTGTAGGTCGCGCGGGCAACCCGGGAAAGGGGGCCTACGTGCCCGGCGTCCACCGCCGCGGGTCGATGCCGCGGCGGGCGTAGGACTCCGCGGCGACGATCTCCGGCACCTCCAGGCGACGCCCCAGGTCCAGGTCGTAGGGCCGGATGTAGCGGCGCTGGCGCAGGTCGAACATCACCCTCACTTCAGGCTGCAGGGGCTTGTGGCGGTTCTGCCGGGTGACCACGGCCAGGGTCTCGTTGGACAAGCGCACCAGGCTGCCCACCGGATAGACGCCGAGGGTACGCACCAGGGCCGGCACCAGGTCGGCGCGGAACTGGCGGCCGGCGCCGGTGAACAGTTCCCGCAGGGCCTCGGTCGGCTCGATGCCGGCCTGGAAGGGCCGGTCGGAGACCAGGGCGTCGTAGGCCTCGACCAGGGCCGCTGCCTGGGCGTGCAGGGAAATGGCATCGCCGGCCAGCCGATGGGGATAGCCGCTGCCGTCCACCCGTTCGTGGTGCTCGGTCACCACGCGCAGGGTGAGGTCGCCGATCCAGGGCAGGTCCTCCAGCAGGCGCAGGCTTTCCGGGACGTGGCTGCGCATGCGTGCGTATTCGAAGTCGTTCAGGCGCCCCGGCTTGGACAGGATGCGCTCCGGGATGCAGGCCTTGCCCATGTCCTGGAGCAGGGCGCCCTGGGCGGCCTGGCGGATGGTGTCGGCCTCCATGTCCAGGGTATTGCCGAGGGCGACCACCATGGCCGTCACCGACAGGGCATGCTGGTCGCCGTAGGCGTCGTGGCCCTTCAGTCGCAGCAGGGGGACGAGGGCGTCGGGATGCCGGCCGACGCTGTCCATGAACCGGTCCACCACCTCCTCGGTCCGCCGGAAGTCGGCGTTGCGGCCCAGGCGGACATCCTCCATCAGGCCGCGCACCACCTCGCCGGCTTCCGCCCCCAGGCGGCGCGCCCGCCAGCGTTCCTCTTCCAGGGAGACGGTTTCCCGGGCTCGGGCCCGACGGGCCTCGGCGGCCTCCCGCAGGCGCAGGTCGAGGCCGGTGAAGCGCTCGTGGGCCTGGGCGGCCAGGACCTCGACCGCCGGTACCTGCGGCTGCGCGCCCCGGTTCAGGTCGATCACCACCTCCCGGATGCCCTCGCCGCGCAGGCGCTCGATATCCCCCGCATCCTGCAGCAGGAAGCGACGGCGCAGGAACATGTGGGACAGCCAGCCGCGCCCCAGGTCGGCCACGTACATGCCCGGCCGCAGTTCGTCCACGGGCACTTCCCGCAGGTGGGACGGCAGGGTGGCGAGCAGGCTTTCCATGGCGGTCTGGACGATCGGCGGGGTGGGACGGCTGGGGTCCCCTAAAATTACGGCAACTTCGCCCCGGTCTTCAACATGATCCAGTTCCGCAACCTGACTTATTCCCGTGCCGGCAGCCCGCTGGTGCGCGACGCCTCCCTGCAGATCCATCCGGGCTGGCGGATCGGCGTCGTGGGCGCCAACGGCTGCGGCAAGTCCTCCCTGTTCGCCCTGCTGCAGGACGAACTGCATGCCGACGCCGGCGAGGCGGCCCTGCCCGCCGGCTGGCGGATCGGCCACCTGGCCCAGGACACGCCGGCCCTGCCGGCACCGGCCCTCGAGCACGCCCTCGACGGCGACCGGGAACTGCGCGCCATCGAGGCCGACCTGGCCGCCGCCGAGGCCACCGGCGACGGCCACCGGATCGCCGTCCTGCACGGCCGGCTGCAGGACATCGGCGGCTATGCCGCCCGGGCCCGGGCGGCGGAGATCCTCGCCGGCCTGGGTTTCGCGCCGGCCGACCAGGGGCGTCCGGTCGCCGAGTTCTCCGGCGGCTGGCGGGTGCGGCTCAACCTGGCCCAGGCCCTGATGAGCCGGGCCGACCTGCTCCTGCTCGACGAGCCGACCAACCACCTGGACCTGGACGCCGTCCTCTGGCTCGAGAACTGGCTGGGCGCCTTTCCCGGCACCCTGCTGGTGATCTCCCATGACCGGGACTTCCTCGACGGCGTGACGACTCACATCCTGAATTTCGAAGGCGATGGCCTGCGCCTCTATACCGGGAACTTCTCGACCTTCGAGACGACCCGGGCCGAGCGCCTGGCCGCCCAGCAGGCCATGCACGACAAGCAGGAGCGGGAAATCGCCCACCTGCGCCAGTTCGTGGACCGCTTCCGGGCCAAGGCCACCAAGGCCCGCCAGGCCCAGAGCCGCCTGAAGGCCCTGGCCCGCATGGAGACCATTGCCGCCGCCCACGTGGACGCGCCCTTCGGCTTCGCCTTCCTGGAGCCGGCGGCCCTCTCGGACCCGCTGCTGCAGGCCGTCAAGGTCTCGGCCGGTTACGGCAAGACACCCCTGCTGGCCGGCGTCGACCTGACCCTGCGGCCGGGCAGCCGCATCGGTCTGCTGGGCCGCAACGGCGCCGGCAAATCCACCCTGGTCAAGCTGCTGGCCGGCGAACTGTCGCCCCTGGCCGGGCAACTGACGGCGGGCCGGCACCTGGCCATCGGCTATTTCGCCCAGCACCAGCTGGAACAGCTGCGACCGGACGAATCGCCCCTGCAGCACCTGGTGCGCCAGGAACCGGGGACCCGGGAGCAGGAACTGCGCGACTACCTGGGGGGATTCGATTTCCGCGGCGCCCAGGCCGACGCCCCCTGCCGCCACTTCTCGGGCGGCGAGAAGGCCCGCCTGGCCCTGGCCCTGATGATCCGCCGGCGGCCCAACCTGCTGTTGCTCGACGAGCCGACCAACCACCTGGACCTGGAGATGCGCGAAGCCCTCACCCTCGCCCTCCAGGAGACGGAGGCGGCGGTCGTGCTGGTCTCCCACGACCGGCACCTGCTGCGCACGACGGCGGACGAACTCTGGCGGGTCCACGACGGCCGCGCCGAACCCTTCGACGGCGACCTCGACGACTATGCCGCCTGGCTGGCCCGCCAGCGTGCCGAAGCGAAGCCGGCCGATCCCGACCGGTCGGCCCGGCGGGAGGCCCGGGCGGTCGAGACGGCCAGCCGGCAGGCCCTGCTGGAAAAACGCCGCCCCCTGCAGCGGGAGGCGGAGCGCCTGGAGAAGCGCCTGGCCGAATGGCAGGGCGAGAAGGACGCCATCGACGGCCGGCTGGCCGACCCCGCCTCCTACGCCAGTGCCGACCGTGCTCCCCTGGAGGCCCTGCTGAGGCGCCAGGCGGAACTGGAGCGGAGCATCGGCGAAGCGGAGGAGCGTTGGCTCGAGGTCCAGGACAGCCTCGAATCGATGGGATAATGGACCCTTCGCACCAAGGGCCATCGCCATGAAACGCCGCCCGCTACTGTGCGCCGCGATCGCCGGCGCCCTGCTCACCGCCACCCTGCCGGCACTGGCGCAGACCGCCAAGGACGCATTGCAGCTCGGCATCGCGCCCCATACCAGCGCCCGGGTCATCCTCGAGATGTACCAGCCCCTGCGGGCCTACCTGGAAAAATCCCTGGGCCGGCGGGTGGAGGTGGTCACCGCCCCCGATTTCACCGAGTTCGCGCGCCGGGGCATCGACCAGCAATACGACCTGGCGGTGACCACCGGCCACCAGGCCCGGCTCTTCCAGAGCGATGCCGGCTACCTGCCGCTGCTGACCTACAAGGCCGACTTCAAGGCCGTCGTCATCGTCGGCGAAGGCAGCCGCTACAAGGAGGCCAGGGACCTGGCCGGCACGACGGTGGTCGGCCTGTCGCCCTCCTCGCTGGTGACCATCTGGGGCCAGCACTGGCTGCACCGCAATGCCGTACCGGGCGTCACCCTCAAGTACGTCAGCGCGGCCGACAGCGCCGCCCAGCTGGTGCTCAATGGCGAAGGCGCCGCCGCCTTCCAGTCCCTGGCCAACTACCAGAAGCTGCCCCCGGCCGCCCAGGGCAAGCTGCGATTGCTGGCCGAGAGCCTGCCCCTGGCAGGCCGGGTTTACGTGCTCAACAAGCGCCATGCCGCCGACCGGGAACGCATCGAGGCCGCCCTCTGGGCCTTCGCCGAGACGCCGGAAGCGAAGCGCTACTTCGAGCAGAACAAGCTCGAAGGCTACCGGCGCCTGGAGCCCCGGGAACTGGTGGCCATGGAGCCCTATGCCAACGAGGTGCGCCAGGTCCTGAAGGAAGAGCAGCCGGCGACCAGGAAGGTCCGCCGCTAGCGGAACCCCATGGGCCTCGTCCCCTGGCGTACCCTGCGCGGCCGCCTGCTGCTGGCGGCCCTCGCCGTCGAGGCGGTGATGCTGTTCGTCCTCGTCGCCAACAGCCTGCGCCTGCTCCAGGACGCCATGGCGGAGCAGGCGCGGGCCCACGCCCGGCAGATCATCCCCATCCTCAACGCCGCCCTGGTGGCGCCGCTGGCCCAGCAGGACTACGCCACCGTCCAGGCGGTGCTCGACGAAAGCAAGGCGACGGCCGGAATCGATTACATCGCCGTCGAGGACGCCGAAGGCCACCGGGTGGGGGCCGCCGGCTGGCCGGCCGACCGGCCCCTGCCCTCCCCCGACCGGGAGTTCGCCCTCGACGGCGACGAGGCGAGACCCCGCTACGACGTTGCCCAGCCCATCGCGCTGGCCGGCCAGAAACTCGGCACCCTGCGCTTCGGCCTGGACCTCACGGCGATTGCCGAGGCCCGGCGCAGCCTGCGCGGCCAGGGCATGGCAATCGCCGGTGGCGAACTCCTGCTCTCGGCTGCCGTCCTCACCCTGCTCGGCGTCCTGATCACCCGCCAGCTCTCGATTCTGACCCGGGCCAGCGTCCGGGTCGCCGCCGGCAACCTGGTGCCCGAGCCGGTGCCGGAGGGCGAGGACGACGTGGGCCAGCTGGGGGCCGCCTTCAATGCGATGTCGCGGGCCGTGGCGGAACGCATCGGCCAGCTGACCGCCGCCCGCGACAGGCTCGAGGCCCTGGCCCGGGACATGGAGCAGGAACACGCCCGCATGATGGCGCTCCTCTCCGCCATGGAGTTCGGGGTCCTGTTCACCGATCGCGGCAACCGGGTCGTCTACGCCAATCCGGCCTTCCTGCACACCTGGGGGCTCGATGCGGAATGCATCGTCGGCGGCATGGATGCGGACCATGTCTTCGAGGTGGTCCGGGAGCGCCTCCTCGATCCCGAGGCCTGGCGGCGCGACGTGGAATGGGGCGACGCGGCGACGGTGGAGCTGGTCCTCGCGGACCGGCGGATCCTCACCCTGGAGCGGCAGCCGGTGGCGGGCGCAGGGGACGACATCCTCGGCCAGCTCTGGCTGTTCGCCGATGTCACCGGGATGCGGCGGGATGCGGAGCAGCTGAAGGCGGCGAAGGATGCCGCCGAGGCGGCCAGCCGGACCAAGGCGGCCTTCCTGGCCACCATGAGCCACGAGATCCGGACGCCCATGAACGGCATCATCGGCATGACCGAGCTCACCCTCGACACGCCACTGGACGACCAGCAGCGGGAGTACCTGGGGCTGATCCGGAGTTCGGCGGACACCCTGCTGACGATCGTGAACGACATCCTCGACTTCTCCAAGATCGAGGCCGGCCGCATGGACCTGGAGTCGAT
>JBPOHD010000082.1:0-4285 GCA_052035955.1 Pseudomonadota bacterium
CGGCGACTCCACCTTCCTGCACATGGGCATGCAGGGCCTGCTGGACATCGTCTACAACAAGGGCAACGTCACCATCCTGCTCCTCGACAACCGTGCCGTCGGGATGACCGGCGGCCAGGACAATCCGGGCAACGGCCGCGACATCTACGGCAATCCGGCGCCGCGCGTGGACTTCGCGAAGCTGGTCGAGTCCCTGGGCGTCAAGCCGGAGCGCATCCACGTGGTCGATCCCTACCAGCTGCCGGTGCTGTTCAAGACCCTGCGCGAGGAAATCAAGATTCCCGAGGTCTCGGTGATCATCACCAACCAGCCTTGCGTGCTGATCGACGATTACAAGAAGCAGCCCGCGTTCACCGTCATCGACGAGAAATGCACCGGCTGCGGCAACTGCGTCGAGGTGGGCTGCCCGGCGATCCACGTCATGCGCCGGGAGAAGGTGATCAAGCCTTCCGGCAAGGAAGTGGAACTCCAGTTCGTGCAGATCGAGACCGCCGCCTGCACGGGCTGCAATCTCTGCGTCCAGCCGTGCGCGCCGGACGCCATCGTTCCCGCCGATCCTTCCCGGCCCATCGCCCTGATCCGGCACTGAAGGCAGCACCATGGACAGCAACGTTTACAACATCCTCGTCGTCGGCATCGGCGGTCAGGGCGTCATGACGGCCACCGAAATCCTGGCCGAAGCCGCGATCGCCCTGGGCCACGACGCCAAGAAGACCGAAGTCGCCGGCATGGCCCAGCGCGGCGGCGTCGTTTCCTCCCACCTGCGCTTCGGCCCCAAGGTCCTGTCGCCCCAGATCACCGCCGGCGATGCCGACCTGCTCCTCGCCTTCGAAGCCGCGGAAGCGCTCCGCTGGTGCCATTTCCTGAAGCCCGGCGGGCTGGTGCTGATGAACACGGCCAAGCTGGTGCCGCCCGTGGTCAATATTGGCCTCTACGACTACCCGACCGATCCGGTCGGCGAAATCCGCGCCCGCGGCTACGAGGTGCACGCCTTCGACGCCATGGCGATCGCCATGGACCTCGGCGACATGCGGCTCGGCAACACGGTGATGCTGGGCGCCATCGGCGACCACCTGCCCTTCCCGGCGGAAACCCTGCTGAACGCCATCGTCAGCCGCTCCGCCGCGCCCACGCCGCAACTGGTGGCACTGCCCCGAAAGGCATTTGACCGCGGCCGCCAGGCCGACGCCAGCGCCGGCCACGGCCCGGCCGCGGTGGCCGCCTGAGGGATGGAAAGATGACGGCAAGAATCCTCGACGGCAACGCTTTCTCCGCTCGCGTCCGCGAGGGCCTGGCGGTCCGCGCCGCCGCCCTCAAGGCCGGCGGCATCACCCCTTGCCTGGCCGTGATCCTGGTCGGCGACGATGCCGCTTCGGCGGTCTCTGTGCGCAACAAGGTCGCGGCCTGCGAGAAGGCCGGCATGCGCTCCCTCAAGTTCGTGTATCCCTCCGACGTGGAGCCGGCCGTGGTCTTCGCCAAGATCGCCGAACTGAACGCCGATCCGGGCGTCCATGGCATCCTGGTCCAGCTTCCCCTGCCCAGGAGCTTCGATGCCGACGCCGTCCTCGAGGCCATCTCCCCGGAGAAGGACGTGGACGGCTTCCATGCCGAGAACGTCGGCGCCCTGATGCAGGGCAACCCGCGCTTCATCCCCTGCACGCCCTATGGCGTGATGGAGATGCTGAAGAGCGAAGGCGTGAAGCTCGCCGGCGCCGAAGCCGTCATCGTCGGGCGCAGCAACATTGTCGGCAAGCCCATGGCCATGCTGCTGCTGGCAGAGAGCTGCACAGTCACGGTCTGCCATTCGCGCACCGCAGACCTGGCCTTCCAGACCCGCCGCGCCGACATCCTGATCGCCGCCGTCGGCCGGGCCCGGATGGTCACCGGCGACATGATCAAGCCGGGGGCCGCCGTCATCGACGTCGGCATCAACCGCCAGGCGGACGGAAAGCTGTGCGGCGACGTCGATTTCGAATCGGCCAAGGAAGTCGCCGGCCTCATCACTCCGGTCCCCGGCGGCGTCGGACCGATGACCATCACCATGCTGCTCGCCAACACCCTCGAGGCGGCCGAGCGGGTGGCCGCAGCGGCAACGCGGAAGGTGACGCCGTGAGCCGGCCCCATCCCGTCGTCGGCATCGTCATGGGGTCGGATTCCGACTGGCCGGTCATGCAGGCGGCCGCCAGGATCCTCGAGGAATTCGACGTTCCCTACGAGGCCAGGGTGGTGTCCGCCCACCGGACCCCGGACCTGCTGTTCGATTACGCCGCCATGGCCTTCGAGCGCGACCTGCGCGCCATCATCGCCGGCGCCGGTGGCGCCGCCCACCTGCCGGGCATGCTGGCCAGCAAGACCATCGTCCCCGTGCTCGGCGTGCCGGTGCCCTCCAAGCACCTCAACGGGCTCGACTCCTTGCTGTCCATCGTCCAGATGCCCAGGGGTATCCCCGTGTCCACCTTTGCCATCGGCGAGGCTGGGGCGGCCAATGCGGCCCTGACGGCGGTCGCCATCCTCGCCACCCACAACGACGAGGCCGGCCGCGGCTACGCCCGCAAGCTCCAGGAATTCCGCCAGCGCCAGAGCGACAAGGTGATGGCCATGGAATTGCCCAGACCGCAATGATCCTGCCCCCCGCCACCCTCGGCATGCTCGGAGGCGGCCAACTGGGCCGCTTCTTCGTTATGGCCGCCCAGGAGATGGGTTACCGGGTCGTCGTCCTCGACCCCGACCGCCACAGCCCGGCCGGCCGGATCGCCAACGAACACCTGGTGGCGGCCTACGACGATCCGGACGCCCTGGAGCGGCTGGCCGCCACCTGCGCCGCCGTCACCACCGAATTCGAAAACGTTCCGGCCGACACCCTGGCCTATCTCTCGAAATTCGTCCCCGTGCGTCCCGGCGCCGAGGCCGTCGCCATCTGCCAGAACCGAAGTGCCGAAAAGGGCTTCCTCAAGGCGCACGGCTTTCCCCACGCGCCCTACGCCGACATCCGCTGCGAAGCGGACCTGGCCGGCGCCGAGGAAGGCTTGTTCCCGGGCATCCTGAAGGTCGCCCGCTTCGGCTACGACGGCAAGGGCCAGGCGCGGGTCGCCGACCGGGCCGCGGCCCTCGTCGCCTTTCGCCAGTTCAAGGAAGAGCCCTGCGTGCTGGAGCGGCAACTGGCCCTCGATTCGGAGGTCTCCATCGTCCTGGCCCGGGACGAGGACGGCCGGGTGGCCTGCTTCCCGATGGCCGAAAACAGCCACCGACACGGGATTCTCGACGTCAGCGTGGTTCCGGCGGGAGCACCGGCGGCGCTTCACGAGGAGGCCAGGACCATCGCCGCCGGCATCGCCGAACACATGGATTACGTCGGCACCCTGGCGGTCGAATTCTTCGTCGTGGCGGGCCACTTGCGCGTGAACGAGATGGCGCCGCGCCCCCACAACTCCGGCCATTACACCATCGACGCCTGCATCTGCAGCCAATACGAGCAGCAGGTGCGCGCCCTCTGCGGGCTGCCCCTGGGCGACGGACGGGCCGACCGGGCGGCCGTGATGGTGAATCTCCTGGGCGACCTCTGGTACCTGCGCGATCCCCACCACGCCCACGAGCCCGATTGGTCCGTGCTGCTCGGCAACCCGGACCTCCGCCTGCACCTGTACGGCAAGCACCATCCGCGACCCGGCCGCAAGATGGGGCATTTCACCGTCGTCGGCGCGGATGCGCCGAAGACCCTGCATGCGGCGCTGGCCGCCCGTGCGGCGATCGGCATCAGCGAGCCGGTCGCCCATCTTCCCCCGTACGGGGCGTGATGCGGGGCGGCGCCGGACAGGGCGCGTCAGGGGCCGACCTCGAGCGCGCCGTCGGGCTGTTGCGGGCCGGCGAACTCGTCGCCTTTCCCACCGAAACCGTCTACGGCCTGGGGGCCGACGCGACGAATCCCCAGGCCCTGGCCCGTATCTTCGCCACCAAGGGTCGTCCGGCCGACCATCCCCTGATCGTCCACATCCCCGACGCGGACCAGCTCGATCACTGGGCGAGGGAGATTCCCACCGTCGCCCGGGCCCTGGCCACAGCCTTCTGGCCTGGTCCCCTGACCCTGATCCTGCGCAAGGCCCACGGCGTGCCCGATCTCGTCACTGGCAGCCAGGACACGGTGGGCTTGCGCATTCCCGGCCATCCGCTCGCCTTGGACCTGTTGCGAGCCTTCGGCGGCGGTATCGCCGCCCCGTCCGCCAACCGCTTCGGCCGCATCAGCCCCACCACCGCCGCGCACGTGCGCGAGGAACTGGGCGACCGCGTC
>JBPOHD010000129.1:0-15695 GCA_052035955.1 Pseudomonadota bacterium
AGCGCCCACAGTTCATCGTCCAGTATCGGTTTGGCCATTTCCTCTGCACAAAAAAAACAGGGCAGAGGTTAACGAATTTCGACCTTTGTGAACAGGGGGTAACACTCATTTTGTTAGAGTTTCTTAATGCCCCTGAGCGTGCCATCGGACAGCATCGGCGGTCCCTCCTCTCGGAGGAATTTTACCGTCACGCCTATTTGGCCGCTACAACTGCTCTAAGTTGTTGTTCCGTCTTGTTTTTCTGACAATATTTTTACCGTCAATGATCGCAAAGCGCTGACGGTAAAAAATTCGGAGGGTGTCCGTGCCAGATTTCTACCGTCAGATTTACCGTCAAACTGGAAGGCATCCCCCCGATAGATGTCGATAGACCTCGACAGACGTTATCTATACGGGACAACAACTTAGCAGCGATTTCCGATAGATCTCGATAGACCATGAAAGACGCCGAATCATTCCCACTCGATCGTCGCCGGCGGCTTGCCGGAAATGTCGTAGACCACCCGGTTGATGCCGCGCACCTCGTTGATGATGCGGTTGGAGACGCGGGCCAGCAGTTCGTGGGGGAGCTCCGCCCACTTGGCGGTCATGAAGTCTGAGGTCTGCACGGCGCGCAGGGCCACCACGTACTCGTAGGTCCGCCCGTCGCCCATGACGCCGACGCTCTTCACCGGCAGGAAGACCGCGAACGCCTGGCTGGTCTTCTCGTACCAGTCGGCGCCGCGCAGCTCGTCGATGAAGATGGCATCGGCCCGGCGCAGCAGGTCGGCGTAGTCCCGCTTCACCTCGCCCAGGATGCGGACTCCCAGGCCCGGTCCCGGGAAGGGATGGCGGTACACCATGTCGTGGGGCAGGCCCAGCGCGATGCCCAGTTCCCGCACTTCGTCCTTGAAGAGTTCGCGCAGGGGTTCCAGCAGTTTCAGGTTGAGGGTCTCCGGCAGGCCGCCCACGTTGTGGTGGCTCTTGATGGTGTGCGCCTTCTTCGTCTTGGCCCCCGCCGACTCGATCACGTCCGGGTAGATGGTGCCCTGGGCCAACCAGCGGGCGTTGGGCAGCTTCTTCGCCTCCGCCTGGAAGACCTCCACGAATTCGCGGCCGATGATCTTGCGCTTCTGCTCCGGGTCGGCCACACCGGTCAGGTGGCCGAGGAACTGGTCCGTGGCATCCACGTGGATCACCTTGACGCCCAGGTTGCGGGCGAAGGTCTGCATCACCTGCTCGCCCTCGTTGAGCCGCAGCAGGCCGTTGTCCACGAAGACGCAGGTCAGCTGGTCGCCGATGGCCCGGTGCAGCAGCGCCGCCACCACGGACGAATCGACGCCCCCGGAGAGCCCCAGGATCACCTCGTCCCGGCCCACCTGGGCGCGCACCTTCTCGATGGCCTCGCCGACGTAGTCCGGCATGTTCCAGTCGTGGCCGCAGCCGCAGATGTCATGCACGAAGCGGGCCAGGATGTCGCGGCCCTTCAGGGTGTGGGTCACCTCGGGATGGAACTGCACGGCATAGAAGCCGCGCGACTCGTCGGCCATGCCGGCGATGGGCGTTGCCTCGTTGCTGGCGATCAGCCTGAAGCCCGGCGGCAGCTCGGTCACCTTGTCGCCATGGCTCATCCAGACGTCCATCAGGCCGTGGCCCTCCGCGTTGCTCCGGTCCTGGATGCCATGGAAGAGCTTCGAGTGGCCGCGGGCCCGAATCTCCGCATAGCCGAACTCCCGCTTGTGGGCGCCTTCCACCTTGCCGCCCAGCTGCGCCGCCATGGTTTGCATGCCGTAGCAGATGCCCAGCACGGGCACGCCGAGGGCAAACACGGAATCGGGGGCCTTGGGCGTCTCGTCCTCGTACACCGAATTCGGGCCGCCGGACAGGATGATTCCATTGGGCGCGAATTCCCGGATGAAATCGTCCGAGACGTCGTTCGGATGCAGTTCGCAATAGACCTGCTGCTCGCGCACCCGGCGGGCGATGAGCTGGGTGTATTGGGAGCCGAAATCGAGGATCAGGATCTTCTGGTGGGACATGGCAGGGGCCTCGGATGTGAAAAGGGCGGCCGCAGCCGCCCCGTTGGCGACGGCGGCGCGTCAATCCATGTGGTAGTTCGGCGCTTCCTTGGTGATCTGGACGTCATGGACATGGGATTCGCGGATGCCGGCCGACGTGATCTCGACGAACTCGGCACGGTTGCGCATGTCGTCGATCGTGGCGCAGCCGACGTAGCCCATGGAAGCGCGCAGGCCGCCCATCAGCTGGTGGATGACGGCGCCGACCGGTCCCTTGTAGGGCACGCGGCCCTCGATGCCCTCCGGCACCAGCTTCTCCACGTTGTCCTCGCCCTCCTGGAAGTAGCGGTCCGAGGAGCCCTTTTGCATGGCGCCGAGGCTGCCCATGCCGCGATAGGACTTGTAGGAACGGCCCTGGAACAGCACGGTCTCCCCCGGCGCCTCCTCGGTGCCGGCGAACAGGCCGCCCAGCATCACGCAGTGGGCGCCGGCGGCGATCGCCTTGGCGATGTCGCCGGAATAGCGGATGCCGCCGTCGGCGATCAGGGGGACCCCCGTCCCGGCCAGCGCCTCGCAGACGCTGTCCACGGCCGAGATCTGCGGCACCCCGACCCCGGCGACGATGCGCGTCGTGCAGATCGAACCGGGGCCGATGCCGACCTTGACGCCGTCGGCGCCGTGGTCCAGCAGCGCCCGGGCGGCGGCGCCGGTGGCGATGTTGCCGCCGATCACGTCGACACCGGGAAAGTTCTTCTTCACCCAGGCGACCCGCTTCAGCACCCCTTCCGAGTGGCCGTGGGCGGTATCCACCACCAGCACGTCCACCCCGGCCTCGGCCAGGGCCGCGGCCCGCTCCTCGGTGCCTTCGCCGACGCCGATGGCGGCGCCGACGCGCAGGCGTCCCAGGTCGTCCTTGCTCGCTTCCGGGTGTTCCGAGGACTTCAGGATGTCCTTCACCGTCATCAGGCCGCGCAGCTCGAAGGCGTCGTTGATCACCAGCACGCGCTCCAGGCGGTGCTTGTGCATCAGGGCCTTGGCCTCCTCGAGGGTGGCGCCCTCCTTCACCGTGACCAGGCGCTCCTTGGGCGTCATGATGGCCCGCACCGGCTGGTCCAGGTTGGTTTCGAAGCGCAGGTCCCGGTTCGTCACGATGCCGACGACCTGGCCGCGCTCCACGACCGGAAGGCCGGAAATCCGGTGGCTGCGGGTCAGGACGAGGACCTCGCGGACCGTCATGGTCGGCGGGATGGTGATCGGATCCTTGAGCACGCCGGACTCGAAGCGCTTGACCTTGGCCACTTCGCGGGCCTGGTCCTTCGGTTCCAGGTTCTTGTGGATGATGCCGATGCCGCCTTCCTGGGCGAGGGCGATGGCCAGGCGCGATTCGGTCACCGTGTCCATGGCCGCGGAGACCAGCGGCAGGTTCAGGGTGATGCGCCGGGTGAGGCGGGTTTGCAGGCTTACGTCGCGGGGCAGGATTGCCGAGTGGGCGGGAAGCAGGAGGACGTCGTCGAACGTCAGCGCCTTCCGGATGAGTCTCATGCTTTTTTCCTCGGTGCCAAAAACGTATTATACGCGGGTCCCGGATTGCCCGGCAAACCGCGCCCGGCGCGGATTACAACGAAAACGGAGAACCAGCCATGCGGCTCCCGACCGTGCTTCTCGCAGTGGCAGTCCTGCTGCCGCTCACCGCGGCGGCACAGATGTATTCGTGGAAGGACGCCGAGGGCAAGGTGCATTACGCCGACCGGCCGCCGACCGGCAACCTTCCCTCCCGGGCCATCAAGGAAGCGCCGTCCCTGACCGGCGACCCGGCCGGCGCCCGCAAGGGCCTCGCCGAACGCAACATGGATTTCCGCAAGCGCCAGTCCGACCGCTCCTCGTCCCAGACCAAGGCGGAGCAGGAGCAGGCGGCGGCCGAGGAGAAGGCCCGCAACTGCGAGCAGGCCCGCGTCCATGCGCGCAACCTGGAGTCGGGCCAGCGGCTCATCACCACCGACGACAAGGGCGAACGCACCGTCCTCGACGACGCCGGCCGGGGTCGGGAAATGGAATCCGCCCAGAAGGCCATCGACGCCTGGTGCAAGTAGCCCGGGCGACAAGCCGCCGGGCATGGACTGCGGACCCTATTCCTCCGCCGGGCCGCCGCCCTTCTTCATGACCTTGCCTTCGGCCGCCCGCTGCTTGCGCACTTCCTTCGGGTCGGCGATCAGGGGCCGATAGATTTCCACCCGGTCCCGCTCGCGCAGCGCCGTGTCCAGGCGCGAGAGCTTGCCGAAGATGCCGAACTTGCCTTTCGCCAGGTCGATTTCCGGATGCTTGGCGAGCAGGCCCGAGGCCTCCAGCGCCGCCTGCACGCTGCTGCCCGCCGGCAGGTTCAGGCGAACCACCTCCTGCCGCTCCGGCCTGGCATAGACCACCTCAACCGCGATCTTTTCCGTCATAGATGTGGGCCGCCCTTTTCACGAAGGATTCGACGAAGGTTTCCGCGATATGGTTGAACACCGGCCCCAGCGCCTTCTCCAGCACCCGGCCCGCGAACTCGTACTGGAGGCGGAACTCGATCTTGCAGGCCGTCTCGCCCAGCGGCCGGAAGCGCCAGCCACCTTCCAGGCGGCGGAAGGGGCCCTCGACCAGGCGGATGTCCATCCACAGGGGCACCTCCTTGTCGTTGCGCGTCGAGAACTCCGCCTGTATGCCCTTGTAGCGGATCCGGATGGCCGCCGCCGTCACCCGGTCCGTGCGCTCCAGCAGGCGGGTGCCGCCGCACCAGGGCAGGAACTCGGGATAGTGTTCGACCCCGTCGACGAGGGCGAACATTTCCGACGGCGTCCTCTCGATGAGGACGGATTTCTCGACTGAGGCCATTCCTCTGCTTGGGCTAGAATCGGGGCAATCGCCTCGCGGAAAGCCTTTTTCTGCCTGTTCCGCCGGGGCGTTTTCATTCTACCCTCCCCATCCATGAGCATCGTCGAGAACCGCAAGGCCTTCCACGACTACTTCATCGAGGAACGCCTCGAAGCCGGCCTCGTCCTCGAGGGCTGGGAGGTGAAGGCCATCCGGGCCGGTCGTGCCCAGCTCAAGGAGGCCTACGTGGTCCTGCACGGCGAGCAGGTGTTCCTGATCGGCGCCCACATCAGCCCCCTCCTCTCCGCCTCCACCCACGTCAAGCCCGATCCGGTGCGCACCCGCAAGCTGCTGCTGCACGGCGAGGAGATCCGCCGCCTGATCGGCAAGGTCGAGCGGGCCGGCTATGCCCTGGTGCCCCTGGACCTCCACTACACGAAGGGCCGCATCAAGCTCGCCGTCGGCCTGGCCAAGGGCAAGAAGCAGTTCGACAAGCGGGAAGCGGATAAGGAACGGGACTGGAAGAAGGAGCAGAACCAGCTCCTCAAGCAGAGGGCCCGTTGACCGCCGCCGGGACGGCCGGCCGGCCCGCCATGGCGCCGGCCATGCTGCTCTGGCTGATCACCGGCTCCCTGATGCTGCAGCCCCTGTCCACCGATCTCTACCTGCCCACCCTGCCCCACCTGGGCAGCTATTTCGCCGTCTCGCCGGCCGTCGTCCAGCAGACCCTTTCCCTGTTCATCATCGGCTTCGGCGTCGCCCAGCTGCTCAGCGGGCCCCTCTCGGACCGCTACGGCCGGCGGCCCGTCCTGCTCGGCGGCCTCTGGATCTACCTGCTGGCCAGCCTGGCCTGCGCCGCCGCCCCGGCCATGTCCGTCCTGGTCGCCGCCCGCTTCGTCCAGGCCGTGGGCTGCTGCACCGCCGTGGTCGTCGCCCGGGCCCTGATCCGCGACGTCTATGCCCCGTCGGAGGGGGCCCGGGTGATCGCCAAGGCCAGTTCCCTCCTCTCGGCCGCGCCGCTCCTGGGTCCCATCGCCGGCGGCTTCCTGCAGGTCCAGTTCGGCTGGCGTTCCGCCTTCCTGGTGCTCGCCGCCTTCTGCGCCGCCGTCGCCTTCTCGGCCAGCCGCTGGCTGCGGGAAACCAATGCCGCGCCCGATCCCGGCGCCCTGCGCCCGGCCGCCCTGGCCGCCGGCTACCGCGCCATCGCCGGCCATGCCGGCTTCTGGGCCTACGCCCTGCCCGGCGCCCTCTCCTATGCCGGCATCTTCGTCTTCATCTCCGGCTCCGCCTTCGCCCTCATCGAGGTGCTGGGCGTCTCCACCGAGGCCTACGGCTTCTGCTACGCCCTCGGCGTCTGCGGCTACCTCTCCGGCACCCTGGTCTGTCGCCGCCTGCTGCCCGTCCTCGGCATCGACCGCACCCTGGGTGTCGGCGTGACGGTGGCCGCCGTCGGCGCCGCCCTCTTCGCCGCCTGCGTCCTGGCCGGGCTGCAGCACTGGGCCGTCGTGGTCGGCGGGCAGTTCCTCGCCATGGCCGCCCACGGCATCAACTTCCCCTGCGCCCAGGCCGGCTCCGTCGCCCCCTTCCCCGAGCGGGCCGGCGCCGCGGCCGGCCTCATGGGCGCCGTCGCCATGGTGGCGGCCTTCCCCATCGGCACCTGGGTCGGGGCCAGCCACGATGGCACCCTCCTGCCCCTGGCCCTGATCGACGCCGTGGCCGCCGGCGCCCTCTTCCTGGCCGCCCGCCTGTCCCGCGCCAGCCGGCGCCTGCACCGCTGAGCCCTCGTGAAGCTTCGGCCCCGCACCCGCCGCTCGGGTGTCCCGGGGGACGCAGTCGAGCGAGCGGAATGACGCCTTCCGACGGCGGTCACCGCCCCGGGGCCTGGATGCCGGGCCCGGCCGCCCCGGCGATGTATCCAAGAAAAAAGCCCGGCCGGAGCCGGGCTTGCCTGGAAATCCGCGGCCGGGGGCCGCGCCGCTTCAGACCACCTGGATGTCCGTGGCCGCCAGGGTCGGATGGCCCGTCAGCACCGCCACCTTGACCGCCGCCGTCGCGCCGGTGCCGTCGGCGTCGTAGTAGAGGTCGCCGGTGGTGGTGTTGTAGATCAGCCGGTCCGCCGCATCGAGGGCCGCCGCCGCTCCGGCGCCGCTGACGAAGTTGGCCGCCGTGAAGGCCCCGTCGGCGCCGATGGCGGTGAATACCGCGTTGTCGAAGTGGAGCTTGTCCGAGGCCGTGGTGAAGTCGGCGATCGTGTCCACGTTGGTCGCGCCGTTGGGTCCGGTATTGAAGACGAAGATGTCGGCGCCGCCACCGCCAATCAGGGTGTCGTTGCCACCCTGGGCGTCGATGAAGTTGTTGCCGGCACTGCCGATGATGAGGTCATTGTACACGGAGCCGCGCACGTTCTCCATGTTGAGGAGCGTATCGACATATCCCCAGCCATCCAGCGCCTTGCCGGCCGCCACCGTCGCGGCGCCGCCGCCGTTCCAGCCGCCCGCCGTCGTGAAGCTGGCGGCCGACAGATTGACGATCACGCCGTCGCCGTTGTAGTCGGCGTCGAACTCGTTGCGGTAGTCGGCCCGGTCGGTGCCGAGGCCCCCGTCCATCGTGTCGTTGCCCGCCATGCCGGTGAACCAGTCGTTGCCGGCGCCGCCGGTGAGGGTATCGGCGAAGTCGGAAGCCATCACCCAGTCGATGCCGGACAGGGCGTCGCGGGTGCCCCAGCCGTCCTCGGCGATGCCGGTGGCCAGGTTCACGTTCACCGCATTGGGCGAGAAGCGGTAGTCGGCCCGGTCCAGGCCGCCGCCGCCGTCGATCACGTCGTCGCCCGCCATGCCCTCGTAGGCCTGGAAGTCCTGGGCGCTGCCAAAGGTATCGCTGCCGAAGATCTGGTCGGCGAAGGAAGAGCCGCGGATCAGGTTGATGCCGTACAGGTGGTCCGTGTCGCCCCAACCGTCTCGCACCGTGCCGGCGGCGAGATTGACCAGGATGCGGCTCGGGTCGAGGGAATAATCGGCCCGGTCGAAATCCCACACATCCATCGGAAAACCGCTGATCGAGTCGTCGAGGCTGTGGTCTACAGCACCACCGCTGCCGGCGATGGTGTCGTTCCCTTCGCCGCCGATGTAGGACTCGAAAAGGGTCCCGACGACGTTCCTGCTCTGGCTGCCTCCGACCAGGATGTCGTCATGGCTGCTGCCGCGCAGGCCGTCGATGTTCGACAGGGTGTCGGTGGCGCCGAAGCCGTCGTCTGCTGCGCCGCCGGTGAGGCCGACGCCGCCGACCGTGATGATCCCGCTGCCCAGGAAGGCATGCGCGGCGCCGGGGGAGGTCGAATAATCGGCCATCACGAAGACACCGTTGATCGCGGAGGGTCCCGTGAGGACGTCGGTGCCGTTGCCGCCGAGCAGGTTGTAGAAGGCATCGGCCAGGGGGGAACCGTTGCCTTGGTTGTTGTAGCCCTTCAGTCCTGCCGTCGCCTGGAAATTGGCGGAAAACGCAACCGTCAGCGAGTCGCTGCCGGTCGTGCCGACCAGACGTTCGATGCCATAGAGCACGTCGTCAAAGCTGTCGATACCATCTTCCCCGTCGTCATTTACGACATCTGCCTGGACCGCGTCGTCGCCGATGGTGAGGTGCACCGGTCCGTCGGCACCGGAATAGTCCGCCGTGTCGCTGCCCGCCCCGCCGGTCAGGGTATCGAGGCCGTCGCCGGCGACCAGGACGTCGTTGCCCTCCTCGCCTTTCAGGTTGTCGTCATCGGCACCGCCGACGAGCCGGTCGTTGCCGTAGCCACCCTCCAGCACATTGGTCCCGGCCCCGCCTTCCAGGGTGTCGTTGCCGCCGGCGCCGATCAGCGTGTCGTTGCCCGAGCCGGCAAAGTAGTGGTCGTCGCCGTAGCCGCCGGTCAGGTGCAGGTCCACGGACAGGCTCTCGCCATGGATCTCGGTGCCGTTGCCATCCGCCGCCAGGGCGATGCCCTCCGAGGCGGTGTCGTTCTGGCCGAACATCGTGAAGGCGACGGCACTGGTGCCCTCGCCGCTGACGTCGTCTTTGAGCTCGATCCAGCGCACGCCGTCCATGTCCTCGGCATTGACGATGTTGCGGCCGTCCAGCTCTAAATACAGCGTCTCGACGCCGTGGATGCGCAGGGCGCCACTGATGGCGTCGAGACCCGTCAGGGTGGCGTAGAGCTTGTCGCCGTCGTTGAAGACGCCGCCGTAACCGGAATCGAAGCCCTCGACGTAGTCCAGGCGGTCGAAGGCGGAACTGCCGAATTTGAAGACGTCGGAAATGCCGGTGGCCGAGGCGCCGATGACATTGTGGTTGCCCTCGCCGAACTTGAACTCATGGCCGCCGCCGGTGTTGGCGGAGAGCAGGAAGATGTCGCCGCTGTAGCCAGTGGCGTCCAGGTCGCGGCCCAGGTTGTAGATCACCGTGTCGTACTGGCCGGTCCGTGTCCCCGCCGGGTCGCTCATTTCGGCGATGGTGTCCACGTCGATTTTGATGGCGTTGCCGGTCAGGGTCAGTTCGCCGTCGCCCATGGCGTAGTTGCCCATCAGGGCGGCGTCGATGCCGGCGCCGACCGCTCCGAGCGTGTGGGTTTCGGCGATGTAGTCGCCGCTGGAATTGTTGCTGAGCACCACGTGCTCGACGCCGGCCAGGCGCAGGGCGCCGCTTTCGGTGGCGGTCAGGCCGTCGATGGCCGCCGTCAGCGTGTCGCTGCCGCTGCCGCCGTCCACGTAGTCCTCCGTGGTCAGGGTGGCCAGGTCGCCGTCGAGGACGAAGCCGAAGCTGTCGTCGCCGGCGTTGCCGTAGACCGTCGCCGTCACGCCGGCCTTGCCGAAGCTGAAGGCGGTATTGACGGCGTCGCCGGTGCTGACCAGGCGCAGGAAGGTGCCGTCGAAATCCGTCGCATCCACCGTCGCCGCGACCAGGGAACGGATCAAGAGGTCGCCGGCCTGGCTTTCGCCGGCCTGGCCGAGCAGGGTCAGGGTGTCGGCGTCGGAGCCGGCCAGGTGCAGGCCGCTGGGCATGCCGTTGAGGGCCTCGATCTCCAGGGTCTCGATGCCGGTCGTGTAGATCGCCGCCTGGGCGTCGTCGGTCTGGATGCGCAGGACGTCGCTACCGCCGGAGGCGTCGGCCAGGGTCAGGTCGGCGCGACCCATGTAGGCGTCCAGCAGCACGGCCTGGCTGCCGCCGGCCAGGCCGCCCAGCTCCAGGCGACCGCCACCGGTGAGCTCCACCTGGTTGAGGCCGGTCACGGTGCCCAGTTCGATCAGGTTGTTGCCGCCCAGGGGCGTGCCGATCACGTTGAGGCGCAGGGTCTCGATGCCGGTGAAGCTCATTTCGGCGTCGACCCGGTCCAGGTCGAAGGCGACCCGGTCGGACAGCCCGCTGGCATCGTCGAGGGAGACGTTGGTCGTCAAGATACCGCCATTCTCGTAGTCCCGCAGCACCAGCTTCGGCAGCGGGTCGTCGCCGGCCCCCAGATGGGTGAAGCTTGCGTCGTTGCCGGTGACGTTCACCACCGTCGAGGCGGTGGTGTGGATGCCGGTGAAATCGAGTTCCACCACGTCTAGGCTGAAATTGAACACCTCGATGCCGGTGGCGTCGATGGCCAGGGTGACGTCGAAGACATTGGCGTTGAGCACGTCCGCGCCGCCCGGCCCTTGCCCGCCGCCGTCGATGACATCGCCGTCCGACAGGGAGAAATGGACGTTGAAATCGAAGCGGTCGTTGCCCGCGCCGCCGGTCATGCTGTCGTTGCCGCCCAGGCTGCCGTCGAAGACATCGTTGCCGCCGCCACCGGCCAGGGTATCGTTGCCCGCGCCGCCGACCAGGGTGTTGTTCTGGGTGTTGCCGGTGATCTTGACGGCCCCGGCCCCGGCGCCGGCTCGCAGGGTCTCCACGAACACCGTATTCGCCAGGACGAAGCCGGTCGGGAAGGCTGCTCCCGCGGTGATCTCGAGGATATCGTTGCCGCCGCCGGCCGCCTCCGTCAGGGCGGCGGGCGCCGCCCCGATGACGTAGAGGTCGTCCCCGGCGCCGCCGGCCAGGCTGTCGCCGGCGCCGCCGAGCAGGGTGTCGTTGCCGGCGCCGCCGTCCAGGGTGTCGTTGCCGACGCCGCCGTCCAGGCTGTCGTCGCCGTTGCCGCCGAGCAGGGTGTCCGCCCCGACGAAGCCGAACAGGCTGTCGTTGCCGTCCAGGCCGGAGAGGGCATTGTTGCCCGCCCCGCCCTCGATCCGGTTGGCGAGGGCGTTGCCGGTGCCGGCCAGGTTGCCCGGCCCGGTGAGCACCAGGTGCTCCAGGTTGGCGCCCAGGGTGTAGGCCACCTGGCTGAACACCCAGTCGGTGCCTTCGTCCAGGTTCTCCGTCACCTTGTCGCCCAGGTTGTCCACCTGGTAGACGTCGTTGCCCTTGCCGCCGGCCATGGTGTCGTTGCCGGCCATGCCGCGCAGCCGGTTGTCGCCGTCGTTGCCGATCAGGATGTTGGCCGCCGCGGTGCCCGTGATGCCGTAGCGGCCCGTGCCGAGCAGGGTCAGGTGCTCGACGTTGGCATAGCGGCTGGCCATGTCGAGCATGATGATGCCCAGGTCGGCGGCGGCGTTGGCATCGGCCACGTCGAGGATCACGGTGTCGACGCCCGCGGTGGGAGTGGCGTCCTCGACCACCGAATCGCGCAGGTCCACGTAGTAGGTGTCGTTGCCACCCTTGCCGGTCAACAGGTTGGCGCCCAGGTTGCCGCGGATCACGTTGGCCAGGGAATTGCCGACGGCATCGACGGCGGAGGATTCGAGGGTGATGTTCTCGATCACGTCGGTGGTCCCGACGCGCAGGAAGACGGAGGTGTTGCCCAGGTCCGTGGTGCGCAGGTTGGAGATCACGGTATCGACCCCGGCGCCGCCCGAGGTGGCCCTCTCGTCGACCACGTCGTGGACGCTGTAGACGTAGTAGGTGTCGTCGCCGGCGCCCCCCTTCATGGTGTCGCCGCCGGCCTGGCCGTTGAGGATGTCGTTGCCGAGGCCGCCCTCCAGGCTGTCGTTGCCGGCGCCGGCGAGCAGGGTGTCGTTGCCGGCCTCGCCCGTCAGGGTATTGGCCGCCGCATTGCCGGTGATGACGTTGTCGAGCAGGTTGCCGGTGGCGTTCATCTGACCCTGGCCGGACTCGATGCGCAGGTTCTCGACGTTGGCGGCCAGCACGTAAGAGCTGGTGAAGCTGTAGTCCCACAGCACCACGGTGTCCACGCCGGCGCCGGCCGCCTCGGCCACCGGGGCGTCGAGGTTGTCGATGTAGTAGGTGTCGTTGCCGGCGCCGCCGGCCAGGGTGTCGTTGCCGACGCCGCCGGAGAGGGTGTTGTGGCCGGCGTTGCCGGTGATGGAATTGCTGAGGGCATTGCCGTAGCCGACCAGGTCCGCCGTCCCCAGCAGGACGAGGTTCTCGACGTTCATGAACAGGGCGCCCACATGGGCGGTCGAGAGGACGGTGTCGATGCCCTGGTCGGTCGGCGTGGAGCCGTAGCGTTCGTAGATGCCGTCGCTGCCGTCGTAGTAGTAGGTGTCGTTGCCGGCCCCGCCGAACAACACATCGGCACCGGCGCCCCCATTCAGCGTGTCGTTGCCGCCGCCGCCGGAGAGCAGGTTGGCCTGGGCGTTGCCCTGCAGCAGGTTGTCGAGGGCATTGCCCGAGCCCTCGTAGGCCGCTCCGGCCAGCACCAGTTGCTCGACGTTGGCGGTCAGGCGGTAATCCACGGTGGACAGCACCCGGTCCACGCCCTCGCCGGCGTTCTCGACCACCTGGACGTCCGCGTCATCGACCACGAAGACGTCGTTGCCCAGGCCGCCCTTCAGGGTGTCGGCGCCTCCGGCGCCGTGGATCACGTCGTTGCCGGCGCCGCCGTCGATGAGGTCGGCGAAGGCGGTGCCCATGATCATGTTGTCGAGGGCATTGCCGGTGCCGGTCTTGCCCGGCCCGGCAATGCCCTCGTCGGCCAGGTAGAGGTCTTCCACGTTGGCAGCCAGGGTGTGGGCGCCAATGCCATTCCCCAGCCTGACGGTATCGAAGCCGCCGCCCGCCTGCTCGGTGACGACGTCGCCCGCGCTGTCCAGGAAATAGACGTCGTTGCCGACCCCGCCCTGCAGGTTGTCGGTGCCGGCACCGCCGTCCAGGCTGTCGTCGCCGCTACCGCCGAGCAGGGTGTCGTTGCCGTTGCCGCCGGCCAGATCGTCGTTGCCCAGCCCGCCGTCGAGGCTGTTGTGGCCATCGTTGCCCAGGATCTCGTTGTCCAGGGCGTTGCCGGCGCCGTTGCCGGCCCCGGCCAGCAGTTCGAGGATTTCCACGTTGGCGGCCAGCGTGTAGCTGGCGGCCGTGGACTGCACCCGGTCCAGCCCCGCGCCGGCGTTCTCCACCACCACGTCGCCGGCCGAATCCACCTTGTAGGTATCGTCGCCGAAGCCCCCGGCCAGGGTGTCGTTGCCGGCGCCGCCATCGAGGGTTTCATCGCTGTCGGCCGCCGCCGCACCGACCATGGTGATCTGGTTGGCCAGGCCGTTCCCCTGGTAAACCCCGCTGTGGTCGGTGACGCGCACGGTCAGGTTCTCGACGTTGGCCGCCAGGAGGTAGGGCGAATCGACCGCCACGCCGTCTATGACAATGGTATCCGTCCCCTCGCCGGCATTTTCGATGATCGCCGGATCCACGTCGCCGGAGACCCAGTAGACGTCGTTGCCTAGGCCGCCGAAAAGCGCCTGGTCCATGGACGCGGTGCCGGCATCGAAGAGGTCGTCGGCGGCGGTGCCGTGGAGGACGGGAATGTCGGGGTTCTTGATGAGGGCCATGGATGTCTCCTGATGGTTAGCGCCGGGGAGCGGTTCGACGGCGAAGCTGCAATTTTAGCTTTCTCCTGCCACCAAGGACAGATACGGAAGGAAAAAATCGCAGCCGACGACAGCCGGAAGCGAATCCCTAACGGCATATCGAACACCATTGGTTTACCGCCTGCCTTGGTCCCCGCCACGGCAGCCCGTATCATGGCGGCGCACCGATGCCAGCCGAGTCCCCATGACGAACACTCCCCCGGGAAGCAACGCCGCCATCTACTTCGCCAGCGAGGCCTACACCACCGGTGGCCGGGCCAGGCTGATGGGGCGGCACGCGGCCGGGGAAGGCTTCCTGCGGGCCTGGATGGCCCACGGGAGCGGCAGCCCCATGGACTGCTACGCGGCCACGCGACGGGAGGCCGAGGCCTTTGCCGCCCTGGCCCGGGAATTGGGCTGCGACAAGCCCGTGCGCTGGCTGCCCCATGGCCACCTGGACGGCCTGCGGCAGGCCGGCGCCCTCTTCTATCCCGGCCCCAACCTGGGCGACCTGGCCTGGCAGCGGCGGCGCCTGGACCCGGCCGCCTGGAGCCTGACCGGCGTCACCCACACCACCGCCTCCCATGGGGCCACCGACGCCATCGCCGACCTGCTGACCGCCCCCCTGGAGCCCTGGGATGCCCTGGTCTGCACCTCGCCGGCGGTGGCCGAATCCGTGCGCCGGCTGCTGGGGGCGGAAGGCGAGTGGCTGCGGGAGCGCCTGGACGCCCGCCGGCTGCCGGAGCCGCGGCTGGCCGAGATTCCCCTCGGTGCCGATTGCGCGGCCCTGGCCCCCGATCCGGCGGCGCGCGGCGAATGGCGCCGGCGCCTGGGCCTGGACGGCGAGGCGGTGGCCTTCCTCTTCCTGGGCCGCCTCTCCTTCCATGCCAAGGCCAACCCCCTGCCCATGTTCCTCGCCCTGCAGCACGCGGCCGGGACGAGCGGACGGCCCATCCACCTGCTGCTGGCCGGCTGGTTCGCCAACGAGGCCATCGAGAAGGCCTTCCGGGAAGGCGCCGCCCAGTTCTGCCCGGCGGTCCGCCTGCAGGTGCTGGACGGCCGCCAGGACGAGGTGCGGCGCAAGGTCTGGCAGGCGGCCGACGTCTTCGTCTCCCTGGCCGACAACATCCAGGAGACCTTCGGCCTCACGCCGGTCGAGGCCATGGCGGCGGGACTGCCCTGCGTGGTCAGCGACTGGGACGGCTACCGGGGCACGGTGCGCGACGGCGAGGACGGCTTCCGCATCCCGACCCGCATGCCGCCGCCGGGCCTGGGCGCCGACCTGGCGGCCCGCCACGCCGACGGCATCGACGACTACGACCGCTACATCGGCCAGGCCGGGCTCTTCGTGGCGGTGGACGTGGCGGCGGCCCGGGAGGCCTGCGCGCGGCTGGCGGCGGACCCGGAGCTGCGCCGCCGGCTGGGCGAGAACGGCCGCCGGCGGGCCCTGGAGGTCTTCGACTGGCGGGTCGTGGTGGCCGGCTACGAGGCCCTGTGGCGGGAACTGGCGGAGCGCCGTGCCGCCGCGTCGGCGGCGCCGCCGACGGCGCCCCGGGCCCAGCCGCGGCGGGCCGACCCCTACTGGCTCTTCGCCGCCTATCCGAGCGGGGTGATCGACGCCGGGACGCGCCTGCGGCCGGCGGAGGGCGCCCACCGGGAGGCCCTGGCCCGCCTGGCCGCCTCGCCCCTGGTCAATTACGGGATGGGCCTGCTGCCCGCCGTCGAGGAACTGGCGGAAGTCCTGGAGGCGGTCCGGCGCCGGCCGGGCATCGTCGCCGCCGACTGCCTGGCGGCTTTCCCGGCCGCGCGCCGGCCGCTGCTGCTGCGCGGCCTGGCCTGGCTGAACAAGGTCGGCCTGCTGGCGGTGGGCTAGGAGTCTGCGCGGCAGAAGCAGGTCTGGGTCAACAAGATATGGATAAGAGCGTTTGAGGGAAATGGCTACGAGTTACCTACCCTACGATCCGACCCAGACGCTGTTGCTGCCGCCCGCGTTGCA
>JBPOHD010000015.1:0-80622 GCA_052035955.1 Pseudomonadota bacterium
TCGGCCAGGGTGCGGAAGGCAAATTCGCCTCGACCGGCCAACCGCCGGGCGTCGGCGTGCGCCACGGCGAGGCGCAGCACCCGGGCCTGCTCGGCCACGTCGGCCAGCGCCGCGCGGACGATGGCCGCCAGCGCTTCGGGCTCGTAGGGCTTCGTCAGGTAGTAATAGGCGCCGGCCTCGATGCCCTCCCGGACCTGCGCCGGTGCCGCGGCGGCCGTCTGCATGATCACCGGCATGGCGGCGAAGCGGTCGTCCGACTTCATGCGCCGCAACAACTCTATCCCGCTCATGCCCGGCATCATCCGGTCGAGGATGGCCAGGTGGAACGGGGCGTGATCGCTGCCCTCGAGTTTCTCCAGGGCGCTCTCGGCATTGGCCGCGAACTCGACCCGGTAGCCCGGGTCGTCGAGGATCTCGCCGATGATCTCCAGGTTGATGGGCTCGTCGTCCACCGCCAGGATGCGCCAGGTTTCCTTGCTCGTCATGTCTTGGGTATCACCGCTTCGAAAAGTGCGCCGCCGGTCTCCCGGTTGCGTGCGCGAATGATACCCCGGTGGAAGGTCACGATTTCACGGCAGATCGCCAGGCCGAGCCCCGTTCCACCCGCCCCGGTGCGTGTCCGGCTGCTCTGGACGAACATGTCGAACACGGACTCCAGTTCGCCCTCCGGTATCCCGACGCCCTCGTCGGCCACCGCGAGTCGCAGGGCGGGGACGGTGCCCAGGTCGCCTGCCCTGCGGCCGGCCGACAACTCGTCCGGCCCGACCGTGACGGTGATGCGGCCTCCGGCGGGCGAGAACTTGATCGCGTTCGAAAGCAGGTTGCTGACCACCTGTCCGAAGCGCTGCGGGTCGAAGGAGCCCGTCGCCGCCCCGCCTTCCTGGACCAGGGACACGTCGAGTCCCTTGGCCTCGGCGAGCGGCAGGGTATCGGCGATGACCTGCCGGCAAACCTCGGCCAGGTCGGCGGGCCGTCGCTCGATGGGCATCTTGCCCGCCTCCAGCCGCGAGTAGTCGAGCAGGTCGTCGATCAGGGCCAGCAGCCGAAGGCCGCCGTCGACCACCTTGTCGAAATAGGCCGCCAGGCGATCCGGCGCCACCTGCCCGACCTTTCCCTTGCCCAGCCGGGCGAAGGAAAGGATCGCGTGCATCGGCGTCCGCAGCTCGTGGGTCATGTTGGCGAGGAATTCCGACTTGAAGCGGTTGGCCGTCTCGGCGGCATCCTTGGCCCGCAGCAGGTCCGCCGTCTGCTCCCGGACCAGATCCTCCAGATGGTCCCGGTGCCGGCGCAATTCGTCCTCCGCCCGCTTGCCTTCCGTGATGTCCTTGCCGACGCCGCGGTAGCCCGAGAAGGCGCCCGCCGGGTCGAACACGGGTTCGCCGCTGACGCTGTACCAGCGCCACCCGCCCGAGAGATCGCGGATCCGGTACTGGAAGTCGTGGAAGGGGCGACGGGCTGCCAGCAGGGCCTTGTGCTCGGCCCATTGCGCCTCGCCGGCGTCGATGGGCAGTTCCCATCGGGTCTTGCCGAGGGCGGCGGCGGGGGTCAGGCCGCCCTTCTCGACGCCGATGGACATGGCGGTGAACCGGCATTCCGCGTCCTGTTCCCAGAACCAGTCGGAGGACAATTCGGAAAGGCTGCGAAACCTCGCCTCGCTGGTCTCCAGGTCCTCCAGAGCCTTCCGGCGGGCGGTGACGTCGACCCCCATGGCGAAGAGTTCGGCCACTTCGCCGGCGCGGGTCACGGGAAAGATGGCGCCCAGGATCCAGACGGTGTGGCCGTCGCCGACCACCACCTGGAATTCGCGGACCGATGTCGGCCTTCCGGATTCGCGAACCCCGGCGCACAGCTCGGAGAAGGTCGAGAGATCGGTCCGCATGACGACGAACTCGGCCGCCGGTCGGCCCAGGACCTCGGCGGCCCGGTGGCCGTAGATGTCCTCGGCAGCCCGGTTCCAAAGGGTCACCCGGCCTGCCGCATCGACCCCGACGATGGCCACCAGGGGCGTCGTGTCGATGGCCGCCTGGAAACGGGCGAACGCGCTGCGCAGGTCGGTGACGTCATGGTAGACACCGACCGCCAGCGGCTCCCCGTCCGGACCCCGGCCGGCCACCTTCTGGATGACGACGTTGCGCAGTCCCTTGCCCGGTTCGCCGGGCCAGAGCTGCTCGCGCATGCGCGGACCGCCGTCGCCGAACACCTGCGCGTCGAGTTCGGCGTCGCACTCGGCAGCCTCGCCGGAGAAGTAGTCCCCGACCATGTGGCCGACCACCTCCTCGGCCGGCCGCCCGATCCATTTCGCATAGGCGCCATTGACCATCACGTAACGCAGGTCCCGCCCCTTGACGGCCACCGGATCGGGGATCGTGTCCAGGATGCTGCGCAGGAAGACCCGGTAGCGCGCCAGGCGATCCTCCTCGGTACGTTCGGCGGTCACGTCGGTGACCGTCCCGACCATGCGCAGCGGCCTCCCGGCGGCGTCCCTCTGGGCGATGCCGCGGGAGCGCAGCCATAGCCAGCGACCGTCCGCGTGGCGAACCCTGAAATCGACCGCGTAAGGGCTGCCATCCCGCAGATGGGTTTCCATCGCCGCCCGCTGGCGCGGCCGGTCTTCCGGATGGATCAGGTTCTCGGGGTCGACACCGCCCGGCCCGGTCGCCCCCGGCGCCAGGCCGAGGAGCTCATCGACCCGCGCCGACGCCAGGAGGCCTCCCCCAGCCAGGTCCCGCTCCCAGATGGCATCCACGGAGACCTGGGCGGCGAGGGCGAAGCGTTCCTCGCTGGCCCGCAGGCTGGCCGTCGCCCTGACCACGGCCCGCTCCGCACGCCGGCGGGCGCTGGCCAGGTAGAAGACGAACAGGGAAAGCAGCAGACCGAGGCTGCTGCCGAAAAGGGCCACCTGCCGGCCGCTGCCCGGCAGCATGGCGGCCTCCAGGGACGACGTAGAACGGAATTCGAGTTTCAGCAGGCGGCCGCCGAAGGAAAGTACCTCGTCGGCCGTCAGCACGGGACCGGCGGGCGCCGCGGGATGCGAGGCGAACCAGGCGGGCTGCGGCCTTTCCATGTCCGCCACCTGCAGGAAGGCGCCCGCCAGTCCCGTCGGCATGGCGGCAGTCAGTTCCTCCATGTGAAACACCGCGCCGACGAAGCCGCGCAGGGCGGCCCGTCGCACATCGGGTTCGGCCAGGGTGACGTCGGTGGAAAAGACCGGCAGGTACATGACCACCGACCGGCGTTGCGGCCCGTCCTCGTCGGTGGCCGCCATCAGGGGTCCGGTCATGGCCACGCGGCCCTCGGTCACGGCCCTTTCCATGGCGGTGCGCCGCTCGGGATCCGAGAGGGTGTCGAAACCGAGGGCGCGTTCCCGGGCGGCACCGGTCGCCGTGACGAAGGCCACCGGCTGGACATCGCCTGCACCCGGGGCGGGATGAATGCGATAAGCAGGGTCCGTGTCTGCGCGCATGCGGGCAATGAAATCCTCCCGCTCCTGCTCGCGCACCCTGGGAATCCAGGCCACGGCGACCAGGCCCGGCATTCGCCGCTCGGCCAGCAGGGTGGCCAGGAAGTCGTCGAAATCCCGGCGATCCAGTCCCCGGTGGGCCTGGTGCAGGGAAGAAACGGCCGCCATCGGCGCGGTGGAATCGCGCAAACGCTGCAGGAATCCGTGGGCGTATTCCCCGGCCAGGGCGGCGAAATGCGCCTGGGCGCGCGTCCGCTCTTCCTCGTCCTCCTGAAGGCTCAGCCAGGCGGTGGCGGCGAATCCCACCAGGGCAAGCAGCAGGGCAAGCATCCATGGAGGCAGCCCCGCCGCCAGGGCTCGCGGCATCCGGCGGGGATGGAATTGCTTGGAGGCCAAGGGAGGGGCCGATCTGCAAAAACCGCAGGATACAAAAAAAATGCGGCCCCGAAGGGCCGCATTCCGCGGAAGAAAGCGCCGCTTTTCAGGCGCAACCGCCCGTGGAGCAGCTGGAGGTCTCGGGCACGCCCAGCTTCTTGAGGATGCTGTCCATGGGACAGAAGGTGGTGAAGCCGCTCTGGAACAGGTTGGCGCCGACGAAGGCGGTGAACCAGAGCCAGGACAGGCTGGTCATGTCCACCTGGCCCATGGCGTGGGCCAGGGCGAGGGAAGCCATGATGAAAAAGCCGGCGACGATGCGGACGATGCGATTGACGGTCATTGCGTTTCTCCTTGGGTGGTGGGGACGTGGATGCGGTTCTTCATGGCCGCGAAGTAAAGGACGGGAATGACGACCAGCGTGAGCAGGGTCGACACGAAAATGCCGAAGATGAGGCTCAGGGCGAGGCCCGAGAAGATCGGGTCGTCGAGGATGAACAACGCTCCGAGCATGGCGGCCAGCCCGGTCAGGGCGATGGGCTTGGCGCGGATTGCGGCGGACTGGATCACCGCCTCGGCGAATTCCATGCCGCCGGCCACCTGTTCGTTCACGAAATCCACCAGCAGGATGGAGTTGCGGACGATGATGCCGGCGAGCGCGATCATGCCGATCATGGAAGTGGCGGTGAACTGGGCGCCGAACAGCGCATGGCCCGGCATGACGCCGATGATGGTCAGCGGGATCGGCGCCATGATGATCAGGGGCACCAGGTAGCTCTTGAACTGGGCCACCACCAGCAGGTAGATGAGGACCAGGCCGACGGCGTAGGCGATGCCCATGTCGCGGAAGGTCTCGTAGGTCACCTGCCACTCGCCGTCCCACTTGAGGGCATAGCCGGCGTAGGGATCCTTCGGCTGCTTGATGAAATACTCGCCCATGCCTTCGGGCAGTTTGGAGCGGATGTCGAACATGCCGTAGAGGGGCGAATCGAGGCGTCCGCCCATGTCGCCGGTCACGTAGACGACGGGCAGCAGGTCCTTGTGGTAGATGACCTTCTCGCGCAGGGTCTTGCGCGCCTCGACGAGCTCGGAGACGGGGACGAGGCGCCCGTCGCGGCCGCGCACCTGGAGCTTCAGCAACTGGTCCAGGGAGTCCTGGCGCTCGGCCGGCAGGGTGATGCGGACCGGCACCTCGTACTTGGACTCGCCGTCGTGCATGGGCGTCACGTCCTCGCCGGCCAGGCCCAGGCGGACAACCTCGACGATGTCCTTCTGGGCGATGCCGAGCAGCGCCGCCTTGCTCTGATTCACGCGCAGGACGACCTTGCCGGCATCCTCGTCGATGGAATCGTCCACGCCCAGGATGTCGGCAGTGCCCTCGAAGGCGGCGCGCACCTTGCGGGCGGCCTCGATCTGGCCCGCGTAGTCCGGCCCATAGACCTCGGCGACGATGGGCGAGAGCACCGGCGGCCCCGGCGGCACCTCGATGACTTTGGCATTACCGCCGGCCCGCGCCGCGATCGCCATGATGCGGTCGCGCACCGACACGGCGATCTCGTGGCTCTGCCGGTGGCGATGCTTCTTGTCCACCAGGTTCACCTGGATGTCGCCCATCTCGGGGTTGCTGCGCAGGTAGTACTGGCGGACCAGGCCGTTGAAGTTGATGGGACTGGCCGTACCGGCATAGGCCTGGTAGTCCGACACTTCCTCCACCGTCGCCAGGTGGGCGCCGATCTCGTGCAGCACCCGGTCGGTCTCCTCCAGGGGCGTGCCGACCGGCATGTCGAGGACCACCTGGAATTCGCTCTTGTTGTCGAAGGGCAGCATCTTCAGCACCACCCACTGGACCACGCCCAGGGACACCGAGGCGAGGATGGCGACCAGGATGCCTATCCACAGCTTGCGCCGGGCCGAGCGGCCCGTGCGCTCGTCCAGCATCGGCGCCATGACCCGGCGAAACACGCGCTCGAGGCGCGCCGTCGTCCTGTCCTGGCCGGCGCCGCCATGGGCACCGTGGCCGGCCGGCTTCATCAGCTTCAGGGCGAGCCAGGGCGTGACCACGAAGGCGATGGCCAGGGAGATGAACATGCCCATGGAGGCGTTGATGGGGATGGGGCTCATGTAGGGGCCCATCAGGCCGGAGACGAAGGCCATGGGCAGCAGCGCGGCGATCACCGTGAAGGTGGCCAGGATGGTCGGGCCGCCGACCTCGTCCACCGCGCCCGGGATGATGTCGTGCAGCGGCTTGCCCGGGTAGAGCGCATGCCAGCGATGGATGTTCTCGACGACGACGATGGCGTCGTCCACGAGGATGCCGATGGAGAAGATGAGGGCGAAGAGCGACACCCGGTTGAGGGTGAAGCCCCAGGCCCAGGAAGCGAACAGGGTGGCGGCCAGGGTCAGGGTGACGGCAGTGCCGACGATGGCGGCCTCGCGCTTGCCGAGTGCGAAGAGGACCAGCAGGACGACGAAGGCGGTGGCGAAGACCAGCTTGCCGATCAGCTTCTGGGCCTTGTCGGTGGCGGTCTGGCCGTAGTTCCGGGTGACGGTGAACTCGACGCCCTCCGGAATCACGGTCCCCCGCATGGCCTCGGCCCGGCGGATCACCGACTCGGCCACGTCGGCGGCATTGACGCCCGGCTTCTTGGAAATGGAGAGCGTCACGGCGGGATATTCGCTGCCCGCGGCAAGCCCCGTCGGCTTGCCGTCCCCGAGGTCTTTTTCCGCGGCCTTGCCGACGCCGTGCCAGACATAGCGGGCGGGCTGGTCGGGACCGTCCTCGATGCGGGCCACGTCGGCCATGAAGACCGGCCGGCCCTCGGAGACGCCCACCACCAGCCGCTTCACGTCCGCCGCCGACTCGACGTAGGTACCGGTCTGGACGAGGATCTCCCTGTTGCCGGAGACCAGGCTGCCGGCCGGCTGGGAAGCGTTGGACAGTTGCAGGGCGGCCTTCAGGTCCTGGGCGGTGACGCCGTGGGCGTTCATCCGGTCCGTGTCCATGACCACCCGTACCACGTGACCGGGTCCGCCGATGGTCGCCACGTCGCGGGTGCCGGGAATGCGCTTGACCTCGATCTCGGCGGCGCGCGCCACCTGCTGCATCTCGAAGGCCGAGCGGCCGGGGTCGGCGGTCCAGAAGGTCAGGGTGACGATCGGCACGTCGTCGATGCCCTTGGGCTTGACGATGGGGTCGAGGACGCCCAGGTTGGGCGACACCCAGTCCCGGTTGGCGTTGATGGTGTCGTAGAGGCGGACGAGGGCCTGGATCGGGTCCTCGCCGACCAGGTACTGGACGGTGATCACGGCCATGCCGGGGCGGGAGACGGAATAGACGTGCTCGATGCCGGAGATGCGCGACAGCACCTGCTCGGCCGGCCGGGCCACCAGGTTCTCCACGTCCTTGGCCGAGGCCCCCGGGAAGGGGATGAAGACATTGGCCATGGTGACGTTGATCTGGGGTTCCTCCTCCCGCGGCGTCACCAGGGTCGCGAAGACCCCGAGCAGCATCGCGATGAGGGCCAGGAGCGGCGTCATCTGCGAGCGCAGGAATAGAGCGGCGATTCGTCCTGAGATTCCCATCGTTACTCGTCCAAAAACAATTCGGGCCGGGGTGGGCCGAAAAAGCCCGCCGGCCGGCCCCGTGTCGCGGTTACTTGTCGCGCAGCTTCATGATGCCAAGGGCATTCATGACCATCTTCTCGAAGACGGGCTCGGAGGTGCCCTTCTTCATCTTGCGCAGGAAATACTTCTCGAAGGCGATCTTGGCCAGATGCACCCACTTCCCCTCGGAGAACCAGTTGACGTTGCGCGGCGGAATCTGCGGCAGGGCCACGAAGGCGACGCCCGTGTCGCCGAAGTCGGCCAGGCAGACGGCATTCCAGCTCGCCTTGTGGGAAGGCTCCAGGCCCACCAGGGCCTCGCGGATGTTGTGGGCGGCGGCGTTCACCATGGACTCGATCATGTAGCCGGTCTTGGGCGCGCCGGTCGGCACCGGAGTGGCCTCCACCGGCGGGATGGCGACGCAGACGCCCACCGAGTAGATGTTCTTGAACTTGGGATTGCGCTGGTATTCGTCGATCAGGATGAAGCCGCGGGGATTGGTCAGGCCCTCGATGCCGAAGACCGCGTCCACGCCCTTGAAGGCCGGCAGCATCATCGAGTACTTGAAGTCCAGCACGTGTTCCTTCTTCGGCTGGCCGGCCTCGTCGTGCTCCATGACGTGCATCTTTCCGGCCTCGACCTTGGTCACCTTGGCATTGCAGATCCAGCGGACGTGGCGCTCGCGCAGGGCGGCCTCCAGCAGTCCCTTGGAGTCCCCGACGCCCCCCAGGCCCAGGTGGCCGATGTAGGGCTCGGCGGTGACGAAGGTCATCGGCACCTTGTTGCGCAGGCGGCGCTTGCGAAGGTCGGTGTCCATGATGAAGGCGAACTCGTAGGCCGGCCCGTAGCAGGAGGCGCCCTGGACCGCGCCGACCACGACGGGGCCGGGATCCTTGACGAAATCCTGCCACCCCTGCTCGGCGGTCACGGCATGGTCCACGTGGCAGATCGACTGGGTGTGGCCCTTGGGACCGAGTCCCTCGACTTCCTCGAAGGCCAGCTTGGGTCCCGTCGCGATGACCAGGAAATCGTAGTCGATGACCTGGCCATCGTCGAGTTCGATCTGGTTCCTGTCCGGATGAACCCGCTTGGCGCCCACCGGGATGAAGCCGATCTTGCGCTTGAGCAGGACGGGCTCGATGTCGATCTCGATGTCGTCGCGCTTGCGCCAATCCACGGCAACCCAGGGATTGGAGGGCACGAAGTGGAACTTGGGGTTGTTGGAGATGACGGTGACCTTGTCCTCCGGGCGCGCCAGGTCGCGCATCTCGTAGGCCATGGGCATGCCGCCGATGCCGGCGCCGAGGATCACGATGTGGGCCATGGATACTCCTCCTCTAGGGTTCGTTGGATGACCGGCCGATTATGGTGGAAGGGGTTTTTGCGCCACATCGGGAAAACGGATGCCGGGATCACCTGGCTTTATCTCCCCGCCGCCTTCAGGGCGATGCCCGCCGCCACCGGGTCGGCTGCCACCTTCTCGCCATCGGCCAGGCCGGCCAGCACTTCGATCCCGCCTCCCGCCACGGCCTCGCCCAGGCGCACCTGGCGCATGCGCGGCTGTCCCTTGTCGTCGAGCACATAGACGGCCGCCACCTCGCCCCGGCGCACCACGGCCTTCGGCGGGACGGTCAGCTTCGGTGCCCGCCCGGTGACGAAATGGACCCGCACGAACATCCCGGGAACCACCTGCTTCAGGTCATCGGGCAGATAGACCCGGGCGGTGCCGGTATGGGTGCGGGCATCGACGGTGGGAAGGATCTCGACCTTCGCGGCATCGACCCAGAGCCCCAGTTCCGGGAATTCGAGGCGGGCTTTCGGACTGCCGCGCAATTCGGCCATCTTGTACTGGGGAATGCTGGCGATGGCGCGCAGGCCCTTGGGATCGAAGACCGTGACCAGGGGCTTGCCGGGAGACGCCATTTCCCCCAGTTCCGCGTGCCGCTGGGCGACGACGCCGCTGATCGGCGCCGACACGGTGGCGTGGGAGAGTCCGGCGCCGCTGGCCGAGGTGGCGGCCCGGGCCGCCTTCAGGTCCGCATCCGCCTTGTCGAGGGCCGCGGCGCTGACGAACTTCTTCGCATGCAGATCCCGCGTCCGGTTGAAGCTGGCTTCGGCCTGTGCCAGATTCGCCTTGGCTGCGGCCAGGTTCTCGGCCGCCTCCCGGGCGTCGATGCGCATCAGGACCTGTCCCTGCCGGACCGCCTGCCCGGCTTCGGCCTTGACGTCGAGGACGCGGCCGGCGACCTGGGCGGCCACCGTCGCCTGGCGGACGGCTTCCAGGGTCGCCTCCGCGGCGTAGGTCAGGTCGACGTCCTTGCGGGCTACGGCGATGGACCCGCCGGTGGCAGGCTCGACGGCAATGACGTCCAGTATTGGAAATGCGGCCAGAAGGACAAGAAGGGACAGGCGTCTCATGGGGCGTCGGGTCACGATGGTCGGTTGCGGCGTCGAGAAGTTCATAAGTATATGCTTATATACCTTCCGTTTTCAAGTCCCGGGGGACTTTCTGTCCTGCGCCGGGCGTTTCGGCACGGGACGGCCGTCAGGCCGAGAGGGCGAAATCGGCCATGGATGCGATGACCGCCGGCGCCTCGCCGACGCAGGCCGAGATCTCGATGGCCAGTCCCGGATGCCGGTCCATCGCATGGGCCGCCATCTGGGGCAGGTCCTTCTGCACGTGGCGGCCGGGGGCCATGAAGACGGGAACGATCACGATGCGCGTCGCCCCCCGCCCGGCCAGGCAGTCGATGGATTCGTCCAGGGACGGCCGCATCAATTCGAGGAAGCCGAGTTCCACGGGCAGACCGGGATCCCGTTCCAGCATGGCCTCCCGGATGCGGTGGAAAGGCTCGGCCCACTCGGGGTTCCGGGCGCCGTGGCCGAACAGGATGCAGGCCTTCATCGCTTCCTCACCTCCTCCCAGATGTTGCGGCAACGGGTCTCCCGGATCAGCAGGCTGCAACACCAGCCGAGCAGCGCGGACGTCCCCATGAGCAGGAATCCGGTATGGAAGTCCGCCGCCGAGTAGATGCGCACCCCCTCCCGCACGGTCCCGTCCCAGGTGCGCTCCATGGCCCAGCCGACCAGGGGCTGCATGATCGCCGGGCCCAGGAAGACGCCGACGTTCACCACGCTGGTCGCCATGCCCGACAGGGCGGGCGGATTGACTTCCTTGGCGCAGGCCCAGGTGAGGGTCAGCCCGGCCGTGGCCAGGCCCATCAGGGCGCAGAGCAGATAGGTGCCTCCCGGCGGCAGGGCGGCGCCGGACAGCCAGATGCCCCAGCCGGCCACATGGACGGCCGAAACCCCCACCACCAGGGGCTTGCGGCGCCCGATGCGGTCCGAGGTGCGGCCCCAGAGCGCACTGCCGATGGCAAAGCCGAGGAAATAGAGGCTCACGTGGTTCGAGGCGGAGGCCCGAGACATGCCATGGATCTGCGTCAGGTAGGGCACGGCCCATAGCCCGGCGAAGGAAAAGAAGGCTCCGGAGAGACCCACGTTGGCGAAGAAGCCCGGCCAGGTCGCCCGATTGGTCAGCACCTGGCCGAGGCCGCGCAGCCAGACCGTGCGATCGACCTTGCCCGCCGGGAGTTCGTTGACCAGTTGCCGGCAGGCGAAGGCGATGAGGATGGAGACGACCCCCACGGCCACGAAGACATGCCGCCAGGAAGCCGCCTGGCTGGCCCAGGCCAGCGGCGCCCCGGCCAGGATGGAGCCGAAGTTGCCGATCATCATGGCCAGGCCCGTCAGGGTCGCGAAACGCTTCTCCTCGAAGCCGACGGCGATCAGCTTCAGCATGGCGATGAAGACGACGGAGACCCCCAGGCCGACAAGGGTGCGGCCGACGAAGGCCAGCAGGAAGGTGGGCGCCAGGGCGAAGAGCAGGCTGCCGCCGCCGGCCAGCAGGCCGCCCCAGAACAGGATGCGGCGCGGACCCAGGGTATCGGCCAGGACGCCGGTCGGCACCTGCATCAGGGTGTAGACGTAGAAATAGGTCGCCGCCAGGCTGCCCAGCTGGGCGCCGCCGATGGAGAAGGCGGCCTGGAGGTCGGCGGCGATGGCCCCCGGGGCCACCCGATGGAAGAAGGACAGCAGGAAGGCGCCGACGGCGAGGGCGAGGCCCAGGTTGCGGGCGCGGAGGGCTTCGGCGGTGACGGGAACCATGGACGGGAGGGGGCCCGGCAAAGGGGAACCCGGATGCTAACCGGAGCCGGGGGGCCGGGCAAGGAAGACCGGTCGGCCGGTTCCGTGCCCCGTCGGGTCAGTGCTGCGCGGCTCGCCGCAGCAGCCAGGTCAGCATCGGCGGCGTGACCAGGGTGGTGAGGATCACCATGATCACGATGACCGAGAACAGGGTGTCGGACACCACGCCCAGTTGCCGGCCGACGGTGGCGAAGATCAGGCCCACCTCGCCGCGCGGCACCATGCCCCAGCCGACGACCCAGCCGCCCTCCTTGCGGGCGAACAGGCCGGCGACCAGCTTGCCGCCGATGGCCGCCGCCGTCAGCGCCAGGGCCATGGCCACCACCGCCGGATCGCCCAGGGTGCGCAGGTCCACCTGCATGCCGGTGAGGACGAAGAAGACCGGGACGAAGAAATAGCCGATGGGCTCGATCATGTGCTCGTGCTGGTGGCCCGCGTGGCGCAGCAGCACGGGTCGCAGCTTGTCGGCCAGCCCGGGCTCGCCGGCCGGAAGCAGGGGCTCGATCTCGCGCACGATGGCCGGCCGCTCGAAGTCCTTGAGGAAGACGGGCTCGAAGAGCAGGCCGGCGGCGAAGGCGCCGATGATGGGAGCGAGGCCGATGGCGTGGGCCAGCCAGGCCAGGGCCAGGCCGGTGGCCAGCACCTGGGCGAAGAGCATGGACGGGCCGGCGTCGAGGCGGGCCAGCCAGCGGCTGGAATGGGGCGCCACCCGGCGGCCCAGCCAGATGCTGCCGGCCAGGAAGAGGACGGCCTCGGCAATGATCCAGGCGACCTGGCCGGCGCTGACGCTGCCCACCTGGACCAGGCTGGAGACGACGGCGAGGATGACCAGGCCCAGCACGTCGTCGATGACGGCCGCCCCGAGGACGACCCGGGCGGCCGGCGAACCGAGGCAGCCCAGGTCCCGGAAAACCCGCCCGGTGATGCCGACCGACGTGGCGGCCAGGGTCGCACCCAGGAAGAGATAGGTGTTCTGTCCCTGCCCGGGCAGCAGCAGCGGGCCGACCAGGACCGCCCCGAGCAGGAAGGGGACGGCGATGCCCACCGTCCCCACCAGGGCGGCCTTGCCGCCGACGCGAATCAGGTCGGCGAGGCGGGTTTCCAGGCCGATCTGCAGCAGCAGCACGATCACCCCCAGTTCGGCGAGGAAGGCGACGATGGGATCCCGGGGGATGCCGTCGAAGTACTGGAGGCCGATCAGGGAGAGGTTGCCGAGCAGGACGCCGAGGAGCAGTTCGCCGAGCACGGCCGGGAAGCCGAGGCGGCCCGCCAGGGGCGAGAACAGGCGGGCGGCCATGAGGATGATGGCCAGCCAGAGCAGGTTTTCGCCGACTGCCCCGGCGCCGGCCGCGACGGCAGGTCCGGAGACCGCCAGCAGCGTCGCCGCGGCGAGGAACGGGAGGGCCAGGCGCGGCGGGCGGGAGGCCGAAGCGGCGGGCCGTCCGCCCCCCTCGGCAAGACATCGGTTCGCCCCGGGACTTCCTGGCCCCTCCGGGGGCGGAATCCGCGCGGCGGATTCCGGTGGGCTCATCGGCCGCCCATGGCCGCCAGGGCCTCGGCGTGGCTGCGGCCGGGGGCGTTGCGGCGGGCCGTCACGTAGTCGCGAAAGGTGTCCTGCATGGGCGTGCCGGGCCTGGCATGGCGCACCAGGACGTCGAGCAGTTCGCCGGGCGTGGCCTTGCTGCGGGTGACGTCGAAGACGTGGCGGGCCGTACGCACGCAGGCGGCGGCGATCACGTCCTCGCCCTCGCCGGTGATCCTGGCCACCTGGGCCAGTTGCCCCTGGAAGCGCGCGACGCGCGGGTCCCCGGCCGCCACCTCCTGGCCCGCCTCGTAGGCGGCCAACCGCCGTGCGGGTTCGTCCAGGGGCGCGTCGGCCAAGGCCCGCGGCACCGGGAGTACGAAGGCCAGCAACAGCGCGGCGGCGCGAATCTTCATGGCCAGGACTCCTCAGTGCGGGGCGGCGGGCGCCGTCTGGACGGCTCCCGGTTGCGCCGGAACGTTCTTGTTCAGCGGCTCCGGGTGCCAGCCCAGGATGGCCACCATGCAGAGGAAGCTGATTACGTAGGCCAGCGCGACGTGCCAGCCGTGGCGCAACCACTGGCCCACCGACTTGGCCTCCGGGTACATGTTGGACAGGGCGACGCCGGCCGAGGAGCCGAACCAGATCATGGAGCCGCCGAAGCCGACGGCGTAGGCCAGGAAGCCCCAGTCGTAGCCGTCCTGGCGGATGGCCAGGGCGGTGAGCGGGATGTTGTCGAAGACGGCGGAAATGAAGCCGAGGCCGAAGGCGGTCTGCCAGGAGGCGGCGGGGAGCTTCTCGACCGGCATCATGGAGGCGCAAGTGACCAGGGAAAGCAGGAAGATGGTGCCCTTGAGGGATTCGCCAAGAACCTCCCAATCATGGCGCCGCACCGGGATGGTGACCAGGATGGCGGCCCAGACGGCGACGCCGATGAAGGGGAAAGCATCGCTGACGGCGGCGTAGTGGGTATTCACCACGATATTGGTGACCATGGCGAAGACCAGAATCAGGGCGACGACGAAGATCCGGCCCCAGTCGACCCGGGTGTGGGCATGGGCGCCCTTGAGGATGGGCGAATGGGCATGCTGCTGCTTGGCGGCGATGACGCCGAAGATGGCCAGCGCGATCAGCGAGGGAATGAAGGCCTCGAAGACCTGCCCGGGCTTGACGCCGGCGATCCACATCATGGTGGTGGTGGTGTCGCCGACGACGGAGAAGGCGCCGCCGGCGTTGGAGGCGGCGACGATGGCGGCGAGGTAGCCGATATGCACCTTGGCCTTGAAGAGCTGGTGGGCCATGGCACCGCCGATCAGGGCGGCGGCGATGTTGTCGAGGAAGCTGGAAATGATCCAGACCATGGCCAGCATGACGAAGGCGCCCTTCCAGTCATCGGGCAGGAAGCGGGGCAGGATCACCGGCACGTGGCTTTTCTCGAAGTGTCGGGCCAGGATGGCGAAACCCATCAGCAGGCAGAACAGGTTGGCCAGGGTCACCCATTCGTGGCCGAAGTGGCCGGCCAGGCCGGCGAAGCCGTCGCCGGTCTTGAACCCGGTGAAGGCGAGCTTGTAGAGGGTTACCGCCGCCAGGCCCGAGAGGGCGACGTAGAAGGTCTGGTTGTGGAACAGGGCGACCCCCAGCAGGGTCAGGGCGAACAGGATGAACTCGATGGGGATGCCGGCCACCGACGGCCCTTCGGCCGCGAAGGCAGCCGCCTGGACGAGGAGGAGGGCGGAACCGAGGACGAGCCGGCGGGCAAGGAAGGAGGCCATTTTCGGATTTCCTACGGAGGAGGCAGAATTGTCCATTGTAGCAATGCCCCTGGCGCCGAACCCCTACCCGGATGGGGGATAATCGCGCCATAAGGAGAGTCCATGAAACCTTTGCCAATGTCATTTTCCGACCTGCTTCCCGCCCTCGCCGGGCGGTTCCTGGCCGCCGCGATGATCCTGGCGGCGGACGGCGCGGCGGCCCAGGAGGGCCCGCCGCTCTCCCGCGGGCAGACCCTCTACCTGCCGATCTATTCCCACGTGTACCACGGCAACCTGGACCGCAAGGGCCAGCCGGACAAGGTGCTGCTCTCGGCCCTGGTGAGCATCCGCAACACGGACCCGAAACGCTCGATGAAGCTGACCTCGGCCCGCTACTACAACACCGACGGCAAGCTGCTGCGGGAGTTCGTCCCCGCCCCGCGCCCCATCGGACCCTTCGGCACGGTGGAGCTTTTCGTCGAGCGCCACGACGAGTCCGGCGGTTCCGGCGCCAACTTCATGATCGCCTGGGAGGGCGAGGCGCCGATGAACCCGCCCCTGGTGGAGGCCATCCACGCCTTCATCGACGGGGCCCGGTCGGCCTTCATGACCACCCTGGGCCAGCCCGTGAGGACGGGCGAATGAGGCGGACGGGGAACGCGGCGACGGGGTCCGGGGGCCGATGCACCTGAACCTGCTGTCCCTGCTGCTGCTGCTTTCCGCCAGCGTCGGCGCCGTGGCCGTGGCGCGGCGCTTCGGCTTCCCTTCGGTATTGGCTTATCTCGCCGTCGGGGTGGTCCTCGGGCCCCATGGCATCGGGTCCCTGTCGGACAGCGAGGAAGTCGAGGGCGTCGCCGAGTTCGGCGTCGTCTTCCTGATGTTCTCCATCGGGCTGGAGTTCAGCCTGTCGCGCCTGAAGGCCATGCGTACCCTGGTCTTCGGCTATGGCGCCGCCCAGATGGCGGCCACGGCCATGGGCACCGGCCTGATGACCATCTGGTTCTATGGCCAGAACTGGAGCGCCGGCCTGGCGGTCGGCCTGGCGGTCGCCATGTCGTCCACGGCCATCGTCGCCCGCATGCTGTCGGAGCGCTTCGAACTGCATTCCCGCTCCGGGCGGCAGACCATGGGCGTGCTGCTTTTCCAGGACCTGGCCGTGGTGCCCTGCCTGATCCTGCTGCCCGCCCTGGCCAGGCCGGGCGGGGAACTGGCCGGCGCCCTGGCCGTGGCGGGCCTCCAGGCGGCGGTCATGCTGACGGTGCTGGTCTGGGTGGGCCAGCGGCTGATGCGCCGCCTCTACGACGAGGTGGCGCGCCTGCATTCGGAGGAACTGTTCGTCCTGACCACCCTGTGGATCGTGGTCGGACTGGCCCTGGCCACCGGTGCGGCGGGGCTTTCCGCGGCGCTGGGCGCCTTCGTCGGCGGCATGCTGATCTCCGAGACCGCCTATCGCCACCAGGTGGAAGCCGACGTGCGCCCCTTCCGGGACATCTTCATGGGGGTCTTCTTCGTCACCATCGGCATGCTCCTCGACCCGGTGTTCGTGGCGCGCAACTGGGCGGCCCTGCTCCTCGCGGTCAGCCTGCTGGTGGGCGGCAAGGGCCTGGTGGTGCTGCTCCTCACCATGGCCACCCGGACCCCCCTGCAAACGGGGATGCGCACGGCCGCGCAGCTGGCCCAGGCGGGCGAATTCGGCCTCGTGCTGATCGAACTGGCCTCCTCCCTGCGCCTCATCCCGACCGATGTCTTCCAGGTCACCATCGCCGCCATGCTGATCTCCATGTTCCTCGCCCCCTTCCTGATCGAGCGGGCCGCCCGCCTGTCCGGGGAGGTGGCGCGCAGCCGCTGGGCGCACCAGACCAAGGTCATCACTGACATCGCCGTCGGCAGCATGGGCCTGGAGGCGCACGTCCTCATCTGCGGCTACGGCCGGATGGGGGAGCGGGTGGGACAGTTCCTCGCCGCCGAGGGCATCCCCTACCTGGCCCTGGATACGGACCCGCAACGCATCCGGACGGCCGAGGCGCCCGGCGGCAAGGTGGTCTTCGGCAGCGCCGACCGGGTGGAGGTGCTCCAGGCAGCCGGCCTCTCCCGCGCCCGGGCGGTGGTGATCGCCTATCCCGACCTGCATTCGGCGGAACGGGCCCTGCGCACCATCCGCGCCCGCAACCAGAAGGTTCCGGTCATCGTCCGGGCCAGCGACGACAGCGCACTCGGACGCCTGATGAAGGCGGGGGCCACGGAGGTGATCCCCGAGGTGCTGGAAGGCGGCCTGATGCTGGCGGCCGAGACCCTGGCCCAGATGGGAATCCCCGTCGAACAGGCGGTGGCCCGGGTGCGCGCGGTGCGCGCCGAACGTTACGCTTCCCTGCGCGACTACTACCGGGGTGAAGCCCCCGCGGACGAAGGCGAGCGCTGACCCATGCCCCTGCCACCTCCGGCACATCCGGAACCGGCCGCCGGCAATCCTTCCTGGCACGCCCTGTCGGCCGGGGCCGTCGCCAGACGCCTGGCAGTCGACCCGGCCCGCGGCCTGTCGGCCGACGAGGCTGCGGTCCGCCTGGCCCGCTTCGGGCCCAACCGCCTGCCGTCGCCGCCCCCGAAGGCGGCCTGGCGGCGCTTCATGGATCAGATCGTCCAGCCCCTGGTCCTCGTGCTGGTCGCCTCCGGCACGATCACGGCCCTGCTCGGGGAATGGGTGGATGCCTCGGTGATCTTCGGCGTGGTCCTGGTCAACGCCCTGGTCGGAATGCTCCAGGAGGGCAAGGCCGAGGCGGCCCTGGCGGCCCTGGCCCGGGCCGTGGCCGCCGAGACCACGGTATTGCGCGGCGGCGAGCGACGACGCCTCGATGCGGCCCAACTGGTGCCCGGCGACGTGGTCCTGCTGGCGGCCGGCGACCGGGTGCCGGCCGACCTGCGCCTTCTGCACGGCCGCCGCCTGCGCACCCAGGAATCGGCTTTGACCGGGGAGTCGGTGCCGGTGGACAAGCAGGCGGAAAGCCTCGTCGAGGATGCAGCGCTGGCCGACCGGCACAACATGGCCTATGCCGGCACGGTGGTCGTGGCCGGCCATGGGCTGGGCATCGTGGTGGCCACGGCGACGGCGACGGAGACCGGCCGCATCTCGCGCCTGATGGCCGAGACGCCGGAGATCGCGACGCCGCTGACTCGCAAGATGGAAGTCTTCGCCCGCTGGCTGCTCTGGGCCATCCTGGCCATGGCGGCCCTGAGTTTCGCCGTGGGAATGGCGCGCGGCGGGACCGCCGTCGAGATGTTCATGGCCGCGGTCGCCCTGGCCGTCGGCGCCATTCCCGAGGGCCTCCCGGCGGCGATGACCATCACGCTGGCCATCGGCGTCGGGCGCATGGCCCGGCGGCGGGCCATCGTGCGCCAGTTGCCGGCGGTGGAGACCCTCGGCAGCACGACCGTGATCTGCTCCGACAAGACCGGCACCCTGACCGAGAACGCGATGACCGTGCGCGAAATCCGCGCCGGCAACGCCGACTACCAGCTGACGGGGGACGCCTATGGGCCCGAGGGGACGATCCTGTTCGGCGGCCAGCCGGCCCCCCAGGCCAGGGCTCTGCGGGAAGTCCTGGTGGCCGGCGCCCTCTGCAACGATGCCGGGCTGCACCGGGACGGCCGGCATTGGTCGATTACCGGCGATCCCACGGAGGCGGCCCTGCTGACGGCGGCGCGAAAGGGCGGACTGGACGAGGGCACGTTGCGCGGCCTCTTTCCGCGCCTGGACGAAATCCCCTTCGATGCCGTCCGCCAGACCATGACGACGCTGCACGAGACGGAGAGCGGTCCCGTCGCCTACGTGAAGGGGGCGGTGGAACGGGTGCTGCCGGACTGCGCCCACATGCTCGACACCCAGGGACGGGAGGCCCCCCTGGACCACAGGGACAGGGAAGGGGTGGAGGAAACGGCCAGGGCGATGGCGGGCCGCGGCCTGCGGGTGCTCGCGCTCGCCCGATCGGCCCCCGGACAGTCCCGCAAGCTGGGCGAAGGCGACGGGCAGGACGCCCTGTTGTTGCTCGGACTGGTGGGGATGATCGACCCGCCGCGGGCCAAGGCGGTGGCCGCTGTCCGCGCCTGCCACGCGGCGGGGATCCGGGTCAAGATGATCACCGGCGACCATCCGGAAACCGCGCGGGCCATTGCCCGGCAATTGGGCATCTGCGGGGCCGGCGGCGCAGCCCGCAGCGGGCGCGAACTGGCGGCGCTGGACGAGGCCGGACTGCGCGCCACGGTAGCGGCCGTCGACGTCTTCGCCCGCGTCGAGCCGGAGCAGAAGCTCCGCCTGGTGCGGGCCCTGCAGGCCAACGGCGAGGTGGTGGCCATGACCGGGGACGGCGTGAACGACGCCCCGGCCCTCAGGCAGGCGGACATCGGGATCGCCATGGGCCAGGGCGGGACCGAGGTGGCCAAGGAGGCGGCCAATCTGGTGCTGACGGACGACAACTTCGCCACCATCGAGGCCGCCGTCGAGGAAGGTCGCGGCATCTATGACAATCTGGTGAAATTCATCGCCTGGACCCTGCCGACCAATTTCGGCGAGGGGCTGGTGATCCTGGCGGCCATCCTGGCCGGCGTCACCTTGCCCATCACGCCCTTGCAGGTGCTCTGGATCAACATGACCACGGCCGTGCTGCTGGGCCTCGCCCTGGCCTTCGAGCCGGCGGAACCCGGGATCATGCGGCGGCCGCCGCGTCCTCCCGAGAGACCGGTGCTGGATGCCGGCCTGGTCTGGCGCATCGTGCTGGTGGGCGTCCTGCTGTTGGCCGGCTCCTTCGGCTTCTTCCTGCTGGAAATCCAGCGGGGCAGTCCTTTGCCGGAAGCCCGGACCGTGGCGGTGAATGTCTTCGTCCTGGTGGAGACAGCCTACCTGTTCAACTGCCGCTCCCTGTTCCGTCCGGTCCTCCGCCTGCCTGCCTTCTCCAATCCCTGGGTCTGGGCCGGGGCCGCCAGCATGCTCCTCCTGCAACTTCTCCTGACCTACGTCCCGGCGATGAACCGCCTGTTCGCGACTGCGCCGATCCGGCCGGCAGCCTGGCTGGAGATCGCCGCGTTCGCCCTGGGCTGCCTGGTGATCGTTGACCTGGAGAAGGCCTGGCGGAGCCGCCGCCGCTGAGCAGGCGTACGCCGGCGAGCCTTCAGGGTGGCGAGACCAGTCGGGCGATCTGCTCGCGCTCGGCGCCGAGGAGCCCCAGCAGCCGATGGTCGTGGGATGCGATGTGGCCGCCGAGCCAGCCCTCCATGAGGCCCACCAGCTCGTTCAGGCGGGGGATGACCGTCGTCGGGGTCAGTCCGGCGATCAGCTTGCGGGCCTGTTCCGTGATCTCGGCATGGGCTTCCCGGTGTCCTTCGCAGCAGGCCCGGTCGAGAATGTCCAGCCTATGGTCGCGAATCACCGATTCCTCGGTACGGAAATGCTCGACCATGTAGACGAAGACCTCCTCCAGGACCTTGGCGACCTCCAGTTCGCAACGGGCCACCTGGGCCCGGTCGCACGCGGCGCAGTCCCGCTTCTGGGCTGCGCAGGCACACACGTCGCGCAATTGGCCGAGTTTTTCGGCCAGCAGCCTGTGCTCGTGCCGGATCAGTTCGGCCACATCGTCGATGGCCTTGTTCGCCTCGCGTGCCATGGAGTCCCCTGTCGAACGGGCGGCGACCGGACCGCCGGCGCGGCGGTCCCACCGTAAACTGCAGGATTCTACGCCCGTCGCCGGGCCGCCGGGAGGCAGCGCCGGTCATCCCGACGTGCCACGTCGCCCCGCTTTCCTACTTCCACAATTCGATCTTCTCGCCTCGCTCGCGCAGACGGTCCGCCCTGCCCTGAATGAAACGCTGGAATTCCGGCTCCCGGGCAAAGGCCCCGGAGGCCACGTAGTCGAAGGAGGAGGCAAGGTGGAAGGGCCGCAGGTAGGCCTCGATCCGGAACACTTCCCGGGCGTCCGGGGAGAAGAAGACGATGCTGGGGCTATAGGCGATCTTCAGTTCCCGGGCCCAGACCTCGGCGGTGCTCGCTCGACCGTCCGGCGTGGTCAGCTTCTCGCGGCCGAACAGGGGCAGGCGGACGACGTCGAATCGGGACAGCAGGGGCTGCATCTCGGGACGACGGAAGCCCTCCCGGTGCAGTTCGTCGCAGCCGGCGCAGTGTCGGGTTTCGAAGACGACGGCCAGGGGCCTGGCGCCCGCTCGGCGCCGCAGGTCGAAGGGCGGCTTGAGCAGGAAGGACTCATCGTGGAAATCGGGGCTGGCCGCGTCGCGGGCACCCTTCTTCAGGTAGTCGGTAAGCGGCATCCGGCTTTCCATGCGGCCCGCCACGTAATCCAGGACCGCCTCGAACCGGTGCGGCGGATAGTAGCCGTTCATGCGCGCCACCACCTGTCCCCGCTCGTCCAGGAAAAGTACGGTCGGGGTGAATTGGACCTGCATCGTTCGGGCGAATTCCTTTTCCGGCATGGTCCGTCCCGCCAGGGTGGTCACCTCCCGGTCGCCCCAAATGTTGATGGCGATGGCGGTGAAGTGGCGGCGGGTCTTGTCGGCGATCCGCTTCTGGCTGAAGTTGGTTTGCAGGAGCTCCCGGCAATAGGGACAGCCATCCTGGCCGAAATAGACCAGGAGCCGTTTCTTGGCCCGGGTCGCCTCGGCGACGTCCTCCCGGAGGTCGAGGAAGGTCTCGGCGAACCAGGGGGGCAGGTCGACGGCATGGGGGTGTCCCTCCTGGGCCAGGGCGGGCCGGAAGGCAGCGAGCAGGATGGCGAGGACGACGAGGATGCGCATCGGATTCTCCAGGATGAGTGGGGGGCGTCGGCCGTTCCGTCGGGGATCGGAAGCTTCCCCGGCTAGACCACCCGGTTACGGCCCTCGCCGCGCTCGAAGGCTTCGATATTGTCCACGAGCTGGTCGGCCAGTGTCTGCATGGCGGCGTCGGAGGCCCAGGCCACGTGGGGCGTGAGGATGAAGTTGGGCAGGGCGAGGATCTCCGGCGCCAGCAAGGGATTGCCGTCCACGGGCGGCTCCTTGGAAAGCACGTCGATGCCTGCCCCGGCGATCCACCCTTCGGCCAGCGCCCGGGCGAGGGCGGCTTCGTCCACGATGCCGCCCCGGGCGGTGTTGATCAGCAGGGCATCGCGCTTCATGGCCCGCAGTTCCGCCTCGCCGACCATTCCCCGGGTGTCGGGCGTCAGCGGGCAATGGAGGGACAGGACATCGGCCCGGGCCAGGGCCTCCTCGAACGGCACATGGCCGGGACGCACGGCCGCCGCATTGCGTCTCTCGCTCCATAGCACGCGCATGCCGAAGGCCGCGGCCAGACGCGCCACCCCGAGGCCGAGGGAGCCCTTGCCCACCAGGGCGAGGATGCTGCCATGCAGGTCGCGGATCGGGTGATCGAAGAAGCAGAACAGGGGAGCCCGTTGCCAGCGTCCGCCGGCCAGGTCGGCCCGATAGGGAAGCAGTTGGCGGCGCAGGGCCAGGACCAGCATCATGACGTGCTCGGGAACCGCCCGCGCCGCATAGCCCCTAATGTTCGAGACGGCAATGCCGTTACCGCTGCAATAGTCCAGGTCGATGTTGTCCGTGCCGGTCGCCGCTCCGGCGATGAGTCGCAATTTCGGCAGGCGGGCGAGCAATCCGGCCTCCATGCGCACCTTGTTCGTAACGGCAATGGTGGCATTCCGCAACCGATCCAGAAGCTGGTCGGGCCGGGTCAGCGGGTATTCCTCCCACGTATGCGGAAAGCGTGGACGCCGAACGACCGCCCGGATGGAGTCGCGCTCGAGAAAGACGATGTGATGCACGGCGGAGATCGGGGAGCTGACGAGGACAGGCCGGGAATCTAGCATGTCGGCGGCTTGTGGACACGGGGATACACCGGGGGCGGGAACCGCTTCCGGCGGGGCGGCGGGGCGTGACTTCCCTGCGCCTGCAAATTAGAATCAGACGCAGGGGCAGGCTATTACTTTCGATTTATCACTGAAGTACGGCACCCATGCGAGCCGCCAGCTTCCCAAACAGTGACCGCAACCCCATGCAGGGCCAGGCACTCTCCGCATGTTTTTTTTCGGGACTGTGATCAACCATCTATCGGAAAGGATTTGCCATGAGCATCAAGATCGAACGCCTCCCGTTCACTGTCCGCGTTGCGGAGACCGAGGAGGACATCATGAAGGCGATCGCGGTTCGCCAATCCGCCTACGGCCGCCACCTTCCGGAACTCGCCGCCCGCATGGGCGAGCCCGACGCGGCCGACCTGGACGGCAGCGCCATCGTCCTCCTGGCCGAATCCAAGCTCGACGGCAGCCCGCTCGGCACCCTTCGCATCCATACCAACGGCCAGAAGCCGCTGCCGCTCGAGGCCTCGGTCAAGCTGCCCGAGCAATATCGCGGACGCGTACTTGCCGAGGCAACCCGGCTGGGCGTCCAGAGCGGCCGCGCCGGCAGCGCGGTGAAGACCTACCTGTTCAAGTCCCTTTACGTCTATTGCGCGACCAGCGAGGTGGATTGGATCGTGATCACGGCCCGCCCGCCGCTCGACCGCATGTACCAGGCCATCCTGTACAAGGACGTGTTCGAGGGCAGCCCCCTGATCCCCATGTCCCACGTGGGCAACGTGCCACACCGGGTCATGTCCTACCACGTGGATGACGCCCCGACCTCCCCCGAGGCCCTGGCCCACCCCCTCTATGACACTTTCTTCCGCACCCTGCATCCCGACATCGACCTGAGCGGGCAGCCGAACGTCGTGCGCCAACCGGTGCGCGCCTACTATGGCCGGCTCGAGCAGGCCCATGCCTGACGGCAGCCGGGCGGCCTGCCGAGGGCTGCGCCGTCCGGCCTCCGCCCCCGCCGGCGGAGCAGGAGCATGACCGCTCCCGGGGGTGTTCCCCGCGTAGGAGGCGCCTTCATCGAGCGTCTCCTCTACTGGTTCGGGGTCTATGGCGTCACGGTCGCGGTGGCGGTGGTGTCATTGATCGCCCTGCGGCTGTGGACACCCCTCTTCGCGCCCGGCCATGCGAAGGTCGTCCCCTTCCAGGCCTTGCAGCTCGATTCGCCGGCCATGACGCCGGAAGCGGCGGTATCCGTGCTGGCCACGGCCCCCAGCGTCGAGTTGCTCGAGACGAAACGGGCGGAAGCACCGTTCTGGCTCCTTTTCCGCCTGGCCGAGACGCGTTCGCCGGACGCCCCCCCGCTGATGGAACTGCCGTCCCGACACGCAACGGCGGCCGCCTGCTGGCGGGCGGCGGATGCCAGGCCCCTGGGCCACGTCGACCGGCGCGTCGCGACGGGGGCCATGTCCGCGGCAAAGGGGGGATTCGTACTCCGGGTGCAGGATCTCGCGCCCGGTGATGCCGTCGTCTGCAAGGGGCAGTTCGTCGGACCGGCCCGCATCACCCTGCGTCAATGGGAGCCGGCCGAGTTCCGGGTTTCCGAGGTCCGCTTCCATTACGACGACGGCTGGCTGCAGGGCGGCATCCTGGTGTTGCTGGCCTTCGTTCTCCTGACGGCGATCATCACCCGCGAGATCCTCTACCTCACCTTCGCCGCCTGGCTGGCCATCAACCTGCGCCTCGCCGCCCTGTCGGCCGGCACCGACATCCACTGGCTGGGCCACCTGATTCCAGCCGAGGGAACGATACTGCTGCGGCAGGTCAGCCTGTCCTCGTACTACATCCTCGGCGTCGCGCTGTTCACCCAGTTGTTCCGGCACGACATGAAGCGGATCGGCTTCATGCCCCTGTTGCGCATCGTCCAGTGGTCCTGCGTGCCCCTCCTGCTGCTGACCTTCTCCCTGTCCTACGCCCAGTTCCTGCCCTTCCTCTGGGTGATGACCTCGGTGACGGCGGCCGCGCTGGTCTTCCTCGCCTTCAGGAACGCCTACCTGAGCCGTTCCCTGGTCGCCGGCCTGTATGGCGCCTCGGTGGCCACGACCCTCGGCGGCGCCTTCGCCGAGGTGCTGGGCGCGGCCTTCGCGCTGGACGACATCCTGGCCTTCTTCAACAGCGGCACCTCGGCGGTCGCCTCGAGCATCATGGTGACGCTGGCCATCGCCGAGCAGATGCGCCAGGAGCGGGCGGGCAAGGAGCAGGCGGAAAAGGCGCTGCGCAACGCCTACGAGGCGATCCCGGTCGGCTTGTTCACCGCCGACGTGGGCGGCCGGCTGCTCCAGGGCAATCCGGCCTTCCTGGAACTGTTCGGGGTGCGGAAGGTCGAGGAACTGGGCCACTGGCGCGATCACCTGCCGATGGCCGAGTTCGATCGCCTGCGCGCCCGGTTGAAGCTTGCGGGAACCTGCGACCAGGAGATCCATGGCCAGTTGCACGGCCGCGAGGTCTGGTTGATGGCACGGGCCCGGCTGACCGATTCGGTCATCGAGGCATCCCTCCAGGACGTGACCGAGCGGCGGAAGGCCACGGACCACCTGCAGTTCCTGGCCGACCACGACTCCCTGACCCGCACCCTGAACCGCCGCGGCCTCGAGGACAGGATGACGGCGGCCCTGGCCAAGCAGCAGGCGGTGTCCATTGCCTACCTGGACCTCGAGCGATTCAAGCTGATCAACGACCTCTACGGCCACGCGGCGGGCGACGAGGTCCTGGTCCAGGTCTGCCGGCGCATCAACGAGAACCTGGGCGGCGACAGCTTCCTAGGCCGCATGGGGGGCGACGAGTTCGTCATCGTATTCACCGGTACCGATGTGGACGAGGCGGCCGCGGCCTGCCGCCGCATCATCGCGACGGTCGAGGAAGCACCCTATCGGCTGGAGGACAAGGCCTTCCGGCTGCGGGTTTCCATAGGACTCATCGAGACGCCCCAGGGCATCGGCATTGCGGATGCCATATCCGCGGCCGAACAGGCCTGCCGCCAGGCCAAGAAGGCCCACGGCACGGAACCCCTGGTCTTCCGGCGGGAGGCGAGCATCTTCCGGGAGCGGGCCGAAGAACTGCTCCTGGTCCAGAAGTTCGACACCAATCGGGCCACCGAGGGGCTCTTCCTCGTCATGCAGCCCATACTTTCCCTGCAGGCGCCCCAGCGCTCCCTCAATTTCGAGACCCTGCTGCGCATGCACACGCCGGACGGCGGCGTCGCCCCGGCCGGGAAGATCATCGCCACGGCGGAGAACAACGGTCGCATCGCCGTGATCGACCGCTGGGTGATGCGTTCCCTCCTGGAATGGCTGGACGAGCACCACGACCAGCTGGACGCCACCCGTTTCGTCTGCATGAACCTGTCCGGCGGCTCCCTGAACGACGAACGCTTCATCGGTGATGCATTTGCCATGCTGGCCGAACACCGGCGTTCGGCGCAGAGGCTGTGCATCGAGGTGACCGAGGGGGTTGCCCTTTCCGACCTGGGCAACACCAAGAAGTTCATCGACCGGGTCCGCGACTACGGAACCCGCATTGCCCTCGACGACTTCGGCGCCGGCTATACCTCCTTCTCCTACCTTCGCCACCTGCCGGCCGACGTGGTCAAGATCGACGGGGGCTTCGTGCGGGATGCCCACCTGTCGCCGATGAACCTGGGCATCGTGGCCACCATCGCGGACCTGGCCCGCAATCTGGGCATGAAGACGATCGCCGAGTGGAGCGAATCCCTGGAATCCGTCCGCGCCATGGCCGAGGTCGGCATCGACTACGTGCAGGGCTTCGCCATTTCGCGGCCCGTGCTCCCCGACGAAATCCTGGCCCGCCGCTCCTGCGCGGATTTCGTGTCCGACCCGGACACCCGCCAGTTCCTGGAAATGCTCGGCAATGCTTCGTCCCCTGAGGTGGCGCGGATCGCCGACGCCAAAGCCAAGCGCGGGCTCCACTGATTCGGCTTTGTTATAGTGCCCTTACCGCGACCCCCGGGCAGCGAACCCTTGCCGCGCCTCCCATCACCTGCCGAAGCCACCGTCCCGCCCGAACCCAGGGGCGGCATACAGGTCATCGAACGCATGATGACGCTGCTCGACGTGCTGTCCTACTACAACGATCCGGTAAGCCTGAAGCAGCTCGCGCTGGAGACGGGCCTGCATCCCTCCACCGCCCATCGCATCCTGGCGGCAATGGCGGCCAGCGGCTTCGTCGAGCGGGCGGACCCGGGCACCTACCGGCTTGGCATACGGCTGCTGGAACTCGGCAATCTCGTCAAGTCGCGGATCAACATTCGCGATTCCGCCCTTCCGCAGATGCAACGCCTGCACCAGCGGGTCGGCGAGAGCGTCAATTTGGGCGTCCGCCAGGGCGACGAGATCGTCTATGTGGAACGCACGTCCAGCGGCCGCTCCTCGGTGCGGGTCGTCCATCTCGTCGGCGCCCGGGCACCGTTGCACGTGACGGCGGTCGGCAAGCTCTACCTGGCCGAAGACGGCGCCGAGAAGGTCCGGGACTATGTCCGACGGACAGGTCTGCCCGGGTACACCCCGACATCGATCAACTCCCTCCAGGCGCTGGAGAAGGAACTGGAGCGGGTCCGGCGCCACGGCGTGGCCTTCGACAACGAGGAGATCGAACAGGGTCTGCGTTGCATCGCGGCCCCGGTCCGGGACGACTCGGGCGATCTGGTCGCCGGCCTTTCACTTTCGGCACCGGCAGAGCGCTACAACGCCGACTGGGCTGGCCTGGTTCGCGAAACGGCGGACGCCATCTCGGCGGCCATGGGCTTCGTCAGGACGGGGCAGCCCGCCTGACGGCCGCTCCGGCGGTCGGGCAGCCACCGGAGCGGGAAGCCGTTCGAGGGGAACACCGAGAACCCTCCCGGGGCCGGCGAAATGCGCGATGGGTCATTCGGCGCAGGCCTGTCGCACGGCCCGCTCCCACAGGGCCATGAGGGCAGCCGCCCGTTCCCTTTCCATGGTCGGGTGGAAGGTGCGCCCGGCCCGCCAAAGCATGCCGATCTCATCCAGTCCCGAATAGACACCGCAGGAAAGTCCGGCGAGGAAGGCCGCGCCGAGGGCGGTCGTCTCCGTCACCGCCGGGCGGACGACGGGAATTCCGAGCAGGTCTGCCTGGAACTGCATCAGCAGGTCGTTGACGCAAGCACCGCCATCCACCCGCAACTCGCTGACCCGAGTCCGGGCGCCGGCCGCCGCATCCCTCTCCATGGCCAGCAACAGGGCTGCGCTCTGGTAGGCGATGGATTCGAGCGCCGCGCGCGCGATGTGCGCCACCGAGGTGCCGCGGGTCAGGCCGAGGATCGCACCGCGCACGCCGGCCTGCCAGTAGGGGGCTCCCAGCCCCGTGAACGCCGGGACGAACACCACTCCCGCGGAATCGGGTACCGATTCGGCAAGCCGCTGCACCTCGGCCGAGTCGTCGATCGCCTTGAGGCCGTCGCGCAGCCATTGGACCACCGCACCGCCCATGAAGACGCTTCCTTCCAGCGCGAATTCGGGGATGCTGCCAACCTGGGCGGCCGCGGTCGAGATCAGGCCGTTGGTCGATGACTCGAAGCGGCCTCCTGTATGAACCAGCATGAAACAACCGGTGCCGTAGGTATTCTTGGCGAGCCCGGGGCGGAAACAGGCCTGGCCGAACAGGGCTGCCTGCTGGTCACCGGCAATGCCGCCGATGGGAACGGCAGCCCCGAGGAAGTCGCTGTCCGTGGGCCCGAAGGGGTGGCTGGACGGCATCACCTCCGGCAGCAGTGCCTGCGGAATGTCCAGGGCAGCCAGCAGGTCCGGATCCCATCGGTTGAGCCGCACGTCGAAAAGCATCGTGCGGGCGGCATTGGTGACGTCCGTGACGTGGAGGCGGCCGCCGCTGGCCTTCCAGGCGAGCCAGGTGTCGACGGTGCCGAAGGCCAGTTCGCCGGCCTCTGCTGCCGCTCGGGCGCCCGGAACCTCGTCGAGGATCCAGCGTATCTTCGTCGCGGAGAAATAGGGATCGATCACCAGGCCGGTGCGTTCCCGCACCAGCCCTGCCAGCCCATCGGCGCGCAATCTGGCGCAGAACGGTTCGGTCCGCCTGTCCTGCCAGACGATGGCGTTGTACACGGGACGCCCGCTGGCGCGCTCCCAGACCAGGGTGGTCTCCCTCTGGTTGGTGATGCCGATGGCGGCGACCTCGCGGGCATGCAAGCCCGATCGGGAAAGTGCCTCCCGAGCCGTCTCCCGCTGGGAAGACCAGAGTTCCTCGGGATCGTGCTCGACCCAACCCGGCCGCGGATAGTGCTGCCGGAACTCCTGCCGGGCCACGGCGCGGATGCAGCCGGCACGGTCGAATACGATGGCGCGGGAACTGGACGTGCCCTGGTCGAGGGCGAGCAGGAAATCCATCTTCAGGTGGCACCGTGGAAGTGGCGGCTGATCGCCTCCATGGGCGGGTTGTTCGGCAGCAGCACGCCATTGACTTCGATGATCGGGGTGCCGACACCGCCGCCGCGATGGCCCGAGGCCAGCAGCTTCTCGTTGAGCGCCTGGGCGGCGCCCTGGTCCTGGTCCACGAAGTACTCCGAGTACGTCATGCCGGCGGCGTCGAACTCCTGCCGCTTGGCGGCGCAGTACCCGCAAGTGGTCAGGGAATACATGACGATCCGATCCCGTGCCGGATCGTAGGCGCCGGCGGCGGCGGAAGACCTGCCCGCGGCAAGTGACGGAAGGCCCGGAACGTCCATACCGAGCATCGCCGGCAATCGGTGGGCGGAACCGACGACCTGGTTCATGACGGTGATCATGGTCAATGCCAGCAGGACAAGGGTGCCGAGGATCGCCTTGACGCTCGCCGGCTCGCCCCGGGAACCGTAGGGCCCCTCCTCCGACCGCCCCGGCAGGATCAGCAGCAGGAGGCTGAACACCCCTCCGACATAGGGAACCAGGCCGAGCGCCGACCACCAGCCGCTCCAGCCGAGATCGTGGCAGCGCAGGACACCGAGGCGGACGGAAAGGAAGATGGCGAGGGCGGCGACGAGCAGGAGGATGAGCAGGCTCTCCAGTTTCAGGACCATCGAAAGTCCCCAGAGACCGGCCAGGGTGACCAGGAGACCGCCGAGCAGGTAGCTGCGCCGGCCCAGACGCCCGGAGAAGTCGGTACCGAGGACGCCCGATGGCAGGACGCGCCCCTCGCTCGACGGTGCTGCCGGGCGGGCGGCGGCGGGCGGCGGCGCGTGCGCTTCGACCTCCCGCGCCCGTTGGGCCGCGGCGAACCGGGGCATGTCGACCGCGCAGGCCCGGCATAGGGTGCGCGGCGGCTGAAGTTCGCCGCATTGGGGACAGATCACCTCGTCGGCGGCGGGCGAGGGCTCGGGCGACGGGCCATCCGGCTGGGCGACCCCTCCGGCCGACCATGACGGATGGGCCGATCCTCTGCCCGACGACCGTGGGCGGATGGGAACCGGGGGAGCACCGGCCGGCGCATCCACGGGTACCGGAACCGGGACGGCTTCCAGTCGTACCCGCAGTCCCATGGCCTCGAATCGCTGGCGGTACTGCATGGCCCGCTCGGGATTGAGCCCCTTCTTCAGGACGACCCGCTTGCCGGAGAAGACCCGCAGGGTGCGTTCCGGGTCGAGCTTGAACATGGCGGCCAGTTCGCCGCGCGCCGCCTCGGCGTCGCGGCCAGGCAGTATCTCGCCGAAAAAGACGATCTGGTAGGCAGTTTCCACGCTGCAACCCCGTCAGAACGATGGCGCCCGGGATTCCGGACAGGGGAATTATTCCACAAGCCTAGGGTCTGTTCTCATTCGGTCGGCGCGTGCGTTGCCGTCAAATGCGGACGATCGCGCGAAGCGAGGCGAAGCGAAGGGCGGCTCCCCTTCGCGAGACTCGCGACAAGGCGAGCGCCGCATTCGACGACAACCCGAAGGGCTGGTCCCCGTCTCAATGCAAACGGCCGCCCAGGGGCGGCCGTCGCAGGGTCGCGTTGACGGTCAGCCAGCCGAGGGCGGCCGCGCCAGGCCGGCGCTCTCGACCCAGCGCTTGATCCGATTCGCATCGCCGATGCGGGTCAGCTTGCCAAGGGAGTCGAGGAGCACGATGATGGTCGGCTTGCCGGCAAGCCATGCCTGCATGACGAGGCACTTGCCTGCCTCGCTGATGTAACCCGTCTTCGAGAGACCGATTTCCCAGGTCGGGCTGCGCACCAGGCTGTTGGTGTTCCGGAACATCTGCGGGCGGCCATTGACGTCCACCTCCCGCTCGTCCGACGTGGAGAACTCCCTGATCAAGGGGTAGCGCTGGGCGGCGTCGACCAGTTTCACCAGGTCGCGGGCGCTGGAGACATTGGCCGCCGTCAGTCCCGTCGGATCCTGGAAGCGGGTATCGCTGAGCCCCAATGCGTGGGCCTTGCGGTTCATGGCGGCGACGAAGGAGTCGCGACCGCCCGGATAGTGCCGGGACAGGGCAGAGGCGGCACGGTTCTCGGACGACATCAGTGCCAGCCTGAGCATTTCCTCCCGGCTGAGGTGGGTGCCGACCTTGAGGCGCGAACGGGTACCCTTGAGGGTGTCGACATCCTCGTCGCCGATGCTCAGGACCTCGCTGAGGCTGGGCTCCGCATCCAGCGCCACCATGGCCGTCATCAGCTTCGTGATGGAAGCGATGGGTACGACGGCGGTGGGATTCTTCTCGTAGAGGACGGCGCCCGTCGACTGGTCCAGCACCAGGGCCGACGCGGACTGCACCGCCAGATCGCGCGGATCATCCATTGCGACCGCCCGGTGCCCATGCCTGGCGCGCACCTTGACCGGCGTGCCCATCGCGGAACGCTTTCCTGCGACCGTCTGCTTCTTCACCGCCGCCGTCCGTTTCTTGGTGGCGGCCTGTGCATCGGAGGCCATGGGCAAAAAGGCAATGCCCATTGCAGCCAGCAGCGTGACCAAGCCTGTCTTCATCGCCGCGACTCCTGAGTCCATGTTTCAACACGCGGATTGTAGCATCGGCCCGCCGCGACTCGATAGTCGCCAAACGCGAAAACAAACAAAAAATTAGCGGGATGAAGGAGTTGTTTGATGTGAATTCTCGTTGAAACCGGGGTGTCCCAGGAAGCGCATCAATTCCTCCTTGCGCGCCGTGGCATCCCGGTATCCGAGGTCGATCAGCGCCCTGGTGTAACTGGCCTCGAAAAGGAGGTGGCTGGTCAGGGCACCGCCGTGACGATTCATCGCGCCGATGCCACGCAACAACAGGCGCAAGGTCCAGGGAAGCGACTGGGCATGCTGCGCCGCCAGATGATCGAGGCGCTCGGAGGGGGCAATCACCAGGACGTCGATCGGTCGAAGGCGGATGTTGCGATCCCGCCGGACATCCTCCGGCATCGTCTCGAGGGTCCGGTTGATGCTGGTCATGCGCTCGAGGTCCACCGCCAGGCTGTCGATGAAGATGCCGGACAGGGCGTGGCCGGCGATCTGCGCCAGGGATGGATAGCGATCGGCCTTGCGCCGGTCGTTCGCCTCGCTCGTCTGCTCCAACCCGATCACGAGAATTCGGTCGGCGCCCACGTGGATGGCCGGGGACATCGGCGACAACTGGCGCATCGAGCCATCCCCGAACCATTCGCGGTGGATCTTCACCGCCGGGAACAGGAAGGGAATGGCGCTCGACGCCATCAGGTGATCGACGCCGAGTTTCACGTGGGCACCCACCCGCTGGCTGCGCTGCCAGGGCTCCAGGTCCGGGCGTCCCTGGAAGAAGGCAACGCTCTGTCCCGACGAATAGCCGGAGCAGGTGATGCTGATCGAATGCAGGGCGTGGGAGGCGATCGCCCGGTCGATGCGGGAAAAGTCCAGTTGGTCGGCCAGCGTCCGGCGAAGCGGGGCGTTGTCGAGCAGGGCGCGCGGGCTCTTGCGCATGAACCATCCCAGGGCGAGGGCGCCCAGCCAGCGGGCACCCGAGGCGGCGACGCCGGCGGGATCGGCACGGTACACATGGCCGGCATGGAAGTGGCTCCAGAGGCCCACCAGGCGGTCGACCCCGTCGCCAAAATCCTCGGCGTGGCAGGCCAGGGTGGCGGCGTTGATGGCGCCGGAGGAAGTGCCGCAGAGAATGGGGAATGGATTGGGGGCGGGGTCCGGCAGCAGGGTCCGGATCGCCTTCAGGACGCCGACCTGGTAGGCGGCACGCGCACCGCCACCGCTCAGGATCAATGCAGTCTTGGGAACGGACGGGCGCGCGGTCATGGCGGTGGGTGGCTCAGGCGTTCTTCAGGCCCTGTTTCTGGGCCACTTCGACGGAAAGCAGCGCCGTCACGTTCACGATGCGGCGAACGGTGGCGGTCGGCGTCAGGATGTGGACCGGCCTGGCCGCGCCGAGCAGCAGGGGTCCCACCGTGAGCCCGTCGCCTGCCGCGGTCTTCAGCAGGTTGAAGGCAATGTTCGCGGCGTCCAGCGTAGGCATGACAAGGACATTAGCCTGGCCTTTCAGGGTCGAATTCGGAAACACCTGCCCGCGAATCTCCTCGGACAGGGCCGCATCGCCGTGCATCTCGCCGTCGACCTCCAGTTCCGGCATCTCCAGGCGAAGGATCTCGAGGGCCCGGCGCATCTTGGTCGCCGTCGGCGTATCTTCCGTTCCGAAGCTGGAGTGTGAAAGGAGCGCCACCTTGGGCACCAGGCCGAAACGCCTGACCTCCTGGCTGGCCAGCAGAGCCATTTCCGCCACCTGCTCGGCGGTGGGGTCGTAATTGACGTAGGTATCGCCGATGAAGAGGGTGCGCCTGGGCAGGATGATCATGTTCATCGCGTGGAAATGATCGATCCCTTCCCGGCGGCCGATCACCTCCGCGATGTAGCGCAGGTGCAGGGAGTGCTTGCCGAAGGTTCCGCACACCATGGCATCGGCATAGCCGTGGCGGACCAGCATGGCCCCGATGAGGGTCGTTCGCCGGCGCATTTCCCGCTTCGCGTACTCGACGCCGACCCCCTTGCGGCAGGTCAGGTTGTAGTAGTCCTGCCAGAGTTCCTTGTAGCGGGGGTCGGAATCCGGATTCACCAGCTCGAAGTGTTCTCCGGGCCTGATGCGCAACCCATTCTTGCCGATGCGCACGTCCACCACGTCCGGCCGGCCGATCAATATGGGGCGAGCGATCCCCTCGTCGGCCACCGCCTGCACGGCACGCAGCACGCGATCGTCCTCCCCCTCGCAGAAGATGATGCGCGCCGGATGCTTCTTGGCCGCCGCGAATACGGGACGCATCAGGAGGCCGGTCTGATAGACGAAGTCGTTGAGCGTCTGCCGGTATCCGTCCATGTCTTCGATGGGACGGGTGGCGACCCCCGAATCCATCGCCGCCTGGGCCACCGCCGGCGCGATCTGGACGATCAGCCGTGGGTCGAAGGGCTTGGGGATCAGGTACTCCGGCCCGAAGGACAAGCCTTCCTCGCCATAGGCGGCGGTCACCACCTCCGACTGCTCGGCGTGGGCCAGGTCGGCAATGGCCCGCACGGCCGCCAGCTTCATCTGGTCGGTAATGGCCGTCGCACCCACGTCGAGGGCACCACGGAAAATGAAGGGGAAGCAGAGGACGTTGTTGACCTGGTTCGGATAGTCGGAGCGGCCGGTGCCGATGATGACGTCCGGACGTACGGCCTTCGCCGCCTCGGGAAGGATCTCCGGCACGGGGTTGGCCAGGGCGAGGATAAGCGGATCGGGCGCCATGGTTGCGACCATCTCGGGCTTCAGGACCCCCGCAGTGGAAAGCCCCAGAAAGACATCCGCCTGCGGCATGATGTCCCCCAGTCCGCGGGCCTCGGTAGCCTGCGCATAACGGCGCTTGGAGGGATCGAGGTTCTCCCGCCCACGATGGACCACGCCCTTGCTGTCGGTGATGAAGACGTTCTCGCGCGCGAGGCCCAGGCTCACGAGCAGGTCCAGGCAGGCGATGGCCGCCGCGCCGGCACCCGAGCAGACCAGTTTCACCTTTCCGATTTCCTTGCCGACCACCCGCAGGCCGTTGAGCACTGCGGCGGCCGTGATGATGGCGGTGCCGTGCTGGTCGTCGTGGAAGACGGGAATCTTCAGGCGCTCGCGCAGCTTGGCCTCGATGTAGAAGCACTCGGGGGCCTTGATGTCCTCGAGGTTGATGCCGCCGAAGGTCGGTTCGAGGGCGGCAACGATGTCCACCAGTTTGTCCGGATCCCGTTCCGCGACCTCGATGTCGAAGACGTCTATGCCGGCGAACTTCTTGAACAACACGCCCTTGCCCTCCATGACCGGCTTTCCGGCCAGGGGACCGATGTCGCCAAGGCCAAGGACGGCCGTCCCGTTGGTGATCACCGCCACCAGATTGCCGCGCGACGTGTAGTGATACGCAGTCGCCGGATCGCGGACAATCTCGTCGCAGGCAGCCGCGACACCCGGCGAGTAGGCAAGGGAAAGGTCGGCCTGGTTGTTCAGGGCCTTGGTCGGCGTGACGGCGATCTTGCCGGGCTTGGGGTTGCGGTGGTACTCCAGCGCTGCGGCGCGGGTTCTCTCATCCATGTTTTTCTTTGGTTTACCTGTGTACTGTGGAACGCGGACGGGGCCGCGCTCGGCCCGGAGCACCGGGCTCGCCGCGACGGCGGCAGTGGGATTGTGACATAATGAACTGCTCCGGGCGGGATTCACCACCCTAATACTCTCCCTGTCCCGTTCCCGTCGGCATTCCACGCGGGAGCGCAGTGGGCGCCGGATTCCCCCGGCACCGTCGACAGGGCCGCCCGCTGACAAAAGTGGAGAATGTCGATGAGCCAAAACCTGTCCGATAATGTCCCTGCCTCCGTCCGCAATTCCCGCCTGAAGGCCTGGGTCGCCGAGATCGCCGCCCTCACCCAAGCGGCCCGCGTGCACTGGGTCGATGGATCCGAGGAAGAGAACAACCGCCTGTGCGACGAAATGGTCGCCGCCGGCACCTTCATCAAGCTGAACCCGGAAAAGCGTCCGAACTCCTATCTCGCCCGCTCCCATCCCTCCGATGTCGCCCGGGTCGAGGACCGCACTTACATCTGCGCGGCCCGCAAGGAAGATGCCGGTCCGACGAACAACTGGGAGGAACCGGCAAAGATGAAGGAGACCCTCAAGGGTCTCTTCGGCGGCAGCATGCGCGGCCGCACCATGTACGTGATTCCGTTCAGCATGGGTCCGCTGGGTTCGCCGATCGCCCAGATCGGCATCCAGATCACGGACAGCCCCTACGTGGTCGTCAATATGCGCATCATGACCCGCATGGGGGCCAAGGTCCTCGACGTCCTGGGCGACGGGTTCTTCATTCCCTGCGTCCATTCCGTCGGCGCCCCCCTCGCCGCCGGCCAGCAGGACGTGCCCTGGCCCTGCGAACCCGACATCAGCCGCAAGCACATCGTGCATTTCCCGGAAACGCGGGAGATCTGGTCCTACGGCTCCGGCTACGGCGGCAACGCCCTTCTGGGCAAGAAATGCCTGGCCTTGCGCATCGCCTCCGCCATGGCCCGCGACGAAGGCTGGCTGGCCGAGCACATGCTGATTCTCGGCCTGCAGGCCCCGACGGGCGAGAAAACCTATGTGGCGGCGGCCTTCCCCAGCGCCTGCGGCAAGACCAACCTGGCCATGATCGTGCCGCCGGAGGGATTCGAGGACTGGAAGGCACTGACCGTCGGCGACGATATCGCCTGGATCAAGCCCGCCCCCGACGGCACCTTGCGTGCGATCAATCCGGAGGCGGGGTTCTTCGGCGTCGCCCCGGGCACCTCCTACTCTTCCAATCCGATGGCCATGGAGTCGGTCAAGGCCAACACCATCTTCACCAACGTCGTCCTGACCGACGACGGCGACGTCTGGTGGGAGGGCATGGGCCCGGCGCCCGCCCATGGCATCGACTGGCAAGGCAATGACTGGACACCCGACAGCGGGCGCCCGGGAGCCCACCCGAACGCGCGCTTCACCGCGCCGGCCCATCAGTGCCCGACCATCGATCCCGCCTGGGAGGATCCTGCGGGCGTGCCGATCTCGGCCTTCATTTTCGGCGGCCGCCTTTCCAAGACTTTCCCCCTGGTCTATCAGGCCACCGACTGGAAGCACGGCGTCTTCATGGCCGCCACGATGGGCTCGGAAGCGACTGCTGCGGCGATCGGCCAGGCAGCCATCCGGCGCGATCCCTTCGCCATGTTGCCTTTCGCGGGGTACAACATGGCCGAGTACTGGAACCACTGGCTCGCGATGGGCCAGCGGCCGGGCATCAAGCACCCGAAGATCTTCCGTGTCAATTGGTTCCGCAAGGACGAGAACGGCAAGTTCATCTGGCCGGGTTACGGCCAGAACATGCGGGTCATCAAGTGGATCATCGACCGCGTCCACGACCGCGTGCCCGCCGTGACCAGCCCCTTCGGCCTGATGCCCCGCTATCAGGATCTCAACTGGTCCGGCCTGAGCTTCAACCGGGGGCAATACGAAATGATCATGGACATCAGCCGGACCGGAGCGCTCGGTGAGGCAGAAGAGATCAAGGGGTATTTCGCCGGTTTCGGCGCCACCCTGCCTCCCGAACTGGAAAAGCAGCGCAGCGCGTTCGCCGAGAGGGCCGAGAAGGCCCCCGAAGTCTGGAGCATCGCCGAGGCGAGTTGATCCGCCGTACGGACCGATCCAGCGATCCATGCTTTCGACACCGGCCTTCGGGCCGGTTGTCGTTTCCACTTCCGCCATGACCCGCCGCCCTCCCCCCATTGCCGCCCGCATGGCCGACATCGCCCCCTTCCATGTCATGGAGCTGATGGCCCGCGCCCAGGCCCTCGAAGCCGACGGCCGGGACATCGTGCATATGGAGGTCGGGGAACCGGATTTCCCCACGCCCGAGCCGGTCTGCGAGGCGGCCCGGGCCTTCATCGCCACGGGCCGCGTGCGCTACACGCACGCCCTGGGACTGCCTCAACTGCGGGAGGCCATCGCCGGGTTCTACGAACACCGCCACGCGCTGAAGGTGGATCCGCGGCGCATCATCGTCACGGCGGGGGCCTCCGGTGCCCTGCTGCTGGCCCTGGGGCTTCTGGTCGGGCGTGATGACGAGTGGCTGCTCCCGGACCCGGGCTACCCGTGCAACCGCCATTTCGTCCGCCTGCTGGAAGGCAAGCCGGTGCCCCTGCCTGTCCTTCCCGAGTTCGCCTACCAACCCACCGGAGAACAGGTTCGCGCCGCCTGGGGCCCGGGGACCCGAGCCCTGATGGTGGCTTCGCCCGCCAACCCTACCGGGACCATGCTGGGACGAGCCCGGCTCGACGAACTGTGGCGAACCGTCGCCAACCTGGGTGGCGTCCTCGTAACGGACGAGATCTACCAGGGACTGACCTATGGCACCGAGGCAACGACGGCGCTCTCGCTGACGGACGACGTGTTCGTCATCAACAGCTTCTCCAAGTACTTCAACATGACCGGATGGCGCCTGGGCTGGCTGGTGGTGCCGGAGGGCTGCGTCCGGGACGTGGAGAAACTGGCCCAGAACCTTTTCATTTCACCATCGGCGCCGGCCCAGTATGGCGCCCTGGCGGCATTCCGCCCGGACACCCTGGCGATCCTGGAGTCCCGTCGGGAGGAGTTCAGGCGTCGGCGGGACTTGCTGTTGCCCGGATTGCGCAGGCTGGGATTTCGAGTGCCGGCAGAACCCGAAGGGGCCTTCTACATCTACGCCGACATCGGAGACCTGGCCGGGGACAGTTTCGAGTTTGCAAGCCGCCTGATCGAAGCCGCCGGCGTGGCGGCGACACCGGGGTTGGATTTCGGCCATAATGCCCCCGGGCGCCATATGCGATTCGCCTACACGGTGGCCGAGGACCGGCTGCAGGAAGGCATCGAGCGGATCGGCCGCCTGCTCGGACGATGAGCGGTGGCGCCATCGGCGCGCAACTGGAAATGAAAAAGGCGTGACGTCCGCGAGGGAAGCGTCACGCCTTGGGAAGGGGCGGACGGACGGGAATGTCCGCGCGTCCGCGCCGACCGCCCGATCAGGAAGGACGGGAACCGGTCGGGAACGGCCAGGCAGCGGCCGGATTCAGCGAGGACTTGAGGCCAGGGGCAGCAGCGGTCGAAGGTGCGGCTGCCGGGGCCGGCGCAGGCTTCGTTTCTGCCGGCTTCGCGGCGGCGGCCTTCTTGGCGGCGGGCTTCTTGGCGGCGGGCTTCGCGGCAGCCTTCTTCGGCGCAGCAGCCTTCGTCGCAGCGGGCTTCGCGGCAGCCTTCTTCGGCGCAGCAGCCTTCTTCGCGGCGGGCTTCGCGGCAGCCTTCTTCGGCGCAGCAGCCTTCTTCGCAGCGGGCTTCGCGGCAGCCTTCTTCGGCGCAGCGGCCTTCTTCGCAGCGGGCTTCGCGGCAGCCTTCTTCACAGCGGGTTTTTTGGCCGCAGCAGGCTTCTTCGCCGCGGGCTTCTTGGCTTTCTTCTCTTCAGCCATGTTGAACCTCCTTGAACAAAGTAACAGGAAAGAAACACCACTACAGCAACCCGTCTGGGCTAGCACGGATTATTCAATGCCTTCAAGCGATTGAAAGCGATGAATTCCTAACGTTTCTCCGCCTATATCACCATTCAATGTCGGTGATGTACCGGGCCCCAACCCTGCCCCACCTGCTCATCCGGTTCAACATGCGTCCCCGCATTAACGGCATGACGCGGAAATTCTCAATCCCAGGACAGCGCGCCACCCGTTTGGTATTCCGTGACGCGTGTCTCGAAGAAGTTCTTTTCCTTCTTGAGGTCGATCATCTCGCTCATCCATGGGAAGGGGTTTTCCTCGCCCTCGAACAGCGGCTCGACGCCGATCTGCTGGCAGCGGCGATTCGCGATATAGCGCAGGTATCCCTTGAACATGGGGGCATTGAGGCCCAGGACGCCGCGCGGCATGGTGTCCTCGGCATACCGGTACTCGAGGTCGACTGCCCTACGGAAGAGGCCGCCGATCTCGTCGCGGAATTCCGGGGTCCACAAGCGCGGGTTCTCGAGCTTGATCTGGTTGATGAGATCGATGCCGAAGTTGCAGTGCATGGACTCGTCGCGCAGGATGTACTGGTATTGCTCCGCGGCCCCGGTCATCTTGTTCTGCCGGCCGAGGGACAGTATCTGGGCGAAGCCGACGTAGAAGAACAGGCCCTCCATGAGGCAGGCGAAGACGATGATGCTTTTCAGGAGTTTCTGGTCGGCCTCGAGGCTTCCCGTGCGAAAGGCCGGATCGGTGAGGGTGTCGATGAACGGGATAAGGAACTCGTCCTTGGCCCGAATCGACGGAATCTCGTGGTAGGCATTGAAGATCTCGCCTTCGTCGAGGCCCAGGCTCTCCACGATGTACTGGTAGGCGTGGGTGTGAATGGCCTCCTCGAAGGCCTGGCGCAGCAGATATTGCCGGCACTCGGGCGCCGTGATGTGGCGATAGGTGCCCAGAACGATGTTGTTGGCGGCGAGGCTGTCGGCAGTGACGAAGAAGCCCAGGTTGCGCTTGACGATGCGACGCTCGTCTTCCGTCAGGCCGTTGGGATCCTTCCATTGCGCGATGTCGCGCGACATGGCGATCTCCTGGGGCATCCAGTGGTTGGCGCAACCGGCAAGGTACTTGTCCCACGCCCAGCGATACTTGAAGGGGACGAGCTGGTTGACGTCCGTCCCGCCGTTGATGATCCGCTTGTCCTCGACCCGCACCCGCCGCGCATCCTCCCGCGGTTCCGGGGATTCGGAATACTCTCCCACCGATGTGGCAGGAGGCTGGACTGCCCTGCGGGTCACCGCCGTCAGGACCGGGAGGTCTTCCTCGAAGTTCAGCATTCGGTGTGCTCCTGGCAAATCACTGGCAGGCCTCGCAGGTCGGGTCGTCGATGGCGCAGAATTTCGGTTCCGCCTGGACGGTCTCGGCCGGCACCGCGTTCAAGGCTCCGGTCTTGGTCGTCGCCTTCTCGGCATGGGTGGCACCCAGGGTGCGCAGGTAATAGGTCGTCTTCAGGCCCCGCAGCCAGGCGAGTTTGTAGGTGTCGTCGAGTTTCTTGCCAGAGGCCCCCGCCATGTAGATATTGAGGGACTGGGCCTGGTCGATCCATTTCTGGCGGCGGGCCGCGGCCTCGACGAGCCATCGCGGTTCCACCTCGAAGGCAGTGGCATAGAGATCCCGCAGGTCGGCGGGCACCCGATCGATGCAAGCCAGGGAGCCGTCGAAATACTTGAGGTCGGAGATCATCACCTCGTCCCACAGTCCCCTGGCCTTGAGATCCCGTACGAGATGCTCGTTGGCGACCGTGAATTCACCGGACAGGTTGGATTTGACGTAAAGGTTCTGATACTCGGGCTCGATGCTCGCCGAAACACCGACGATGTTCGAAATGGTCGCGGTCGGAGCGATGGCGACGCAATTCGAGTTTCGCATCCCGAACCGTCCGATCCGCTCCCGCAGGGCATCCCAATCCAGAATGTGCGAACGATCCACTTCCACATGACCGCCACGTTGCTCGGCAAGCAGATCCAGGCTGTCGGGCGGCAGGATGCCGCGGTCCCACAGGCTGCCCTTGAAGGAGGAATAACGCCCGCGTTCCTCGGCCAGTTCGCTGGATGCCCAGTAGGCGTAGTAGCAAACGGCCTCCATCGACCGGTCTGCGAACTCGACAGCCGATTCCGAACCGTAGGCGACACGCATGTCGTGAAGGCAATCCTGGAAACCCATGATGCCGAGCCCGACGGGGCGATGGCGGACGTTGGAATTCCGGGCCTTGTCCACCGCATAGAAGTTGATGTCCACCACGTTGTCGAGCATGCGCATCGCGGTGCGGATGGTGCGCCGCAGCTTCTCATGGTCGATCTGCCCATCGACCAGATGGGCGAGGAGATTCACCGAACCCAGGTTGCAGACTGCGATTTCCGTATCGGATGTATTGAGGGTGATCTCCGTGCAGAGATTGCTGCTGTGGACCACCCCGACGTGCTGCTGCGGCGAACGCAGGTTGCAGGGATCCTTGAAGGTGATCCACGGGTGTCCGGTCTCGAAAAGCATGGACAGCATGCGGCGCCACAGCTGCACCGCCGGCAGCTTGCGGAACAGCCTGATCTCCCCGCGGGCAGCCTTGTCCTCGTATCGCAGGTAGGCCTCCTCGAACTCGCGCCCATACTTGTCGTGGAGATCCGGGCAGTCCGAGGGGGAGAACAGGGTCCACTCGCCGGCATCCATCACCCGTTTCATGAACAGGTCGGGAATCCAGTTGGCGGTATTCATGTCGTGAGTCCGCCGCCTGTCGTCACCGGTGTTCTTGCGCAGTTCGAGGAACTCCTCGATGTCCAGATGCCAGGTTTCCAGATAGGCGCAGACTGCCCCCTTGCGCTTGCCGCCCTGGTTCACCGCCACCGCCGTATCGTTCACGACCTTGAGGAAGGGGATGACGCCCTGGGACTTCCCGTTCGTGCCCCGGATACGCGCCCCGAGGGCGCGCACCGGCGTCCAGTCGTTGCCAAGCCCGCCGGCGAATTTCTGCAGCAGGGCGTTTTCCTTGATCGCCTGGTAGATGCCATCCAGTTCGTCCGTCACCGTGGTCAGGTAACACGACGACAACTGCGAATGGAGCGTCCCAGAATTGAAGAGGGTCGGCGTCGAACTCATGAAGTCGAAACTCGACAGCACGTCGTAGAACTCGATCGCCCGGGCCTCCCGGTCCACCTCGTTGATCGCCAGTCCCATCGCGACGCGCATGAAGAAGCTTTGGGGAAGCTCGATGCGTCGTTCCTCGACATGGAGGAAATACCGGTCGTAGAGCGTCTGCAGGCCCAGGTAGCCGAACTTCAGGTCCCGGTCCGCCCGCAGCGCTCGACCCAACCGACCCAAATCGAACTGCGCAAGTCGCGGATCCAGGAGTTCGGCCCGGATGCCTGCCCGGACGAAATCGGCAAAGTGGGCCCCATATCGCTCGGGCATCGCCGACTGCCCGACCTCCTCGCCCAATACCTCGCGACGAACCGTGTGCAGCAGCAGCCGCGCGGTCACGTAGCTGTAGGCCGGGTCCTTTTCGATGAGCGCGCGGGCGGCCAGGATCAGGGACTTGCCGACCTCCTCGACGGGTACGCCGTCGTAGAGGTTGCGCAATGCCGCCTCGACGATGGGGCCGCCGCGGACGTCCGCGAGGCCGGCACAGGCCGATTCGACCAATTGAAGCAATGCATCCCGATCGAGGGGCCTGCGGACCCCGCCATCGACGACGTGGATCTCCGGCACCGCCTCGACGGCAGCGCGGCGCCGGGCGCGCTCCTGGTGTCGCTTTTCGCGGTAGAGGACGTAGGCGCGGGCAACGTCGTGTTCGCCCGATCGCATCAGGGCGAGTTCGACCTGATCCTGGATGTCCTCGATGTGGAACGTGCCGCCATGGGGCTGTCGCCGCACCAGCGCCGCCACCACGTTGCCGGTCAGCTGACCGACCAGGTCGCGGATGCGCGCCGAGGCCGCTGCGGGCCCGCCATTGACGGCGAGGAAGGCCTTGGTCATGGCGACCGAGATCTTCGCCGGCTCGAAGCCGACCACGGCACCGTTGCGCCGGATGATCCGGTATTCGGAGAGGATCGACGGGACGGGAGATGCAGGAGAGGGCGTTTCCGAGTGCGGGCCGACCGCGGACGATCGACCGGAGAGTTCCGCGCTTACCTGCATCAAACGCCTCCTGATGTTCTTGTGGGAGCCGGCAGTCCGCCGGAGCCTGGATTCCCGCGTGTCCGCCGGGCGGCGATGACCTACTAGATATAGTGGTGCACCTACCGACCGCAACTAATTCTAGTGGTCGGTTTTTCAAACTGCAAGTTTTTTCCATCGCCGCAAGCATCATCGGAGACGGCGGCTGCCCGGCGGGGCCGAGGGGGATCAGCGCCCGGGGGTGCGGACCCGGAGTCGATGCCAATCGAAATGGGGGCCGGGGTCGGTCTTTCGACCGGGTGCGACGTCCGAATGCCCGACGACGTCGGCGATGGGATACCGGATGCGCAAGGCTTCGAGCAGCGCGTCGAGCCGAACGTACTGCGCGTCCTCGAAGGTGCGCTCGTCGCATCCCTCGAGTTCGATGCCGATCGAGAAGTCGTTGCATCGCTCCCTGCCTCGCCAGCGGGACACTCCGGCGTGCCAGGCGCGCTTCTGGCAAGAGACGAACTGGACCAGCGCACCATCGCGCCTGATCAGGAAATGCGCGGATACCCGCAGGCCGGCGATGGTCCCGTAATAAGGGTGGGCGGCGGGATCCAGGGTGTTCGTGAACAGTCGCTCGATGCCTGCTCCTCCGAACACGCCCGGGGGAAGGCTGATGGCATGGACGACGACCAGGTCGATCGCGACGCCAGGCGGGCGGTCATCCATGTTCGGGGAGGCGATCTGCCGGGCGGCCGCGACGTAACCCCCGGCATCGACGGAGAGCAGCGCCGGGTCAGGCCTCGCGTTCATTGAGCCCCAGCCGCTCCATCCGGTAACGAAGGGACCTAAAGGTAACGCCGAGCAATTTGGCCGCCGCCGTCCGATTGAAGCGCGTCCTCTGCAGGGCATCCAGGATGGCCTGCCTTTCGAGTTTGTCCAGATAGTCCTGCAGGGGCATTTCTCCGGCCGACGGCGGCTCCTCGCCGACGTTGGCGACGGGTTCCAGATTCAGGTCCACCTCGTCGATGGCATCGGCGGCCCGCAGGGCCAGCGCCCTTTCCATGATGTTCTCGAGCTCGCGGACGTTTCCGGGAAACGAATAACCGGACAGGGCCCGGAGGGCGGCCTGCGTCAGGCGCGGGGGTTGCGCGCCGGCAGCGGCCGACAGGCGCAGCAACGCGCTTTCGGCGATGCGGGGGATGTCCTCGCGGCACTCGCGCAATGCAGGCATCCGGATCTCGATGACTGCCAGCCGGTAATAAAGGTCCTGGCGGAAGCGCCCGGCTTCGACGAGCTTGCGCAGGTCCTGGTGGGTGGCACTGAGGATGCGCACGTCCACCGCATCCTCGGCCGCGGCGCCGACCTTCCGAACGCGCTTTTCCTGGATGGCGCGAAGCAGCTTCACTTGCATCGCCAGCGGCAGATCCGCCACCTCGTCGAGGAACAGCGTGCCGCCGTCCGCAGCCTGGAAAAACCCGTCCCTGTCCGCATCCGCCCCCGTGAAAGCTCCCTTCCGGTAGCCGAAGAATTCGCTTTCCATCAGGTTCTCGGGGATGGCGCCGCAATTGACGGCAACGAAGGGGTGGTCGCGCCGCGCGCCCTGCCGGTGAATCATTCGGGCAGCGAGTTCCTTGCCGCTGCCCGACTCGCCGCGGACATGCACAGGCGCCTGGCTCCGCGCCACCCGGGCTATCATCTCGCGGGCCTCCTCCATGGCCTGCGAATCGCCACGCAATTCCGGCTCGCCGGTGAAGCCGGCCAGATCCCCGGCCGTCGGCAACCTGAGCGCAGTTCTCACCAGGGCCCGCAACTGGTCCAGGGAGACAGGCTTTGCAAGATAATCAAACGCCCCGGCCTTGAGGGCCAGCACGGCGTTCTCCATGCTGCCATGGGCCGTGATGACGGCAACGGGCAGGTCATGGCAATGCTCGGCGATGTGCCGCACGAGGTCGAGTCCGTCGCCGTCGGGTAGGCGCATGTCGGTCAGGCACAGCTGGTAGCGATTGGCGGCCAGCAGGTCGCGCGCCTCGCCCACCGTCGCCGCGCAATCGGCCACGAGGCCCATGCGCGCCATGGCCAGGTCCAGCAGTTCCCGTATGTCCGCCTCGTCGTCGACGATCAGGACGCTGCGACTGCCGCCGCCTGCTCTTCTTTCCTGTCTTCCGGACATGACTCTCCCCGGGCCGTCAATCTGAAATGGGCACCGCCAGACTGCTCTATGACTTCGAGAGAAGCCCCGTTAGCCTCGCAAAGTTCCCTGGCGATGTACAAACCCAGGCCCGTACCCGCGCCGTGGGTGGTGAAAAAGGGTTCGAACACCTGGTTGCGCCGGGCCGGCTCGATCCCTGGTCCGTCGTCGATCACATGCACCTCGCAATGCCGGGCGGAGGGTTGCATGGAAATCTCCAGGCGCACGCTGCCGGGAAGGCCGCTGCAATAGCGCAGCGCATTGACGATCAGGTTCCACAGGACGCGATTCAGGTGGCTCCTGTCGAAGCAGACCGCGGATTCCGGCTCTATGTCCGTCACGACGGCGCTGCGGACCCGTTCGTCATGCATCGCGAACTCCTCGAGGAATGCCGGCACGAAGCTTGCCAGCTGGATCGTCTCCTGGACGGTCCTGTCCCGACGACCCAGTTCGAGGACCTCCGACACCAGGCGATTCAGGCGCTGGGTGTTGTCGCCGATGATGCGCGTCAGGCGCACTTGCATCTCGCCCCGCTTCTCGCTGCGGAGCAACTCCGCCGCCTGGCTGATCGCCGACAGCGGATTCCGGATTTCATGGGCCAGGTTGGCCGTCAGCCTGCCCAGGGCGGCGAGCTTCAACTGCTGCGCCTGGGTCTGGGCCTGGGCAAGGTCTTCCAGATAGATGAGGGCGATGTCGCCCTCGCCGGCCGGCAGGAAACGCACGCGCACCAGGCGCCCCGATCCGGGCAGCCTCAGGATGTCGCGCTCGTCCAATTGGCGCTCCCGCCATATCCTGAATCGATCGGCGAGGGCAGAGGAAAACGCCGCCAGGTCGGGGGCGGGGGGGGCCTTGACTTGCAGGAGGGTTTCGGCACGGGGATTGAACTGCCGGACGCGGCCATCGCCCTCCACCACGAGTATGCCGTCCTGCATGTCGTGGATGATGCGCTCGCCGACGCGCAACTGCGCCGCCAGGGCCGCTCCCCGGCGGTTGGCCAGTTCCTCGTTGGCGACCACCCGGCGGGCGAGCAACCGCGCGGTGATCGCGGTGGCGAAGAACCCGATGCTGGTGATCCCGGCCTGCACGAACTCTCCGGGGTCCGCCCCGTAACGCAGAACCCGGTCGGCGTGCTCGAGAAGGACGGCAACGGTCGCCAGGGCGGAGAAGAAGAGGGCCAGCCGGCCCTGACCCACCAGTCCGGCCCCTGCCAGCACCACGAGCAGCGTGTAGCTCATGCCGCTGCGCAGTCCGCCGCTGAAGTGCATCATGGCCGTGAGGAAGGCGATATCCGCGGCGACCTCCAGGATCAGCAGCAGGTCGAAGGGCAGGCGGCGAAGCTGTGCCAGCGCGAAGAATGACAGCGCGACCAGTGCATAGCCGCCGCCCGCGGTCAGGAACAAGCGCGGACTCTCGGCCCCCAGGTTGATGCTGCCGCCATAGATGGCGACCGCTGCCACGAACACCAGCGCGGATGCCAGCCGATAGAGGTTGAAGTACCAGAGCGACCGCCAGAAGATTTCCGGCATTGGTCGCCCGATGGCCGGCCCCCAGGGCTCGCGACTCACGCCCGCCCCTGCAACCGGTGGGCGTCGCAGCAGAATCGAGCTCCCTCGGCATCCGTGACGCATTCCCGTTCGGGAAGGTATACACCGCAGGAGGCGCAAGCCACCATGCGCTCGGCACCCGCCTGGGCGCCCCTGTTCCGGGTCGGCCCCGCCGGCCTGCGCAGGAAGAAAAAGAGGGCGGCGGCAAGCAGAGCGAGCAACAACCACTTGATCATGGGGCACCCCGTCGGGAGTTCGAACGACCGGGAAGCTCCGGAACGCCTCGCCCCGGGCTGCGGGCGTCGGGCACCCCTGGAGCACGGGTCCGGCAATATGGAAACGATGATGCATCAGCCGCGGCGGCGGAGCAAATCATTGGCGGCGCGAACACCGATCGTCCGGCGGTTCGACCGGACTCGGACAACGGGAAGGCGGGAATTGAAGACCAGGAATGGTCGGGGTGAGAGGATTCGAACCTCCGACTCCTGCGTCCCGAACGCAGTACTCTACCAGGCTGAGCTACACCCCGACGGCCACGATCCCGGTGCATCAGAAGGCTCCATTGACCCGGGAAGGGCATCCGCCACCGCGATCAATGGTCCCGCGAGACGGCGAAAGACGGCAATTCTAGCAGGAGGTCGCGGAATTGCGAAGCAGGAAGCGCATCGATCGCCGCCTGGGCGCGCGCAGCCTCGCCCAGGGCGAGCCGCCGCGCCTCGTCGAGCGCCCCGGTTGCCCGTATGGCGGCGAGGACTTCCGGAAATGCATCCCGTCCGCCCTGCTCGATCGCCCGGCGGACGACGTCCGCGTGTTCCGCACCTCCGGTGCGCATGACATGGATCAGAGGCAGGGTCGGCTTCCCTTCGGCCAGGTCGTCCCCGAGGTGCTTGCCCGTGTCGGCTTCGGCACCGGAGTAGTCGAGGATGTCGTCGACCAGTTGGAAGGCGGTACCCAGATGCATGCCGTAATTGCCCAGCGCGTCCTCGGTCTTGCGATCCACGCCGGCGACGATACCCCCCAGGCGGGCCGCCGCCTCGAAGAGCTTCGCGGTCTTGAAGCGAATGACCTGCAGGTACTCATCCACACCGATATCCGCGTTGTGGCAGTTCATCAGTTGCAGGACCTCGCCCTCGGCGATGACGTTGGTCGCCTCGGACAGCACTTCCATCACGCGCATGCTGCCCACGGACACCATCATCTGGAAGGCACGAGAATAGAGGAAGTCGCCCACCAGCACGCTAGCCGCATTCCCGAACAGGGCGTTGGCGGTCTCGCGGCCGCGCCTGAGGTCCGATGCATCCACCACGTCGTCGTGCAGCAGGGTCGCCGTATGGATGAATTCCACCACCGCGGCCAGTTCCCGGTGGGCTTCGCCCTTGTAGCCGAAGGCCCCCGCGACCAGGAGCACGAGGCCGGGCCTCATGCGCTTGCCGCCGCCGGCAATGATGTACTCGGCCACCTGGCGTACCAGGACCACTTCCGAATGCAGGCGGGCACGGATCACGGCATCGACCGCGCCCATGTCCTCGGCGATCAGCGAAAAAAGAGATGGAAGCTGCACGGCAGGCCCGAAAAAGAATGCGCGATGGTAGGCGCGGACCCGGGGGACGTCAACAGATTTTGACCTTGAAAGCGATTGGCCCTATAATTTGCGGTTCTCTGAAATCCATTGGAGTCCAACATGTACGCGGTCATAAAAACCGGGGGCAAGCAGTATCGCGTTGTCGCCGGCGAAAAGATCAAAGTAGAACAGATGCCGGCGGACGTGGGCGCGGAAATCATTCTCGACCAGGTCCTCATGGTCGGCGAGGGCGAGTCGGTGAAGGTCGGCACGCCCACGGTCGCCGGCGCCAAGGTCACCGCCAAGGTGCTCGCCCACGGGCGGGGGCCGAAGGTGATGATTTTCAAGATGCGACGGCGCAAGCATTACCAGAAGCATCAGGGTCACCGTCAGAACTTCACGGAGATCCAGATCTCCGACATCTCCGCCTGAAAGGAGACTGAGACATGGCACACAAAAAGGCAGGCGGCAGTTCCCGCAACGGCCGCGATTCAGAGGCCAAACGCCTCGGCGTGAAGCGTTACGGAGGCCAACTGGTCTCGGCCGGCAGCATCATCGTCCGGCAGCGCGGAACCCAGTTCCACCCGGGCGAGAACGTCGGCCTCGGCAAGGACCACACCCTGTTCGCCAAGGTGGAAGGCAAGGTCCAGTTCGCCGTCAAGGGAGCCGATCGTCGGCGGGTCGTCAGCATCGTCCCTGCTGCCTGACCGTCCCGGTTGCGGCATCCGAAGCCCTATCCGATCCGGATAGGGCTTTTTCTTTCCGTCACCGACCTGCCCTGATCCGCGATGAAGTTCTTCGACGAAGCGAAGATCGAAGTCGTTGCCGGCGATGGCGGCAACGGCGCCGTATCCTTTCGCCGCGAGAAATTCATCCCCCGAGGCGGTCCCGATGGCGGTGACGGCGGCCGGGGCGGCAGCATCTGGGCCATCGCCGACCGCAACCTCAATACGCTGATCGACTTTCGCTATACCCGCCTGTTCCGGGCCGAGCGCGGCGAAAACGGCCGCGGCTCCGATTGCTATGGCCGTTCGGGCGGCGACATGGAACTGCGCATGCCGGTCGGGACCGTCATCAAGGACTTCGCGACGGGGGAGGTCCTGGCAGACCTCGACGCCGACGGCAAGAAGGCCCTGATCGCGAAGGGCGGCAACGGCGGTCTGGGCAACCTTCATTTCAAGTCGAGCACGAACCGGGCCCCCCGGCAATCCACGCCCGGCGGCGAAGGCGAACGCCGCGAACTGGCGCTCGAACTGAAGGTCCTCGCCGATGTCGGGCTGCTCGGCCTGCCCAATGCCGGGAAATCCACCTTCATACGGTCCGTGTCGGCGGCCCGGCCCAAGGTGGCGGATTATCCCTTTACCACCCTGCATCCCAACCTGGGCGTCGTCCGTGTGGACGAGCGGCGCAGTTTCGTGATCGCCGACATTCCCGGCCTGATCCAGGGGGCCGCCGAGGGCGCGGGACTGGGTCACCGTTTCCTGCGCCACCTGCAGCGGACACGCCTGCTGCTGCATCTCGTGGACGTCGCGCCGCCGGACCCGGAGGCCGACCCGGCCCGCGACGCGCCGGCCATCCTCGAGGAATTGCGGAAGTACGACCCCGCCTTGTACGAGAAGCCGCGCTGGCTGGTGGTCAACAAGATCGACCTGCTGTCGGAAGACGAAGCCGCCGAGCGGATAGGCAGGCTGCGTGCCGCCTATGGCGCCGACGTCCCCTGCTTCGCCATCAGCGCCATCAAGGGAGAGGGTTGCCGGCCACTGAGCTTCGCGGTGATGGATCATCTGGACAGCCATGCAAGAATCGCCGGAGCCGAGGATGAGAACGAGGATAGCGACGAGTAGGCGCTGGGTCGTCAAGGTCGGCAGCGCCCTGGTGACGAACAACGGGACCGGGCTGTCGCTCGACTTCATCGCCGACTGTGCCCGGCAGATCGCCGACCTGCACCGGCAGGGGCGCGAGGTGGTTCTCGTCTCGTCGGGTGCCATCGCGGCGGGCATGCAGCGCCTGGGTTGGACGACGCGCCCCCAGGCCATGCACGAACTGCAGGCCGCCGCCGCCGTCGGACAGATGGGTCTCGCCCAGGCCTACGAGAGCCGCTTCTCGCTGCACCAGTTGAAGACGGCGCAGATCCTGCTCACCCACGAGGACCTGGCGGACCGCAAGCGCTACCTCAACGCCCGCTCGACCCTGACCGCGCTGCTCACGCTCGGCGTCGTCCCCATCATCAATGAGAACGACACGGTCGTCACGGACGAGATCAAGTTCGGCGACAACGACACCCTGGGTGCCCTCGTCGCCAACCTGGTGGAGGCCGACGCCCTGGTCATCCTCACGGACCAGCCCGGCCTCTTTTCCGCCGATCCGCGCAAGGATCCGGCCGCCACCCTGATCTCCCTCGGCCGTGCCGACGACCGGGCCTACGAGGCCATGGCGGGCGGCGCGGGAAGCGGCATCAGCAAGGGCGGCATGATCACCAAGGTGAAAGCGGCCCAACGGGCGGCCCGCAGCGGTGCCCACACCCTGATCGCCAGCGGCCGGGAAGAGAATGCCCTGCTGCGCCTTGCCGCAGGCGAGGAACTCGGCACCCTGCTTTACGCCGATGCCTCGCCGCTGGCGGCACGCAAGCAATGGCTGGCCGACCATCTCCAGTTGGCGGGCCGCCTGGTTCTCGACGCGGGCGCCGTGCGTGCCCTGCGGGATGGACGCAGCCTGCTTCCCGTGGGCGTGACCCGCGTGGCCGGCGAGTTCGAGCGGGGATCCGCCGTGGCCTGCGTCGGTCCCGACGGGACCGAGATTGCCCGGGGCCTGATCAACTACTCGAGCCAGGAAGCCGGCCGCATCGCCGGCCACCCCAGCCAGGAGATCGAGAACCTGCTGGGCTACCTGGACGAGGAAGAGTTGATCCACCGGGACAACATGGTCCTCCTTTGAAGGCGGAAACCCTCCCGAGGCGCCGACTGCCGCCCGCCGCTCCAGCGGTGGTCGCCCGACCCTTGCCGCGCAGGTAGGCGGAGGCCATGTCCGATCTGCCCGACTTCCCGCCGGACCATTGCCTGCTGGTCCTCAACCCCGTCTCCGGACGGGGCCGCGGCGTCCGCCACCGCCAGGAGATCGAGGCCATGCTGGCAGACCAGGGGCTCGCCTTCGAAAGCGCGGTCAGCGCCTACGCGGGGCACACCACCGTCCTGGTCGCCGACGCCGTGCGGCGCGGCTGCCGACGCGTCCTCGTGGCCGGCGGCGACGGCAGCCTGAACGAAGCCGTCAACGGACTGTTCGGCCAGCAGGCGGTCGCCCCGGACCGCGTGACCCTGGCCCTGCTCCCCGTCGGCACCGGCAACGACTGGGGCCGCGGCCATGGGCTCGCGCGCGACATGCAGGCCGCGATCGCCCTGGCGGCCGGCGGTCGGAGCAGCCCCCACGACGTCGGCGTCATCGAGTTCGCCGATGGCGGGCGGCGCCATTTCATCAATGTCGCCGGCTGCGGATTCGATTCCACCGTCGTCGCCCGGATGCCGTCCCGCCGCTTCGGCCGCCTCGCCTACCTGGTCGGCCTGCTGCGCGGCCTGGCCGCCTACCGGCCGCTGCCCCTGGACCTCGAGGTCGCCGGCCGGCGCCGGTCAGTCCAGACCCTGGTCGTCTTCGCCTGCCTCGGCCGCTATTGCGGCGGCGGCATGGACGTGGCGCCGGCCGCCCGCACGGACGACGGCCTGATGGATCTCACCGTCATCCGCCACATGAACGTCCTGCAGATCCTGCGCGACCTGCCGCGCCTGTTCGACGGCACCCTGCCCGCCCATCCCAGGGTCGATGTGGAACGCACCGCGGAAGCGGTCCTCGCCGGACCGGAGGGCACCCTGCTCGAGGCGGACGGCGACATCGTCGGCCGCCTCCCGGCCAGGCTCCGGGTGATCCCCGGCGCGCTACGGGTCGTCCTGCCGGGGTAGCCCCGACCGGCGGATTCCGCCGCCCGTACCGGCGAAGGCTTCAGACGGAGGCGAACAGGGGCCGCAGATGGAATTCGCCGAGAATGCCGGCGAACACGGCGGCGCCGAACCAGTTGTTGTGCAGGAAGGCCTTGAAGCAACCGGCCCGGTCCCGGTCGCGAATCAGCGTGTAGTGATAGGCGGCGATCCCGGCCGCCACCGCCAGGCCCAGGGCGTAGAACACGCCGAACCCGACCCACCAGCCGACGTAGCCGAGCGTTGCCAGCGTCAGCCCGTAGAACACCATGACCGCCGCCACGTCCCGGTGGCCGAAGGTGATGGCGGAAGTCCGGATTCCGATCCGCAGGTCGTCCTCCCGGTCCACCATCGCGTACTCCGTGTCGTAGGCCAGGGCCCAGAAGATGTTGGCCAGCAGCAGGACCCAACAGAGGGGCGGCACCCGGTCCAGTTGCGCCGCGAAGGCCATCGGGATGCCGAAGCCGAAGGCCACGCCGAGGTAGGCCTGCGGCACTGCGAAGAAACGCTTCGTGAAGGGATAGCTGGCGGCGAGGAAGAGGGCCGCCACCGAGAGCATCCATACCAGCGGACGCAACGGCAGGATCAGCAGGAAGGCGGCGATGCTGAGCACGGCGGCCAGCGCCAGGGCCTCCCGGACCGACACCCGCCCCGCCGCCAGGGGCCGCTCCCGGGTCCGTTCCACGTGCGGATCGAACTTGCGGTCGGCCAGGTCGTTCACCACGCAACCCGCCGAGCGCATCAGTACCGTCCCCAGCACGAAGATCCACACGATCACCCAGCTCGGCCGGCCGGCGCCGGCCAGCCAGACGGCCCAGAGGGTGGGCCAGAGCAGGAGCAGGATACCGATGGGCTTGTCGAGCCGCATCAGCCTTTCATACTGGGTGAGCCGTTCGCGAAGGTCTGCCGGAGTCATCGGGTCGGATTCTACCGCCGGCGGGGCCGCGAGCCTGCCCGACAGGATCCGGCACGGCGGCAGGGCAGGTACACGACGCGCGCAATTCCGCTGCGAACTCCCGGGCCAGGACACTCAGTTCCTCCTCGCTGGCCGACGGATCGCGCCGGGCCCAGGCGGCCAACCGCCCCGAGTACTCCAACAGGTGCCCGAGCAGCGAGGAACGGCACTGCCGGGTTCCGCGGCAGCGCCAACACGGCGCCCGGTGCAGGCAGGAGATGAGCTCCGAGAATGGTGATGGCATGGTCGCGCTCCTGGTAAGGGCGCCGTCCGGACGGTGGGCAGGCGGATGATTCAATCATAATCTCCGCCATTCTCCGAGTAAATACAACCAAAGACATAGGCATAACAACGCCGCCGATCGCCTGGCGGCCGGCAAGGCCGTCCTCGCCCCGGCCGACACCATGCGCGCCGCCCCTGCCCCGACGACCCGGAGCGGCCGGCGATGGCCGGCGGCGGGGCCGCCGCATGCCGCCCGGGAAAGGCCAGCCGAACCTTACGGCCGGTCGCCGCGCAGGGCCGCCACGGCGGCCTGCAGACCTTCCGGGTCGGCCGCCAGCGCAGGCCGCGTCGGGCCGACGGCGAGGCCGATGCGGGAGAAGAGGCCGCGGCGGAAGGGCCGGGTCATGGCCGGCCCGCCCTTGCGCGAGAAAAAGCTGCCCCAGAGGCCGCGCAGCGCCATGGGAACGACGACGACCCCCTTGGCGTCCGTCCGTTCGAGGATGCGCAGGATGCCGGGGCGGAAGGGATACAACTGGCCGTTGTCGGTGATGCGCCCCTCCGGGAAGATGCCGACCACCTCGCCCGCCTCCAGGGCCCGCGCCGCCTCGTCGAAGGCCTTCTCCATCAGCGCCGCGTCCTCCTTCGCCGGGGCGATGGGGATGGCCCGGCTTTCCCGGAAGACGAAGCTGAGGATGGGCCAGCGGAAGATGTGGTGGTCCATGATGAAGCGGATCGGCCGCCGGCAGGCGGCCATGATCACCAGGGCATCGACGAAGCTGACGTGGTTGCAGACCACGACGGCCGGACCCTCCTCCGGCATGTGCTCCAGACCCTCCTTGTCGAGGCGGTACACGGAATGGATCAGCAGCCAGACGATGAAGCGGAGCAGGAACTCGGGAACCAGCTTGTAGATGAAGACCGCCACGGCCGCGTTGCAGACGGCCGCGATGGCGAACAGCATGGGAATGCCCAGGCCCTCGCCAAGGAAGCCGGCGGCGGCCAGTGCGCCGACCACCATGAACAGCGCATTGAGGATGTTGTTGGCGGCGATGATGCGGGCCCGCTGGGCCTCGGCGCTGCGCTGCTGCACGAGCGCATAGAGGGGGACGATGAAGAAGCCCCCGAAGAGGCCGATCAGCAGGAGGTCGGCCAGGACATGCCAGACAGTGGCGTGGGCCAGCAGCGCACCGACGGCGAGGCCCTGGCCGAGCGGCGCGGCCGGCGACGCGAAGGCGATGTCGAGCCCGAACAGGGTGAGGCCGATGGAGCCGAAGGGCACCAACCCCAGTTCCACCTGCTTGGCCGAAAGCCTTTCGCAAAGCAGGGAGCCGATGCCGATGCCGACCGTGAAGGTGGCCAGCAGGAGCGTGACCGAGGATTCGGCGCCACCCAGAACGTTCCTGGCATAGGCCGGAAACTGGGCCAGGAACAGGGCGCCGTAGAGCCAGAACCAGGAGATGCCCATGATGGACAGGAAGACCGTCTGGTTCTCCCGGGCGAAGGCGATGTTGCGCCAGGTCTCGGTGACGGGGTTGGGATTCACCCGCAGCGTCGGCTCCGGGGCCGGTGCCGGCGGGATGGCGCGGGAGGCCAGGTAGCCGGCGGCGGCCACCAGGAAGCCGAAGCCGGCCACCCAGGCCGTGCCGTTGTCGACGCCGGCGAGCAGGCCACCGGCCAGGGTGCCGAGGAGGATGGCGACGAAGGTCCCCGCCTCCACCAGCGCGTTGCCGCCCACCAGTTCCTCCTCCCGCAGGTGCTGGGGCAGGATCGCGTACTTGACCGGCCCGAAGAGGGTCGAATGCAGGCCGAGCAGGAAGAGCGCGAACATCAGGACGCCCAGGCTGTGCAGCCAGAAGCCGGTGCCTGCCACCAGCATGATGACCATCTCCAACTGCTTGACGAAGCGGGCGACCCGGGAGCGGTCCAGCTTGTCGGCCACTTGCCCGGCGGTGGCGGAAAACAGGAAGAAGGGCAGGATGAACACGCCGGCGGCCAGGTTGGCCATCACCTCGGGCTTCAGGGTCGTCCATTGGGCGGCCTGGAAGGTCAGCAGGACCACCAGGGCGTTCTTGAAGACGTTGTCGTTGAAGGCACCCAGGAACTGGGTGACGAAAAAGGGCAGGAACCGGCGGCTCCGCAGCAGCCCGAACTGGCCGGATTGGCTCATGACGTCGAAACTCCTCTCATGCCTTCAGCAGGTCCTCGCGGCCGGCCATCCAGCGGGCGAGGTGGGCGTCGCAGACAGCCGGCGCCTCGCGCAGCAGGCGTTCCGCCGTCCGCCGGACCGCCTCGACCATGCCCCCGTCCTCCAGGTCGGCAAAGCGCAGCAGGGGCGCCCCGCTCTGCCGGGCGCCGATGAACTCCCCGGGGCCGCGCAATTGTAGGTCGAGACGGGCGATCTCGAAACCATCGGCATTCTCGTAGATGATCTTCAGACGCTCGCGGGCCGTGTCCGACAGGGGCGCCGCGTACAGGAGGATGCAGGCCGACTCGGCGGTGCCGCGCCCGACCCGGCCGCGCAGCTGGTGCAGCTGGGCGAGGCCGAAACGCTCCGCATGCTCGACCACCATGAGGCTCGCATTGGGCACGTCCACGCCGACCTCGATCACCGTCGTCGCCACCAGGACGTCCACGGTCCCGGCGGCGAAGCCGCCCATGACGGCGGCCTTCTCGTCCGGCTTCAGCCGGCCGTGGGCCAGACCGACCCGCAGTTCCGGCAATTCCGCCGTCAGGCGCTCGAAGGTTTCCAGCGCCGTCTTCAGCTCCAGGGTTTCCGATTCCTCGATCAGCGGGCAGACCCAGTAGGCCTGGCGGCCGGCCCGGCAGGCATCGCGGACCCGCCCCAGCACCTCGCCGCGGCGGCCTTCGGCCACCAGCTTGGTCAGGACCGGGCGGCGCCCCGGCGGCAGCTCGTCGAGGACCGACACGTCCAGGTCGGCATAGTGGCTCATGGCCAGGGTGCGCGGGATGGGGGTCGCCGACATGGTGAGCTGGTGCGGCTCCAGGTCCTCGGCCCCGCCCTTGCGCTTCAGGGCCAGGCGCTGGCGGACACCGAAGCGGTGCTGCTCGTCCACGATGGCCAGCCCCAGGCGGGGAAAGGCCACCTCCGCCTCGATGAGGGCATGGGTGCCCACGGCAAGCCATGTCCGCCCTTCGGCGAGGTCGCGCATGGCCGCCGCCCGGTCGGACTTGCGCCGCCCGCCGGAAAGCCAGGCCATCTCCAGCCCGAGGGGCCGGAGCCAGGCGTCCAGCTTGCGCCAGTGCTGCTCGGCGAGGATTTCGGTCGGCGCCATGAGGGCCGCCTGCCAGCCGTTCTCCACGGCCTGGAGCATGGCGAGGGCCGCGATCACGGTCTTGCCGCTGCCGACGTCCCCCTGCAGCAGGCGCTGCATGGGATGGGGCGTCGCCAGGTCGGCGGCGATCTCCGCCCAGACGCGGCGCTGGGCCCCCGTCAGGGCGAAGGGCAACACCGCCAGGAGGCGCGCCGGCAGTCCGCCGGCGGAGGCCTGGAGCGGCGGCGCCGAATGCCGACGCCGCGCCTCGTAGGCCCGCCGCAGGGACATCTGCTGGGCCAGCAACTCATCGTGGGCGATGCGCCGCCAAGCCGGCGCCAGGGCCCTCTCCAGGCCCGTCGCATCGAGCCCCGGCGGCGGCTGGTGCAGTCGCCGAACCGCATCGCCGAAGCCCGGCAGGCCCATCGCTTGCCATACCCCCGGAGGCAAGGTCTCGCCGAGGTCCACCCGCTCCAGGGCCTGGGCGATCAGGCGGCGCAGGACTCCCTGCGCCAGGCCCGCCGTGGTCGGGTAGACCGGTGTCAGGGCCGGCGGGAGGGGGTCGCCTTCCCGCGCCGCCCGCGTCCGCGGATGGATGATTTCCGTGCCGAAGAAGCCCCCCCGTGGCTCGCCGAAGATGCGCAGGCGGTTGCCCGGCTGCAACTGTTTCTGCTGGCTCGGATAGAAATTGAGGAAGCGCAGCACCAGCTGGGCCCCCGGATCCGCCACGTCGCGCACCCGGGCCACCAGTTGCCGGCGGGGCCGGTAGGCGATGTCGCAATCGACGACCTCCACCTCGAACTGGGCCTCGACCCCGGGCAGGGCTTCGCGGACCGGCGTGATGCGGGTCTCGTCCTCGTAGCGCAATGGCAGGTGCAGGACCAGGTCTTCCGGCCGCCGCAGGCCCAGCCGGTTCAGCTTCTCGGCCAACGCCGGCCCCGCGCCGGGAAAGGCGCCCTGGGATCCGGCAGGCCGCCGGCCCGGCCGCGCCGGACCCCGGGCCTTGCCGGCAGGGGAAGCAGCCACCGGATTGCGGGCCAGGATCAGCCCAGGTGCAGGATCGCGTCCGCCTCGACCAGGGCGCCGCGGGGCAGTTCCTTCACCCCGACGGCGGCGCGGGCCGGATAGGGCTGGGCGATGTAGCGGGCCATCACCTCGTTGACCTTGGCGAAGTTGCCCAGGTCGGTCAGGTAGATGTTCAGCTTGACCGCGGCGTCGAGGCTACCGCCGGCCGCTTCGGCCACCGCCTTGAGGTTCTCGAAGACCCGCACGATCTGGGCATCGATGCCCTCGACCATCTGCATGGACGCGGGATCCAGGCCGATCTGCCCGGAAAGGTAGACGGTGTCCCCGGCCCGGACGGCCTGGGAGTAGGTGCCGATGGCGGCCGGGGCCCCCGGCGTGGCGATGATCTGGCGCGGCATTGCTTCCTCCGTCGAAATTCCGAAAGCCCGTATGTTAGCCGCCTCCGGGCCGCCGACCTATAATGCGCCCTCCATGACAGGCCCATCCCCACCTCCCGCCGGCGCCGCCGATACCAGCCAGAGCATGCTGGACGGCATCCTGGAATCCATCATCTGCGTGGACCTGGAAGGCCGCATCACCTACTGGAACAAGGGGGCCGAATTGCTCTACGGCTACCTGCGGGATGAAGCACTCGGGCAACATTTCTCCATGCTCTACCCGGGCGGCCGGGTCGAGGAGGAAGCCCTGATGGGGGCCTTCGGGCCGCGCCTGGCCTCGGGCGAACGACTGGAAATCGAAGGTTGGCGGGTCCGCAAGGACGGCCGGCAAGTATTCGTCCACCTGGCCGCCTCGCCGCTCCGGGACGACCAGGGCCGCCACATCGGCCTCATCGGCTTCGCCCTCGACATGACGGACCGCAAGCGGGCCGAAGATGCCCTGCGGGAGCGGGAGAAGGATCTTTCGGAGCAGAACGCCCTCAATCAGGCCATGCTGGACGCCCAGTCGGAGGCCGGCATCGGGCAGATCGTCATCGAGAACGGCCGCGTCGTCTTCTGCAACGAGGCGATCTGCCGCCTGGCCGGCTACAGCGCCGACGAGATGCTGCACCTGAGCTCCTTCCTGGAGTTGTGCCACCCGACGGACCGGGAGCGGGTGGCCTTCAACCACCAGCGGCGCTTGACCGGCGAGAGCTTCGAGAACCGCTACGACATTTCGATCCTGACCAAGTACGGGGAACGGCGGGAGGTGGAGATCGCCGTCGCCACCATCGCCGGGAGGGAGAATCCCGCCGTCCTGGTCGTCGCCGTGGACATCACCGACCGCAAGCTCGCCGAGGAACGGGTGCAGTACCTGGCCCTGCACGACAGCCTGACGGGGCTGGCCAACCGCGTCCTGTTCTTCGACCGCCTCAATTCGGCCATCGCCCGGGCGCGGCGCCTGCAAAATTCCTTCGCCCTGCTGTTCCTCGACCTGGACGATTTCAAGCCCATCAACGACACCCTCGGCCACGACGCCGGTGACCTGGCCCTGCGCGGCGTCGCCGAGCGCCTGCGCGGCTGCGTCCGGGAAAGCGATACCGTCGCCCGCGTCGGCGGCGACGAATTCATCCTGCTGGTGAACGACGTCGCCGATGCCGAAGCGGCACTGGCCATCGCCGACAAGGTGATCTCGGCGATCACCGAGCCGATCAAGCTCGACGGCCACCAGTTCACCCTCGGCGCCAGCGTCGGCGTCGCCCTTTATCCCGAGCATGGACTGGATGCCGACAGCCTGATGCAGCATGCCGACTCGGCGATGTACGGGGCGAAGCGCCTGGGCAAGAACCGCCGCATCCTGTTCCGCTGACCGGGCACGGGGCGCCGTCTCCCCGGTCAGTTCACCGCGAAGTCCAGGCGCTCGAAGACGTGCTGCAGGCCGCGCCGCGCAGCCACGTTGAGGATCAGCGGCCCCTTCAGGTTGGCCCGCAGGGGACCTTCGCGCCCGCCCTCGTCGCGGTCGCGCAGCAGCATCACCACCACCACCGCGTCGTCGGGGGAGGCCAGGGCCAGGACGCCGGCCTCCTCGTCGTTAAGCGATATCCGGTAATCGAAGCCGAAGCGTGCCGGATCGGCCACGTGGAAGGCCACCTCGGGCATTTCCAGGGACTGGAGGATGTAGTAGGCCGGCTCGCCGCCTTCCGGGTGGAAGAGGGAGAAGCGCCGCAGGTCCTCGAACCCGGGCAGGCCGCGGGGAAATTCGAGGATTCGCTCGGGGGCCACCTCGATGCTGCCGTAGCGGGGGGATTCGATTTTCATGGGCGCTCCAGTTCGCATGTGAAGTCCTGGCCGAAGGCGACGACGTCCAGGCAGGCACCCCTAACGCTTGGTCGCCATCACCACCCCGGGCTCGAGGCCGAGCGCGGCCAGCTTCTGCCGCGCCTCCTCCGCCTCCTGGCGGCTGGCGAAGGGACCGACCTGGACCCGCGCCTCGATCTGGCTCGGTATGCCGTTCAGCTCAAGCTTGGCGCGCAATTCCTCGGCGTTGGCGACGTTGTTGAACACGCCCAGCTGCAACAGGAAGCGCTTGCCCGCCTCGGCGGCCCGGGTCAGGGGACGGGAGGCCGGCGCATGGGCGGCGACCGGCGGGCGGGCGATGCGGCCGGTCTCTTCCGCCACGGACGGCGGCGCCGGCGGTTCGCTCGGCCGCATCATGGCCGGGCGGGCCTCGGCGGGCTTCGTGAGAGGCCGTTCCCGAGGCACCCGCAGGGCCGGCGCGGCGGCGGATTCGGTACGTTCCGGCTCGGCGGCCGGTTCGGCGCCTGCCTCGTTCTTCGCCTCATCGCCGGGCTCCGCCTTCTCCTCCGGCTTGGCGGCCTCGGCCGGCTTGGGCTCCGGCGGCGGCGGCAGGACGGCCACCGGCGCTGGCGCCGGCTTCTCCGGCGTGTTCAGCGCGTCGAACAGGGCCAGGCCGCCGAGCAGCGCCACGATCAGCACGCCGGCGACGGCCATCCGGCCGACCAGCCGCTTCTTCAGGGCCTCGTCATCGTTCGCTGTCTGCGGGGTGGTCTGATCCGTCATAGTCGTCCTCTTCCCTGAGTTCTTCGTCGAGGGGCACGCCGCGGCTGAGGGATGCCACGAGTTCCGCCTCGCCGATGGAGATGCCGCAGCGTCCCGCGATGCCCGCCGGATCCAGTCCCTTTCGCGCCAGCGCCATGGCCTCGCCGTACAGGGGCGAGACGCTCTGGGCCGACTGCAAGCGGGAGGTCAGCGCGTCGATCTCCTCCCGCTGCCGGTCCACCGTCTGCCCCAGGCGACGCAGCTCGTCCCGCAGTTGCCGGACCTCCGCCTCCAGGCTGCTGCGCGCCAGCTCCACTGCGAAGCCCGCCGGGTCGCCGGCCACCGGGACGGTGGCGAACGGGGCGAACGGTACCGAAGGCGGATCGTCTCCAGGCAAGGGCTCGTCGAGGGAAATATCGACGGCGGTCGTGAAGACCGGCGGCGTCGTTGCCGTCGGCGGCCGGCGCAGGCGCAGCAGGCGCAGGAAGCTGAACACCAGATAGAAGGTGGCCAGCACCGCCGCCAGGATCACCGCGTCGCGCCATTCCAGGGCCGCGGGATCCATCAGCCGGCACTCCGTTCCAGGGCCTGGTCGATGTCCCAGAGGATGTCGTCGAGCGTCTCGATGCCCACCGAGAGGCGGATCATGTCCGGCGTCACGCCGGCGGCCGCCTGCTGGGCGGCATCGAGCTGGCGGTGGGTCGTCGATGCCGGATGGATGACCAGGCTGCGGGCGTCGCCGATGTTGGCGAGGTGCGAGAGGAACTGCACGGCGTCGATGAAGCGCTCGCCGGCCGGCTGGCCGCCGGCGATGCCGAAGGCCAGGATGGCGCCGGCGCCCTTGGGCAGGTAGCGGGAGCCGAGCGCCGCGTAGGGACTCGATTCCAGGCCGGGGTAATTGACCCAGGCGACGCGGGGATGCCGCTCCAGGTGGCGGGCCACGGCCAGGGCATTGGCGCAATGGCGGTCCATGCGCAGCGGCAGGGTCTCGATGCCCTGCAGGAGCTGCCAGGCGTTGAAGGGCGACAGGGATGGCCCGAAGGTGCGCAGCGTCTCCATGCGCGCCTTCATCGTGAAGGCGAAATCGCCGAAGGTCTCGTAGAACTTGACGCCGTGGTAGCCCGTCGAGGGCTCCGTCATGCCGGGGAACTTGCCGTTGTCCCAGGGGAAACGGCCCGACTCGACGACCACGCCGCCCATGGTCGTGCCGTGGCCGCCCAGGAACTTGGTGGCCGAGTGGATGACGATGTCCGCCCCGTGCTCGATGGGCCGGCAGAGCCAGGGCGAGGCCAGGGTGCTGTCGATGACCAGGGGTACCCCGTGGCCGCGGGCGATCGTCGCCACCGCCGCGATGTCGAGGATGTTCAGGCGGGGATTGGCGATGGTCTCGGCGAACAGGCAGCGGGTGTTGTCCGAGAGGGCGGCGCGGAAGTTCGCCGGATCGTCGGGATCGACGAAGACCGTCTCGATGCCCAGCCTGCGCAGGGAGACGTCGAGCTGGGAGAAGGTGCCGCCGTAGAGGGTTCGGGCGGCGACGATGCGGTCGCCGGCCTGGCAGAGGGTCAGCAGTGCCACCATCTGGGCCGCCAGGCCCGAGGCCGCGGCAACCGCCGCGCGGCCGCCTTCCAGGGCCGCGACCCGCTCCTCCAGGGCCGCCACCGTGGGATTGGACAGGCGCGAATAGACGTTGCCGAAGGTCTGCAGGTTGAACAGGCTCGCCGCGTGGTCGGCCGAATCGAAGACGAAGGAGGTCGTCTGGTAGATCGGCAGCGCACGGGCGCCCGTCGCCGGGTCCGGCTGCTGGCCGGCATGCAGGCAGAGGGTTTCGAGGCCGAAGGCGCGATCGGGCATGGGACGGAAAGACGGACGATTCGGTCGATAATAGCGGCCGTCAATGGCCCGCCAAACGGCGAGCAGACCGCCCAAGGCCCCACATTTCCCCGTGTTTTTCGCCAAGAAGCTGCTCTCCGCCCTCCTCCTGCCGCCCCTGGCGCCGCTGCTGCTGGTCCTGGCCGGCCTGCTCCTGCTGCGCCGCCGGCCGCGCCTGGGCCGGTGGGCGGCCTTCGCCGGCCTGCTGCTGCTCTGGGCCTTGTCGACGCCCTGGGTGGGGAAGGCCCTGCTGCAGCGGGTCGAGACCTACCCGGCCGTCGCGCCCGGCGCCCTGCGGGAGGTCCAGGCCATCGTCGTGCTGGGCGGCGGCAACCTGCTCGGCGCCCCGGAATACGGCGGCGACACGGTCGGGCCGCCGAGCCTGGCGCGCATCCGCTATGCCGCCCGCCTGCACCGGCAGAGCGGACTGCCCATCCTGGTCACCGGCGGCGCCCCCCTGGGCGGCCGGCCCGAGGGCGACACCATGGCCGAGGCCCTGGCGGGGGAATTCGGGGTGCCGGTCCGCTGGCGCGAAACCCTCTCCCGGGACACGGCCGAGAACGCCCGCCTGTCGGCGCCGCTGCTGAAGGCCGCCGGCATTCGCCGCCTCGCCCTGGTCAGCCACGCCTGGCACCTGCCGCGCGCCGTGCCCCTGTTCGAGCGCGAGGGGTTCGAAGTCGTGCCGGCGCCAACGGCATTCACGGCCCCGCCCGCTTCGTTCCTGCTGGGTCTGCTGCCTTCGATCGGCGGACTGGAGGCCAGCTACTGGGCCTGCCACGAGGGACTGGGGCGGTTGGCGCAGGCGGTCCTCCCGTAACCGGCCCGCCCGAACCGCCCGTCGGGAACAGCGCTTCGCGCCGCCGGACTTCGGCTCGCCGGGCCCAGTATCGGCCAGGGTGGAGAGGGTTCGATCCGCGAAAACCGTCGCGGCGAGAACGCCGCTCCCACATGGCGCGCGGACGTACCGTGCCGGATTCAGTCGAGGGGCGGAACCTCGCGCTTGGACCCATCCGCATTCAGGCAGACGTAGGTCAGCGTCGCCTCGGTCACCTTGACGAAGATGGGATTCTCGGGATGCCGTTCGGCATAGACCTGCACGTCCACGGTGATGGAAGTGCGGCCAACCTTGACCACCTCGGCATAGAAGCTCACCACGTCGCCGACCGCCACGGGCTGCTTGAACACAAAGGAATTGACCGCCACGGTGGTCACCCGGCCGCGGGCGCGGCGGATGGCCGGCATGGCGCCGGCGATGTCCACCTGTGCCATCACCCAGCCGCCGAAGACGTCGCCGGCGGCGTTGAGGTCGGCGGGCATGGGGACCACCCGGAGGGCGGGTTGCTTGTCGGGCAGTTGGGCGCGGCATTCGCTCATGGCGTGGGTTCTCCGGTTGCGGGCGGGCCGCACCGCGGCCTCGGGCGGCGCTGGGGTCGCCGCCAGGCGGCGCTCATGGGGCCGAATGCTCCCGCTGGTAGTTCATGGGCCCGCCCGTGAAGGGGGCGAAGCCGGTGCCGAAGATTACACCAGCGTCGGCCAGGTCGGCATCGGCCACGATGCCCTTGTCCACGAGGCCGCGGGTGGCCGCCAGCAGCGGCGCCACCAGGCGGGCGGCGAGCCCCGCCGGCACGGCGCCGGCCGCCGACTTGGCGGCCTTCCCCTGCGGGTAGGCGTAGAAGCCGCGGCCGGTCTTGCGGCCCAGGTTGCCGCCGGCGACCAGCTCCGCCAGCTTCTTCGGCGGCTCGGTGACGCCCGCCGCCAGGCCCTTGCCGGCCGCCATCGCCACGTCCAGGCCGACGGTGTCCGCCAGCTCGATGGGACCCATGGGCATGCCGAAGGCCAGCGCGGCCTCGTCCACCGTCTCCGGAGAGAGGCCCTCGTCCACGCAGCGCATGGCCTCCAGCATGTAGGGGGCGAGCACGGCGTTGACCAGGAAGCCCGGCGCATCCTTCACCGGCAGCGGCAGCTTGTCCATGCCGCGCACGAAGGCGGCGGCCTTCTTCGCGATGTCCGGATGGGTGGCCTCGGCCTGCACCACCTCGACCAGGGGCATCTTCGCCACCGGGTTGAAGAAATGGATGCCGACCAGGCGGGAAGGCTCCCTGAAGGTGGCGGCGATGTCGGACAGGCGCAGGCTGGACGTGTTGGTGGCGATCAGGGCGTCGGGCCTGGCCCGGGCCTCGATGTCGCGGAACAGGGCCTGCTTGGCCTCCAGGTTCTCGAAGATGGCCTCGATGATGACATCCGCGTGGGCGACGCCATTGCCCCGGGGATCGGGGATCAGACGGTCCAGGGCGAAGCGGACGGCCTTCTCGTCGCGGCGGAATTTCCTCGCGTAGGCATCGGCGGCCCGCTTGATGGCCGGGGCGATGCGCTCCACCGACTGGTCCTGCAGGGTCACGGTCATGCCCCGCTGGGCGCACCAGGCGGCGATGTCGCCGCCCATGACGCCGGCGCCGACCACGTGCACGTGCTTCGGCTCGAAGTCGCTGTCCTTGCCGAAGCCCTTCAGGCGGTCCTGGAGGAAGAAGACACGGACCAGGTTGCGGGTGGTCGGCGAGGTGGAGATGGCGTGGAGCGACGTGGGCTTGTCGTCCGGCACGGCCAGGGCGTTGCCGTCGTACTTCTCCCACATGTCGAGGATGGCGTAGGGGGCCGGGTAGTGCTCCTGGCGGGCCCGCCTCGCCACCTGCTTGCGGGCCTGGCTGGCGACCATGCACTTCAGGGGGCCGTTGAGCAGGCGCTGGAAGGAGGACAGGCCGATGCGCGCCCGTCCCGAGAGCACCAGCATGCGGGCCGCATTCTCCATCACCCGCGGCGGCACGCATTCGTCGACCAGGCCCATCTTCTTCGCGCGCTTGGCGTCGATGCCCTTGCCGGTCAGCATCATGTCCAGGGCCGCGGCGGCGCCGACGGTTTCCGGCAGGCGCAGCATGCCGCCCCAGCCGGGAACGATGCCCAGCATCACCTCGGGCAGGGCCATGCGGGTGCCCGGCTCGTCGACGGCGATGCGGAAGCGGCAGGCCAGGGCCAGTTCCAGGCCGCCGCCCATGCAGTGGCCGCGGACCAGGGCCAGGGTCGGGTACTTCACGGCGGCCAGGCGGTTGTAGACGTCCCAGCCCAGCTTCACCAGGGCACGGGCCTTCTCGGGCGTATCGCACTGGGTGAATTCCTCGATGTCGGCGCCGGCGATGAAGCCGGCCGCCTTGCCGGAGCGGAAGACGAGCCCCTTGGGCGGCTCCCGGTCCATCTCGTCGAGGATGCCTTCCAGCTCGTGCAGCACCTCCCGGGCCAGGGTGTTGGCCGAAGCACCGGCCCGGTCGAGGATGGCCCAGACGACGCCGTCGGCGTCGCGCTGCAGTTTCCAGTTCTTCAGTTCCATGATGGTCGTCCTTCCAGAGGGCTTGATTCGGGCAATGGGTTCAGGGGGCCGGAGCGGGGGCAGGCGCGGTGCCCCCGTCGGCGTGGGCGAGGAGCCAGTCGGCGGCCTCCCGCCACAGGGTGTCGCGATGGGCTTCGCGGAAGAAACCGAAATGGCCCAGACGGGGCAGGCCCAGCCGGTCCGGATGGAGGTGGCGCAGGTCCACCCGGGCCCCGGTGAAATTGGCGTGCAGGGCCGCCACGGCCCTCGGCGGCACGTAGCCGTCGTCGGTGATCGCATAGGCCAGCAGCGGACCCCGGTAGCCGCGGAAGTTCTCCCGCGACGGTCCGCTGGCGCGCCCGACCAGGTGATTCGGGTCGCGGCCCCAGCGCGCCCACTCGAGGGCGATGCCCGGCGGCAGGTCCTCGCCCATGCCCAGCCGCTTGGCCGGGAAGTAGCCGAGGCCCTTGACCAGGGTCGGCATGGCCAGGTGCCAGGCCAGGAACAGGGCGGGCTTGCGCCAGTGGCGGTAGTTGCCCCAGTAGCCGTAGCCGGCGCCGACGGTGACGGCGGCGGTCACCTGCCGGTTGGCGGCGGCCAGCCCGAAGACCTGGCCGCCTACGCTGTGCCCGACGTAGAGCAGGGGACCCTCCCGGCCGACGCCCCAGGCCAGGGCCGCGTCCAGGTCCAGTTCGCCCCAGTGGCGCATGGCGGCATCCACCTGGCGCACCTGGTGGTGGCGCGAATCGCCGATGCCGCGGTAGTCGAAGGTCAGCACCGATGGCCCCCGGGACGCCAGCCAGGCGGCGAAGGGCTCGTAGAAACGGCGCTTGACGCCGGAAGCCGAGCCGACCACGACGGTCCCGGCGCCCGCGCCCGGGTACAGCGTCGCCGCCAGGGGCCAGCCGTCGGCGGCGGCGATGGAGAAGCGCTTCGGTTCACTCATGGGGAAACCCATTTTCACCGCAGAGACGCAGAGGTCGCGGAGGTCGCGGAGGACGACCGACACGCGGACACGCCGTCCCTGTCGCTCGCCGGGCGCAATCGAAGTCGTGGGCCAAGCCTTGCATCTCCGCATTTCCTTGCGCCCTCTGCGCCTCTGCGGTGATTCCTTCCGGGTTCATCGTCCTCATCTGCCGGCCCCGTGCCCGACCCGGCCGACGAAGGCGGGGCGGGCATCGCCCTCCACGTGCAGGGCGAAGCGGATGCCTTCAGCATCGGCGTCGGAACGCATCTCGACCTCGGCGCCGTAGAAGACCGGCCCCTTGATCCAGGCCTCCAGTTCCGTCGCCCCGCGCGCTCCGAGGCGGGCCAGGCATTGCCCGAGTACCCGCTGGGGATGCAGGAAGGCCCGGCCGAAACCATGGCGCCGGGCGTAGGCGCCGAACCAGTGCAGCGGGTTGTAGTCGCCGGAAATCCTCCCGTAGCGCCAGCCGCCGTCGACCGGCATGCGCCAGGATTCGCTGCGCGAGGCCTCGATCCGCGGCGGCTCCGGCGCCTGCTCCGGCGTCCGCCCGGCCAGGGGGCGACCCCGCATGTAGAAGGTGTTCACGCTTTCCCAGACCACCGCCCCGTCCGCCTCGGCGACACCCGCCAGGTCGAACTCGACGCCCTTTTCCAGGGGCCGCAGGGCGGCCAGCCGGACGCTCAGGTCGTAGCGGGCGCCGCGCGGCAATGGGCGATGGCGGCGCAGGCGGTTCCTCACCTGCAGCAGGCGCCAGATCGGCACCGGGAAGTGCGGATGGGTGAGCAGCGCCATGTGCAGCGGAAAGGCCATGGTCTGGGGGTAGAGGACGCACAGTTCGTCGCCGGCCGGCAGGCCGCTCAAGGCCAGGTAGTCGCTCAGGTCGCCGCCTTCGGCATGGTGACCGCGCCAGCGGAGCTGGATGTCCGGCAGGCTTCCGCCGCCGTCCAGCCCCGGCGAGGGCCGCAAGACCCCAGCCATGAAGCGGGCCGCCGACGGCCGGCGATGGTATTCCAGGCGGATCTCTTCGCTCACCGGGAAAGCTCCAACGCAAAGGCGCGAAGACGCAAAGAGACGCAAAGAAAATCCTTCCAACGAATCGTCTTCACTGCGCGCCCTCCGTGCTCCTCGGCGAACTCTGCGCCGCCGCCGCGAAAGGTCCGTTCATCACCTGCCCCTCCTTTGCGTGCTTTGCGTCTTCGCGTCTTTGCGTTGCAGGGTTTGGGGGCGAGGCCTCAGACCGTCTCCACCAGCATGGCGCCGCCCTGGCCGCCGCCGATGCAGATGGAGGCGATGCCGCGCTTGCCGCCGGTACGCCGGAGCACGTGGGCCAGGTGCAGCACGATGCGGGCACCGGAAGCGCCCACCGGGTGGCCGAGGGCGATGGCACCGCCGTCCACGTTGAGGCGGGCCGGGTCCAGCGTGCCCAGGGCGCCGTCGGTGCCGAGGTGCTCGCGGCAATAGGCCTCGTCCTCCCAGGCCCGCGCGCAGCCGATCACCTGGGCCGCGAAGGCCTCGTTGATCTCCCAGGCGTCCAGGTCGTTGAGGCCCAGGCCGTGGCGTTGCAGGATGGGCGTGGAGGCGTGCACGGGCCCGAGGCCCATCTGGGCAGGATCCAGGCCGGCCCACTGGCTGTCGCTGATCCTGGCGATGGGCTCCAGCTTCCAGCGCTGCACGGCTTCCTCGGAGGCGAGCACCATCCAGGCGGCGCCGTCGGTGATCTGGGAACTGTTGCCCGGCGTGACCTTGCCGTACTTGCGGTCGAAGAAGGGACGCAGCTTGGCGAGGCCAGCCATGGAGGAGTCGCGGCGCACCCCGTCGTCCTCCCCGTAGACCTTGCCGTCGCGGCCGACCAGCGGCACGACTTCGCCGTAGTGGCCGGAGTCCTGCCCGACGGAGACGCGCTGGTGGCTGGTCACGGAGTAGGCATCCATTTCCTCGCGGCTGATGCCGAACTTCCAGGCCAGGTTCTCCGCCGTCTGGCCCATCATCAGGTTGACCACCGGGTCGGTCAGGCCCTTGACGATGCCGATCACCGGCGCCAGCAGCACGGCCGGGCGCAGCTTGAGGAAAAGGCCCAGCTTCTGGCCGGCGGTCTTCGCCGTGCTCATGGCGGCGAACCAGCGCACCATGGCATCGGAATAGAGCAGCGGCGCCCGCGAGAGGGCGTCGACGCCGCCGGCCAGGACGAGCCGGGAACGGCCGGCGTGGATGTTGGCGATGGCCGAGTCGAGGGCCTGCATGCCGGAGGCGCAGTTGCGCATCACCGTCCAGCCAGGCACCTTGTTGCCGCAGCCCAGGCGCAAGGCGGCGACGCGGCCAATATTCACCTCATCGGCGCTGGGGCTGGCGCAGCCGAGGATCACCTCGTCCAGGTCCTCCGGCGAGAAGGGCTGGCGGGCCAGCAGGGCACGCCCGGCGGCGGTCGCCAGGTCGGCGGCGGAAAAGGGGCCGGGGGCGTTGCGGGCCTTGAGGAAGGGGGTGCGCGCCCCGTCCACGATATAGACCGGTTTGAAAGTCATGGTCGTTTCCAGTCGGAAGATGGATTCAGGAAGCCCACCGCGAAGTCGCGAAGGTGCAAAGGGGGCGAAGGGGGCGAAGGGGATCGGGAAACCCCGGCACCCGCCGGGATCACCGATGATTTCCCTTGCGAACCCTGCGTCTTCGCACCTTTGCGTCGGCGAATAGCGTTCCCGTCAGGCCGCGGCCTTCAGGTGCGGCGCCACCGGGGTGGCCTCGTGGGCGAAGTCCTGGGGGAAGTCGTCCACCCGCACCACCTTGTCTCGCAGCGCGGCGCGGCGCTCCAGCAGGGCCAGTTCGTCGGCCGAGATGGCGCCCGCCTCGCAGGCATGGCGGGCGAGTTGGGCCGGATCGGCGCCGGCCAGCTTGCCTGCCTTCTGGGCCGCGCGGACCTTGGTCTCGACCTGCTCGGCGGCGAGGGTGGCGTCCAGGGCCAGTTCGATGACGCCCACCGCGTCGTTCTCGTCGCGCGGGACGTACATGCCGGCGGTCAGGCGGTCGCGGGTGGCCGAGGGCTCGATCAGCAGCTTCGCCACCTGGTGGCCGAGCTGGTCCGAGGGCACCTCGTAGGGCCGGCCGAGCGGGAAGATGTACCAGTGCAGGATGGCGGCGATGAAGCGGTTCGGATAGTTGGCGATGACGCCCTCGAAGGCGTTCTGGGCCTTGAACATGGCATCCCAGATCGCCCAGTGCATCAGCGGCGCGTCCCCGGCCTTGCGGCCCTCCGCCTCGAAGCGCTTCAGCGTCGCCGAGCAGAGGTACATCTGGGAAAGGATGTCGCCCATGCGCGCGGAGAGCTTCTCCTTGCGCTTCAGGTCGCCACCCATGACGAACATGGAGATGTCGGAGATGAAGGCAAAGGCGGCCGAGAAGCGGGAGAGCTGCTGGTAGTAGCGGCGCGTCTCCGGCGCCACGTCGGCGGGCACGGACACGAAGTTGGAGCCCGTCAGGCCCATGATCCAGGCGCGGAAGCCGCGGCCCCAGATGAAGGCCAGGTGGCTGGACAGCGCTTGGTCGAAGTCGCGCAGGCCGGCGGCACGGTCTTCGTTGCGGGCGGCGGCCATCTCCTTCAGGACATAGGGATGGCAGCGGATGGCGCCCTGGCCGAAGATGATCAGGCTGCGGGTCAGGATGTTGGCGCCCTCGACGGTGATGGCGACGGGGATCTGCTGGTAGGCACGGCCCATGAAGTTGTTGGGGCCCAGGCAGATGCCCTTGCCGCCGAGCACGTCCATGGCGTCGTTCACCACCTGGCGGGCCCGCTCGGTCACGTGGTACTTGACGATGGCCGAGACGACGGACGGCTTCTCGCCCAGGTCGATGGCGCCGGCGGTCATGGTGCGGGCCGCGTCCATCATGTAGGTGTTGCCGCCCATGCGGGCCAGCGGCTCCTCGATGCCCTCGAACTTGCCGATGGCGGTCTTGAACTGGCTGCGCACCCGGGCGTAGCCGCCGGTGGCACGCACGGCCAGCTTGGCCATGCCGGTATTGGAGGACGGCAGGGAGATCGAGCGGCCGGCGGCCAGGCATTCCATAAGCATGCGCCAGCCCTGGCCGGCCATCTTCGGCCCGCCGATGATCCAGTCCAGGGGCATGAAGACGTCCTTGCCCCAGTTGGGACCGTTCTGGAATACGGCATTCAGCGGGAAGTGCCGGCGGCCGATCTGCACGCCCGGGTGGCTGGTCGGGACCAGGGCGCAGGTGATGCCCAGGTCCTCGGTCTTGCCGAGCAGGCCCTCAGGATCACGCAGGCGGAAGGCGAGGCCGAGGATGGTGCAGATGGGGCCCAGGGTGATGTAGCGCTTGTCCCAGGTGACCCGCATGCCGATCACTTCGCGGCCTTCCCACATGCCCTTGCAGACGATGCCTGTGTCCGGGATCGAGGCGGCGTCGGAGCCGGCGTTCGGGTTGGTCAGCGCGAAGGCCGGGATCTCGAGGCCCTTGGCCAGCCGCGGCAGGAAATGGTTCTTCTGTTCCTCGGTGCCGTAGTGGAGCAGCAGTTCCGCCGGGCCGAGGGAGTTGGGCACCATCACCGAGACGGCAGCCGCCGAGCAGCGGGTGGAGAGCTTCTGCACCACCTGGGAATGGGCGTAGGCGGAGAACTCCAGGCCGCCGTAGCGCTTCGGGATGATCATGCCCAGGAAACCCTTGTCCTTCACGTAGCGCCAGGCCTCGGGGGAGAGGTCCTGGTGCACCTGGGTGGTCTCCCAGTCGTTCACCATGCGGCACAACTCCTCGCACTCCCTGTCGAGGAAGGACTGCTCCTCGGCCGTCAGCTTGGGCTGGGGAAAGGCCAGCAGGTCCTGCCAGCGCGGCTTGCCTGAAAAGAGCTGCCCCTCCCACCAGACCGTACCGGCCTCCAGGGCCTCCTTCTCGGTCTGTGACATGGCGGGCAGCATCTTCCGGTAGACGGCGAAGATGTGGCGGGTGATCAGGGCCCGCCGCAGGGGCGGGACCGTGAGGGCGGCGACGAGGCCGGCGAGGATGGCGATGATCCAGGTCATGATGCGTCTCCTTTACAGGGTCTCAGGCCGCCTTGGTCCGGCGCGGCTTCTTGGCAGGTTGGGAAGCGAATTCGGGGAGCGGCGCCCGCAGGCCGCCGAACAGGAAGCTCATGAAACGGGCATGGAGGGCCTCGGGATCGGCGTCGTGGAGGCCGTCCTCGCCCAGCACGTTGAGCGCGTCGGCGCCGGACAGGGCGTAGGACATGGCGCCGAGCATGAAGTGGAAGCGCCACAGCACCTCCTCCTTCGGCGCTTCGGGCAGGGCGCGGAACAGGGCCGCCTTGTAGCGACGGACCACCTCCGCATATTCCCGGGCCATGAAACGGCGGATGAAGGTGGACGGCTCGGTATAGGTGCGGCCCAGCAGGCGCAGGAAGTGGCGGCCGCCTTCGTCGCACTGGGAAACGGTGCGGATGGTGGTGCCGAAGAAGGCCTCCAGCACCTGATGGGGACGCAGTGGCTGCCCGGCGGCCTCGGCTTCCGCCTTGTCCAGGGCGGCCAGCCACTGGGCATTGAGCCAGCCCAAGCGGCGCCGGAACAGGGCCTCGATGAGCCCCTCCTTGCCCCCGAAGTGGTAGTTGACCGCCGCCAGGTTGGCCCGGGCGTCGGCGGTGATCATGCGCAGGGTGGTGGCCTCGAAGCCGTGCGCCATGAACAGGCGCTCGGCGGCGTCGAGGATGCGCTCGGGGGTATCGGGTTCGCTCATCTGTTCCGGCGTGATCCAAACGTTGGTTTCAAACAGGTGTTTGAATGTGCCCGTCCTGGAGCCCGGTGTCAATACCCGTTTGTAGGTTCCGGATTCAAATTTCTGCCGGGGCCGCATGTCGCGGGCCGCCGAGCATCACCGGGCGGGGCCGTTTCGGCAGCCCGGCCTGGGCCGGGCAACCCGGGGTTCGCCGTCTCGACGAGGGCGCCGCTGCGAATCGGCCAGGGCCGCCCGGCCAGCGTCACCGGGGTATCATCGCTCCATGGATCGGCAAGCAACCCTGCAGCGGATAGCCGACGAGGCCACGGCGGGCAATCTCTCGTTTCCCACCAGCGCATCGGTGGCGTTGCGCATCCGGCAACTGCTCGACGATCCGGACTGCCATATCGAGGAGGCAGCGCGCCTTGTCCAGACCGAGCCGCTGCTCGCCGCCCGCGTCGTCGCCATCGCCAATTCCGTGGTCTTCAATCGCTCCGGTCGCGAGATTTCCGATGTCCGCACCGCCGTCGCCCGGCTCGGCTTCAAGACCGTCCGCACCCTGGCCACGGGCCTCGTCACCCGCCAGATGGCGGGCGCCTCCCAGGATCCTTCCCACCGGGCGCTGACCGAGCGCCTGTGGGAACACACGGCCCATGTGGCCGCCCTGGCCCATGTGCTGGCCCGCCGGGTGACCCACCAGGATGCCGATGCGGCCATGTTCGCCGGCATCGTTCACGAGGTGGGAGGCTTCTACCTGCTGTCGCGCATTGCCGATCCTGCCGCCCTGTTCGCCGAAAGTCCGGACGACTGGAGCGGCGAATGGGAGGCCCGCCTGGGCGCCGCCGTGCTCGCCGCCCTCGGCGTCCCCGAGACCGTCTCCAAGGGAATCGCCGCGATCTGGGATGGCTACCTGGCCTTCCCGCCGGCCAGTTTCGGCGACACCCTGGTGCTCGCCGACCACATGGCCCCCATCGAGTCGCCCTTCCGCCACCGCAGCGACGCCAACCGGCAGGCCGCCGAGGGCGCCATCGAGAGCCACATCGGCGGCGAGACCCTGACCGGCATCCTCGCCGAGTCCGCCGAGGAGGTGGACTCCCTCATCGGCGCCCTGAGGTTCTGAGGCCGGCCGGGGCCGGCCAGAATACCCTCGTCATTCCCGCATCACCGGCCGGCGCCGGCCGGGCCCGATTTTCGAACGCGGGCGGCCTGCCCGGCGACCCTCGCCTTCAACACGGTTTTTTTGCTTGAGTGTTAAATTGTTCACGTCAGCGCCAACCCGGCCATATCACCGGAATGCGTCGAGACCCGCAACCGCCGTGCGCGGACTGGCTGCGGCCCCATCCCCAGAGCCCACGGAGGCCTCCATGAAAAACCTGCCCGTACGTTTCGCGAAATCCTTCAAGCTTCTGTGCGGCGGCCTCGCTGCCGTCCTGCTGTTGCCCGCTTCCGCCCAGGCCGGGATCCTGATGAACATGGGCGACAAGATCAAGGGCGAAAGCGTCATCGAAGGCCACAAGGACTGGATCGAACTCTCCTCCCTGAGCTGGGGCGTTTCGGCGACCTATTTTCCCTTGGGTGGCGGTGGCGGGTCCGGCAAGCCGGATTTCCGCGACCTTTCCTGGACCCAGTTCCTGGACCGAAGCTTCACCGGCATGTTCGACGCGATTTCCACCGGTGACGAAATTCCCAAGGTCACGGTGGAATTCCTCGCGCCGATGACCGAAGGCGCGCCGGAAAAGTATTTCGAAATGACGTTCGACGGCGTCCACATGACCTACCTCAACCTGTCGGCCGACAGCGATTCGCGGCCCTTCGTGGAAGGCAGTTTTGCCTATGACAAGATTGCGCTCGAGTACTGGATGATCGACCCGAAGGGCAAGCCCGTCTCGGCGGGCAAGGCGAGCTACGATCTCCTGAAGGACGGCGGTTCCGCGGCCGCCCTGTCCATGATGTTCGCCCGCGGTCTGTCGGGCCCAAGCTATATTCCCACTCCGGTGCCGGAGCCCGAAACCTACGCCATGATGCTCGCCGGCCTGGGCGTGCTCGGCGCGGCGGCCCGGCGGCGGCGGGCGGCCACGGCCGCCTGAACCTCCCGCCGCAGGAATCCGATTGCCCTGCCCCTGGCGGGGCAGTTCGTTCCGGGGCGGCCCTGGCCGGGCGCCGCCCCCCCCTGGGGGCGAACCGAGTCATGCCCCCACGGGTTTCCCCTCGCCCCGCCCCCCGGGTGGGAGGTCGCCGGCGATCGGGAACCCTTCCCTTTCCCCGTAAAATCGGCCCATGCGCCGCTCTCCTGCCGCCATCGCCCTGCCGGGGCCCGCCCCCACGGAACGCCACGACTGGGACACCCTGCGCGCCCTGCTGCCCTACCTGTGGGCCTGGAAGGGCCGGGTGGTCCTGGCGCTGTGCTGCCTGATCACGGCGAAGCTGGCCAACGTGGCGGTGCCCCTGGTCTTCAAGGGCATCGTCGATGCCTTCGTGCTCCCGGCCGGGCAGGCCATGCTGCTGGTGCCGCTCGGGCTCCTGGCCGCCTACGGGGCGCTGCGCTTCTCGACCTCGCTGTTCACGGAGTTCCGCGAGATCCTCTTCGCCCGGGTCACCCAGCAGGCGGTGCGCACCATCGCCCTGCGCGTGTTCGAGCACCTGCACGCCCTGTCCCTGCGCTTCCACCTGGAGCGGCAGACGGGCGGGCTGACCCGCGACATCGAGCGGGGCACCCGGGCCATCGGCTCCCTGATCAGCTACACGCTCTACTCGATCCTGCCGACCCTGGTCGAGGTCAGCCTGGTCCTGGGCATCCTGGTCGCCCGCTACGACTGGACCTTCACGCTCATCACCGTCGGCACCCTGGCGATCTACATTGCCTTCACGGTCATCGTCACCAACTGGCGCACGGAGATCCGCCGCGAGGCCAACGAACTCGACTCGGCGGCCAACGTGCGGGCAATAGACAGCCTGATCAACTACGAGACGGTGAAGTACTTCAACAACGAGCGCTGGGAGGCGGAGCGCTACGACGAGCAGATGCGCAAGTGGGAGGCGGCCCAGGTGAAGAGCCAGGTGACGCTCTCCTACCTGAACCTGGGCCAGGCGGCGGTCATCGCCACCGGCGTCAGCCTGATGATGTGGCGGGCGGCGGTCGGAGTCACGGCGGGGACCATGACGGTGGGCGACATCGTCCTCGTGAACGCCTTCCTGATCCAGCTCTACATGCCGCTCAACCACCTGGGGGTGCTCTACCGCGAGATCCGCCAGTCCCTGACCGACATCGAACGCATGTTCGCCCTGCTCGACCAGAACCGGGAGATCCGCGATGCGGCGGACGCCGTGGCCCTGGAGCCCGGCCCCTGCGAGGTGCGTTTCGGGGACGTGGGCTTTTCCTACGAGGAAAGGCGGGCGATCCTGAGCAAGGTGAGCTTCACCATCCCGGCCGGGCGCAAGGTGGCCGTCGTCGGCCACAGCGGCTCCGGCAAGAGCACGCTGGCGAGGCTGCTCTACCGCTTTTACGACGCCAATGCCGGCGCCATACGCATCAACGGCCGCGACATCCGCGGCCTGACCCAGGCCAGCCTGCGGGCGGCCATCGGCATCGTCCCCCAGGACACGGTGCTGTTCAACGACAGCATCCACTACAACATCCTCTACGGCCGGCCGACGGCCAGCCAGGAGGAAGTGCTGGCGGCGGCCCGGGCGGCCCAGTTGCACGACTTCATCGCGCGCCTGCCCGACGGCTACGAGACCCGGGTCGGCGAGCGGGGCCTCAAGCTTTCCGGCGGCGAGAAGCAGCGGGTGGCCATCGCCCGGGCCCTGCTCAAGAACCCGCCCATCCTGATCTTCGACGAGGCCACCTCGGCCCTCGACTCGAAGACCGAGAAGGCCATCCAGGCCCAGTTGGAGCAGGTGGCCGTGGGCCACACCACCCTGGTCATCGCCCACCGGTTGTCCACCGTCATGGATGCCGACGAAATCCTGGTCCTCGACGGCGGCCGCATCGTCGAGCGGGGCAGCCACCGGGACCTGCTGGCCCGGGAGGGCGCCTACGCCCAGATGTGGATGCTGCAGCAGCACGAGGACGAAACCGAAACCGCATGAGGTATCCATGACCACCCGCCGCTCCCTGCCCACGCTTGTCCTCCTCGCCACCCTTGCCATCCTCGCCGCACCGGCCGCCGCCGACACGCTGACCAGGGCGCGCGATGCCGGCGCCATCACCCTCGGCATCCGAGAATCCTCCTACCCGCTCTCCTACCTGGACGACCGCCAGCAACCGGTGGGCTACCACATCGACATCTGCCAGCGCATCGTCGAGGCGGTCAGGAAGCAGCTTGGCCTGCCGGGGCTCAAGGTCCAGTTCCAGGCGGTCACCTCCCAGAACCGCATCCCGCTGCTGACCAATGGCACCGTGGACCTGGAGTGCGGCTCGACGACCAACAACGAGGCGCGCCAGAAGCAGGTTGCCTTCGCGCCCACCACCTACGTCACCTATGTGCGGATGGCGGTGAAGAAGGCGTCGGGGATCACCAGCCTGGCCCAGTTGCACGGGAAGCCGGTGGCCACCACGACCGGCACCACCTCGGTCCAGCTGATGCGCGCCCACGAGAAGGCGAAGGGCGTCGACTTCAAGGAGGTGTACGGCAAGGACCATGCGGATTCCTTCCTGATGCTGGAAACGGACCGGGCGGTCGCCTTCGTGATGGACGACAACCTGCTGCTCGGGCTCATCATGACGTCCAAGAACCCGGCCGACTACCAGGTGGTCGGCGAGACCCTCAGCGTCGAGCCCATCGCCATCATGTTGCGGCGTGACGACCCGGCCTTCAGGGCCCTGGTGGACGACACGGTGAAGGGCCTGATGAAGAGTGGCGAGCTGGAGAAGCTCTATGCCCGGTGGTTCTTGTCGCCGATCCCGCCCCGGGGCGCCAACATGAACTACCCCATGGGCGAGCACCTGAACCAGCTCGTGAAGTCCCCCAACGACCTCCCGGCCGAGGCCTACAACAAGCGCTGAGCCGGGGGCCACCGCGGGATCGCGCAGGTCGGCGGGTGCCGATGGGCCTCGAACCCGCAGGCCACGCCGCAGGGGCGCAGAGGCGCAGAAAAAGGCGATGCATCGACGACTTCCGCACCGTGGGGCGATCAACCACGACATGCATCGAGGAATCCCGCATCCCTCCGGTTTTCCTCCGTATCCTCCATGTCCTCTGCGTCCTCCGCGTCCTCCGCGTTGAAAAGCTCTTCTCCACATGCCCCCCGAAATCCATGAACGCCTTTTCCCTGGTGCTTCTTGGTGTCCTTGGTGCCTTGGTGGTGAGGACTTTCCAGCCTTCCCCGGCCCGCCGGAATCGGCCATGAGCCACGACTGGAACTGGCGCTTCCTGCTGGACACTGTCGCCGCCGGCGAGGGAAGCTACCTGGACTGGCTGCTCACCGGCCTGGGCTGGACGGTGGCCCTGTCGCTGGCCGCCTGGGCCATCGCCCTGGCCCTCGGGCTGGCCGTCGGCACGGCGCGCACCCTGCCCTCGCGCTGGCTGCGGCTGCCGGCGGCAGCCTGGGTGGAGGGCTTCCGCAACGTGCCCCTGCTGGTCCAGTTCTTCCTCTGGTTCTTCGTCGTCCCAGAACTGTTGCCGCGGGAGCTGGGCCTGTGGGTCAAGCAGGACATGCCGGCCAAGGAATTCGTCACGGCCGCGCTCTGCCTGGGCTTCTTCACCTCGGCCCGGGTGGCCGAGCAACTGCGCTCCGGCATCGGCAGCCTGCCGGCCGGCCAGCGCCTGGCCGCCCTCGCCCTGGGGCTGACCCTGTCGCAGGCCTACCGGCACGTGATCCTGCCGCGGGCCCTGCGCGTGATTCTGCCACCGCTCACCTCCGAGTTCATGAACGTGATCAAGAACTCCTCGGTGGCCTATGCCATCGGCGTGCTAGAGCTAACCTTCCAGGCGCGCCAGATGCAGGAGGAGACGGCCCGCGGCATCGAGACCTACCTGGCCGTGACCACCCTCTACTTCCTTTGCGCCTTCGCCGCCAACCGGCTCATGGCGGCCATCGAGGCGAGGCACCGCATCCCGGGGTATCTGGGCCGATGAACGACTTCGACTGGGGGGTCATCGCCGCCAGCCTGCCCTACCTGGCCGAGGGACTGGGCTTCACGGCGAAGCTCACCGCAGTCGCCCTGGCCGGTGGACTCGCCTTCGGCACCCTGCTGGCCCTGGCCCGGCTCTCGGCCGTCCGGCCCCTGGCCCTGGCGGCGGCGGCCTACGTGAACACGCTGCGCTCCATCCCCCTGGTGATGGTGATCCTCTGGTTCTTCCTCGTCATCCCGCTCGTCACCGGACGGGCCCTCGGCACCGAGGTGTCCGCACTGATCACCTTCACGGCCTTCGAGGCCGCCTACTACGGGGAGATCATGCGGGCTGGCATCCAGAGCATCCCGCGCAGCCAGGTGGAGGCGGCGCGGGCCCTCGGCCTCTCGCGCTTCCAGGTCATGGCCCACGTGGTGCTGCCACAGGCGGTCCGCAACATGCTTCCGGTATTGCTGACCCAGACCGTCATCCTGTTCCAGGACACCTCCCTGGTACACGCCATCGGTGCCAAGGACCTGCTGAAGGCCGCCGAGATCGCCGGCAAGAACTACAACCGGCCGGTGGAGATGTACGTCTTCGTGGCGGCGGTGTATTTCGTCCTCTGCTTCGCCCTTTCCCTGCTGGCGCGCCGCCTCGCGGCGCCTCCGCGGGCCACCCCCCTTCAGGCCCGGTAGGCCTTCTCGCCGGCGGCCACCGGAAAGGGCAGCCGGTTCCCCGGCGGCGGCAGGGGACAGACGGCGAAGGGGGTGAAGGCACAGGGCGGATTGATGGCACGGTTGAAATCGAGCCGCAGGGCTTCCCCGGCAACGGGAGCCGGGGCGAACAGGAAGCGGCCGCCGCCGTAGGTCTCGCGACCGCTGGTGGCATCGGCGATGACGAAGTGCAGCCGGCCGGCGCCGGGGTTCTGGGGGACCAGGGTCCCCTCGCCCGCCGGGCCGCGAAAACTGGCCCGGTCGCCGTCCCATCGGGCCTCCAGGCACCAGGCCGGATCGAAGGGGAAGGCGGGGATGCCCCGGAACCCGCGCCGCGCCGCGGCGTCGGTATCGCGGATGCGCAGGCCGAGGCGGCCGTCGCGGGCAATCAGGAAGAAACTGATCCGACCCGCTGCAACCACGGTCGGCGCCCCCGCCCGGTCATCGTCGAGGATCCGGGGCGAGCCCCCGGCCGGGGTCCAGCGGGCCTGTCCGCCGGAGATCGTCAGATCGCCCCAGGAGGCCGGCCCGCCGGGAACGCGAAGGGCGCAGGCGGGATCGGCCCCGAGCCGATGGACGCCATCGTCCAGCCACTCCAGGCCCACCAGGGTCAGCCATCCGTCCTCCGCCGCCAGCTCGGCGAGCCGCTGGCGGCACCAGTCTTCATGGGCCTGGAGGGTGGCGTTCGGGGCCTTGTTCGAGTCTTCCATGGGCCGATGGTACCCCGCGCGGCGCCGCTGGAATGGCCTGGGCGCGGATCCTCGGCGCCGTCGGCCGACGGCCGGGGCGCGGGGCCGCGCCGGCAGAACCCAATCCGCGCTCGACGCGGGGCAGTGAGAGTCG